>DATAHU010000038.1:0-38980 GCA_036263015.1 Polyangiaceae bacterium | reverse complement strand
CCCGTGCAATACGCGATCTTCGATCGGATCTACCAGGGTTCACCCGCAGCGCTGTTCTTGATCGGGGATCCAAAGCAAGCCATCTACTCGTTTCGCGGCGCGGACGTCTTTGCTTACCTACAAGCCAAGACTCACGTCCCCACGACTGCGCAGTATACGATGCAGACCAATCACCGCTCTGACACGGCGTTGGTCAGCGCGGTCAATCGGCTGTTCTCGCTCACCTCCTACTCGTTCTATCTGGATGGCATCCAGTTCGTGAAGGTCGAGGCGGCCAAGGCGGGGCCGAGTTCGCTGCAGCTGCCCAGTGAGCTCGGTGCGGCGCCATTTCAAGTGCGCTTCATTGCGCGTGACAGCGCGCCAGGCGGCCTTTCGCGTCAGTTCAAGCGGCGTCGCCTGCCAGAGCTGGTCGCCAACGACGTGTACAGCCATCTGACGTCCGAGGCCACACTCGATGGACGTCGCTTGTTACCACGCGATTTCGCAGTACTCACGCGCACCAACGAGGAGGCCTTCGATTGTCAGAGAGCCTTGCTCGAGCGCGGGATCCCCGCGGTGGTCCTCGGCGATCGCAGCGTCTACGAACAGCCGGAGGCAGCTGATCTGTTCGTGCTGCTCAAAGCGATCTCCGAACCCGGCAATACTCGGGCGCTGCGGACGGCCTTGATCACCGAGACCATCGGCTTGGATGCGCACGAGCTGTTGGGCCTGGATCACGACGAGTCGGCCTGGGATCAATGGGTCGACCGCACGCGGCGCTGGAACGAGCGTTGGTTCCAATTCGGCTTCGTGCAGATGATGCACCACGTACTGCACGATTGTCGTCTCCCTGAGCGGCTATTGGCGTTGCAAGACGGTGAGCGCCGCATGACCAATATCATGCAAGTGATCGAACTGTTGCATCGTCAAGCCGTCGAGAATCACTTGGGGCCGAGCGGCGTGCTGCATCATTTGTCGCAACAGCTGAACGGGCAATTCGCGACCGCGGATAGTGAACAGGTGCGGCTCGAGAGTGACGAGGACGCCGTCAAGCTGACGACGATCCACAAGAGCAAAGGTCTCGAGTACCCGATCGTACTGTGCCCGACCCTGCACAACGGCACCTTGATCTTCGACTCTGACAAGGAGTGGGTTCGGTTTCACGATCCCGAGGACCAGCACCTACTCACTCTCGATCTTGGGTCCGAACAGCACGACTCCCATTCAGAGTTGATGAAGCAAGAGGCGATGGCGGAGAACCTGCGCCTGTTGTACGTGGCGCTGACTCGAGCCAAACATCGAACGATTGTGTATTGGGGAGCCTTCTATGGCTTTCAGAACACCGGTTTTCAGACCTCTGCCTTCGCCTATCTGATTTACGCGCCAACACGCGGCTTGGGTGGAGGGCGCCCCGAGATGGAAGCTGTGGCCAGCAGTGTGAAGCAGATGGACGATGGAGCTCTGGTCGAACGCTTGCGGTCACTGGATCCTTCTGGCGAAGTGATCGAAGTGCGGCTAGCCGCGCTCGAGGCAGAGAGGCCCCGCTATCGAGCCGAGCGAGTCGATCAGCGCAAGCTCGTGGTTCGCAACCTGGTCCGCGCGCGCCCGATCTGGGAGCGCACCGCGAGTTTCTCTGCATTGACGGCGATCACCAAGTCGGATCCGCTCGATGGTCGGGATCACGACGGCCCCTCGCTGGCTGCCCCGCTGCTCGTCGCTTCTGACGAAAGAGTGACTACTTTGGTCAATCTCCCAGGGGGCGTGACTACTGGTAACTTCTTCCACACCGTGCTCGAGCACACCGATTTTCGCGCGCCGGATCACAGCCAGGCGGTGGAGCGCGCGCTTGCCGAACACGGCGCGATTGAAGGACTAGCGCTCGAGGACGCGAAGGAGTTGCTCTCGCGCGCAATTCCGGAAATTCTGCAAACTCGGTTCTCGAACATCGCACTCAAAGACATAGCCCCCGAGTCGCGTCTGAACGAGTTGGAGTTCTACTTGCCGGCCCCAAGTTTGCGCGACGGTGTTCATCTAACGCGCGAACGCCTGGCAGCGGTGTTTCTCGAGCATCCCAGCCGCGAAGTGCCGTCCGACTACTCGCGCTCGGTATCGGAGTTGGAATTCACTCCACTGGCTGGATTTCTGAAGGGCTACATCGATCTCGTGTTCGAGCATCGTCGCCGTTTCTACGTCATCGACTACAAGACCAACAATCTGGGGCCGAATTACTCCGATTACGCTCCAGCGAAGCTCGCGCCCGCGATGGCCAAGAGTCACTACATCTTGCAGTATCACTTGTACTGCTTGGCGGTGCATCGTTATCTTGCAGCGCGCCTGGTCGACTATGACTACGAGCGACACTTCGGGGGGAGCTATTATCTGTTTCTACGGGGCATGCACCCGTCACTCGGGGCCGAGACAGGCGTGTTCTTCGAAAAGCCCCCGCTGGCTCGACTCCATGCTCTGTCAGAGCTGTTTCCTGCGCGCAGCGCCGCGCGCAAGGCCCCAAGGCGGGAGCTCCAGCCATGAGTCAAGAGGGCGCGTCATTGGATCCCAAGACGGACCTGCTCGGCTGCCTCGACGAACTCGAACGGCGCGGCGTGCTGCTCGCGATCGACGCTCATTTGGGGCGCGTGCTGCAGCGACTCGATCCCAAGGGCTCGGTGTTGGTGCCCTTGGCAGGCGCGTTCGCCAGTCATGCGGTGCAAACAGGGCACGTGTGTTTGGACTTGAACGCAGTCGTCGAGACGCCCCTGTTCGACGATCATGAAGTGTTGGTTCAGGTTGATTGGCCCAGCGTTGCGGAGTGGAAAGAGGCTCTCGGGCATAGTTCTCTCGTGGGAGTGCCTGGACAAGCCGAGCTCGAGCCGCTGATTCGAGATCCTCGGGGACGTGTCTATCTGCAGCGTTATGCGCAGTATCAAACCGAGTTGGCCCGAGCGATTCGAGCTCGTTTGCGCACGCGTTCCGTCGACGAGAGCAAGCTTGCCGCGCGCTTGGCGTCACTTTGGAACTTGGATACGCGCAGCACCGACGACCTGCAACCAATTGCAGCGGCCCTGGCCGCGCGCAATCACCTAACGCTGATCTCTGGTGGTCCCGGAACGGGCAAGACGACGACGGTTGCCAAGGTATTGCTGCTCTTGAAGGATCAGGCTGAGCTCGCTGGGCGTGAGCTGCGCTTCATGCTGTTGGCGCCCACCGGCAAGGCAGCGCAGCGACTGAGCAGCGCCCTGAACGAGGGGCTCGTGCGCGCAGGGGCCAGCGCGGAGGTCGTGGCCGCTCTGTCCAACGCCGCGACCACGATTCACCGAGCATTGGGTTACAATCGTCGCACTCCAACGCGCTTCTTCTACAATCGAAAGCGCCCGCTGCCAGCCGACGTGGTGATCGTCGACGAAGCGAGCATGATCGACTTGGCCCTCATGGCCAAACTCTTCGACGCGGTAGATCCCGACGCCAGCTTGATTCTACTTGGTGACAAAGACCAACTCTCCAGTGTCGAAGCTGGCGCGATCTTCGGCGACATCTACAACGAACAAGCCGATCATTCGTACTCGAGCGGGGTCCTGAAGTACTTGGAGCGTCTCGGGATCAGCCTGTCCCCCGGATCGCATTCACACGAGACGTCGACCGATGCGAACGGCGACTCGATGCGGGTGGCAGACTGCATGGTGCACCTGCAGAAGAGTCATCGCTATCGTGAGGATGGCGGGATCGGCCGCTTGGCGAAGGCGGTGCGCGAGGGTAGGGTCGACGCGTTGGAGCGCGCTCTGGAAGATCCGGATCTGCGTTGGCTCTCGGCGCGCACCGAGTTCACCCGCAAGAAGCAGCTTCACGAATCACCCTTGATCGAAGCTGCGCTGCAACGCTACGAACCCTTTGCGCGAGCCCAGACCACAGAGGAACGAGTCGAGCTGTTCAAAGCTTTTCGAGTCTTGTGCGCACTGCGCAAAGGACCTCGGGGCGTGGAAGGATTCAACGCGGCCTTGGAGCTGGCTTTGACACGGCGCGGCTTGCTTCAAACTCAGGAAAAGTTCTACCGAGGTCGCCCGATCTTGATCACCGAGAACGACTATCAACTTGGTCTGTTCAATGGCGATATCGGCATTTTGGAGCTCGATGGGTATGGTCGTTGTTTTGCCGTTTTCGAGGACAAGACGGGGTTGCGCCGGATCGGCATCGCACGCTTACCGGCCCACGAAACCGTATTCGCGATGACGGTTCACAAGAGCCAAGGTTCAGAGTTCGATGAGGTGATGCTCGTCCTGCCCGATGAACCCGCGCCGGTGGTGACGCGCGAATTGCTCTACACCGGCATCACTCGAGCTCGTTCGCGCGTGGTACTGTGCGCTAGCCAAGCGGTGTTGGAGTACGCAGCAGCACACCGGGTCCAACGCGCCTCGGGTCTGCGCGAGGAGATCTGGTGTGAGAACCCAGCGACGGATCCAGCGCGCTGATTACCGCTCGTGTGGAAACGCCGTTCCACACAGGGACCTTTCATGACTCACGGGTTCCAGGTTGGCACGCAAACGAGCCAATCAGGCGAGTGAGACGCAATCTGGAGTTGGCGATTGCCAACGATTTCTAATGGTTGTCTGAAAAGTATTTGTTTCAGGTGAACGACCCGAATCGTATCGAACAACGAACAAGGCCGTGAATCACCAGCGTGACTTGGGAGAAAGTGCCGAAACCTCTTTGAAAATTCGAGTTTGCTAACGCAGCATTTGCGGGTTGATTGCTCTTCCTGAATACCGCTGAGCTCACAAAGTCGTTCTGATACAACTATTGACTCGCTTGGGCTATGCCGGCACAATCAGCGTGCCGTCGTACAGAACAGTTGGGTGTTCGACGATGGAACGAGGGTCAATGAGGCGGAGTTACCTTCCGGCGAGAGCGCTCGAAAGTGAGGCCCATGCGTTTTCGGTGGGTTCCACCGGTGCGAGTGGGGTGTTGCCGCGGGTCAAGACCGAGGCCTTGAACCCCTCTCTCTCGGATAACCCCGAGGCTCAAGTCGCTCGAGTATCCGTAACGCCCCTGGCGATTGCAGATCAGCGCGTCGAAGCTTGGGACCAATGTACGTCAACGTATGATGTGTTTGCCGAAGCGGTGACACGGCCATTCGCGGAGGACGCGATCCAGCTCGTGCGAATGCCGCGCCACGCCCAAGTGCTGGATGTCGCGGCGGGTACAGGAACGTTCGCCTTTGCCGCGGCGCGCCGTGGCGCAGAGGTGCTCGCGACGGACTTCTCACCCGCGATGATCGAGCGACTGGGTAACAAGTGTCGGGCACTGGCGATGGGCAATGTGCGAACCGCCGTGATGGATGGACAAGCGCTCGAAATCGAAGACGAGAGCTTCGACGTTGCCGGTTCCTTGTTTGGTCTGATGTTCTTCCCTGACCACGATCGCGGATTGCGCGAGTTGTTGCGCGTGCTGCGTCCTGGAGGGCAAGCAGTCGTAGCGGTCTGGGCAGCCCCCAAGCGCGTCGATCTGATGGGCTTGCTAGGCGAGGCGGCCATGATGGCGATGTGCGACGTCCCGGCCTCCAGCGGAACGCCACACTGGGCTGAGTTGATGGACTCCGCTCCGCTCACTCAACGTTTGCGCGCCGTCGGCTTTGCACATGCGCACACCATCGTGGTGCGCCACATGTGGGCTTTCGAGTCGGCTGAGTATCTGGCTGAGTTATTGCCCTCCATGACACCCGCCTACGCCGAACTCGTGGCGCAGATGCCCGCCGATCAACGGCGTGCGTTCTTTGCCGCAGTGGCTGACGCTCTGCGGCGTCGCCAGGGCGACGGCCCTTTTGCTTTGACGAGCGAAGGGCTAATCGCTGTCGGGACCAAGCAGCGCTGAGGCTCGGGCGGGCTGCCCTGCGCCCCTCAACCGCTGGCGACCACGCGATTGCGCCCACCGCTCTTGGCCGCGTACAAGCGCCGGTCAGCGATCGCGACCAATGCCTCGGGGTTCGGTGTCGAGATGCATTCGGCGAGCGCGGCGCAGCCCAGGCTCATCGAGATTGGAACGTCATTCGAACCGACGCGCAGGGCGCGCGCGTTACCGGCGCGAATCCTCTCCGCCAGGCGCTCCGCGCCTTCGATGTTGACGCCGCGCAGGCTGATCGCGAACTCTTCACCGCCATAACGCGCCAGGACGTCCTCGGCGCGCAGCGTCTTGTTCACGTTGCGCACGACGTCGATCAGGACCGCGTCGCCCGCCTGATGTCCGAAGTTGTCGTTCACCCGCTTGAAGTGGTCGAGGTCGAACATGATGAGCGACGTCTCGGTGCGATGGCGGAGGGCAAAGGCCAGCTCCGATTTGAGGCGCTCTTGCAAGTATTCGCGGTTGAAGGCTCCAGTCAGCGAATCGCGCACGCTGGCTTCGTACAGATGCCGGAGCATGTGCTCTTCGTGCGAATCGGTGATCGAGTAGCGCACGCTGACCAAGGGCCCGAACTGGAGGACGTCGCCGTGCTGAAGCCGATGGCGGGCGATCCGTTGCCCGCGCACCAACGTCCCATTCGCAGAGCCCAAGTCTTCCACGACGTAGGCGCCCGCTTCGAAGACGATTCTGGCGTGCTGCCGGCTCACGCCATCGTACTTGAGCGATAGGTCGCAGTTGGGCGAGCGCCCGACCGTGAACGAGTGATCCGGTTTGAGGCCGATCACCTTACCGATGTCGGAACCGTCCATACGCACAAGGACGTGACGCGCATCCCGTGGAGCAGACGGGACCCCCAAGGCGTCCAGGCTGAACACTGCGGTTGACTCTGACTCCTCGAACTCGTCGTCGTTCACCGGTTCTTCCCGACCCACTTTCTGAAACGGACGCTATATTGTGAAGGCTCGGTCACCCGGGGCCAAGTTAAGGACCACCGGTTTCTCGTTCGAGTCCTTCCGGGATTTCATACGGCTGCGCCGAATCCGTTCTAACCCCTGTCAAATCGGAACTCGGATCTTGGTTTGCCGGCCGGTCCTCAGCGCTGACTCCGACGATAAGCCGTGGCGAGAGCGTCGGCGTACTCGTTCCAACGATTGCCCGAGTGGGCCGCGATCCAATGCAGCTTCAGCTCCGGTCGCTTCAAAGAGAGCGCGTAGAGCTCCTGGACCAGGTCCAGGTTCTTGATCTCGCCGCCTTTGCGCTTCCACCCAGCTCGCTCCCAACCCTTGGCCCACTTGGTGATTGTGTTCACGCACAGCTGGCTGTCGGTATAGACGAGCGCCGATTCACCCGGCGGGACGAGCTTGAAGCCTGCGATCAGCGCAGTCAGCTCCATGCGGTTGTTGGTCGTGTCGGGTTCGTGATCGCAGCACTCCGCGACGATCTCACCCTTGCGCACGAACACGGCTCCCCAGCCACCGGCGCCCGGGTTCGGATGCGCCGCGCCGTCCGTGAATACGCCGGTGTCGGGGCCCGCCGTGTACTTGGCGAGGACTTCGGCGCAGGTCAGGTTCTCCTCGCCAGCCAAGCTGCGCAGACCAGAAGCGTGAGCTTTGCTGGTATGGGTCTTGGCTTTCTTCGGGGCTGCAGTCTTGGGGCTGGTTGCTGGAGCTGTTCGCTTCTTGCAACTCATGCACATCTTGGGAACCCAGCCTGGGTATTTATCGAGCGCTGTTTGCGACACTTCGAAGTCGCGCGAGCAGCCGGAACAGCTGAATGAAGGCACGTCGAATGATCCTCGCGCTATTTCTGGTATCGAGATTTCCACTGCGCGTACGGCATTCCGTACACGTGCTGACGAGCTTCCTCGTCGCTCAAGGGAACGCTGGCGTCTTCTGCCGCCGCTCGATACCACTTAGCCAGACAATTGCGGCAGAACCCTGCCAAATTCATCAGATCGATGTTTTGGACGTCCGTGCGCTCTTGCAAGTGAGCGATGAGTCTCCGAAACGCCGCGGCCTCGATCTGGGTTCGGGTAGAGTCGTCCATGGGTTCACAGTAGTGTCAGGCAGAGTCGGGAGCAATCCCGGCCAGAGCAGGATGCCTCGCCCTTTGCGCCGCCCGCCACCCATAATCGAACCTCAACCGGCTTTTGCGTGAGCGAGCCCCTGACCCAGATCGCAACCGAGCTGCCAGGCTGCGGCAAGGGCGGTGAGTTCCGCTTGACGATCGTGCTTGTCCGAGCCGCCGAGTAGACGGTTGACCTCGCGCTGATCGATCACGAATTGTACGTCTTTGCCCTCCAGCAGATGCACGGCGCTCGCGTGCCACTCGAGCGTGCGCGTCGCCCTCACGCCATTGGCTGCGCCGCGTTCTGCGCTTTGACAAATCACGCTCTGGGCGTTCCACTTCGCGTCGGATTCCACGGCATTGCGCGAGTCCTGAATCAAGGCGGCCCGAGGCGAGCCGAGCGTTGCCAGCGTTGGGCAAAGGCGTTGCCACTGAGCGCTGCGTGCAGCGGACGCCGCATCCGGCGCGATCAATACGTCCCAGTAGGCAAAGCCCAGGCCTTCTTCGAGTCCGGCTTGGGGCCCTAGTTCGAGCAACAGTACATCGACGAACGGGTTGATCGCCAAGCGGCGGGCCATTGCGCTGCTGGTCGCGTCTCCTCGCACCAGCACTTGCTCTCCGACGACCAAGCCTCGGCGTGTCGCGCAACCCGCCGTCAAGCGACTGTGTGTCTGCAGGAGCTTTGCCAAGATCGACAGCGTCACGTCGGCATTTTCACCCAACGCTGCCACCACCGGCACCCGCGGCGCCGGATCCGGACCGAACATGTGCTCGACGATGGCTTCGCCCACTGGTTGGCTCGATCCGATCAAAGGTCGCAGGTGCATGAGTAACCCGGGACCAGAATTAACTTCCAAGACTACGCCACCGCTGGTTTCGAGCGGCAAATCGATCCGCTCTGCCATCAAGTCGATCCCGGCGATGTCGAGGCCAACGGTTTGCATGGCGAGCACGCAGTCACGAGCGACGTCGGGGTGCAAGAGGCCGGTGACGTCTTTGACCAGATCACCGTCGAAGCGACACAGCACCACTTGCCCGCTCTTCGGAATCGACTCGGGCGTCAGGCCTTGGCGCGCCAAGACTTCGAGAGCCACGGCATCCAAAACCAGCGGACTGCGCGGCAAGATCGCAGCCATGCCCCGCGCTGGGTCCGTGTTGCAGAGGTTGACCAACTGGGCGACGGTCGACACTCCATCGCCCACCACTTGCTCGGGCTCTCCCTCGCTGGCGGCGACGGCACGATCACCTACGACCAGCACCCGGTAGTGGCGTCCGGTAATGAACTGCTCGACCAGCACGCCGCTGCCTTCTTTGCGTGCGATCTCGTAGGCGCGCTCGACGGCGGACTGCCCGCTGACGCCCACCGAGACCCCCCGGGCATGATTCGCATCGACCGGTTTGACGACTGCCGTTCCGCCCAAATCCTGCGCCGCCTTCCACGCGTCGACTGCCGAGTCCACCTTGCGACCGCGAGGCACGGGGACGCCAGACGCTTGCAACAGGCGTCGGGTTAACTCCTTGTCCTGGGCGATCGCCTCCCCGACGGCGCTGGTGCGTTGAGTCTCCGCCGTCCAGATTCGCTGTTGTTTGGAGCCATACCCGAGCTGTACCAGGTTATCGCTGGAGAGCCGCACGGCTGGGATCCCACGACTCTTCGCGGCTTCGACGATGGCAGCCGTGCTCGGGCCCAAACAAATCGTGTCGGCGAGTTCCTGCAATCGTCGATATTCGCTTTCGAACTGCAACGAGTGATCACGCAAGGCAGCCAAGATCATCGTGCAAGCGAAGGCCAGACACGCTTCCGCCAAGCTTGGCTCGAAATATTCCACCAGGAGCTCGAACGTGCTCGCCTGATCACTTTCTATGGCAATGCCGTAGCTGACGTCGCGGTACAAGACCGTCTGCAGCAACAGAGTCAGATTCACGAGTAATCGAGGAAACGAGTCGGTTACGAGTGGCTTGTGCGGCAAAGCGCTACGAAACGCCGTGACCGTGTTCAGCCAGGCCGCGAGTCGAGCGTTCACCCGATCGAGCTCTGCGCTGGCCTGTTCCGTCCCCGCGCCGAATTGGACCCAAGCTCTGAGCAGTGGACGCGGGAGCCACGCGTTTGGTCCCGACAAAGGAAGGAGTTTCAAGATCTGCATGGGACGACGTGGCCTGGGAAATTCGGCGATGAACGAGGCCTTCGCGCACTCTATTCCTGTGGCTTGCAATTTCACAGATGCAGCAGGGCCAAGCTCGCAGCGTTCCTGTTCGTTCGTGCCTGGCGGGGCCGGTTACGCCAGGTTTTGAGATCTGCATTTGGCCGCCATTCACAGACCTTTCATCTGCTTGGCGTGATTGGTGCAAATAGCTTGCGTCGTGGTGCATCGAGATTGGGTATTGGCCTGGAGCAAACAGGGAAGCAGGTTCGTCCTTTTTATGCTCCTCCTGCTGGAGTTGGTGCCGTCCTTTGCAGGCTGTGGGTCCAACACTGACGTTTCAGGCGCCCAAGCTGGGACTCGCAACGAGCGCGGCCGGCCGATTTTCGGTAGCGAACGCGTGGCGATCCACGACATTCAAGGGATCGCGCATCTTTCGCCGTTCCTCGATTCCCAGGTCGAGTCGATCAAGGGTGTGGTGACGCGGGTATTGGACGAAGGGTTCTTTCTGCAGGACCCAGAGCCCGATTCGGACGAACGCACCTCCGAAGCCGTGTTTGTCAGAGGCCTGCATCTACAGGCGCGCGTTGGCGATGAGGTCGTGGTTTCGGGAGTCGTGCGCGAGTCGCGCTCGGATTGTGACTTTGCAGCGCCGGACTGCGCAACACTGAGTGCGACGACTATCGACGTCAGCGCGCTCAGCCTCCTTTCGAGTGATAACCTGCTGCCAGAATGCGTAGCCCTCGGACCGGACGCGCGCCGAATACCCGAACGTATCGCCGACGATACGCCCAGCGACGTCGAGAGCGCTGGATGGCGATTCGACCCCGAAACCCACGCCGTAGACTTCTTCGAGAGCCTCGAAGCGATGCGAGTCCTGTTAGAACGACCTCAGGTCGTTGGTCCTAGCCGCGATCAGCGGAGTTTCGCGATCGCCGAGGGCGACGGCAGAGGGAGGGTCACGGGTGAAGGGGGGTTGCTGTTCGATCCGAGTTCCAATCCACAGCGGGTTTGTCTGCACTTGGAAAACGATGCGGCAGAGGACATCGGTCAAGTCTTCACTGATGACGTCGTAGGCGTATTGGCGCAAGACACGGGTTATTGCCTCTGGCCAGAGCCTTTGCCCGAGTTGCGATCAGCGCTCGCCAGGCGCTCGATGACGAAGGCCGCCCAGGGCTCGAGTGACGAGTTGGTCGTGGCAGCGCTGAACGCGCACAATCTAACCCCGGACGCACCCGCGCTCGAGTTCCAGCGCTTGGCGCGACTGATCGTCTCCGAGCTTGCCCGGCCCGACTTGCTCCTGCTCAGCGAGATCGGGGACGACAGTGCCGATCTCGACGACGGCACAGTGAGTTGTCAGCGAACGCTGCTCACTCTGGATGAAGCGATGCAAGCGGAGGGCGGGGACGACTACGCTGCTCTGCAAATCGATCCCGAGGATGGTCGCGACGGTGGTAAACACGGTGCCAACATCCGTCAGGTCTTGCTTTATCGGACGACACGAATCGAGCCCTACGCTGCAGCCATCGGCGATGCGCAAACGCCCGAGAGCTTGGACCCAGGTCCCGCGCTGCACCTCAACCCAGGTCGCATAGAACCCGCTTCGAAGGCGTTCATCGGCAGCCGTAAACCACTTGCGGCCCAGTTTACCTTTGGCACGCAGATGATGTTCGTCCTAGGGAACCATTTCGTGTCCAAGCTGGGCGATGACCCCGCCTTTGGGCGGTTTCAACCGCCGCGCAGTCCGTCGGCCAAGCAACGCACTGCTCAAGCCGAGATCGTCGCCAATTTCGCGGCTGAGCTGCTCGAGGCAGATCCAGAGGCGCTGTTGATCGTGCTGGGTGACTTCAACGACCGCGTCGAGGGACCAGCGCTGCAGCCCCTGCAGGATGTTGGGCTCCAATCGTTGTACGGATTGTCGCCCCAAAGCGAACGCTACAGCTACGTGTTCGAGGGCAACTCCGAGGCGATCGACCACGTCATGGTTCCCAAGGCGTGGGTCTCACGAGTTGGACTCTTCGAGGTGCCGCATGTTCACACACCTTTTGCCGATGCGGCGAGCGATCACGACCCGGTGATCGCGCGTATCGCACTCGAAGCGCGCAACTGACTCGGCTCCCCAGCGGCGGTCGTACTGTCTTTCAATCGGATTCGTACGCCACTGCCCAATCGCGTAGGAAGGTTTGTGAACGGCCGCGGGTAAGCGTTGTGGACGTCGGTCGGGCGCGCGCTAGGCTGACTCGATATATGAACAAGCTGAACTCATCAACTTGGACTAGCTCCTCAGGCGCGCCTTTCGCTCGCGTCTCCTGGCTCTCGTCACGAAAGAAACTTGGGACACCTGCTAGGCGTTTGCTTTGGTTGTTGCCCATGGCCGTGTTCGGACTCGTGGAGCCGGCTAGAGCTCAGCCCGCGGGGCCGGCGCCCAAGGCGGACGAAGCGAACACCGGATCGCTGACGGCAGGGCCCGGGCAGGTTCGAATTTGGCCAGCCAAGACCGTGTTCTTGCCCATCGAAGCAACCAACATGCCCGAGGCTGACGCGGATGCATTCGGCGCCTTGTTTACCCACGCCTATGAAGCGGCAAGTGGGGGGCGCGTCATGCCCCCAGCAGAAACAACAAAAGTCCTGGAGCCGTTCAGCTCACCCGAGGAATTGGTCAAGGCAGCAGGTGCACAGGGTTACTTGCGAGCCAGCTTGGTGCGGCTCGACTCACGCACGGTGATTGAGGTCGCGCTGTTCGATGCCGCCGGCAAACGCCTGAGGAGCGAGAAGCTCACTGCTAGTGGTCTCGACGACTTCGAACCCGCCGCAGACCGGCTTGCGAAGTCCCTGAGCGGCGCACGCAGTCCCGCTGAGACCCGCACACTGGATACGGTGACCGAGCGTGAAGCCATCGGACCTGCGCGCATCGCCAGCGAACGCAGGGCCGGGTTGCGCGGCGGTGCCGTCCTGCCGATCAGCAACTCATCGATCGCGCCTTTGGTGATGGCTGCCCTCGACGTGCGCTTCGAGAGTGAACAGCGGGCCTTTGGCTTCGGCATCGCGCTGCTGATTCCGTCCGCCTCCGACGGCGGGCAGCGCTCCTATGGCGGTCTGAGCAGCGAGGTTAACGGTTTGTACTATCTGACGAGTAGCGCCGTAGCGCCTTACGTGGGCGGAGGGTTGTACATGCGCATCATCGGCAGCGACGCCAATACCGTTGCAAATGTGGCTCCCTATGCCCTGGTCGGTCTGGCCATGAGTCGCGACTCGCGCGCTAGTGCCTATCTCGAGTTGCGGGCCGCGCAGAACGTCACGCCGCTGCGCTTGGCTGCGAAGTCCACGATCACGGACACCACGACCGGGGCAAGCGTCACCAACACTTCCAGCGGAAGGGTCGAGTACCCGTTTGAACCATCTCTCAACTTTGGGATCGCATTCTAAAGCGTTCGTGGTCGTGCACGAGCTGTGTTTCGGGTTGCGCCAGGTTTGGTGGAGATCTGGAGGCGCCGCTGGGAACACGCGATTCTCGCCGTCAGCAGCGGCAACAGCCCGTAACCTGGCGCCGAACATAGCCGCGCATTTCAAAGTTGAAATGGGCACTAAGCTCAAGCTCGCTCTCAGGTGCCGTCGGCGTTGCGGGTTGGTTTCAATGGTCATTGCCATTGACTGTTGGAGCCGAAGAGAACTACAGACGCCCTTAAGTAGTGCGGACGTTCACCCGTAGTAGTTCGCGTCGGTGGCAGCGACCGGTTATCATTCGGCCGCCCGCGACTACCTGTTGTCGGAGTGTGCCGTGAGTATTCACTTGGAGCTTCGTTGCCCCTTTCCATCCAACATTCATCCTTTGACGGCAAAGGCCAGCGAGCGAACACTGCAGTGGGCGCGTGAGTTTGGTCTCGTTCAGGACGCGGAACGGCAGCGTCAAGCTCACTCCGAGAGGTTCACATGGCTGGTTGGTCGCTTCTTTCCTCGCGCTTCGGAGAGCGTGCTCCAACTGATCTCGGATTGGACCAGTTGGTTGTTCTGGCACGACGATGTCTGTGACGAGACTGAGTTGGGGGGCACCCAACACGGACTGACCGGGGTGTTCGACCGCTTCTTCGATATCCTGACCGGCGAATTGGGCGCCAATCCGAGTTCGTCGTTCGAGCGGGCTCTGGCCGAGATGGTGGAGCGGTTTCGTCGGCTGGCACCGGATCCGGTCTGGATGTTGCGCTTCGCGACCAGCGTGCGCGAGTATTTCGATGCTTGCATCTGGGAAGCCGGAAACCGTGAACGCGGTGTGGTGCCCAGCGTGGGCAGCTTCATTCCGCTCAGGCGCTGTGCCGGTGGCATGTGGATTTACCTCGACTTCGTTGAGCTTGCGAACGGTCGTAAGCTGAGCCTCGAGTTGCGCAAACACCGCGACGTACAGCGTTTGGTTCAGATCACCAACAATGTGGCGAGTTGGCACAACGATCTGTTCTCGCTCTCGAAGGAGATGCGCGCCGGTGACGTGCACAACCTCGTGACTGCGTTGCAAGTCGAGATGGACGTCGATCTGGAGGAAGCGCGTCAGGTGGCTATCGGCTACGCCAACGCTGAAGTCGAAGCTTTCGTGCGCATCGAACAGAAGCTGAAGGCCTCGGGTATTGCCGCTCTGGGTGATCTGGACGAGTACGTGAGCGGCTTGAAGGATCTCATGCGCGGTAACCTCGATTGGTCCGCAGAATCTGGCCGCTACGTCGACTTTGGACGTCCCGACGCCAAATCGGACATCCGCGAGTTGTTAGGGCCGCGGCGCGTTGCCGTGTAGCGTGCGCTGATTGCAGTAGTTCTCCGCCTCGGAGCGCGAAACGAACACGCGCGTGCGTGTGCCGACGACCAGGCCGAGCCCGAACGCCAACATGCGTAGGGCTGGGATCTGGGCGACGACCACCAGCTCCGACATGCCCCGCGTCTTGGCTTCCTTCAGCAAGGCGTCGGCTGGCGTACGCAGATTCGAATCGAAGTCGGTGACGTTCAGCGTATCGCAGACGAGGAAACGCAGCGGCCGTGTCTTCAGAGTGGCGCGCACTTCCGCCAAGGCCTCGGAAACCGAGTCGAAATTACCCTGCCCATACCATTCGATGATCAGCGTCCACTCGTTCAACCAGACGAGTTTCGATGACCCTTTGGGGGAGGTGATGGCGGACATCATGACGAGCAGGAGCGTGCCGGCAGCAGGGGCGTGCGGACGTTTCGACGTTGGTGAGATAGTACGACGCTGCGTTGCGCCGTGTCTCGCCGATCTGGGGTTGTTCCCATGGCGCACCCAACAAAGTGTCGTACTAGCGCGGATAACCTCCGACTCGCAGCCTCGGCGGCGACTTGGACGATTTCGAGCTCGGGCTTGCAAGCATTGGTTATGGCAGTCGTTTTCGAACGGGTGGCGAAATCCGACAGCGGCGTGGGCGTCGGGCGTACCCCCGCCCACCCGGCAGATACTAGGGAAGTACCTGGGCCCCCGCCAACGTATCCGGAGCATGTCGCAATGGCCAGAGCTGCAAACGCGCTTTCAGGAGCGGATCACTCGCGTGCAGGCACGCCAGCACGAGCAGGAGCGCAGGCAGCTCGAAGTCGAACTCTACGCCGTCTGGGCGCAAGCCGCGATCGCCGACGCGATGGTCTCTCTGCATCGGATCCTCGCCGAGCAAGCGTCGCGTTTCGAGAAGGCGATTGGTTGTGCTTTCGTCGTGAGCAAACCGACCCTCGTTAGCTTACCGGACACAGAGCCATTGACGACGATCCTGATCTCGCAAGGCGCCACGCGTGTTTACTTGTACGGGCAGCGACGACCGCGACAGACCCCGGCGATCCACTTGCTCAAACTGCGCCAGCTCGGACTGCGACCCGATGCGGTGGTCAGCTTGCCGGGGGCGCGCTTGGCGCGGGGCACAGAAGGCCAAGTCGAATTCAGAGAGTTCGCTCCAGACAACGCTAGCTCCAGCGCCGATGGCCTGGCGGAACGCGCGGTGCGCCTGTTGATTTCCGGGATCTGCTGAGGCTTGGGGCGTCGAGTGTTGGGCGCGTCCGGTTCGGCGCGCGAGATCTCGATTCGAGCATTTCATCAGCGACTCAGGCAGGCTACGCGTAGGCGGTGATTCACGCTCGAGTGAACGTCAACGGCTTGGCCTGCTCTGGGCTAGTGCTCTGCCTCGGGGGCGCAGTGGGCTGCGCGCATGAGGTTTCGGGCGGTACGAGCGCGGCATCTGGGCAGCACGTCATTGCCGCTCCACTGACTGAACCTGGAGCAACCATGGGTGCCGCGTCGAGTTCGACGTCTGATCTTGCGCAGGAAGAGAACTGGTCCCAACCGACCAAGGACGTGGTGGCGTTCTTGGGGCGTGTGCAAGCGGATGCCGACGGCAGCGCGCTCTGGGCCTGGTCGGGCTCCGGCTTTCGAGTGAGGTTCACGGGGACCGGCTTGCAGGCGCGGTTCGTCGATCACGACAACTTTCACTCCGTGAGCGTCGACGGACAAGCGCCCCGCTCGATCGAGATGCGAGCTGGGCAAGTGATTTATGCGCTCGCGTCGGGGTTGCCTTTGGGTGAACACACGGTCGAAGTGCGACGCCGCACCGAAGCTTTGTTTGGCGTGACACACTTGCTCGGATTGCGGGTCGAAGCCGGTCGTTTGCTCAGCGCGCCCCCGAGCAAGGCGCGCAGCATCGAGATCGTGGGGGATTCGATCAGTTGCGGTTATGGCAACGAAGGCAGCGGGCCAGCTTGCCCGTTCAGCGCGGCCACGGAAAATCACGATCGCTCATACGGGCGCTTGCTCGCGGACGAGCTCGATGCCGAATTGTCGACCGTGGCTTGGTCGGGGCGCGGGGTGGTGAAGAACTATGCTGGCGAGCCGGGGGAGTTGATGCCTACGCTTTATGAACGCGTTTTGCCTCAAGTCGCGGCCAGCAGTTGGGCGTTTACCCGAAGCGCTGATGTCGTGATCGTCAATTTGGGAACCAATGACTTCAGCACCGAGCCGGATCCCGAGTTCTCCCAATTTCGCGACGCGTATGCAGCGCTGTTGGCCAAGATTCGCGCGCGGAACCCGCTTGCCTTCGTGGTCTGCACCTTGGGCCCGATGCTGCCTCCCGTCGATCTGCAGCGCGCCGTGCGCGCCATCCAGGCCGCGATCCAGCTTCGCACGGTCGAGGGGGATCAGCGCGTGAGCTACTTTCCTCTCGGCGTGAGCAACGACGCGCCGGGCTGCGATTGGCACCCGAGCGTTGCCACGCACGAACGCATGGCGAAGGCGTTGATGCCCGTCGTGCGCCGTCTCACGGGTTGGTGAGCTGCAGTTTCGGCTACTAGCGAACGCCGGGCAGGCACCTATGGAGTAGGGCCCGGCTCTTCTCCGCTTGGGGCGGTATCGGGTGAACGATCGGCGGCCGCGCGCGAGCTCGGGGAGCCGGTGCGCATGGCGAGCGCGCGCGTTTGCCAGTCGAGCCACGCCGTTTCGAGATCTCTGCCGAGCGCGGCGCCATCGAGCAGCGACAACGCGCGAGCGACGGCTTCGAGCGTGCACAGCAGTCCGCTCTCGGCGTTACGCCGCAGCAAGTAGCGCGTCGGCTCGAAATCGACTTTCACGGCCCGCAAGCGCTGGAGGTCTGCATAACGACGCACCATGCGCCGCGTTTGCGCCCAAGTGCCGTCTGGGACGACCAGCTCGTAAGCACCTGGGGTGAGCGTGGCGAGCGGTTCCGCATTGGGGGAGGGGAACAGCAACAGAGTGCGCTCAGCGTCGAGCTGCTGGATCAGTTCACGCGGATTGCCGGCATGTGGGGAACGTGGATCGCCAATCGAGAGCACGCGACAGCGGCGCAGCAACAGGGCTGCCAGTTTTGAAGTGTTCGTCGGCTTTCTGAGTTCCGAGTAGTGGGCGAGGATGGTCACACGGGTGCGGTTTTCGAGCGCCACGAAGCGAGCGCACGGGCAGTCTCCAGTGGCTAGACGGCAGGCCTGGGGCAAGCCGCATTGCGCGCAACGCAGCGAGCGGTAACCCCGTCCGGGGCGCGCGGTCGCCGTGCGCTCGAGTGCCATGCGTCGTCAATAGTGCCGAGGGCGCGGCCAAGGAAGCAATACCGACGGCAAAGCAGAACGCCAGCCACGGAGCGCATTGGCAAATCGCCGAGCGTTGGGGTATGGCCACTCTTCCAGTATGAATCTCCAGAAATTTGTCGGAGGAGCACGGTGACTCAAGGTCTCTACATCGGGTTGGACGTCGGCACGCAAAGCACCAAGGGCGTCTTGTTGGACGTCACGAAAACGGGTGCGGATGCGATCGTGGGACGAGCTGCGTCGGGTTACGATCTGATCGCTGGGCTTCCCGAGGGCGCTGCCGAGCAACATCCGAGCACTTGGCGTGAGGCCGTTCGCAACGTGCTTTCCGAGTTGTTGTCCAAGGCCGACCGCGAACGCATCAAGGGCATCGGTGTTTCGGGGCAGCAGCACGGCCTAGTCACGCTGGATGAACAAGACGAAGTCGTGCGTGCGGCGAAGCTGTGGTGCGACACCACGACCACGCAGCAGGCCGAGGAGATCACCAAGAAGGGCGGCCGCGCCGTCCCCACGGGCTACACATTGCCGAAGTTGCTGTGGATGAAGCACAACGAACCGCAGAACTTCGCGCGCGTTCGCCATGTGTTACTCCCGCACGACTATGTGAACTTCTTGCTCACCGGACAGAAGTTCATGGAAGCCGGCGACGCGTCGGGTTCCGGCGCGTTCGACCCAGTCTCGCGCAGCTTCGACCGCGAGCTCTTGGCTTGGATCGATCCGCGCGCGCCCGAGTGGTTTCCGAAGTTGGTGCCCGCCGATCAGCCCGGCGGCAAGATCAGTGCGCAGGCCGCTCAAGAGTTCGGCTTGCCCGAAGGCGCGGTCGTGTCCCCCGGTGGCGGTGACAACATGATGAGCGCAATCGGTAGCGGTGCCAGCAAGGCCGGCGCGACCGTCGTCAGCTTGGGGACCTCGGGTACGGTGTTCGCTTACTCCGCGCAGCCCGTGGTCGATCCCAAGGGCTTGATCGCCGCGTTCTGCGACTCGACCGGCGCCTGGATGCCGTTGTTGTGCACGATGAACGTCACGGGCGTGACCGAGGAGGTCCGTGGTGCGTTCGGGCTCGACCACGCGGCGCTCACGGCACTGGCCGAGAAAGTGCCGGCAGGTTGCGGCGGTTTGTTGTTCCTGCCGTACTTGGTTGGCGAACGCGTGCCGAACTTGCCGCACGCCAGCGGCGCGTTGCTCGGCATCAAGCACGGCTTGCTGACGCCCGGACACTTGTTCCGCGCCGCAATCGAGGGCACCACCTTGGGGCTTGCTGCAGGTGTACAGCGCATGCAGAAGCTCGGTCTCGTGGTGGACGCCGTGCGTTTGGTGGGTGGCGGCTCCAAGAACCCACTCTGGCGTCAGATCATCAGCGACGTGCTCGGCGTGCCGGTCTCGGTGTTGGTCGAACCAGAGTCGGCGGCGCTCGGCGGCGCGTTGCAGGCGTATTGGGTTGCGCGGCGCGCCGCAGGTGAATCAGTGACGCAGAGTGACGTGGCAGAGCCGTTCGTCACGCTGGCGCCCGGCGTAACCACCCCGAATGCGGATAACCACCGCGTGTACCAGGCCCAGCTCGAAAAATTCCGTTCGACCACCGAGTGGCTGTTCGAGAACGAGTGAGCCCTTCACGATGAGTCTTCCGAGTATTTCCGAGGTCCCGTTCGGCAACGCGCACGGGACCGAAGTTTCGCTGTTCGTCCTCGAGAATCGTCAGGGTTCGTTGCTCAAGGTGACGAACTTCGGCGCGACGGTCACAGAGCTGCATGTCCCTGACCGCACGGGCAAGCTCGCGGACGTCGTGCTCGGCTTCGATGACGTCGCAGGTTACGCCAAGGGCTGTCCGTTCTTTGGCGCAACCATCGGGCGCGTAGCCAATCGCATTGGCGATTCCAAGTTTACACTCGACGGCAAGGTTCATCAGCTTGCTGCGAACGACCCCCCGCATCACTTGCACGGCGGACCACTCGGCTGGGACAAAGTCGTTTGGAGCGTCGACCGCGAGCGCACGACGACGCAGTGCTTGGCACTGACGTACGTGTCTGCCGACGGCGAAGAAGGTTATCCCGGAAGTGTCACGGCCCGCGTCGACTACCGTTTGACGGACGACAATGCGCTCGACGTGACCATGAGCGCGACCTGCAGCGCCCCTACGCTCGTGAACCTCGCGCATCACAGTTATTGGAACTTGGCGGGACACCCCGCGGACCAAAGTGCTCTCGATAGCGTGCTCGACCACGAACTCGTACTGCAGGCAGACGAGTACACGCCCGGCACGCCGGTGGTGCCGGATGGGCGAGTGGTCCCCGTGCGCGGGACGCCGTTCGACTTCACCCGTAGTAAGCGTCTCGGTGCCGACATCGAGCGCGTTGGCCCAGTGCCCAATGGCTACGATCACAACTTCGTGGTGCGAGGCGAACCCAACTCGTTCAGAGCCGTTGCCGAGTTGTACGAGCCGAAGTCGGGACGCAAGCTCGTATTGTCGGCGAATCAACCCGGCGTGCAGCTCTACAGCGGCAATTTCCTCGACGGCACGCGCGGCAAAGGCGGCGTTGCGTACACTCAGCGCACGGGTGTGTGTCTCGAGACACAGGGCTTTCCGAATGCCGTCAACGTGCCCGCCTGGGCTGGGCAGGTGGTCTTACGCCCCGGGCAGCAGTACGAGCATCGCATGCTGCATCAGTTCTCGGCCGTCTGAGCCCTGTGCTGTCGCCGCTATTGCTTCAGGTACTGAAGCGCGGCTTGCTCTGATTCGAAAATCCCTTTGCTGCCGTCGATGCGCATGTCGGCGAGCAGGCGGCCCGCCTGCAACACGCCGAGCTTCGACGCGACCACCACCGCGGTTCGATCGAAACCGCGCGCCAATTCTTCACGCAGTTTTCTGAACGCGTCCGACATGCGGGCATCCGTGCTGAGCGGGGCTTGTCGCGAATCGATCAGCAAACGTTTACCCGCGCGACCCAAGCCGTCCAGGATGCCGCGCACCCGCTCGCGTTCACGATCGACCTCTGCGCTATCGCTGAACTCGAGACTGGAACGACGCACGAGGACGACGTTGGTGTCGAGGAGCGAGATATCATGGAACATGACAGAGGTGCCTCTAGCTGCGCTGCTGGAGACCGACTTGCCAGCGGTACGCGTCGCGCAGCGCGTCGTCTATGGAGCGCTCTGCTTTCCAACCGAGGACGCGGTTCGCTTTTGTCGCATCGGCGTACGTCTGGATCACGTCACCGTGTCGGCGCGGGCCGATGGTGTAGGGCAACGGCTTGGCGGTGACGCGTTCGAACGCTTGCACTGCTTCGAGCACACTCGTGCCGCGTCCCGTTCCTAGGTTGAACACCTCGTTGAACGAACCGCGTTCTGGCTTCTGATCGCGCAACCAATCCAGGGCGCGCACATGAGCTTTGGCGAGATCCACGACGTGGATGTAGTCGCGCACACAGGTGCCATCCACAGTTGGATAATCGTTGCCAAAAATCGTGAGTTGCTGACGTAAACCCACCGCGGTCTGGGTGATGTAGGGCAGAAGGTTCTCGGGTGTTCCGAGCGGCAGTTCACCGATCAGTGCCGACTCGTGAGCGCCCACCGGGTTGAAGTAGCGCAGCGTCACCGCGCGCAAAGACTTCTCGCTACGCACCAGATCGTTGATGATGTCTTCGCAGATCTGCTTGGTCCGGCCGTAGACGGACTCCGCGGCCTTCATCGGCGTTTCCTCGGTCACGGGTAGGACGTCGGGTTGGCCGTAGACGGTGCAAGAAGAAGAGAAGACGAAATTGTCGACCTTCTTCTGTTGCATGGCGCTCAGCAAGCTGGTGGTAGAGCCGAGATTGTTGCGGTAGTAACCCAGGGGATCTCGGCCCGAGGCCGAAACCGACTTGAACGCTGCAAAGTGGATCACGCCGAAGACGTCGCTATCCAGCGCGCTCGTCAGGGCGTCGCGATTGCCGCAATCGAGTTCGTGCACGGTGAAGGGGCGACCCGTGATCTGCGTCAATCGAGCGATCACTTGCTTCTCCGAGTTGGAGAAGTTGTCGATGATGATGGGTTCGTAGCCGGCATTAGCCAGCTCCACCACGGTGTGTGAACCGATGAAACCCGCTCCGCCAGTGACGACTACCTTCGGCTTTGCCATGATCAAAGGCGGAGCGTGCCCCGTGGAGCGCCGCTTGTCGAGCGCAAGCTAAGCCTTTGTGGCGTCAGTTGGCGGGGCCCTGGCAGACGAAGCCGTACTCTTCGTCGCATTTCGCGTCGGCCCAGAGCCAGCTGTTGGCCTGGGTCAACATGCGCATGCAGTGCTGATCGCCACCCGACGGCTGATCGTCCTTCCAATGTTCGTACGCGCCGCCCACCGCTTGGCCGGAGAGATTTCCCTGCCAGAACTGTTCGCCTGTCGCGATCCAACGCCATTCGTCTGCCACCGCCGAGTCCGTCCCGCCGAGCCACGCCTCACCCGAGATGAGCCCTTGGATGAACGTTTGGTCGCCGCTGCTTTTGACGCTGGCTAGATCCCAACCGGTGCCGTGATCACAGGCTCGCCGCGCCACATCCCAGGTGGCGGGCCCCGCCGCGAAGAAGTAGCAGTCGCCATTTGGACCTCGCGTCTCGCCCGAGTCGCAGGCGCTGATGGTCGTGAAGTTCCAGGCGGAAGCGCCGCTGATCCCGGGGAAGTCCTGCCCGCCGACTTTGCCGAGCGCGCCGTCGTCGACCGTCACGCTATAGTCCTTGGCGTAAGCGAGCGGATTCGTCGGGTCGATCGTCACGACCGCGTTCGAGATCTGAACGCGCCCACCCGCTATGGCGATCGTCTCGACTAGGGTATTGCCATTCCAGATCGTGAGGTTGCCGGACTTGGCCACGACGGGTGCCGAGAACGTCAGCGACAGATTCGCATTGGGGCTCACATTGGTGGCATCATCGAGCGGACTTTTGCTCACCAACACGAACGGATCGTCGGTCGTAAACGACAGCGTGCTGTCGTCGAGTGCGCCAGCGAAGGTCGCGCCTTGGGCGCTCGTGAAGGCGCCCGCACCGACCGTGACGTAGTATCGAGTGTTATCCTGCAGCAGACTGCCGAGCTGGACGGTGACGCTGTCGCCTTCGATCGTCACGCGCGCATCCGCGATCGGTATCGAGGCAAACACGTTTGCGTCGGATGCGCGGAAGACGGTGACATTGCCCGAACCGGGCAACACACTCTCGCTGAACAGCAACACGATCTCGGTATCGGGACTGATGTGGGTCGCTTCGTTGGCCGGAGTCGTGCCGATCAGAGTGAGGGGCGGGGGAGGCATGGCGCTGGTCTCGAACGACAGCGTCGTTGGGTCGGTGATGCCCGGATAGGTTGCACCGAGCTTACTCACGATGGCGCCAGCGTCGACGTTTACGTAATAGGCCGTGGAGTTCAGCAAGGCTGCATCCAGGTCTATGGTGACGGACGAGTTCGTGATCGTGACGCGCGGATCATCGATGGGAGCCTCTTCGAACAGCGCGCCACCCTCGTCGTAAACATGGATCGTGCCAGTGCCGATCGTCACGGGCTGATCGAAGTTCAACACGATGTTGGTGTTCGGATCGACCTTGGTAGCGTCATCGGCTGGCACCGTAGTCTGCAGGAGTGGGGCGGGCGCTGCTTCGGTCGTAAACGTCAGTTGATCGTCGAGCGTGAGCCCTGCAAACATGCCGCCCGTTGCGCTACGCACGGCGTCGGCCTCGAGTGTGACTGCATAGGTGGTGCCGTAGTCGAGATCCAGAGCGGGATTGAAACTCAGCGTGCTGCCCGATAGTTGTAGTCTTGGGTTACCGACTATGGCTTCGTGGGCTACGACGTTCTGACTCTCGGTCTCGATCAAAGCGATTTCGCCTATGGGACCTTCGACGACAGCGTCGTCAAAGGTGAGCACGATGTCCGTCCCGCGCGCCACGCCGACGGCGTCAGGCTCCGGAACACTGCTCTTCAGTGTCAGCGGGGCCGGTGCGCGCGTGGTGAACGTCAAGGCATCTTGGCCGAGTAGACCCGAGAAAGCGAGATCCACAGTGGCGTCCTTCAGGGCGTCCGCATCGACCACGACGGCGTACTGCGTCGTGGGCCTGAGCAGTGTCGCCCAGTCGATCGTCACTTCGGTGTCGTTGACCGTGACGTGTGAATCTGTCGCCGGTAGCGAAATCACGAGCAAGTCGTCGGTCACTTCGCGCAGGGACACGGAGCCCTTGCCCGCTTGCACTGCACGATTGAAGTCCAAAACCGTCTTGGTCTGCAACGAGACGTCTTTGGCGCCGTCGATTGGCACCGCTTGCGTCAAGCGCAACGCGTTCGGCTCGGGTGCCCCAGCTTCGGAGGGCTCTGCAACGGAGGGTTCCGGATCGCCGGCAGCCTCGGGGGAGGTCAACGGTTCGTCCGTTGCATCGCCAGCAGTTGGATCGCCGGCTGCTGCGTCCCGAGCGTCGACTTCAGGGGCGCTGGTTGCCGTCGGGCTAGCGGACGTCGCTGCCGAGTCGCTCGATCCGGGGTCGAGCGACGTAGACTCGTCCGAGCCGGCGCCAGCGTCGAGCGCCGTCCGATCCGTCTGGCTGGGCTTTGGCTGCGGGCCGCCTTCGTCCTGTACCGCGGCGTCTTCGTCGTGCGGCACGAAGTTCAAACCGCTGTTGCACGAGCTCAGTGTCGTCACCACCAAAGCCCCAACGACCAAAGCCCATCCCCGAGACCTGCCCCACGTCACGCTGTGCACGCTAGCTCAGTGGGGTGGCTTTTTCACGTACCAGTTGTTCTCCCGCGGACATCACAAGAGGTGCTGTCCGAGCTGAGTGAAACGCTTGCTATCACGCGTTGTGCGCTTGCAATCCGCGTGGCTTTCGAGCAGGCGCCTTCGACCTTGCACCGACACGCGCCCAGTCGTGGTTGCGCGCGATTGAGGAGATCCAGTTCCGACGAGTCTGCAACTTCCAATTGTTCCGTGTTATGCAGCGCCTCGCAGTGTCTTGGATCTTCCTGGTTGGTTACCTCGCGTTGCAGCTCGGGCTTACGCTTTGGGTATCGCGAAGCATCGCCTCCGAGAACGACTTCTTCGTCGGTGGTCGCACCCTGAAGACAGGCTTCGTCGCCTTCTCGATGTTCGCGTCGTGGTTTGGCGCAGAGACGTGCTTGGGTGCCTCTGGCGCAATCTACGAGTCGGGTCTTGCAGGCGGCCGCGCTGACCCGTTTGGATACAGTCTCTGTCTGCTATTCATGGGTCTATTTCTTGCGGTGCCGCTCTGGCGCGGCGGTTACATGACACTCGGAGACTTGTTCCGCGCGCGCTATGGAGTCGCGATCGAGCGGCTGGTGGTGTTCGTACTCGTGCCCTCGTCTTTGATCTGGGCGGCGGCTGAAGTGCGTGCCTTCGGTCAAGTACTGGGTGGAGTGATGGGGCTAAAAGTCACGCTTGCGATCTACATCTCGGCGATCTTCGTGGTCGCCTACACGTCGTTCGGCGGCATGTTGGGTGACGTGTACACGGACGTGATTCAAGGTACGATTCTCGCCTCCGGGCTGTTCATTCTGTTGGTGCTGGGCGTGTCTGATCTCGGTGGCCCGGTGCAGGCCCTTGCGCAGGTCGAGCCGCAACGTTGGAACCTGCTGCACCACGACGAGACGGCTTGGCAGCAATTGGATCGCTTCAGCGTGCCCATTCTGGGATCGCTGGTTGCGCAAGAGCTGATCGCCCGCGTGGCGGCGTGCAACGCTGCGACGACCGCGCGCCGCGCGTCCTTTTGGGCCTGCGGCATCTATCTGATCGTGGGCAGCTCGCCCGTGGTGCTCGGTTTGCTCGGGCCGACGCTCGCCCCTCATTTGCAGGATCCAGAGCAGCTATTGCCGACTTTGGCGTCGCGTTTGTTGCCGCGTTTCGGCTACGCGCTGTTCGCCTGCGCTCTGATCTCGGCCATCTTGTCGACCATCAACAGTATCTTGCTCGCCGCAGCAGCGTTAATCTCACACAACTTGATCGTCCCAGCTTTCAAGCTTCAGGGGGAGCGCGCCAAGGTCGTCTGCGCGCGCTTGATGGTGGTTGCGAGCGGTGGTTTCGCCCTGATCGTCGCGCTCGGAGCCGATGGCATCTACGGCTTGGTCGAAATGGCTTCGGGCTTTGGTACTGCGGGCGTCTTGGTCACGACTTTGGCGGG
This sequence comes from Polyangiaceae bacterium, assembly GCA_036263015.1. Lineage (GTDB taxonomy): Bacteria > Myxococcota_A > Polyangia > Polyangiales > Polyangiaceae > SZUA-265. The sequence goes on along the minus strand of DATAHU010000038.1, from coordinate 12,701 downwards.
ACTGTTCTTGCCGTTTGGCGGGCCCAAAGCTGCCGCCGCCGGGTTGCTCGTCGGTGCGGTCTCGACGCCATTGGCAGAGTATGGCTTCGACTTGCCGGCGCCGTTCTTGACCGCCATTGGCTTCGCCGCTGCCGCATACGTGATCGTGGCCCTGGTCGAGCGCGCGCCGGCTCGGGTGGTTGCTGCCGAGGGTTGACGCGTTTACGGAGCGAGTTGGGATACCCGCCACCCGTCGCCGTGGCGAATGAACAGTTGGCGATCGTGCAAGCGGGCCTTACCCGACGTCCAGAACTCGATCCGCTCCGGCACGAGTTCGTACCCACCCCAATGAGCTGGACGCTGCACCCGAGCTGCGTGCGCGAGCTCTTGGCTGACTTGCTCGCGCAGTCGCACGATCGACTCGATTGCCCGAGATTGTGGCGAACGGCTCGATGCGATTTGGCTCTCCAGATCTCGCGCTTCGAAATAGGCGTCGGATTCCTCGGCGCTGACCCTGTGGCAAGTGCCTTCGAGCCGCAATTGACGTCCGAGGCTCGGCCATTGAAAGACCACCGCGCAGTTCGGATTGATCGACAACTCTTCGCCTTTGCGGCTCTCGTAGTTCGTGAAGAAGCGCAGACGACCGCTCGCTCCTGGTCGGTGGTAAACAATGCGTGCGCTCGGATGGCCGTCAGGGGTGCTCGTGGCAACGACGCAACGCGCAGCTTCTGCACCTTCCTGGGCGAGTGCTTCGGCGAACCATTGGGCGAACTGTTTTTCGGGATCGAGCGTATTCATCGGGCCAGGGGACTTTGGCTCAAGCATGTCCGTCGCTCAAGAGCGCTCGCAGTTCCTCGGCCACCACACCGAGCGCGTCGTGAATGGCGGCGCGGGTCGGGAACGCGTAGCTCACGCGAAAGCCATTCAAGTGCTGTCGACCGTAGAAATGGCCGTACGGCAGCTGAATCTCGACGTTGCGCGCCTGCAAGCGCTCTTGCAACTTGCGAACGTCGACTGCGCTCGGCAGCTCGAGCCAGAGCGTAGGTCCGCCCCCCGGCAAGCTGAAACGCACGCCCTCGGGCATGACCTCGGCGAGGCGTTCGATGCATGCCTTGTAGCGCACGTCGAGCTCCGCATGCACCCTGTTCAAGTGCGTGTCGTAGTAGCCGCGATCCATGAACTCCGCGAGCGTGGCTTCGATCAGCGTCGAGTTCCCGAGCGTGGCCAAGCGCTTGGCGGCAAGCAACGCGCCGCGGGTTTCGGGGGACGCCACGATGTAACCCAGACGCAATGACGGCAATAGCTTCTTGGTGAACGAGTTGACGTAAAGCACGTTGCGGCCACCCAGGGCACGCAGCGTGGGCCGGTACTCCGTACCCGAAAGCATGTCCGAGCCCCAATCGTCTTCCAAGATCGCAAAGCCGAGCTTCTCGGACAACTCGAGCAGCTTCTCCAGTTCGCGGGTCGAATAGGAGTAGCCGGTGGGATTCTGAAAGTTTGGAATCGCGTACACCAGGGCCGGCGAGTGACTTCGCAGCACCTCTTCCCATTCGTCCAGATCGATGCCTTTGAAAGGATCGAGCGTCAAGGGCACGGTTTGACAGCCGAGATTGGCAAACAACAGACGCGCGAAGCTGTAAACGGGATTCTCGGTGGCTATGACCTTGTGCTTGAGCGAGCGCGCTACCATGTCGAGTGCTTGCTGCGAACCTTGCGTCAAGATCACGTCTTCGGGGTCGACGTCCATGCCACGTTGATTCAAGCGCTCGGCGACCTGCGCGCGTAGCCCGGGGTGGCCCTGTGCGTCGTAGAATGGTTTGAGGCCCGGGTTTGCCAACACCGAGCGCACGCAATCGCTGAGCTGCTCGCGTGGCAGCAATTCGGGATCGATGAACACCATGTCCAGTCGAACGCGGCCCTGTGGCACTTGTGGGTTCGGGATTACTCCCGCGTTGTGCAATAGAGCGGGACTCGCCGCGTACAAGGGCCCTCTCTCGAGCGCGTCGGTTTGCTTCGCCACGAACACGCCCGAGCGCGCACGCGACTCCAACAAGCCGCGCGCCGCCAATTCGTCGTAGGCAGCTTGTGCGGTGTTCTTGGAGATGCCCAGGCGTTGCTCGAGGCTGCGCACGGGCGGAACTCGCATTCCCGGTCGCAGCCGGCCGGACGTGATCTCCTCGTGAAAGTGCCGGACCAGCTGTTCGCATCCGAGGCGCTGTTCGCCTCCGTGATTCGGAATGTTGATGGCAACATACGGAGTGCGCGACATGCCGATCGGTTATCTCGGCGACCCAAGCGCGTCGAGGGACAGTTCTGAAGCTTCGATTGGGACAGATACGTGACGCTGCCTGGCCGAGGCCCACGCTCGGCTCGACCGTGCACTTTTCGCGCGGCGTTGCACGCGAGCAGTGTTAAACCGCCAGCCGTGCGGCGCGGCCCCAAAGCGAGAGCCATCTGTTCCCAGCGGGGGGTTGCCGTCGCAATCTGTGTTGCCGAGGCGTTGGTTTGCGCTCGCGTCCAGGCCGAGGTGCCGCTCGAGTTGAGTTACGAGGCGCCCGCTGGCTGTGGCTCTGCCGCAGAGATACGCCGGCAAGTCGAGCGTGCGGTCGCTGAAAATACGGCTGGGACCACGCCCGAGCGGCCAATGCCCGCGCTGACTGCGCGGATCGTAGTGAGTGCTGCGGGTGATCGATACACATTGGCCCTCGACGCCACCCGTGACGGGCAAAAGGTCACTCGTACGCTGCAACTCGACAGCTGCCCAGCGGTTACCGAGGCGTCTGCGCTGCTGCTGTTGTTGGCTCTGGATCCCGCCTTGGGTCACCAACTGGGGGCACCCGAGGACGACGGCATTGCGAGTTCGATGCCCGAAAATACGTCCGAGCGACCTCCGGAGAATACCGAAACGCAAGCTCGTGCCAAGGAGCCGACCCCGGAGGCTGCGCCCTCGTCGTCGAGTGAGGCCAAACCCAAGGGAATCGCTGAAGATGAACGGCCGCCGAGCGCGCCACAAAAACCTGCGGGCTGGGACGTCGCTGGACAGCTCAGTCTGGGCGCGCGCGCGGTGCACGGGGTTGCGCCGGATTGGGCGATCGGACCTGTGCTATCGGCTGGGCTTTGGTTCGGAGGGTTTGGAGCCTTGGGTAGTGCGAGTTGGAACCACGGGTGGGAGAGCCCGCTGCCGGGTGTGCAGGGGGCTTCGATCCGTTCGGATCTGCTTCACGTCGATCTCGCCGGGGCTTATCGTTTCGGGACGCGTGAGGTCAGTGCAGCTCCGTTCTTGGGGCTCGGGACCGACCTGATGTCGGCCAACGTGGTGGGCGTCACTCGCCCCGGCGGCGCCCACACCGAGTGGGCGTCCTTGCGCGGCGGGTTATTGCTTAATCTTTTGATTTCAGGACCTTGGGCGCTCGACGCAGAGCTCGGTTTGGTGCGACCGCTAAAGCGTCCCGCGTTCAGCGTCGCGGGCGTCACAGGGGTGGCGCATCAAGCCGAGCCGTTCGGCGTGGAAGCCGGACTAGGAATTTCTTGGCGCTGGGGCTCGCAAAAGTGACGACTGCGGCCACTAGTTAGCTGATGCAGAGCTCTGCTGCTCGTCCGCTGTCGCGAGTACCCCCCGCTGGGGCGGTGCCCGCGCGCGCGTCGAGCCCTGCGCTGCCTTTGGACTTCGAGCAGGTTTACACCGAACACTTCGACTTCATCTGGCGCAGCGTACGCGGTCTCGGGGTGCCGCTGGCGTTCGTGGACGACGTTGCTCAGGACGTGTTTCTAGTCGTGCACCGCAAGCTCGAGTCGCTCGAATCGGCCGGCGCCTTGAAGAGCTGGCTGTTCGGAATTGCTCGTCGCGTATGCAAGGACCACCGCCGCGCAGCGATTCGACGCGGACCCCACGTCGCGCTCGACAATGAACGCGACGTCGACCTTGGGCGCGATCCGCAACAGATGGCGTCGAGTCGGCAAGCCTTGCGCGCGATCGAGCGCTTTGCGGAGGGACTCGACGAAGAGCGTCGCGCGTTGTTCTTTCTCGCGTTCATAGAGGGCTTACCCGTGATGGACGTGGCCGCCACCTTGGACCTCAACCCCAACACCGCGTACTCGCGCGTCCGCGCTATGCGCAGCGAATTAACAGCCGTCCTCGAGGACGGCGGCGACAGCAAGAGAGCAAGCCATGGCTGACCTCGACTCCCTATTGGCCGAGATGCGCAACGACTACGGCCCAGACCCAGATGCGCGACAACGCGTGCGCAGGGGCCTCGCGTCGGCATTGGCGGCCGGTGGCGTCATGCTGAGCAGTGCGGGGGCTAGTGGCACTCTGGTTTCGGGCGCGGGATCGTCGGCGGCTGCTGGCACTGCGGCGGTGGGCAGTGGTGTCATGGGTGCCGGTGCCATGGGTGCTGGTGCTGCGGGTGCTGGAGTAACAGCCGGTGGCGGACAGGCGGGACTCGGAGCCGGCTTGGTTGCCTCGAAGGTGGCTGCTCCAGTGGGTTGGACGGTCGCGGGCAAGTTGGCGGCGGGCGTTGGACTGGTGGCCTCGTTGTCCGTGGGCGTCACGGCTTACCGGGCGACGAATCCGACTGTTCACTCTGCGCCAGCATCGAGCGTGGTCGTGGCTGACGTAAAACCGAGCGAATTCGCTGGCGATCCCCACCAAGCGGGTAAGCTCGAGGCTGCTCCTGGCGCGCTCGCGCTGAAGGAAGCCCCGTCCGCCGGCGCCGATGGCGCAGACCCGACTCTCGACCAATCGGTCCGCGAACAAACTCCGGAGCCAGCAAGTGCTGCTCGTCGCACGGCTCACCCAGGGCGAGCGGTCGTCGCCTCTGCCAAACCGATCGTCAAGGACGGCTCGGCGACGCTCGAGGACTTGCGTTTGCTGCGTGAAGCATCGCAAGCTTTGCGACAAGGCGACTCGGCGCGTGCCCAGAGCTTGCTCAATGAACACAAGGAACGATTCCCTGACAGCGTGGTCGCCAATGAACGGCGTGGCCTCGGTTTGCTCGCGCGCTGTGGGTCGGAGCCAAGCGCTTCGTTGCGTGCGGAGGCAGAGCGTTACCTCACGCAGTTCCCGAGTTCACCTGTCGCCGAATCGATTCGCAAGCAGTGTTTGCCGTAATCTCGTTGCGCTAGGCGGGCCTTGCCATGAAGGGTGAACGAGCGTCAGCGTTGGCCTTGTTGTCGTTGGCCTTCGTCTGGGGCGCGAACGCCTGCGGCGACAACGTCGTGATGGGCGGAAACACGCCGGCACTCTCGAGCTCAGCGCCAGTCGTCGCTGCTACCAGCAGCGAGATGCGGCCCTTCGACGAGCATCACGACGGCCACATGCGAGATCCCATGATGGTTGAGGGTGAACGTCCACCCATGCCCTCGGGTACGAATTTGGAGTTCGGGCATGGCGGCATGGGATCCGATTTCGATCCTCAAATTGCGAGCAATTGTGACTCAATGTCCTTTGCTGACTGTTTTGCGGCGCGCCGCGGCAATGGGAATTGGCAGGGGGAACAATTTTCCGGCGATGGTGGTCAAGGTGGCTCGCATTCCGAGGTTGATGCGGGCTTGTCGGAAAATCTCTGACCCTCGTCACGAACCGTCACTCCACGGCCACTGCCAGGTGAAGTCGGACGACGCGCGAAACCAGGACGCGGTCGTTCATTATCGAGGCCTGGTGTTGGAGATAGTCATGAAGAATTCATTTCTGGCGGCTTCCTTTGCGTTGTCGCTCTCGATGGGGCTGATGGGTTGCGCGGGTTCGGCGGCGAACGATCAAGCTGACAGCGATGCTGATGGCTTGACGGATACGGCTGAAGCCGCGCTCAAGACGGATCCGAACAACGCGGATACCGATGACGATGGCGCATTGGATGGGGAAGAGGTTCACGCCAAAACCGATCCGCGCGCTTGGGATACCGACAAGGACGGTGTCGAGGACGGTCGCGAATTCCACAATGGAACCAACCCGCGCAACCGTGACAGCAACGGCGACGGCATCGGCGACGGTGATGAAGACCACGATGGCAATGGCGTCTGCGAACGCGACGAGCCTTGGCATCACCACGGTCATCAATTCGACGGCGACGGCGGCGCGCGTCCAGACGGTTCCTGGCATGGTCCCGAGGGCGATGCAGGGTTCCCGGGACGTGACGAAGGTGAACATTGGGGCGGTGCTCCTGGCGCATCCGGTACTGCTACCCCGCCACAAGCACCCCCAGACTTCGACCACGATTTCGGCGATGCGGGTGCACCTCCCTTCGGTGAGGGTCACGGCTTCGGCGGCGGCCAAGCTCCCGGCGCTCCCAGTGCGGGCCAGGGTGGAGTTCCTCCCGAGGGCCACACGGGCGAATGGGACCGCGACGGCGGCGCATCATTCCACCGCTGAGTTAGTAACCCGTACGCCGCAAGTTCCCGAACCTGACGTTCGGGGTTTCGAAATCGAGAGTTAGAATCGTTCCTCCAAGTCGGGCCAGGAGTTGCAAGCGCAGCTTTCTGGCCCGCAACGTTTTCGCCCTGGTTGGTGGCGGACGCGGTCAGACTCCGATGCTCTGGCGCATGACCTTCGGGAGTCATGTGCGAGGGGGTGCGAGCGCCTTGTACGCAATTGCCCCAAAGCGGAGCGAACCGAACCCTCGGGATTGCGCGGGATGGGTTTCGCTCTATGAGTGAGTGTCTATGGCCGGAAACCCCGAGGCGGCGCTCTCCCTAAGCGAGGGCGCGAGTAAGATCGAGTTGGTTTGGGGGGACATTGTCGACTTGGACGTCGCTGCCGTCGTCAGTTCGAGCGATCCGTCGTTGTTGTCGCGCACGGGCGTTGCCGGGCGCATTCACGTCGCTGCCGGTCCTGAACTGTACCAGCAATGTCGGCAGCTCCCCGAATTGAGTTCGGGCGTGCGCTGTCGAACCGGTTCGGCTGTGCTGACCAAGGGCTACCGGCTCAGAGCTCATGCCGTGATCCACACCGTTGGTCCAGTGTGGGTTCCAGGTGAAGATGACGCCGAGGCCAGTCTGGTGCTCGCCGATTGTTATCGTTCGGTGCTGCGGCTTGGCGATCTGCTGGGCATGCGCAGCGTTGCCTTCCCGGCCATCGCTTGCGGTGCACGCGGCTTTCCGATTGCGCGCGGAGCCGCGATTGCCGTCTCGACCGTCCGCCAAGAGCTGGCGAACCTGATGCAGCCGATGAGTGTGACGTTCGTGGCGTTCAATCGAGAGGTGAGCAGCGCGTTCTCGACGGTGCTGCGACAGGGTTCGGGCGAACACCCACGCAGCGCCTGAGGCGCAGGTTCCGAGCGTCGTCAGGCGGCGCGTTCAAACTCTGCGTGAGCGTGTGCGCCAGGCCGGGTGCAGAGCCATGGCGAGCGCACCGGGTCGCACACCGCAGCTCTGCTTGAACTCGCGGTTCATGTGTGACGCGTCGGCGTAGCCCGAGGCGGTTGCGATCTCACCAACGGTTCCGATCGCATCACTCGGTCCCTTGGACATCAGTTCGCGAGCGCGCGCCATGCGCAGCGTCTTGACGTATTGGTACGGCGCCACTCCGAAGTGTTGACTGAAAGCGTGGACGAACCAGTAGTAACTCAGCCCCACTTCTTGCGCGATCTGCTCGACGTCGACGGTGTGCCAAGGCTCCGAAGAGTAGCGTTCGAAGAGCGCTTCTTTGCCGCGGCGTAAGTTGCTCGGATAGACGGAGGCAGGGGTGATTGCCGATTCGCAGGCCTGCGTCAGAACCGAGATCAATGCCAAGTCGAGTTGTTCGTCTTGTGCCTCTTTCGTATCGAGCAGCGTTGCATCGCGAAGCCGGGTCATTTGCGCGATCGCCGCTGGATCCATCAGGAACTCCGTCTTGAAGTGCGCGGCTTTGAGACCCAGCTCCTGGGCGATTCGCTGCATGCGTTCCTGTGGAATGAACACACCGAAGAAAGTGCCCGGTGTCACGATTTTCGTATTGGCGTGAACCTCTCCCGGTTCCATCAGCATTAGACCGCGTGGCGACGCCTCCGCGTCGCGATTGCGATAGCGCCAGTATGCGAGGCCCTGCTGAACCAGCGTGATGCAGTAGCCCTCGTGGAAGTAGCGCCACATGCGCTCCGACTCAGCGACGTCCAGCGCGAACGACCCGTTGTGGCCCAACTGATGAACCTGGATCGATTCAGCCATGGCGGGCAGCCTAGCGGATTGGGTGTTGCGATAGTGTTTCTGTTTGCGGGATCGAATTTCTACCTATCCGTTCAGCACCCCGTACGTCGCGTTGCAGGTGATCAGAGCTTTTGGAACACGCGCACATAGTCGATCTCGTAGCGCGCAGGGAATGTGCTTTGGCCGAGATCCCCGCCGTTGTTACCTCCGAGCGCGAGGTTCAAGATCATGTATTGCTTTTGCAAGAAGGGGCTCTTGCCGTCGGGGTTCTGCATGTCCTCGAGCTGCGTGCGGTTCATCTCCACGTCGTCGAGGTACAGAACGATCTGTTTGTCGTCCCAGTCCATCCGCCACAGATGGAAGTCTTGAGCCCAGTCATCACCCAGGGATGAAACGGCCTTGGTCGCTGAGTCCCACTTGGCTTGCCAACGCGTGCTCGTTCCGCAAGCCACGTTCGCCAACACTTTGCCTTGGTAGTACTCCATGATGTCGATCTCGCCGTTGGCGGGCCATTCACCACTGACACCCAGCGTCCACCATGCGGGCCACATTCCCGCGCGCGCCGGGATGCGGGCGCGCATTTCGAAGCGACCGAATTGCCAAGTCTGCATGCCGCTCGTCGTCAGGCTCGAGGAGGTGTACTCGGCGTATTGGCGGCTGGTCTTCCAATCGCTGCTACCTGCTTTGTAGTTTGGATTGGGGATTCGCTCTTTGCGTCCCTCGATCACGAGGATGCCGTCTTCTACCGTCGCGTTGTCCTGCTGGTACCACTGATCTTCTTCGTTGCGGACGAAGCCGTGCTCGAAGTTCCAGTTTTCCGAGTTGGGGGCACCGTCCACGTCGAACTCGTCACTCCAGACGAGCTGGTAGCCGTCGGGCACGACGATCTCACTCGGGCTCGAGTCGCCCTCCAAATCGCTTGGCACCGAACCCGCGTCCAGGGGTCGTGGCTCGGTCGCTGCTGGCGCGTTGCCGGCACCACCGACCTCGGTCGAGTTCGGCTCCGACGTCGAGGATGGGGTTGGCCGTGGGGGGGGCGCGGGAGCGCTGGTAACGGCAGATGATGTCTGAGCGGTCGCGCTCCCTTGGCTGTTGCCGCTCGGCGGTGTGGGATTGAGGTTACTGGTGGGGCGCGGTTCAGTTGCCGGGTCGCTCGTCGAATCGGGGTCGAGTGATGGTTTCGAGGTAACACTCGGTGAGGCGCCGACGGGCGACGCCGACGTCGAGCCGGTCGTGGCGGAATCAGTCAGCGGGGTGCTAGCCACGGGTTGCTCCGACGTCGGAGCCATCGAATCGTCCTCGTGCGCGCTGCAAGCCAACGCGATGACGGCCACCCACGGCGAGAGGTGAATTGCGGCGCGAGAGCAAACGGATCGCATGTCCCGGTTGTTCCTCACGAGCGAAGCGCGATCAACCTGGCCTCGAGAGCCTTACGGATTGTCCTGGCTTGCGGAGCCGGGCGTTGCACGTGCGCGGCACAACTTGGGCCCCACGGCAATGGCGTCGGGACGCGAAGCTTGGCGACCTGCGCGATAGCTCGTCGCAGGGTTGCGCCGCTCGAGTCAGGACTCAGCGCTTTCTCCGAAACTTGGCGGCGTAGGCGCGAACGCGAAGATCCGTGCGATCCAGCAGCTGGGCCAAACCGCGCGAGTGCGACGAGAGCAGGGCGCCGACGATCGCGAAGCATAGGATCGCGGGTCCAGGCAGCACGACGAAGACCAAGGCCAGACAAAGGAAGACGACAGCGAGCACCCACTCGAGCACTGCCAACAGTTTCGAGTGCTCCTCGGCGGCTTGGCGTCGCTCGTAGTGAGCCACGAAGCGTTGACCGACTGGGGCGGCTGCGAACCGGCGGCTCGCGCGTCGAATAGGGTCCAACAAGGAGCTCACGGCAGCAAGAACGACGCGGCTGAAGGTGCCGCTCGCGATGCTCATCCTGTGCGCGAAGCGTTGCCGCGTCGAGCTGTGAGGCGAGGTTTTCTCGGAGTTCCTGGTTGATACACTGTTTCGAATCCCAGAGCCCAAGGGGTCGCGAATGATCGCAGCGCCCGGAAGTGAGACGCGAAGCGAGTGATCCGATTCCGCCCCGGGCGGGTTCGTGCACTTACACCGCAGGTGAATCCCGCCACGGTTGCTCGCTGATGTCTCTGCCTTTAGCTTCACGGTGCCTGTCGGTGTCGGGTTGCGTCACGCGTCAACTCGGCGTAGCAAGACGCGCCCGATTCGAAGCTCCATTGGGGTCGACGGGCTGGAGAACAACACGAATGCAAAGCACAGCGCTCCGAACCCCGTCGTTACTGGCGGCACTCCTGGCCTTGGCCGTTACTGCCTGCAGCTCTGGCGAATCGGGCGATCCCGCGATCGTCTCGTCCAGCGCGACGCCCACGACGACGACGCCGACGACGGTCGATCCGCCGTGTAACGATCCCACCCAAATGTGGACCTTCGAGCACTGCTCTCAGTCGATGGGTCCGTGTCGCAGCACCGATGGCATGTACTATCGGAGCAATTGCTCCAACCCCGCGACGCAGGTGTTGGCGTCGGCAGCACCGCCGCCCACCGCGCCCAGCCCTGGAGTCTCAACCCCGGTCACTCCTGGCGGCACCGTGCCGATGCCCGGTGTGACAGGAGTCGCAACTCCGCCAGGAACAGGCGTGACCCCCGTGGGCGTGACCCCTGTGCCGCCAGCTACTGGCGGTCCGGCAACGCCCCCCACCGGTGTGACCCCGACCGGCACCGTGCCGGGTCCAGTCGACACTTCCGTTGCGCCCGGTCCAACCCCGGGTCCTGCGCCGACGGATACGACCACCCCCGTTCCGGGCCCCGTCACTCCCACCACGCCGGCAGGTTGGTACAGCACAGGGGATTGGGGTGGGTGCGTGGTTACCGCTGTCGAGGAGGCTGTCGAGTCTTCGATTGAGCCCCGTGACTTCCTCACGACGCCGGATGGCGGACCCTACTGCGTCAAGGGCACCGTCGGACCGCAGTACGAAGACGTCGTGATCCTCGGCATGGAACTCGCGGGCGATCCAGCGACCGCCGATTGCACGGCCAAGCCGCTCGGTATGGCGGTAGGCGAACGTCCAACCGTGATGCCGACGGGCGACGGCATCGCCGTCAACTTCGTCAAGGGCGGAGGCTCCGGCGGCGGCGGTGACACCGGGTTCACCTGGCGCGTTCAGATCGAAGGCGCCAACGGCTCCAGCGACGAGAACGAGCGTTGGTGTGCAACCGTGACGGAGACTCAAGGTAAGGTGTTCATCCCTTACGAAAAGTTCGATACCCAGTGCTGGTACGTCAATGCGGACGGCACCAAAGCGGCCGATTACGCGGGCGCGCCGTACACCAAGGGCACGCCGATCGCCGCAGTTTCGTTCTTGGTCCCTGGCACGCTCGACAGCGAAACCCCGTTCGAGTTCTGCGTGAACGGCTTTGCGCCGGGAACGAGCGCCGCCGATGCGCCAGACGGCAGCGCCGTCGCGGGCGACATCACGGGCACCGTCGGTGACGATAGCGCGGATGGTGACTACCGTCGCGTGAAGGTCACCGCCGACGGTCATGACTACATCATCCAGAACAACAACTGGGGTAACGAGTCCGGTGAGCTGGTGTTGACGTACAAGAACAACAGCTTCCAGATCACGGCCGGCTCGGGCAACGGCGGCGATGCTCCGGCATCGTTCCCGTCGATCTTCATCGGCAACAACGGCAACACCATGAACGGCGCGTATTCCACGAAGCCTGGCGACAAGCTGCCGATTCAGATCTCCTCAATCAACAAGATCGACACGCACTTCAAGTGGAGTGGCTCCACCAGCGTCTTCAACGCGACCTACGACGTGTGGTTCGCAAGCTCTCCGCCCAACGGTCGCTACAACGATGGTCTCAACGGCTTCGTGATGGTTTGGACGCACGCTCCGGGCGGTGGCAAGCAGCCCATCGGTTCGGACATCGCTGACGCGACCATCGAAGGTCACAACTGGGATGTCTGGGTTGGCCCTCGCGGTCAAGGACCTGGCGGCGAGGCCGACCTCACGCCGGATTCTCAAGCCGCTGTCGTCTCGTACGTGACGAAGGATGGCGACATCAACGACTTCCAGTTCGATCTGAAGAAGTTCATCGACAACGCCGTGGGTCGCTCGGGCAACGGCTCCAAGACCTTCGATGGCAGCCTGTATTTGACTGACGTCTTCGCTGGCTTCGAGATCTGGAGCGGTGGTTCCGGTGGGAATCTCGGCGTCGACGAGTTCACCTGCGTCGTGAACCCCTAGTCTGAGCAAACTGGACTAGCGCCAGAAACGGCCGTCACCCTCGAGGTCGACGGCCGTTTCGTTTTCTGCGAGAGACGCAAGCAACAGGACGGCGAGGGGAACCTTCGCGGGGCTGCCGACCCCAGCGACCCTTACTTCGCCGTGCCCGACGTCTCTCCGAGTTCCGATTGGACCGTTTGGTACCAGTGATTCTGAGCCTCTACGTCGTGCACTAGGGACGTGTCTTCGTCGAAGTCTTGGTTGCGATCGAGCAAGCGTTCCATCGCGTCGGCCAAGAGCGAGTCGAGCTTTGCCTGAATCTTGTCACGGATTTCATCGGGGTCGTCGCCA
>DATAHU010000037.1:0-4227 GCA_036263015.1 Polyangiaceae bacterium | reverse complement strand
GATCCAACTGCGTGACGCGGCTCGATTTTCAAGCCGTCAAACGCTGCAGACGGCGGCCCGCTTCGAGCAAGGTTTCGTCCTTCTTCGGATAGCAGAACCGCACCATCCGAGCGGCCTCTGGATCCCCCGCTCGATAGAAGCTCGATGCTGGCACCACTGCCACTCCGATCTCTTGCACCAGCCAACGACTGAATTCGATATCGTTCATCTGCTGGCGCTTGGGGAATTCAGCCATGATGTAGTACGCACCGCGCGGGGTGAACGGAACGAAACCCGCGCTGACGAGTTGGGGCAGAAACAGATCACGCCGGCGTTGGTAGTGCACGGACAGATCCGTATAGTAAGAGGAGCCGAGTTCGAGCGCGGCCACTGCTCCCTCTTGCAGGGGTGCGGGCGCGCCTACCGTGCAGAAGTCGTGCACCTTTCGTATCGCGGCCGTTATCTCCGGAGGAGCAATGGCGTAGCCAATGCGCCAGCCAGTGATGCTAAAAGTCTTGCTCAATCCCGAAATCATCACCGTGCGCTCGCGCAGCCCTGGGATATTTTGCGGGTAGACGTGTTCGAGCCCATCGTAAACGATGTGTTCGTAGATCTCGTCGGTGTAGACGAGCGTATCGAATTCTTGCGCCAGCTCCGCAATCAGTTCGAGTTCGGCGCGGGTGAAGACTTTGCCGGTCGGGTTGTGCGGCGTATTGACGATGATACCCTTGGTCCGCGCCGAGAAAGCGCGGCGCAACTCTTCGGGATCGAAGCTCCAATCCGGTGGCCGCAACTTGACGTACACCGGCGTGGCTCCCGACAAGATCGCGTCTGGTCCGTAGTTCTCGTACCAAGGCTCGAACACGATCACTTCCTCGCCGGGATCTACCGTCGCCAAGAGCGCAGCAAGCATGGCCTCGGTCGAGCCGCAGGTTACGGTTAGTTCGGTGTCTGGATCGAACTGCACGCCACTGCATTCGAAATGCTTCTTTGCAAGCGCGTCGCGAAAGGCCTTGGCGCCCCAAGTTACCGCGTATTGGTTGACGTCGTTCTGGATCGCTCGGCACGCGGCCTGTTTCAGTACTTCGGGTGCAGCAAAATCCGGGAATCCTTGAGCTAGATTAACGCCCCCGTGACGGACGCACAGACGCGTCATTTCGCGGATCACCGACTCTGTGAAACGGCTGGCTTTGGCGGAGACTTTGCTGCGCGGCATGGTCCACGAATTGGCTGGGTTCCCCGTCCGGTTCAAGCGGAAAATGCTCGACCGCCCTTGCACCCAAGACTCGGCTCGGCCTACGCCCAGGGGGTGCCCAAAGCCGGCTCCAAAAAGTCCTTGTTCAGCTTGGCTCCGGTGTTGTTCAAGGACAGCGCGATCGAAGGGCGCGGTGTCTTTGCCCGCCGGCGGTTTGCCCCGGGTGACCTGATCGTCGCTTACGCGCCCGCGCAAACGCAGCTGGCGCCCGATGATCCACAGGTGATAGCGGCAGCGGCCACCAAGCTCACTTTGGCTTCCGATTCGGGCTTCGTGATCGTGCCCGACACCCGTGTGCCAGGGGGTTGGCTGTGCAATCACAGTTGCTCACCCAATGCGGCCCTGTATTCGAGCGGGGAGGGTCGGATCCGATGCATCAAACCGATCAGCCCCGGGCAAGAGGTCACCATCTTCTACGGTTGGATAACGCACAACGAACCCGTGCGAGATCCCTGTCGATGTGGCTCGCCGCGCTGCCAGGGCTTCATCAACTTCGACCTCAGTGATCAGGATGTTGCGAACTACGGCCTCGAGACCAGGGAAGGCACAGAGTTGACAGAACGACTCGAGCGTTACGCAGAATATTTGCGTTCCATCGATCAGGAACAAGTCAGCGGACAAATCCGGGCGAAGCTGGCGTGGCTTGCCCGACGCACCAGGCCTTGAGCCCGCGAACATGCGTCTCGAGTGCGACGTTTCGGCAACCTGTGGAGGTTGTCCCAAGATAACGCTCGACAGCGCTCAGCAACGCGAGCTCAAGGCGGCACGGTTGCAAGCGTCGATGGGGGCCGCGGGGTTACCGCCGATCGAAGCGAACTGGCTCTACGACGACAGCCCCGTCGGCTATCGCAATCGCATTCGGCTGCGCGTCGACGACGGAGTCCCCGTTTATTTCAACCCGCACAAGAGCGTTGAATGTGCAGTGCTCGAGCCGGACTTGCGGGTGGCGCTGAACTCCTTTCGACTGTGGGCAAAGGGTTATCGATCCGAACTGTCTGGCCTTGCTCACTTGGAAGTGCGCGCTCCAGACATGGATGGGCGAGCGGGGATCGTCTACGCGCGGCGCCCTGACGCTTCCTCCGGCGAGCCCTTGCCCCATCCGGATGGATTCATTGCCCATGTGCTCGGCGAGGGGAGCCCTCGCAGGCAGCGCGTGCGACTGATTGACGATGTGTTCGCCTATGTTCCGCTCGGTTCCTTCCGACAGGTAAACAGCCGAGCCAACCAGCTGATGCTGCGCACCGTGCGCGCGCTGGCGGACGAGCTTGGTTGTCGGTCCTTCTGTGACCTATTTTGCGGCTCGGGCAATCTCGGGTTGCCCCTGCTTCGAAGCGGATTGCGAGGCGCTGGAATAGAGAGCGACGAGCACGCGGTGGCAGCGCTGATCGCTGCCGCGGTCGAACAGGGCTCCGACGCGAGCGGTTTCGTCGCGGGTGACGCGCGCAGCGTACCGCCTTCGGCGCTGTGCGCGACCGTACCCGATCTGTTACTCGTGGACCCGCCCCGCGCCGGGTTGCGCGGAGATGTCGCGACCGTCACTGCGGTCGGGGCGCGACACCTCGTACTCTGTCACTGCGACGCCGCAAGCTTCGTACGCGACCTGTGTGCGCTACGCGCCGCTGGTTACACCCTAGCTCGGCTGTGGCTGTGCGACATGTTTCCTCACACGAGCCACACCGAGATTGTTGCGTATTTGCGCGTCTAGCCGTCTGTTCCCGTCCTTTTTAAGGCGCCAGGAAGACAAGCTCCAACGAGAAGCCAGTGCACGAAAAGACAGCGTACGCGCCGTCCGCGGCAGTTCCGTCTGCGGCCAATTGATAGATTACGTTTGCGCCCTTGCTCTGCCAACGGGAAAAGAAGTTGCTCGTAATATCCTTGGACACGGCTGCCGTGGAACTCGTCGCAATCGTTCCGTGGTTCAGATCCGTTTCGAGATCGAGCCCCATGGTTATGTCCCCGTAAAGTTCACGCGCTAGGCTTACGGTTCCGTTTGGATAGAACGCCCCCAGGGGTGCACCTTGGCTCGCCACGAACTTGGCTGACTCGAAGCTTGTGATCTGAGTTGTTTCCGCGACAGTCGAAAGGTCGAATTCTGTCCAAATGAGGTAATCTCCTGAATTCGCCAGACTACCCACTTGGACATTCCCGGATTGCCGAGGCAAACGACGCTCGGCTAGTCGAGCAGCCAAGACTGACAACGATCACAAGCGGACAGAGAACCACCTTGCTCCACATGTGGTCGCAGTAGCAGAACCGGCATCACTCGGCCACTGTGTTCGGTATTGCTCCAACCAACATGCCATCGACCCAAATCGACAGTGCATGGCGATCAGACAACCCGTGGTCGCCTCGTGTATCGATCTGCCCTGGTCGTTACGAGGGTCTTGCCGTGGAGTTCAGAGTAAGAACCCCACGGCGTGGCGCTTTCCCGACCTTCCGTTCTATCGGAACGCCTCAGCGTCCCCGATCACATCGCATGAGCTGCGAAGCAGGCCGCCCAATCGTTTTGATAAGGGTCTAGACAGCCCTGACCAGTGAACGATGCCTTGTTGTCGCTGCACGTGAAGTCCGCATCAGGATCGGATTCAGCAACACACCTCAAGTAGGCATCAGCCTCCGCAATACAATCGGGCGCAGGCTGGCGAATGCCGCAGAGGTCAGCCTCGCACGTCGAAGTGTCCCCGCAGTTCTTCTTGGCTGCAGTGGCGCAGGCCGCTACGCACGCATCTTCGCCCGCGTCCGCCCCAGCATCAGTGCCCTCAGAGATCGACGTTGCGCCGTCTGATTCAGTTGGTGTGCTAGTTGCTGCGTCGGATTCGGTTGCGGCGTCGCCGCTGGGCGTCGTGCCGGCGTCGGTCGCCTCGGTCGATCCCGAGTCCCCGGCCTCGACTGTCGTACCCGCGTCTACGCCGCCCGTTTCGCTACCTGCGTCAGGTGAACTAGTGGTGGGTGCCGTCGGGCCGCCCGAGTCGGTCTCGGTCTCGGTTGGCTCG
>DATAHU010000036.1:0-30173 GCA_036263015.1 Polyangiaceae bacterium | reverse complement strand
TCTGGTCTGCAGCGGAGGAACATCGGTCGAGCACCAAGCTCAGCGTTGAGCTCGCCTCCGCGCTGAGTGACCCAAACGGCGCCCAGAGGAAGGGCTCGCCCCCATCCACGCTGACGCTGAGTTCGAGCAGCGCGGCGTAAGGCACTGCCGCGGGATCGAGCTCCAAGGTGAACACCAAGCTTGGTTGGCTGTCGCAGCTCGAATCCGTGAACTGCTGAGTGAGCGTGCCGAGTTTGGTCGGCAGTGGGGCAGCCTCGCCGACGATCAACGTGCGTTGAGAGGCGCCAAACTCCTGACAATTGGCCGTCAGTGTATAGCGTCCGGGGGTCAACGTCGCATCGGTACGGATCACCACCGCACCGTCGTCAGCCAGTGGCTCGACTGCGAACTGGACGGCTTGGCCGTTGCCGTCCTTCAAGGTAACGCTGTCGAGCTTCTCACTCGACGCGAAGGCCACGTCGCTCATCACGATCTCGGCGTCCGTACTGCCACCCAAACAGTCCGGCACGAGTGAGCCCGTTTGGCCACCGTAGTTGATGCCAGCCCCAGCGTCGTCGGACGAACAGCTCGTTGCGCATGCGCCGACGAGCAAGACCGCGCCCAACGCCCTCGCATCGAGGCCGGACCAGACACGCTTAAAGTCAGCGAGCAGCGCCTTCACAGCAAGCAGACTACGCTGGCACCCGGTCCGCCACAAGAACAGGACCGCGCATACCCTCATACGTCTTCGAGCGCCGATGCACGAATCTGTCAGATCCGCTGAAAGACCCGCCGCGCAGTCGAGTCGCGTCGACTGCGGTCTAGCTTCTCAACCGAGTGAGAGTTCGAGCGAGATGTCCGCGGCAGGCGCCGAGTGCGTGAGCGCGCCCAGACTGATCACGTCGACCCCCAGTGTCCCTAGCGCATGAATTCGTTCGAGGGTAATCCCCCCCGAAATCTCGACCAACGCGCGGCCGCGGGTGCGTTCGACGGCGCGGGCAACCGCCTCGGGTTCGAAGTTGTCGAGCAGGATGATATCTGCGCCAACGCTCAATGCTTCGTCGAGCATCTGCAACGTCGTGACCTCGATTTCGACACGGCTCGTGTGCGGCGCGTAAGCTCGCGCTCGCTCAATCGCAACAGCGACGCCCCCCGCTACCGCGATGTGATTGTCCTTGATCAAGATTGCAGCGCCGAGGTTTTCGCGATGATTGTGTCCCCCGCCGACGCGCACGGCGTAGCGCTCGAGCGCGCGCAGCCCTGGAGTCGTCTTGCGAGTATCGGTGATGCGCGTGCGACTGCCGGCGGGCAGCGCTTCGACACAGCGCCGTGTCAGCGTGGCCGTGCCCGCTGCCCGCTGGATGAAGTTGAGCGCTGCGCGCTCCGCGCCGAGCAGCGCTCGCGCGCTACCCTGCAGGGTCCACATGGACTGTCCCTTTTCGCACCACTCACCGTCTTTGCAATGCGTAGTGAAGCGCACTTCCGGATCTAGGCGCGCAAAGACCGCGTGAAAGAGCTCGGCCCCGACCGCGACGAGCCGCGACTTTGCAAGAGCGACTCCCGTCGCGCGTAGGTCGCTCGGCACCACGGCCTCGCTGGTGACGTCACCGTTGGCCAAGTCTTCATTCAAGCTGAGCTCTACGAGACGCGCGATTTCCAGGCGGTTCACGCACGTCTCATAGAGCAACTTGGGGGCGCCTTCAAAGCTTTCCCGTCATGAAGCCCGTTCAACGCGCAGGACCGACGCCAACGTCCTTGCACTCGACGTCACATTCGTCGTTGCTGCTCACGTTGCCATCGTCGCACTCCTCGCCCTGATCCTCGTCTTGTACGCCGTCGCCGCAACGCGAAGCGAGCGAGCAGTCGGGATTGCAGCCGCCATACTTGCCGTCGTTGTCCTTGCCGAGGTCGCACTGCTCGCCAAAGATCGAGTCGAGCTTGCCATCACCGCACGACGCGGGCTTGACGCAACCCGGTGCGCAACCGCTGCCGTCCTGTGAGTAACCGGTGAGGTTCGCGCCGTCGTCACATTCTTCACCGCCGTCGACGTCCTTCTTGGCGTCGCCGCAACGTGGTCCAGGTTCACAGGCCGCAGTGCAGTGGCCATAGCCCGCGCCGTTGTCCTCGCCCTCGTCGCACAGTTCATCGCCCGCGACGATGCCATCGCCACAAGTCGCCGTGCAGGTGCTCTTGCCGCCGGCAAAACCCTTCAGGCTCAACTTGAAGTTGGACTCGCCTGTGTGACGCTCGGCGTGAAATAGCGCGATCTCGTACACGCGCCCGACTTCCAAACCGAGTCGGGTTGCGGTCGGTTCGTCGAGCGTGACACTGCTCGTTTGGCGCGGATGCAAGCCCCCGATGTCGACCGCCAATTGCCCGGCAATGAAGACCCAAACGTCGTCGTCGCCCGAGAACTCCAAGTACTCGTCTCCTTGATACTCGAACCAGGTTCGCAATTCCGTCGTGAAGCCGAAGTTGTGATCGTTGGTCGGTAACTCGCTGCCTTCCTTGACCCATCCCTGATCGTCCAAGGGGAACAAGCCGGAGACGACATCGAAGACATAGGTATCGTCGGGTTGACGCGCGAAAGTCAGCGATCCGAGCACGGGAATGTTGACGCCATCCGCGTTGCGGTACCACTGCTTGAAGTTCTCCTCCGTAGTAGTCATCGGCCCATAAGGGCAATCGGTGTCCACGTAGTTACCCTCTTCGCACAAGCCCGTGTATGCGGGCTTGCCTTCGGTATCGAGGTCGTTTTTGACCAAGCCCAGGGTCGGCGCATCACCCCCGAAATATTCGAAGTCGGGGTGCCGGACTTTGCCATCCGCAGGCCGGTGAATGAAGTCCCGATACAGCACCGGCAGGGTCAATTCATCCGGCGGCGAGGCACCGGGAGGGTTCTCGCACGTGAAGCCGTTCTCTATCTGGCAGTGCGAGTTGCAACCGTCGGCGTCGGTGTGGTTGCCATCGTCGCATTGTTCGTCGTCGCCCGGCAGGATTAGCCCGTCGCCACAACGCGAAACACAGGCTTTTTCCGAACAATCGGGTTCCAAGTGACAGCCAGGACTGCAACCGTCGCCCACGATCACGTTGTCCCCATCGTCACACGGTTCGAGACCTTCGACGACTCCATCACCGCAGACGGTCTTGTCGCAGGCTTCGCCCGGCTCGTCACAGACGTAGCCCGATTCGAGCGCGCACGTGGCGCTACAGCCATCGCCCTTCTTGGCATTGCCGTCGTCACAGGTCTCGTGCGCGCGCAGTAACCCATCGCCACAAGTCGCGGTGCACGGAAAGCCTGGACGCGAACAAGTCCAGCCGGTTTCGACTTCGCAGGTCGCGGAACAACCGTCGTCAGCGGCCGTGTTGTTGTCGTCGCAAGTCTCGCTGCCCGTTACTCTGCCATCACCACAGACGACGGACGATATGCAAGGCAGACCCGGCGTCGGGCAAACGAAGTTGTTCTCGAGCTTACAGGTCGCGGAGCAGCCGTCACCGGCGGTCGTATTCCAATCATCGCACTCCTCGCTGCCCGTTTGACGGCGATCGCCGCAAACTTGGCCGTACACACACGCCTTGCCCGGAGTCCGACACAGATAGCCGTCATCGACGCTGGAGCAATCTGCAGAGCACCCATCGTCATCGACGGTGTTGCCATCATCGCAGCGCTCGCCCTTGTCGAGTACCTGATTGCCACACGGCGGGATGACGTCATCCTGAAAGACCTCGTTCGGCGAGGCCCCCTCGCCGTCCAACGGGCCCGCGTCCGATTCAGACGCAGGAGCTTTGACCTCAGTATCCGGCCGGGGTTTGTGGGTCGTCTTGGCTGGCTTCGATTTTACGTCGGGATGGGTCTCGGGGACCGATCCGCATCCACTAACACCGAATAAAACCAGAGTGACAAAAATGCCCCGGATTGCTGGAGAACGCTTCACGCGCGAACGTTCCCCGAAGGTTCGCTCACGGCTCAGTTTTTTTCGACGAAGTCGAGTTTCGTTCGTTGACGCTCTGCGTAGAGGCGCGCCCGCTCCGCTTTGAGCTCCCGCTCTGCCGCACACATCGGCGAGCCGCGCTCGAGCGTTCTACAGGTCTCTGGCCGCTGCTCGTAGATCACGCACAAGTAACGAGCCGAGACCGCGGGCTTCGGGCTCGCTTCCACGCGCAGCGCCGCGCAGTGGCCGTCGTGCATGCACATGTGCGCGCGACGGCCATCGAAGTCGGCCCAAGTTTCGGCCAGTTCGCCGAGCCGCGCATAGTCGTCACCGGTTACCGCGACGTAGGTCGGCAAGTTCGAGAAGCAGCACGCGCCGCACTCCGTGCAGTCGGGGAGTTCATCCGAGTCCATCGGGGATCTCGCTCGGCATTCAACCGCGTAGGCCGTAGCCGTAGGCGAGCCACGTGGAAAACAAGTTGCACGCGGCATGGTAGAACACGCCGCTGCCGATGCCGCGCGTGCGGATGCGCATCCACCCGAACACGAGCGCGGGAAAGAACACCGACAGTCGCGAAACGTGCGGCGTCGAGAGCAAATGGCCGAGCGCGAAGATTGCACTCGCGGTCAGCAAACTCAGGCCGACTCGAGCGCCGAAGATCTGGATCGTTCGCGACTCGCCTTGCGCTAGGGCGCTCTGCAAATAGCCGCGATAGAACATCTCTTCCGGCAGGGCGATCACGAGCAATTGACCCAGGGCCTCGTCCGCAATTCCAGCAGGTGTACCCCAATGGAAATGAACGTGAACCCCGAACCACAACCGGTAGCCAATCCAAAACGCCGGAAAGGTCAAAGCGCAGGCGCACAGTGCCCAACCGAACGCCGTGTAGATCTCACGCGCGATGTGCTTTGGACTGAGCGGCTGCGGTTCGAACACACCACCGAGACTCAAACCGTGCGCGCGAATCGTCGCAGGATCCTTGTTCAAGACGAGCAAGTAGACGGCACCGGCGAACAGCGCCGCGACCACGTTGGCGGCATATTCGGCGGGCGTTACGCGTGCCAGCAGTGCGGCCGTCAGGGTAACACCAAGACCCGTGACCAAGGCTTTGCGCGCGGGCGAATCGAGCATGAGCGACAGGCCTGGGACTAGAGCGCATTTCCGAATGCAGAGCGCCGAAAAACGGTCCTTCGCGGGCCGGCGAAACGCCTCGCGAGAAGCAGTCGCCCGCGCGTTCAGACGGCCGGCCAGCGACGTGGCGCCCTGCCAATCGCTTAGTTAACCGCCTGAGTCAGCGTCCCGTGACGAGCTTCGAGGTCATTCGGTCCGCTCTGGGGAGTGTCGGAAGCGAACCCTAGCGATGATCCAAGACCGGTAGGTTGAAAGATTGCGTCGGGGCCGTGGCGTGAAGCTCGTGCTTCCCCGAGCGCGCGCGCTTTGGGATAAGGTCGCGCCCCGCTCGGTGCCAACTGAACGGGCCATTCGGAGGAAGTGATGTACGCAGACGACGATTTCAAGAAGGGCAAAGCCAAGCCAATAGTTGTCTTGGTTCTGCTCGCCGTAGCCGCAGTAGGCGCACTGTTATTCATGACGATGGGCGCCGAGAAAGACGCGGAAGTGCTTTCTCCGGAGAAGGCCGCGCTCGAGAAGAAGCGCATCTTGGTCTTGCCCGAACAGGAGCAAATTGCTGAGTTTCGCAAATATGCGGCCGGCAGCCAGAGTCCTTATTTGAAAGAAGAAGCCCTCAAGCGCTTGGCTTGGGAAGGCGATCCCGCAGGTGTAGATCTCGCGATCGCAGCGCTCCAAGATCCGGAGCAGAAAATCCGTTCACAAGCGGCACTGGCTCTGAGCGAGTACGGTCTGCCCGCAGCCGAAAAGGCCAAGCCGGCGTTGCTGGCTGCGCTGAAAGAAGCTGGACCCGAGTCGAAGCCGCAGATCGCGTGGGCTTTGGTCGTGCTGCGCGAAGCCAGCGCTTTTGGCGACATCATGGCGCTGTACCGCTTGGGTCACCTGTCCAAGGTGCAGAAGCTCAACGGCAGCATGGCGTTCGACCCGGAGAAGATCGTTCAGCTGATCAGCGTCGACCAATTGGCGTCGATGCACAAGGACGAGAGCCCCGCAGTGCGCCAGTTGGTGGCCACGGTGCTCAGCCGCAGTGCGGATCCGAAGTACACCGATCAACTGATCGCGTTGGTCAAAGATGGCGACAAGAGCGTGGCGCACCAAGCCGCGCCGGGGCTCGGCAAGATCGGTGACGATCGCGCGCGCCAGCCGCTGGTCGACGCCATGCAGGGCCTGAGCGCGGAGGACAAACTCCCCTACCTCGAGGCCTTGCGCGATGGCATCGGCACCAAAGGCTTGGTCGTCGGCTTCGACACGGTTTCGAAGGACACCAAGCAACGCGAGTGGCACCAGACCGAGCAGATCTTCAAGATGATCGACAAGCTCGCCGATCCGGGCGGTGCCGAGGCGTTGCTCGAGTACGCCAAGAAGAACGATCACCCGCACTGGCAATTCCGCATCGGCAACGCCTTGGCCGACGTGGGCGATCTGCGCGCAGTGCCGTTCTTGGCCAAGCGTTTGCGCCAAGACACGCAAAAGATTTACGGCGACGACTCGGACTACGAGCAGTTGCTCAAGCGCGACAACAAGGAGGCGGTGATTGCGGCGCGCATGCTCTCGGACTTGTCGGTGCTGTATCCCGACAAGCGCGACGCGATCCGCGAAGAGTCGGAGAAAGCCGTTTGGCAATGGGTGACCTCGTTGCCTTTGCCGCACGCCAACGGCCTGCGCGCGCTGAGCGCGATGGGCTCCAAACTGCACCTCACCAAGTTGCGCGAGTGGGCCGATCCGAAGGACAAGCTGCCGCTCGAAGGTCAACAGCCGCCGATGCCGGACGCCTGGGTGATCGCCCAAAGCGCGCTGCGCTACATCGGCTGGATGAAGGACGAGCAGTCGTGGCACGTGCTCGAAGACCAACTCAAGCGGCGCGAAAAGAAACTCGACATCACCCAGGAAGCCCTGAACGGCGGCGGTATCGCGATCCTCGGTATGACGCTGCGCGGTTTGGGCGTCGGTGCTTCGGATGGTTTCGCCGAGTGGGGCGACAACAAGGCTTTCAAGCCTTTGATGGACTACATCCTCGAGCCCAAGGAGCACGAAGAGGCGCGCGAGCACGCCTGTAACGCGCTGGCCTGGGTCGCGACCGACGACGAGATGATCAAGGTCGCCAAGACGATCGAGGAGCACTCGGGCGCCGACAAGAAGGAGCAGACGATTCGTTGGTGCTTGCTCTCGACGTTGGTGCAACGTCCAGTGCCGGGCACGGCGGCAGCGCTTTTGCCGATGCTCAAGCCCGATGTCGAGCTCACGCTGCGCCATCAAGTTGCGCGTGCGATCGGCAAAGCGGGCCTGACCCCCGAAGTCACGGGCCAGCTCTTCGAGATGTTGAAGGACGATAGCCTGATGCTCGACGCGGGCCTGGCCCTGATGTTGGGTGGTACTCCTGACGTCGCGGCGCGCGCGTTGGCGGGCCTGGCCGATGCTTCGCCGGAGGCCATGCTCGAGTTACAAGAGCTTTGGTACCGCTCGTTCGGCTACTGGTCGCACGATGACCTCGACAAGGGCCACTTGTTCCGCTTCGTCGACAACGCCGTCGCGATGACGCACGTCGAAATCAAGGATCAGCCGCAAGACTGGGCCAAGGTCCAGCTGATGCGGCAATTCGACAACTTGATGTTCGACAACGGCCCGCACTCGTTCACGCGCGTGGTGTTGCGCAAGAAGCTGATCGACATGGCCAAGGGCAGCGATGCCGACAAACGCGCCGGTGCCATCCGCACTCTATTGTTCATGGGTGAACAAGGCGTGCTGCTCAGCTTGCGCGACGTCGATGGCGAGACGGGCAAGCTCGCCTCGGACGCGTATCACGATCTGTTGAACCCGAAGGTCGCACAGGGTGTCAAAGAGATCCCCAAAGACGCCAAGGACGGCGAGTAAGCGCCGAGCTTCGCGATTCCCCGACGGAGGCGCCTTTCGCGCCTCCGTCGCGGTTTGTGGCGCCGTGCTCTTCGCGGCGGCACTGCTGCAGAGCTGCGCGAATGCACCTGCCGCCGAGGCGCCGTCGAGTGAGACCGAGAGCATGGCCTCGGCTGCCTGCGTCGTGGCAGGGCCCGAAGTCTGTTTCAACGCTTGGGACGATAACTGCAACGGCGCGATCGACGAGGGCTGCGGCGTGGACGGCGGCCTCGTCCAGTTCGCAATCGCGTGGGAGTCGAAGGGCGCAGACGTCGATCTCGACGTGCGTGATCCCACGGGTGCCTTGGTCGAAGTGGGGCGCACGGCGCCCAGCGGGTTGACGCGCGACCGCGACTGCCCCGGCAAGGACGATGGCTGCGGCAGACTGCGCTACGAGAACGTTTACCTGACAGACGACAGCAAGCTGATGCGCGGCAACTATCGCGTGACGATCCGCTTGGAGCACGCGGCCAACTGGGACGACCACGTCGAAGTGAGTCTGAGCGCGCGGCTGGTGAATCGCCAATTCAGAAAGCGTGTTCGACTCGAACACGACAACGACGCGGCCGAGTTCACGCTGAGTCTGTGAGCGCTTGGCGACGAGGTGTGACAGGAGCGCACTCTCCGCCCCCGCGCGTGGCAGCGCATTGGCCTGCATTTGAGGCAGTTTTCTAGACCGGCTCTCGACGAAGCGCCCTATAACGGAACGCATGAATCCGATCGCGATGGCGTGTCTGATCATCGGCCTCGTGGGCTTCTTCCTGGTCTCGGCGCGCAAGCGTTGGGTGCTGCTCGGCGTGGGAGACGCGACGTACGAAGACCGAACGGCATCGCTGGCAGAACGCTTGCGCCGCGTTTGGACCTTCGCGCTCTTCCAAAAGAAGATGCGCTACTACTACTGGGCAGGCGTCGCGCATCAGCTGATCTTCGTCGGCTTCGCCGTGCTCTTGTTGCGGACACTGGTGCTGTGGGGCCGCGGCTTCAGTCCAAGCTTCAATCTGTTCGTGCTGGGACCGGACGGCTTCATGGGCTTGCCGCTGGGAGAGCTCTACGCCTTCGCGAAAGACGTATTCGCGCTGGGCGTACTCGCAGGCGCCGGCGTGTTCTTCTACTACCGCTTGATCCGCCCGCAGCACCGCATGGCGCTCGGGATCGAAGGACTGATCATTCTCGGCATCATGAGCACGATGATGCTGGCGGACATCGTCTACGACGCCTCGATCTTGGTCTTGAATCATCGGGTTGCCGAAGTCTGCGCCGCGGGCAACGACTGGTGTGATTCCGTTCGCACCCTGGTTGCTCCGCTGGCCCCTGCGACGGAACCGCTCAGCTACCACGCGTACCCCGATCTGGCCGGCAGCGCCGTCGCGCAATTGCTCGCGGGTGCGGGCACCGGATTTCTAGTCGTGTTGGCTCATGCGGGCTTCTGGATGCACTCGAGCTTGGTGCTGATCTTTTTGAATCTGCTCCCACACTCGAAGCACTTCCACGTGATCACGGCGATCCCGAACGTCTTCCTGAGCGACTTGACGGCGCCGGGGCGTTTGCGACCGGTAGCGGCCAACACCGAGGCCCTGATGGGCTTGGTCGAGCAGGCCTCCGAGCAAGAGGACATGAACTCGGCGCGCATCGGCTACGCGCGCATCGAGCATTTTACATGGAAGGACGTCCTCGACTTCTACACCTGCACCGAGTGCGGGCGCTGCAGTGACAATTGCCCGGCGTTCACCACCGGCAAAAAGCTCAGCCCGAAACAGCTGACCTTGGATCTGCGGGACCATCTGTACGGCCGCGAGAAAGAGATCTTGGATTTGCCGGGTCCGATCGAGCACTGGCACGCCAAGGGGGCGGCGAACGAGAACGAAAGCGCGAAGAACGAAGGCGCCGAAGACAGCGCCGAGAAGACTTCCAACGCAGCGAAACCCGCCAGCGCGAAGCTCGCGCCCAAGAACCTGTTGCCGGATCTGATCGACCCCGACGTGATTTGGGCCTGCACGACCTGCCGCGCCTGCGAAGAGCAGTGCCCCGTGATGATCACCTACGTCGACAAGATCGTGCAGATGCGCCGGCACGAGGTGATGATCAAGGGCGATGCGTTCCCGAGCGAGCTGAGCAAGCCGTTCGAAGGCATGGAGGTGAACGGTAACCCGTGGAACCTATCGCGGATGGATCGCGCCAACTGGGCGGAGGGTCTCGAGGTGCCGATGGCCAGCGACAAGCCCACGGCCGAAGTGCTGTTCTGGGTCGGTTGCGCGGCGAGCTACGACGACCGTGCCAAGAACGTGGCTCGCTCTACGGCACGGCTACTGAAATTGGCCGGTGTGGACTTTGCGATTTTGGGCCAAGAGGAGACCTGCACCGGGGATCCCGCGCGCCGTGCGGGTAACGAGTACCTGTTTTCGATGTTGGCCGAGACCAATGTGGAAACCCTCAACGGCTATCAGAAGCAAGGTGGCGTGAAGCAAATCATCACGACTTGCCCGCATTGCTTCAACACACTGCTGAACGAGTACCCCGACTTCGGCGGCAAATACGAAGTCGTTCACCATACGGACTACCTGCTGGGTTTGCTCGCGGGGCAAAAACTGACGCCAAAGCGCGCGGTCAAGGCGCGCGTCACGTATCACGACTCGTGTTACTTGGGCCGCTACAACGAAGTCTACGAACAGCCCCGCGAGATCCTGCGACGCATTCCCGGCGTCGAGCTCGTGGAGCCCGAAACACATCACAACAAGGGTTTGTGCTGCGGGGCGGGCGGGGCGCAGATGTGGATGGAAGAGCAGAACAAGGACCGCGTGAACGTCAAGCGCACGAAGCAGCTGTTGTCGGTCAAGCCCGACGTGATCTCGAGTGCGTGCCCATTCTGCATGACGATGCTCACCGACGGCCTGAAGAGCGAGGAAAAGGAAGCCAGCGTGCGCCAGCTCGACGTGGTGGAACTGCTCGCCGAGTCTTGCTTGGAAACCAGTGCGGTACCGCTGGCCGCCGAGTGACGTCCACTTGGGTCGGTGCCTCTGCGCCGTGAGCGCCGCAACGGTTCTGCTGCAGCTCCGAGCAATTTCCACGGGCCCCTGAAAAAGGGCTGTACTTCCCCGGCTGTTGCACAATGCTCCGGGACAGATGACCCCGGCGTTGTTGCGCATTGTCGAAACGTACCGGCGACCCCTGCGCCCCGCCATCAGCCGGGCCGCTCTGTCAGCGCTGCTCGTACTGCTCGTAGCGGGCGCTCTGCTCGGGCGCTACGGCACGCCAGCGACCCGCGGGGGCGCGCTCGCCGCGATCGCTGTCGGCGTCCTGGCGCTGCTGTTGCACCGCTGGCTCGACAACCGCCGGTTCAGTTCACTCGATGGCGCTATTGCGGCGAGTCTCGGCAACGTCGATGCCGCACAGGGCGACAAGGCCCGACGCGCGTTGCGGCTGGCGCAAGACACGGCCCAGGCGCCGCGCGGTCAGTCCGCCGAGCTGGCGCGGCTGCACTTCGAACGCATGCTCGAACGTGCGAATCTCTCTGCTCTGGAGCGCAGCGCAGCGCGCTCGGCGGGTCGCTGGAAAGCCGTCGCGACACTGGGCTTGCTCGTCACCGGGGTCACCGCTTTTGCGTTGCCCTGGCACTTGGTCGAAGGCATCGATGTGCTCGCTGCTCGCCGCGGCCAAGCTCCGGTCAAATTGCAATGGCTGGAGCTCAGCGAGATCAGCTCGAGCGCGCCCACCTATTTGCGACAGAAACCAGCGCCGCTCACGCTCGAAACGGCCAATTCCTTGCCCGAGGGCAGCGAGCTGTTGTTTCGCGGCAAGCCCCTGCGCCCGGGCCGCAACTTGGTGCTCACCGACGGCACCAAAGAAGTCCCGTTCGTCGATGACGCCAACGGCGAGGTCGTCGCGCGCTGGACGCTCGACGCCACGGTCGAACTGCACGTCGCCGCACGCTTCGGTAGGGTGTTGATTTCCGAGCCCCAATCGATCCAGGTCGATTCGCGAACCGACGAACGCCCGCGCGTAAACTTGAAAGGAGCACCGGCAGAGCTCGCGCTGGATACGCTCGAGCGGCTGGAGCTGTTGTGGTCGGCGTCCGATGATCACAATCTGGTACAGGTCGACTTGGTGTTGCGCTCGGCCGGCAAAGAAGAGCGCCGCAGCCTGGAGAGCTTTCCAGGGGACAAGCGCACGGGTCAGGGCGGCTACGTGCTCTACCCGAGCGATGCGTTCCTGAAACGCGTCTTTCTGCCCGTGATCGTGCGCATCGAAGCGCGCGACAACGATCCCCGCGAAGGCAGCAAATGGGGTGAGAGCCCCGCGTTCATCCTTCGCCCACCCGGCGTGGGCATGGGTCAACTGGCGCGCTACAACGCGCTGCTCGGCTTGCGCAGCCGCATGCTCGATTGGCTCGCGAGCTTGCCACTGCCCGACGAAAAGCTCGATACCGAGCGCGAGCTCGACCAAGTCGAGCAGCGAGCGACGCTCAGTGAGATCGAAAATTACGGACGCAAGTCAGCCTCGGATAGCTACACCAGTTTGACGGTACCGCAGGGCTGGTCGGTCTTTCTGGAAGGCCAGTTCGAACGCCTGGGTGATGCAATCAAGAAGCGCAAGGGACTGCGCACGACGTTGGAGAGCGTAGTACTCGGTCTCAGCTCCGGACTCGACTCCTTGGCCTCGAGCGATAGCCGCACGGTCGCCAAACAATTGGGCGACGTCGCGGACGAAATGGCATTTGCGGCCCGCTTGGCCCAACAGGCCGAGGGTCGCAGAGACGCCCGAGTGCGCTTGGACTTGGCCATCGACGTGCTGGCCAAGGGCGCGAGCGATCTCACGCAGTTGGGAGTGCTGGGGGCCGATCTCGGCAGCGTCGCGACAGCCGATCTCGGGCGGGTCCAACGCTCGCGCGATCGTGAGGACTATTTCCACGCAGAGTTAGCTGCACTGCACATGGCCGAACGCCTGCATCGGCCCAATCCTTCGTTTGGAGCAAAGGGCGGAGGCGGCGGGGGCGGCGTCGAATCGGGCTCGGGCTCGAGCGGAGGCGGCAACAGCGACGCCAAGGGCAAGCCCTCCGAAGCAGACAAGGAGTTTCAACGGCGCGCCCAAGACTTGGAGCAGTTGGCTCAAGATCACGCCGACTTGGGCGAGCGCACTTCGAGCGCGTTGCAGCACGCCGAAGACGCCGCGCGCGGAACGGACAACGGCGACGAAGCCCGTCAACGCGCCGAAGCGCTGCGCAACGCGGTGATGCGTTTGCCGCAACCCGGTGAGAACCCAGGCACCGGTCGCGCTTCGGCCGCGCTGGCACGTGAACACTCGGGCGCGATGGCTCACGAGCTCGAGCAACAGCACTTCGACGAAGCCTTGCAGAATGGTCGCCGTGCCCAGAGCGCCGCAGACGAAGCGCTCTCCGATCCAGATCTAGATCCGTTCACCCGTGGCGAACTCGAGCGCGCCAAACAGGAGCTGGCCGAACAGGTTGCCTGGGCCGAAGCCCAAGCTCAACGCGTGAAGCAGCAAACGGAGAATGCGGCGCGCGAAGCGCTCGGCGAATTCGGTCACCTGGAACGCGAACTGTCGGAGCGCGCAAACCGCCTGTCGGCGGACGACTTGAAAGAAGCGTCGCTGCCTGCAGAGATGCGCCGTCGCTTGGAGGAAGCGAGCCAACTGATGCAGCAAGCCGCCCAGCGCTTGGGTGAAGGCAAAGGTGAGGAGGCCATGGATTTACAGCGCCAAGCGCAGCGTTTGCTCGAGGAATCGGAAACGGGCCAAATGCAAGAGCCCGACTCGAAAGGCAACCAAGACGGCGGTGACGATGATGGCGACGGTCGCCACATGCGCACCGGCGGCGAAGTGCCCAATCAAGATCCGAAGAATCGCGCAGAAGATTTCCGACGCCGAGTGCTCGAAGGTTTGGGCGCAGAGGGCGGCGGTCGCTTGTCACCGGCCATCAAGCGCTATGCAGAGGGGTTACTGCGATGATCACGACGGGGAAGCTCGGTTTGGTCGCGCGACGTTACTTGTTGAGCCTGTCGTTGTCGGGGCCAGCAGCACTGCCCCTGCTCGTCGACAGTCCATCGTACGCAGGTGAAGACGCCGAGCAAACCGGCACTTCCGTGCGACCCATCGCCAACGCCATCACGGAGCTCGACGTGGTCCGTGCGCACGACTTGATCGAGAAAACCAAGGGCGCTTCGCCGGGGCTCGCCTACGAGCGAGCTCGCTTGGCGATCTACGTCGGTGACTGCGATTCGGCCGAAGCGATTCTCAAAACACTCCCGGAGACTCCCGAATCAGGACGACTGTTGGACTTGGCCCGCGCTTGCGCCAAAGCGACTGCGGGCTCGGTGGTGGTCGAAGACAAAGAGCGCGGGGTCTGGGTTCGCGTACAGGACGCGGGCGACGCCGCACTCGTACCGCTGATCGCCGAAGTTGCGGCCAAGGCGCGCAGCACCATGCACGACGATCTCGGAGTGCTGTTGCCCTCGCCGTTACGCATCGATCTCGTACGCGACCTGTTTTCACTTGCCGCGGTCAGTGGCCTGCCGCTGGAAGCCGCCGAAACGACGGGGACGGTCGCTGTGGCGCGTTGGGGGCGTGTGACGATGTTGTCACCGCGCGCTGCGCGGCTCGGGTATCCCTGGCAGGATACGCTGGCGCACGAGATCACTCATTTGGCGTTAACCCGTGGCAGTCGCGACTTTGCTCCACTGTGGCTGCAAGAGGGGATCGCCAAACGCGAGGAGACGCGCTGGCGCCCAGTGCGTCCCTTCGACGACAAACGCGATCCTTACAAAATCGCGCGCGACGCGCTGCTGTCGGGAGAGAGTGTTGGCATCGACAAGATCGGCCCTTCGATCGCCATGCTGCCTACTGCTCACGCAGCCAACATCTCCTACGCCGAAGTGCAAAGCTTCATGGACTTCTGGATCAAAGAGAATGGCCGTGACGCGTTCACATTGTTGCTGGCGGATCTAAAGGGCTTGTCGACACGGGAGACTGACCAGGTGATGTTGAGTGTCACGGGCTTTCCGCTCTCGTATTGGATTGGTCGTTGGCAGGAGCACCTGCGTTCGCTGCCCGTAGCCCCCGAAGACAAGCCGGGACAGGCGGACGAGTCGGGCAGTGTCATCCAGAGTGTGCGACTCGGAGACCTTCTCACCAAACAGGCGCACGACGACGCTGCCGCGCACTATTTCGACCAAGCCTTGGCAAAGGACTCGCACACGCCCGCAGTGCGCTTCCGCGCCGCGGCAGCTGCACTGAAACGAGGAGACACGAGCGCGGCCTGGGAGCGGCTCGGTGATTTGGAGGCCGTCAGCGGCCTGCACGGAGGCTGGCTAGGGCTGCACGGCAGGATGTTCCTAGAGCGTCAGGAGACGGAACGCGCCCTGTCCGAATTGTCCCTCGCAGTTGCCGTCGATCCCTACGGCGAAGAAGCCGCGTGCGAAGGACACGGATCTCGCACCCAAGCGCCCTCAGGGGCTGTGTCGGCACAGCTACCTACTGACCCTGCGCGTCGGAAGCTGTGCGAGGAAGCAAGAACGCTCACCCGAGATTGACCGGGGCTATTGGGTCGGCCTACGCTTGCTGCTCACAGCATACAAGCCTCGGGTTTTCGTTGACCGTCTCGACTTTTGCCGCCGCCCAAATCCTTCGTTTCGTTCCCCGAGTCCGCCTCAGTCGCGCGGTAGGGCGCTTGTGCGAACTGCAGCTGCACCCGATGGTGGCTGACACGGCCTCGCGCATCTACGCCAAAGCCTACGGCGTAAACCTCGGAGAAGTTGAGCCCGGACAAGCTCCGTACTCGAGCTTCGATGCGTTCTTCACGCGTCGCTTGCGCAGCGGTGCGCGCTCGATCGATCGAGCTCGAGTCACGAGCCCCGCAGACGGCAAGATCGTGGCAGCCGGTAAGATCACTTCCAACGCCGAGATCTTCGTCAAAGGGCGGCCGTATGACGTCGCCGAATTGTGCGGCTACGCGGGCGCAGCAGCGCTCTACAATGGCGGGCAGTTCGCAGTCGTGTATCTACATCCGCGCGACTATCATCGCGTTCACGCACCGGTCGCTGGCGAGATCCGCAAGATCCGTTCGATGGGCGGCGATCTATTTCCGGTCAATGCCATTGGTGAACAGCACGTGCCGCGCTTGTTCGTGCGCAATCAGCGCGTGAACATCGAAATCTCGTCCCCGACGTTGGGCACGGTGGCCGTGGTGATGGTCGGCGCTACCATCGTCGGTCGAATCACGACGGTGGCTATGGGTGGCGATCGCACGCCCGTCGGCGAGCATGTGATCAATCCCGCGCAGCCCGTCAATCAAGGGGATGAAATCGGCACCTTCCACTTGGGCTCGACCGCAGTCTTGTTGCTGCCCCCGAGCTCTGGCGTCGTGCTCTCGACGGGCACGGGCCCCGTCCTGTACGGTGAAAGTCTGGAAGGGTCCCATGCCTAACGAAGGTGACTTGGGACTCGGACCGGGAGAAGGCGGCGAAGCCTCACAGGGCGCGAGCGGCCTCGTCGCGTCCGCACCGTTTGGGGCTACCTACCCAGTCGCGATGCCTCCACCACCGACGGTGCCAGCCGAGGCACAGCATCTCGTCGCAGGGACGGAGGTCGCTCCGAGCACGCTGCAAAGCAACGCCGAAGAGCGCCGCTCGCCGGTGCCCCAGCCGCGTAGTCTGGTGCCTTTGCCCGATGGCTATGCCCCGAGCGCCAAGCGTAGCTCGGTCCCTCCCGGCAAGCTCTCGGTCGGCAACTTGGCGAAGACTCAAGAGTCCGCGAGCAACTTGGCGCGCGCACCAGAGCCAGGCACGACGACGACGGAGCCGCCTCTGCGAGCGCGCCGAGCCAGTGACCCGGGCGATCCAGTCGCGACTGGGGTCGAGCCTCCCCGTCCGCCTCAAGTGAGCTCGCAACCACCGATTGCCGCCGCGGTGCGCACGGCGGGACCGGTATCGAAGCCCCCAAGTACTGGAGGCGTCTTGACCCCGATGCGCATCATCGAGCTCAAGAAGCCGTCGAGCGCGCAGACCGGCGAAGACCGCGCTTCGATGCCGCACCCGATTCGCGAGTCGTTGCCCGAAGTGCCGCGCGATACGCAGCCCACTGCGATGGACGAAGCACTGGACGTCGGGCATCGAGATTCGACGCTCAACGCCGCAACCCTGCAGCGTGAAGTTGCGCCGCAGCGTGAAGTTGCGCCGCAGCGTGAACCTAGTCCGCAGCGTGAACCTAGTCCGCAACGTGAACCTAGTCCGCAGGCAACTCCCGCGCGTGACTCGGTACCCAATCCGATGCCGCGCGCCGAGCGGATCGGCGCTGAAGCCCCAACGCCACCCGATACTCCTGCGGCAGTGGCGTCCTCAACGTCGGGTCAACGTCCGGCGCTGAGCCCTGATGCGCCAACTCCCCCGGAGACGCCAGCGCTGCGTCGCGATTTGTGGGAGCACGCGCAGAGCAGTTCACCTGTTGCGGCTAGCGCTGAAGCTCTACCCAACAGCGCGGCCGGTGAGCTGCGCCCGATGCGCCCCCCGATGTCGTCGGTGCCGGACAAGCCAGAACCCCCTTCGGCACAGCTGCGGCCGCCGCCCAAGAAGCCCGCGCTGCCAGCAACGGCAGAGCCGGCCTACGAGGTCGCGGTCGAACCGCATGATCTGGAAGCGATTTCGGAAGACGAATTGACCGAAGTCGATGCCGTTTCCGATCCGGCCCCAGACGTGACTCCCAAACGACGCTTGCCGAAGCGTCCAGCCCCGCGCACCACGTTCACGGACGGAGGTGAAGACGCCAAGCGGCGACACTGGTGGGAAGAACTCTGGTCAGATGACTTCTTGCGCGCCGAGATACCCGTACCAAGTGAACACTTGGTTCAGCAGGTCGAGTTCATCGAAACGTCGTTGGCGCTCGAGCAAGGCGGCGTGGTCCTGGATCTGGGCTGCGGCAACGGCACGCATTGCGTGGAACTAGCGCGTCGCGGCTACGTCGCGGTGGGTTACGACTACTCGCACGATCAACTGGTGCGCGCCGCGGACATGGCCGAAGAGCAGAAGCAAACCGTCCGCTTCTTGCAGGGCGACATGCGCGAGATGTCGTTCGATCAAGCCTTCGACGCGGTGTTGTGTTGGGACGCGAGCTTCGGTTACTTCGAAGAAGAGAAGAACCTCACGACGCTCGCCAACGTATTCAAGGCGCTGAAGCCCGGCGGCAGCTTTCTGCTCGACGTGCCCAACCGCGACTTCATCGTGCGTCATCAACCAATGCAGAGTTGGTTCGAGGGTAACGCTTGCGTGTGCATGGACGACACCTACGTCGATTTCATCACGAGTCGCTTGTGTGTCAAGCGCACGGTGATGCTCGACGATGGGCGCAATCGCGAATGGCATTATTCGCTGCGTCTGTACGGCCTACATGAACTCGGCAAAATGCTGCACGACGTCGGGTTCAAAGTCGCGCAGGTCAGCGGCCACGTGACGACGCGTGGCGCGTTCCTCGGTAGTTATTCTCCGCGGATCATCGTGCTGGCCGTCAAACCCAGCTGATCGCGGAGCTGGCTCTTGGCGCGAGTCATTGGCGCTGAGTCAACACGGGCGCTCGCGAGCTCAGCGTGGCGGAGCGACGGTGGTTCGAGCTGTCGCTCCAAATCGTAGCTCCGGTGGAATAACCCCGAGCGCACGATACAGTGCACCGAGATCGCGCGCTATTTGTGCTCGGCTAGGCGTTGCAGGCGATGCGGCTTCGAGCATCCGCACAAGGCCGGCCTCGACCGTATCGCTCACCAATCGAGTCTTCGAGTGCCCTAGAGCGAGGTTCAACCCGCGCATGAAACTCCTCACGATGGCCATCCGAAATGCGTCTCCAACTGGCACCGTCACGAGACAACGAACCGCATCGCCAAGCCGCGTCAGGCGCTTGTTGTTCTCGGCGCGCGTGAGCGCGTCGGGCGGATCTGCGGTCTCGAGCACGACCATCAGCGCTATGACGCCTCCTGCTGGCAGGGCCCTCATGAAGTCATCGATGCGATCGAAGAGCCAGTGTGTTCGCTCGAACCGCGCTGCCTTCTGATAGCAGATCAAGATGGTGTCCCCGCGACACGACGCGGCGACTCCGTCGAAGACGAAGACCTTCCCCTCTTGTGCGCTGGAACCCTCAACCGGCACGCAGGACAAGGTAGCAGAGTCGTCTCGCACTAGCCAGGTCACCCCCCAGTTGCTTTACTTTGCGTCGCTCGTCTCGAGCTCGGTGAGCTCGGTGCAACGAGCAATGCCGGGTTCACCGACACGTAGTACAGGTCGCGCGTGGCTCGAGTAAACCATCGAGGTTGCGACCAGTCTGGCCATTTCGCTCGAGGCGCGGACTTCGTTGAGGGCCTGGGGCCGCACAACTCGCACCGTGAGCCACGAGCCGACGGTGCGAGTGCTCGTAGCTCGCTCACATTCCAGGAATCGACATGATCTCGACGATCTCGATCGTGCCACCCGGCATCATGAAGTGCGGATGTCCGTCGAGCATCGGCGCTAACGCCTCCTTGGATTCGGCCTGTAGAATCGAATAGCCACCCAAGTCGTTGGTGATCGGAGCCGAGCCGCCGGTGGTGACTTGCAGAGCCTTCCCGAGCGGAGCCCCCATGTCGACGATCGACGATTGGGCCTTCTTGCCCCACTCCATCCAGGCCGCCATGCCAGCCTTCTGCTGCTCTGGCGTGGACTTCATCATCATTTGGAATGAAACCGTAGGCGCCTTGTACAGAACGAGAAACTTCTTCATGGGCTGATCCTTTCCCTTACGGGCGAACGAGACGCGAGGATAGCTGCGCGCAGCCCTGAGCGCCGCAACAGTTTTGCGAATCCGCCGAGGTCACTGATTCATTTGGTGATTCGTGTCCCGAGCGCAGCTGGGCGTGCAGATTCGCCACAATTGAGAGCCGCGCGCTCAGAGGCCTGCCTGAATTGCGATGTATGCGCAGATTCCGATCGTTATCCCAGAACACGTAACAGAGCGTCACCTGAAGCCGATGTCACTCGCGATCGCCGAGCGATTCCGGAATAACTTTTGACCGCTCCTACAACTCAGCGGCGTTGACGTCTCAAACTTACGGCGAGAGCACGATCAACACGACACGAGGTGTACACTTCGACCAACCCGCGCCGAGTAACACGGCGTTGCTACTCCTAGGATTCAGAGCGGACATGTCCTCGCGAACAGCCATTCAATCGTTGGTTCTCTATTCGGTCGCAGGTTGGGCCGTAGCCTGTTCGTCGTCCGAGCCCAACTCAGATGACTCATCGCTACTGGCCTCGGGTTCACAGTCGATGGCGCCAAGCCCCGAGCCCACGCTGACGAGCGTCGTCAACGCACCGACGCAGAACGCACCAAGCGACACTACCCGCGCGAAGCCGCCGAGCAGTGTCGTAGCCACCTCTGGCTCCCCAGCGCCGAGCGCATTGACGAGCACGGAGCCCTCCCCCGCGTCGAATCCTGGAACTACGGCTACTGTTGCATCGAGCACGGTTCCCCCAGTGAGCGCTTCTGCGACGAGCAGCGATTCTGCCGCGCCTCCCGACGATTCTGGACCGGCAGCTGGCGGCGCTGGCGGCATGCCCGCGAGCTCGCCGAGTAGCAGCGCGGGCGGTGGCAGTGGCGCTCCCGGCGCGATGGGGCCTGCCGTGTACGACTACGCGACCTCGGTCGAAAATGCATCCGCCGATTGCGAGGTGCCCGAGTTGGCCGAGCCCGATAGTTTGCCGACGATCACCAAGCTACCCAATCCGTTCATCAAGCTCGACGGCACGACGATGACGAAGAAGAGCGAATGGCGCTGTCGACGCCAGGAGATCTATGAACAAGCCGTCAAGTACGTGTACGGCGATCGCCCGACGCCGGACTTGGTTTCCGGCACCGTCGCCAAAGACAAGATCACCGTGCACGTCGAAGCCATGGGCAAGTCCATAGACTTCAGCGCCGACGTCGTGCTGCCGACGACGGGCCAAGCGCCGTATCCTGCGATCATCAACGTCGGAGAAAAAGGGGGCTTCGGCGGCATCGCGCTGGGCGAGAGTCGCATCACGGATCAGGGAGTCGCGGTCATCTATTACAACCACTACGACTTGGGCCAAGAGGGCACTGCCGAGCAATCACGCGGCAAACCCAATCCCGGCAAGTTCTACGACATCTACGGCGGTGACTATTCTGCCGGCTTGTTGATGGCTTGGTCGTGGGGCGCCAGTCGCTTGATCGATGTGATTCAGCAATCCGACGGGGCCATCATCGACATCAAGAGCTTGGGCGTCACAGGCTGTTCGCGCAACGGCAAAGGCGCGTTCGCGATCGGCGTGTTCGACGAACGCATCGCGCTGACCATCCCGCAAGAGACGAGCACGGCGGGCGTGCCCGTCTATCGCATGGTCGACATCCTCAACACCGAGCGCACGGATCACAACTACTACGGGCTCAATTGGTTCAGCGACAACTTCGAGCCGTTCGTTTACGAGGACGGAACCTCGAAGGTCGTAAAACTACCGATCGATACGCATGAGCTCGTAGCGATGGTGGCGCCGCGTGGTCTGCTCGTGCTCGACAATCCGCACCAGACGCAAATGAGCGCGCCCGCAGGTAACTTGGCGGCAACCGCGGGGGCAGAGGTTTACAAGGCGCTCGGCTTCGGCGACCGCATCAGCTATCACTCTGACGTCAGCGACACGGCGCACTGTTCCTACAAGAACGAGTACACCGATCTGCTCGCGCGCAACATCTCGCGCTTCCTCAAGCACGAGGACGCCAAGACCGGAGACTTCATCGTGGGTCAGGGCGGGGACGGCAAGATCGCCGACTGGAAAGACTGGGAAACGCCGACGCTGGCAGAGTGATCAGCTCTAAGCGGGTCTAGAGGTTTCGAGACCCGCTGTTGGGCCGTGTACGCTCATCGGCAACCACCGGGGTAGGTACAAGCACCGTCGATGCATTCGAACGAGTAGCAATCGTTGTCGTCCGTGCACGACTCACCGAAGCCGCTGCGAAATCCGCAGGCGGACTTCACGCATTCGCCTTCTGCGCACTCCTCCGAATCAACCCCCTTACATGCGTCACCGAACGCGATCTTCGGCGCACAGACCGAGCCCGCGTCGGTCGTCGCGCAGTAGTAATCCGGCACACACACGTGCGCTTCACCGGGGGTGCAGGTCTGCCCGGCCTCGATCCGTTGCGTGCACACCGGTGGCGCTAACGCTTGGGCACATTGCAACCCCTCAGCGCACTGTCGATCGCCGCGACACGCTTGATTGAGACCCACTGGCACTGCCAATTCGGCGAGCGGATGGCATTTGCCTTCCGTATCGTCATCACAGCCCAAGCCCTCTTGGCATTGACCAATCCTGGTGCCGCAGGGTTCACCCTCCGCCACCAAAGCGCGGCACTCGAGCGTCAGAGTAGCGCTTCCCACTTCCGACGTGATCACGCAACCGGCGGAATCGGCGCAGCGTACCGACGCACTGCAGTCCTCGCCCGCTTGCGGCAAAGGCTTGCATGTCCCTGAGCATGTCGAGGCTGACGTAGCACAGTAAAGGTTGGGCCGGCAGATCGTCGAAGGCGAACACTCGTCTCCCTCACCAGAGTCGCCGCTCTTCACATTCGAGCAGGCTGACAAGAGCGCGACGTAGTCGACCTCGTCGCATGGGATCGCGTCGACGAAGGCGAGACAGCTTGCGCCTTTGGCTGAGTCATAATGGACCGAAGCGGGGGTGGGGGCCCACGACGCCGTGCGCTTCGCCAGCTGGGTCGCACACTGATCGCCATAGTTCGGATAGTCATCGCTCGGCTCCGAGCAACGTTGCTCGACGTTACATATCGCTCGCGCGAAAGCCGCATCGAAATCCAGCGCGGTCTTGATCGAGTCGATGTCGATTGGAAGCGGCTCTGGTGTACCAGTCGCGGCGTTGTTCGAAGATGCAGGGCCGTCGTTGTCCGTCGGGGCTTGGCGTCCCGCCGAGTCGCCTCCACAGCCATGGAGCGCAACCAAAACAGCCAACCAACGAGTTGAAAGCTTTTCGCTCATGCCGATCGACCTACCGAACCCGTAGCGCAGAAGGTTTACGCTCCGTACGCGTTCTGTGCAAGCGCTGCGTGATAGCCCAAGAGCGTGGCCTCGGCACAACGGCGCCAGCTGAACTCTGCGGCACGACGCTTCCCGGCCAGAACCAGCCGTTCTCGTAGCGCGTTATCGCTATCCAGGCGCTGCAGGGCTTGGGCCATTTGCATGGGGCTGAAAGGCGACGTCATCAACGCAGCGTCTCCCGCGACTTCACACAGCGCGTTGCGATCGCTCGTGAGCACCGGTGTGCCCACCGCCATGGCTTCTAGAATCGGGATGCCAAAGCCCTCGATCCACGAAGGAAAGAAGAACACGTGCGCGACCGCATACAGGGCTCGCAACGTTGGCCGATCCACGTGATCGAGCAAGGTGACGCGGGCTTTTACTGCCGGCTCGGCCAGCAAGCGCTCGAGCTCCGAGTCGTGACGCACCAAGCGCCGCACGATCACCAGATGATGCCGTTCACTCTTCCCGAAAGCGTCGACGAACGCTTGGATCGCTCGAAAATGGTTCTTGTGCGGGGACTCGTTACCGACGCAGAGAAACAGGCGACGCCCGCTCGGATAATGGCTGCGGGCACTTTCGAGCTCAGTCTGACTGGGGGTCTCGAAGTAGTACGGGTCGACGCCATTGGGCGTCACCACGACGCGTTGCTCGGGGAGCGACGGGAAGTATTCGAGCAAGGCATCGCGCGTCGCTTCGGATACGGCGAACACACGGCTCGCGTGCGTTACCGCATGCCGAATGCGCGTGCGCCAGAACAATCCCGCGGTCTGCTGCACGAAGCGACTCTTGGCGATGTTGTTCGGGTTCTGCAGCTGCATGATGTCGTGTATGGTGACCACGCCAGGGCAAGGCAGACCCGATGGCAAGATGTTGAACGGCCCGTGAAACAGGTCAGCGCCCAACGCTCCGATACGCTGCGGCAACCAATACAAGGTCGATATCGAACGCGGCGCCGCGCGAAACACCAACTCGCGGCAACGCTGGGCAAGCAACTCACCCGCGCTGCCCTGCCTCCTGACGATCAAAGTCAGCTCGAGGCTAGGATCCAGGTTGACCAACTCCGTGAGCAAGTGCCGTGAATAGTTACCTACCCCAGAATCAGCTCCGCCCAAGTAACGGGCATCGACAACAATCTTCATGCGCGGATCTCGTGGAACAAGCGATACAGGTGATCGACGTGGGCGGCCCAAGTATGGCGTTCGAAGACGCGCTCCTTGCCGCGCGCAGCCATCGCGTTCGCTTCTGACGGATGTTCACTCAACTCACGAATCGCGGCGCACAGCACCTCTGCATCGCCCGACGGCAGCAACCGCAAGTGTTCTCGGTCGCGGAACAGCGCGCGCAGGTTCTCTGTGTCTGCCGTCAGGGTCGGCTTCTGCATCGCCAAGTATTCGAACACCTTCAACGGGTCCAAGACGAATCCTTGTCTGGAACGCGGATGCAGATCTGGTTGGAATGGCGCGACGCAGATGTCGGAGGCGGCGATCCAGTGCGGGACCTCTTCGTAATCGATGGCTCCGGCAAATACGAAGGCTGAGCTCAGGCCCCGGCGCGCGACCTCGGCCTCGAGCTCTGCGCGCAGCGGCCCATCCCCGACGAGCAGCGTGCGGTGCGGGTTCGGCCCGGCCAATGCCGCCGCCTCGACCAAAGTCGAAAGACCATGCCAGCGCTTGAACGAGCCGACGTAGCACAACGTAGGCACGTTCACCTTCGGCAGCCTGTCCGAACTTACCGGCGTCACGAGTGGATGAAACAACTCCGTGTTGGCACCCCACCCCACTTTGACGAGCTTGTGCTGAACCGAGCGTGGCACCACCTCCGCCGTCGTGGCCACGATGCGAGCCGCGCGCTTCAGTGTGAGCCAACTGTAGTGTTCGTCGAGCACCATCGCCAACAGGGGTACGCCGAGCGCGGCACTCAACATCGCACCCAGCCCATACGACGAAGCACGCTCGTAGATCACGTCGGGGCGAAACTCACGAGCCGCGCTGAGCGCCTTGGGAAAGTAAACCGCGGGCAGCAAGTGCCGAACCAACGCGGGATATCCAGTATGAAAGCTCACGCCCAGCGTGCCCGGCGCGGTCGAGCCACGACGCGCCAGCGTCAATACCGGGCCGCGCTTGCCGAGAAAGCGAACCAGCTCTCCAACGTGCGTAGATCCGCCATGCGTACCCGGCAATTGTATCTGCGTTGCCACGAGCAACACGCGCAAACTCTCACCGGACCCATGCGCGCGTGAGTCAGCGTGCGGGACTAATGGTGGCGAAGTTGGTTGTGGCTCCAGTTCGACGCGCATGTTTGCAAAACCACTACCAGGCGGTGGGACGATAGTCCTTCAAGAATTGGCCCCACGCGTGTCGCCCCGTACGAAAGCCATCGAAGATCGGATCGACGATGCGCGCAGCGCCGTCCACGATGTCCAGAGGTGGCTGAAAACCGGTCTCACGCGTCTTGCGCTCCGCGATGAACGCCACGTCCTCGTCCGTTACCCAGCCCGTATCGACGCTGTTCATGTAGATGCCGTCCTTGGCATAGTCGGCGGCCGAGGTGCGCGTCATCATGTTGAGCGCCGCCTTGGCCATGTTCGTGTGCGGGTGCTTGTCGGTCTTGAAGGTACGGTAAAACTGACCTTCCATCGCCGAAACGTTGACGATGTGCTTGTCGAACGTGCGTTGTTTGCACATCAAGGACCGCAAGCGCGCGTTGAGCACGAACGGAGCAATCGCGTTCACCAACTGCACTTCCAAAAGTTCTACGGTGCTCACCTGGTCCAAGACCAAGCGCCAGCTGTTCACCTCACGCAAATCAAGCTGCTGCAAGTCCGCGTCCAGCTTGCCGCTGGGAAACCAGTCCGCCGACGGCGTTCGATCTTCGGGCACTAGCGCGATCTGCGAAAGGGCTGCCGCTGCGACCAAGCCCGAGGCTTCGACACCCAGCGCATCGCGGCTGAACAGTGCCGTACGTTGAGCGTTGCCGTCGGCGATCAGCGTCGGCTGACCCATGTCCGAGCGCAACGCTTCGTAGTCCGCCAAAAGCGCACGCGCGGGCTCGGCGATTGCGCCCAGCTCCGCGGTTTCGCGTTGCATCAGGTGACCGTAGTAACCCGAAGGGCGCCGCACGGTTTGGCAAGCGTTGTGGATCACGAAGTCGAGCCGGTCGAGGCGCTGGTGCAAATGGCGCGCAAAGGTCTCGACGCTGGGCGTGTGCCGCAGGTCGAGCCCGTAGATCGAGAGACGATCTTTCCAGACGCTGAAGTCCTTCTCGCGCGCATAACGCTCCGCTGCATCGCGTGGAAAGCGCGTGCTCACGATCACGCGCGCACCAGCGCGCAGCAGCAAAATCGCGGCTTGATACCCAATCTTGACGCGCGCACCGCTGATCAGCGCCACCCGGCCACTCAGATCCGCCGTTTGCGTCCGCTTCTGCAGGTTGAAGTCGCCGCAACTAGTGCACATCTGATCGTAGAACGAGTGGACCGTATTGAACGCGGTTTTGCAAACGTAACAACTGCGCGCGTGGTTCAGTTCACCCACGCCGGGCTCGGGTGCCTCGGCTGGAGGCGCTTCGGCATTCGCATCGAACGAACCCCCCGACGACGCCGTCAACGCTGCCGGCTCTGGCGTGACGAACACCGGTGCACGCCGCAACTCACGAATCTTCGAACGCGTGAGCTTGAACTCGTCTTCGGCTTTGCTGAGCGCTAGCTCCTTCTGCTTTACGGCCTTGGCAAAAGTGCGCCGCTGCTCCCGATCAGGGCGCGAAACACGACCTGCAGCGATCGTGAGCCGTCGGCGCAGCGACTCATCCAAATCGCTGAGCAACGCCGGATCCTTTGCCATTGCCTCGAGCAAGTCGACGCACGCCGCAACGTCACCCGCCCTGGACGTCGCGTGCCCTTCGCCGCGCGCTTCCACCGCTTCCAACTCTGTTTCGTTCGTGGGCATGCTCGACTCGCGCGGTCGTCAATAATCTGCGCGCCCGGATCCTGCAATTGATGCCCAGCGACACCGACCGCGCCCGCTCAAAGACTCGAAATCACTCCTCCAAAAAGGCGGGCGTATACCCCCGCTGGGTGCCTGCCCGCCGTTCGCTACGGTCCGGCCATGCAGCCCAGTTCCAGATCGATGCGCGAAAAAATCTCGTCCCCGTAGTCCCCTTTGGCGAGCCTCAATCGTCAGAGGGGCGTTACTCGCAACAACCCGAGCAACGAGAATGGAGAATCCAATGAAAGAATTCATCTTGATCTACAAAGGTGGCGATCCGGAGTGGCGCAGCGCTCCCGCCGAACAGAAGCAACAAACCATGGCCGCTTGGGGCAAGTGGCTCGAAGCGCTCGGGGCCCGAGGCCAACTCGTCAACGGCGGTTCGCCTCTGGAGTTCGAAGGCAAGCGCGTCGCTGCCGGCGGCGTGATCACGGACATTGCGGCGTCCGA
The DNA here is from genome assembly GCA_036263015.1 of Polyangiaceae bacterium. Classification (GTDB taxonomy): domain Bacteria; phylum Myxococcota_A; class Polyangia; order Polyangiales; family Polyangiaceae; genus SZUA-265. Next base: position 2,742 of record DATAHU010000036.1, on the reverse strand, counting down.
GATGAAGGAGCTCGTGAGCGGCTACTCGATCATCAAAGCCAAAGACTACGCCGAGGCTGCCCAACTCGCGAAGGATTGTCCGATCTTCCGCATGAAGTACGCGACCGTAGAGGTACGCGGCATCGGGCAGATGTGAGCTGCATAGGCGGCAGGACCGAATTGCTCTCGGCTCCTGCCGCTCGCGTCGGGGCTGGACGGCGGCCAGCGCCGAATCCCTATTGCTGCGCGCCCCTCACTGGGGCGCGCGCCAACAGCCGCTCGATCTGCTCGTGCAGCGCGCGTTGCTCACGCGCCGAACCTCCGCGACTGCACGATTCGTTCGCGTAATGACGGGCTTTGTCAGCGTCGCCCGCCAGCGCCGCGACGTGCGCTAACACGGCACTGGGCATGTGCGAACCGCGCAGCGCGTCGTGTTCAATCACACTGGCTACTTGTTCGACGGCCGCAGCATGTTTGCCCGCGTAGCCGAGCGCTACCGCGCGATTGAGCGCAGCCAGCGGTGAATTCGTGGTGTTCACCATCGCCGCGTACCAATCGACAATCACGGCCCAGTCCGTGTCTTCGAAACGCGCCACGCGGCAGTGTTGCTCGGCGATCTTGGCCTCGATGTAAAACCGATCCGTAGCGCTGGACACGACGTTGTCCGCCAGCGCGACCCAGCGCGCCGCTGCCGCGATGGCCTCAGCGTCCCAGCGCGTGCGATCTTGTTGATCGATGGGCACGTTGTCGCCCCGCTCGTCGACCCGAGACGCCGCGCGTGCCAAGTGAAATTGCATCAGCGCAAGCAGCCCCAACGTGTCGCGGTTGACGACGCGCGGTTCCGCGACCAGTAGCGTCGCCAAGTGAATTGCTTCGCGACACAGCTCGAGGTTCATGGCTCGCGCTTCGTCCGTGCTGTGAAAGCCCTCGTTGAACAACAGGTAGAGCACGGTGTGCACGCTGTCCATCACGCTGGGCAACTTGTCTTGCGCCGGAAACTCGAACGCGTATCCTCTGAGCTTCTCGCGAGTTCGGACCAGGCGTTTCTTGATCGTTGCTTCCGGCAGCAACAGTGCGCGCGAGATCGCGGGCAAACCAAAACCGCACAGCGTTCGCAACATGAGCGGAATGCGATTGTCCGCGGGGACGTCAGCGTTGGCACACATGAAGATCATGCGCAGCTGGTGGTCGACGATGCGCGCCTCGTCGAACTCTTGCTCGACGGTGTGCGTGAGCGTCCAGCCGCTCTCGAGTTGGCTCGACAACTCATCCGAGAACTTGCGCTGCGTGCGCTGGGCGCGCACCGTGTCGATCGCGTGACGCTTGGCAGCCGTCACGATCCACGCCGCGGGATTTTCGGGCACCCCTTGCTCCTGCCAAGCGACCAGGGCTTTGCGAAACGCCTCTTGGAGCACGTCCTCCGCCAACTCCAAATTGCGCGGCCCAAACAGCCGCACCAAGGTCGCCAAGATGCGCGCCGAGTGCTCTTTGTAGACCCGTTCGAGCGTGAGCTGGCTGTCCGTCATCGACGGCTATGTAGCATGAAGCTCTGCGTCACGAACCTGGCTCGTGACCCAGAGCTTTTGCCACGGGACGAGCGCAGCGCCGGAGGCCGGCTCTTGGCCATGCGCTCTGTTCGCCCACGGGCAGCGTCGTCCAATTAACCCATGACATTCACAGGGCTGGGACTCCTTGGTGCGGCCTCGATACTCTTGCCTCGAAGCGAGCCGCACTTTCTTGCAAAAGACCCGCAGCGACAACGCTTGCGCCGGTTACTCGCGGCGCGTACTCTCGGGGCGTGAAACGGCTTGCTTCATTCGTCCTACTCCTGACGACACCCTTTGCTTTGGACGCCTGCGGGTCATCCGAAACCAACGAATGTGATACGGGTGCCGAAGGCTGTGCTTGTTACGGCAACGGCACGTGCGACAAGGGTCTCGGCTGCTACTCGCATCTGTGCGTCGACCTCTCGAAGGCCGGAGATTACGAAGAACCTCAGAAGGACGCATCACCCAGTAGCAACGTAGCGGAATCGGATGCGGCCGCGAACGGCGCGCCCGGGCACGACGACGATGCGGCGACTCCCGTCACCAAACCGGTGTCACCATCGGTAAAACCGCATCCCGTCAGCAACCCACAAGCGACGAGCCCAGCCGAGCCGAGCTCTGTCCCCGAGCTGAACGACGCAGACGCAGGCGCGACCATTCCGGCACCCGGGCCCCAAGTCACGGAGCCGAACGCGACGCCAACCGACAGCGACTCCGGCGCGCCGACCTCTAGCGAATCACCCGATAGCTCGACGCCGACTGAGATTGACCCCGATCCGGCGCCCGCTCCGGATGCAACAGAGTACGAGGACGTGCAACTCATCGCGTCGTGCTCGGGTTCGCGGGGCGAAGTCTACAATGGCGCATGGTTCGCGATCGCGGGTCCCACGTCATCGATCGTACCGGCTGATTCTTCCGGCACATTTCAAATGAGCAGCGGCGGCTTCGATGGGACTGCGGCGCACGTGACCGGGACCAACGGCGAAGGAGACTACGCGACGCTCGGTCACGTGATGTACCTCGGCTCGGCTTTGTTCGACGCCAGCGCCTACGCGGGGATCTCTTTCGAAGCCAAGGCCACAGCGCCCCTGTCGGTCGGCGTCGCGCTGGCCCAAGAGAACAACGACCCGTCCTACGGGTTGTGTGTCGATGACGTCAGTTGTTACGACTACCCGAGGATCACGCTGGAAATCGGCACGAGCTGGCAGCGTTTCGT
>DATAHU010000035.1:0-205624 GCA_036263015.1 Polyangiaceae bacterium | reverse complement strand
GAACAACCTGTTCGCGCAAGCCGTCAAGGAGCGCGCGAGCGACATTCACATCGAGCCGGAAGAGAAAGAGATCTTCGTCCGCTATCGCGTGGACGGCCAGTTGTACGTGGCCAAGCGCGCGAGCCGTCAATTCATGGGCTCCGTGATCGCGCGCGTGAAGATTATGGCCGGCCTGAACATCGCGGAGAAGCGTTTGCCGCAAGATGGCCGCATCTCGCTCAAGATCGCCGGTCGCAGCATCGATATCCGCGTCTCGACCGTGCCTACGAGCCGCGACTACGAGCGCATCGTGATGCGCTTGTTGCACAAGTCGAACGTCTTGTTGGAGCTGACGCAGCTCGGCTTCTCCGATCGCGATTACGGTTTGATGGATCGCTTGATTCATCGACCCAACGGCATCGTGCTGGTCACGGGTCCTACGGGTAGTGGTAAAACCACGACGCTGTATGGTTGTGTCAATCGCATCAACCGCCCCAAGATCAACATCCTGACGGCGGAAGATCCCGTCGAATACGAGATCGGGGGCATTCACCAGGTACCCGTACAACCGAAGATCGGGTTGACCTTTGCGAGCGCGCTGCGCGCGTTCTTGCGCCAAGATCCGGACGTGATCATGGTCGGTGAGATTCGTGACAAGGAAACCGCCGAGATCGCGATGCACGCGTCGATGACGGGTCACTTGGTTTTGAGCACGATCCACACCAACGACGCTGCCAGCGCTTTCACGCGCCTCGTGCAGATGGACATCGAGCCATTCCGCGTGCGTTCCACGGTGGCTGGGATCCTGGCTCAACGCTTGGTGCGTGTGTTATGTAAACACTGCAAAGAGCCCTACGAGGCGACGCCTTACGAGCTCGAACAGCTCGGTTTCGATCCGGAGCGTTCGCGCATGCGAGCCGCGATGAAACCGGCGTTCGCCTACCAGGTTCCGGGAGTGACGCATGTTCCACTCGGCTGGTTCGACGCTAAGATGCCGATCTTTCATCGCGCACGCGGCTGCGATCAGTGTGAGGGCAAGGGCTACTCGGGGCGACTGGGTATCTACGAGTTGTTGATGGCCGATGACGCCGTTGGTGAACTGGTGCTCAAGAGCGCGGATGCGCAGTCGATCAAGCGCACTGCGCAACAGCGCGGCATGTATACCCTGCGCGATGACGGCGCTCAGAAGGTGATCGCGGGCGTGACGACTGTCGAAGAGGTGGTCGCGGCAACGCAGGAGGACACCCTACTCGATGATTGAGTGGGGGCCCAAGCGACGGCGTTCGAGCGTGTTTCGAACGCTTTGGCGCTAACCTTTTCGAGGAGTCTAGAAGTCCAATGGCTGTGTTTGCATTCAAGGGTGTGGAATCTCAGACGGGGAAGGCCGTCAAAGGTTTCCGCGATGCAGACAATCCGAAAGCTCTGCGCGCCGTGCTGCGGCGCGAAGGCGTCCTACTGACGCACGCGCAGAAGGAAGACAAGCGCGAGCAAAAGTCCAACAACCGCATCGACCCGTTCGCGTTCTTCAAACGGCCGACGTCGAGTGACGTGGCTGTGATGACGCGTCAGCTCGCGACTCTAGTGCGAGCGGGTATCCCCCTGGTCGAGTCGATTGCCGCGCTCGTCGAGCAGACCGAGAAGGAGTCGCTCGCGAAGGTGCTCTCGACGCTGCGCGAGGACCTCAGAGAAGGTACCTCCTTCGCCCGATCGCTCGAGAAGCATTCCAAGGTCTTCGTGCCTCTGTACATCAACATGGTGGCCGCAGGTGAAGCATCCGGCACGCTCGAAGCCGTGCTCGAGCGTCTGGCTGACTTCATGGAGGACCAAGCTCGCCTGAAGGGCAAAGTCACGTCCGCGCTCGCGTATCCCGTGCTGATGACGATCATCGCCAGCTGTCTGGTCGGCGTGTTGATGGTCGCGGTCGTGCCGAAGGTTACCAGTATCTTCGCTAACCTGGGGCAAGAGTTACCCTGGTACACGAAGCTCTTGATCTTCGTGTCCGATACGTTGGCGGGTTACTGGTGGGCGATCTTGGGCGGGCTAGGCGGCTTGATCTATGCGTTTCAACGCTGGGTCGATTCGCCGAACGGGCGCATGAAATGGGATCGCTTCAAGCTCAAAGTTCCGATTTTTGGGCGCCTGAATTTGCTCGTGGCGGTTGCGCGTTTCTCGCGCACGCTCTCGACGCTGTTGCAGAGCGGTGTGCCCTTGCTGATCGCCATGGACATCGTGAAGAACGTGATGGGCAATCGCGTGCTCGAAGAAGTCGTGCGCGACGCCATCGGTTCGATTCGAGAAGGCGAGAGCATTGCCGAGCCGCTCAAGCGCAGCGGCGAATTCCCCCCGATGGTCACGCACATGATCACGGTCGGCGAGAAGAGCGGCCAACTCGAGGAGATGCTCACCAACGTCAGCCGCGCTTACGAGTCGGATGTGGAGACCAAGGTCGCGACCTTGACGGGTCTGCTCGAACCGCTCGTGATCGTCGTGATGGGCGGGATGGTCGGCTTCATCGCCATGGCGATTTTGATGCCGCTGGTTCACATGAACCAGATGGTGGAGTGAGGCGCAGGCCATGAAGCGACGTCGCCTGACCGAAAAGCGCATCTTCTTCCCGTGGGAGCAATCGGGCAGTGTGGTGCGACGCTTGGGGTTGCGGCGCGCAAGACCCTTTGCCTGGGGACTCGGGCTGTTCACGCTGTTGATCGTGATCGGACTGCGCGAACGCGAGGCAGCGGGGGTCAGGCGAACTCGCGCCGTGATGGCCGACGTCAAAGTCGCTCTGAATCGCTACTTGGCCGCCAACGATGGCCATTGCCCCCGCCGCTTCGAGGAGCTCGAGCGTTTCGGGCGCTGGCATGGCGCACCGCTCGACGCGTGGGGTAACCCGCTCCGCCTCGTGTGTCCCGCACCGCGTGGCGATTTGCCCTACCAACTCAGCAGCGATGGGCCCGACGGCGTCTACGGAGGCCTCGACCGCGTCGACTGACGTGTCGCCAGCATGATTGCCGACGCGAGAATTTCTGGGAGAGCCCACGAGCTCTCACTCAAAAGTAACTGAACGAATTCACCAAATAACCGAGACAGGAACGAGCCATGAAGCAGCGTGCAGGGGACTTGATGTCCATCGACGAAACGGGAATGGATAAGCCGGGGACTGAGTTGGTTGAATCACGGGCGGCTGAACTCCGTGTAAACCTCGTGCGCGCGCTCGCGAAAGCGCGGCGAGCACGCGGCGTGACTCTGGTCGAGGTTCTGATCGTGGTCGCGATCATGGCGATGTTGGCCGGTGGCGTCGCATTCGCGCTGATCCCACAATTCCAGAAGGCCAGCGTCAAGACGGCCAAAGAGAACGCGATCAAGCTGCGCCAGGTGGTGGCTTTGTGGCGCACGGATACTCCCGGTGAGTGTCCGACCATCGGCCGCCTCAAGACCGACAAGCTGCTCGACAAAGTCGGTGGTGACGATCCCTGGGGCAAGCCCTACACCATTCGCTGCAGCGATGGCGAGATCTACGTCGAGTCCAAGGGGCCCGATCAGAAGCAAGGCACCGACGACGACATCGTCGTGCCGAGCGAGAAAGACAGTCAGAACGACGAAGACAAGTAAGGATTGATGCCCAACCCCGTCTTTCACGTCAGATTGCGCCGTCGGGCGTCCCGCGGGTTCACCCTCCTGGAGATGGTGATCGTGGTGGCGCTCGTCGCGATTTTGGCGATGGGCGTGTTGTCGGGCTCGGGGGTGGTGGGTACGGCTCAGGAGCGCGCGGCCTCGGCCATGATCCTAGCCGGGATCCGCGTCGGCATGACGCGCGCGAACGCCGATGGCTTGCCGGTGCGTTTGGTGATCGATCTCGACCAGTCGCGGGTCTCGCTCGAGCAGACGCGTTCACGCATGCTGCGCGTCAAGATTGACGAGAAATCCGAGAGCGCCGCGGCCGGGGCGGCGGCGGCAACCGAGGCAGAGCGCTTGGCGGAGCAAGACGCCAAGCGCATTCTCGAAGGACCGCGTGAGCCGTTGCCCCTGTTCAAGCCGGTCACCAAGGACGGCGACGAGATCAGCGAGTTCGGCGCGGGCCGCGCACTCGGCGGTAAAGTTCGCTTCGTCTCGGTTCAGACCGAGCACGATCCCGTGCCGCGCACGCAAGGCCGTGCCTACCTGTATTTCTGGCCTGGCGGCAGCACCGAGAAAGCCGTGATCACCTTCGGCAGGCCCGAGGAAGACGCCGAGCCGCGCACCGTCGTGGTCAATGCGCTCACGGGGCGGGCGTCGGTCGTCAAAGGTGCCGTCGATCTGCAAGAGCCGGAGATCGAAGTCGACTTCGGGGAGCGCGCCGTAGAATGACTCTCTTGGCTCGACTCCGACGCTATCGGCGTGCCCTAGGGCAGCGTTCCATTTTCTGGAAGGCGAGCTGGGGGTTTACATTGCTCGAGGTGCTGGTCGCGGTGGCGATCCTCGGGCTGGGTCTGACGATCGTGCTCTCGGCGCAGACCGGTGTGTTCTGGAGTTACTCTAGAGCCCGCCATTTGAGTCAGGCACCCGGGTTGTTGCGCTGCAAGATGTCCGAAGTCGAGTTCGATCTGATCAAGCTCGGGTTTCCCTTGATGGATCAAACGAGCGATGGCGAGTGCTGCGAGTCGCAAATGGCGACTGGCTACACTTGCGAGTGGAAGGTCCAGAAGGTGGTGTTACCGGTGATGCCTCCGGGCGGTGTGCTCAGCGCCGATGGAGGCATGGGCATGGGTGGAGGAGTCGGGGGCGGTCTGGGCGCGCTCGGCAGCCTCGCAACGCTGCAGCAAAGCGGCGGCTCAGCACTCGGGGCTCACGCTCAAGTGGGTGACTTGACGAACATGATGGGCCCGACGGCATCGATGGCAGGCATTGCGCCGATGGTGATGGGCATCGTGTACCCCGATCTCAAACCGATGCTCGAGGCGAGCATCCGCAAAATCACGGTGACGGTCCGCTGGAAGGAAGGCGAGACCGACCGCGATCTGCAAGTCATCCAATACGTGACGAACCCGCAGCAGGGCGGCTTGGATCCGCTCGCGGCACAAGGCATCGATCAGGCGGCGCAAGGCATCATCGGGCAAATCGAGGGCGCGCTCGGAGTCGCGCCGCCGGGTGGCGCGGCACCGCCCGCCCCAGCGACACCCTGACCACGCGATTTTTCGAGCCCGAGTTTTTTTTCGAATCCGACGAGACACAGCTACACCATCCGTTCACACCCCAGCGACACCAGAGCGTTCACATGAGCCGGCAATTTCATCACAGCAGCAGCCCGAGGCGCAGTTCGCGCTACTCGCGCGGCTTCACGCTGCTCGAGGTGATGATCGCCGTGGCCGTGCTGACGATGATCTCGACGTTGATCTTCGCCGCGTTCTCCACCTTGCAGCGCAGTCGCGAAGGCATTCAGCGCGTCTCGGATCGCTACCGTGAGGGGCGGCTGGCGATGGCGCGTGTCTGCCATGAACTCGAGAGCGCGTACCTCTCCAAGCATTTGCCGATCAATCTCAACTTGGCGGTGACCAAGACCTTGTTCAAGGCTCAGCCCGGCGCGCCCGCCGATCGGATCGACTTCACCGCGTTCGTCAATCGCCGCATGGATCGGGACAGCCCCGAGTCGGATCAAGCAGAGGTTTCCTACTTTGGAATGGAGAACCCGAATCAAGCCGGCGTCACCGACTTGATCCGACGTATCAATCCCCACATCGACTTGTACCCGGACAAAGGCGGGCGTGGCCAGGTGTTGGCCAACGATATCGACCTGTTCGATCTGCGTTTCATGGACCCGCTGCTCGGGCAATGGGTCGATGAGTGGGATACCACGCAGGCTTTGGGTAAACAGGACAGGTTGCCCTACCAAGTCAAGGTCACGTTGGTGCTCAACGGCGGAGGACGCGTGAGCGAAGACTCGACGCAAAGCACGGTCGCTTTCGAGGGCAAGATCAGCTTGCCGATGATGAACCCTTTGATTTTTGCACTCCAATGAACCCCGACCTGCCTCCCGAGCCAGCACAGAGCCGAGCGCCGACAGCGTTCGCGCGCTCGTGGCAGCGCCTGATCTGGGAGCTGCGTAGGCCCCGGCGCTTGACGGTGTTCGAGCGCGGTAAACGCCGGCGCGGTGTGGCGTTGGTGTTGGTGTTGGGATCGCTTGCGATCCTGGCCGTGATGCTCACGGAGTTCCAGGACGAGACGTCGGCGGATCTGGGGCACGCGCTTTCGGAGCGCGACGGCATCAAGGCCGAATATGCCGCCAAGAGCGGTCTCAACTTGGCGCGTCTGTTGATTGCGTCCGAGCCCACGATTCGCAAAGCGGTTGCGCCATTGTTCATGATGATGCGGCGCGGTCCGCCGCAGATCCCGGTCTGGGAGTTCGCCGACCAAGTGCTCGGCGCGTTCAACGACGCTGAAGGCGCGTCCCAGTTCAAGTCGCTGACGGGTATCGCTTTGACCCAAGGTCAGAACCTTGGACTCGAAGGCGCGGGATTCGAGATCGTCGTCGTCGACGAAGACTCCAAGTTGAATCTCAACTCCGCTGCCAAGGGTGATGCGTTCTCACAGCAGCGCATGGCAGTGCAGATCCTCGGGTTGCTAGCTGGTCCTCAGAACAATCCGCTGTTCGATCAGAAGGATTCGCGCGGCAACTTCAACACGCGCCAAGACGTGTGCTCGGCGCTCGTCGATTGGTCCGATCCCGACGTCGATCAGTTCCCCTGCGATATCTCCGGGCAATTCGTCCAACCCGGCGCCGAAGACAACTTCTATCAGTTGTTGGAGCCCCCGTACGAGCGCAAGAACGGCGCGTTCGACAGCTTGGACGAGCTGCACATGGTGCGCGGGATAAACGACGATTTCTGGGCAGCGTTCATCGAACCGGACCCGTTGGATCCGAAGAAGCGCGTCGCGACGGTTTGGGGTCAGGGGAAGGTGAATGTAAACACGGCCAACGCTCAGACGCTATTGGCGGTGATTTGCGGTTCGGCGGTGGAGAACACGCCGTTGTGTGTCGACCCGCTCGAACAGACGAAGTTCCTGACCGTCGTCGGATTGATCCGCACGCTCACCTCGGGCGCACCGATGTTTTCGTCCGAGAAGGGCTTCGTGCAAGCGCTCAAGGGCCAAGGCATGTTCGGCTCGGTGATGACGGCCTTGCAGATGCAACCGGTGGTGTTCCGCAGCGACGACGAAGTCGCCAAGGGCATCTCTGCCGAGAGCAAGGTGTTCAGCATCTACGCCACCGGCACCGCAACCTCTGGGACGCGTAAGACCATCCGACGGATTCACGAGGTGGTCGACTTCCGCGGTGCGCCCGCGCCACCCAACTTGCTCGCGCTTGCCGCGGCCGCGGCGAGCAGTGCTGGGGGTGGCAGTGCGCCGCCGATGGACCCCTCACAGATGGACCCGACCCAGCAAGCGGCGCTGATGCAGCAAGCTGGGCAAGCGGCGCTGCCTCCCGTCAATTTGCCAGAGGGCGCGACCGCAGACGCGCTCCAAGGCGCGTTTCGCCCAGATCCCGGCGGGCGCGTCATCTATTACCGCAACGAGTAAACACTTATGTCCCGCATCGTTGGAATCGATATCCGTCAGAGTACCATTCAAGCGGCGGTGCTGCGTACGAGTTACCGGCGCACGTTCTTGGAGCGACTGCAGGAGGTGGACCGAACTCAGCATGCGAGCTTGATCGACGCGCTGGCAGAGCTCGCCGCGCGGGTCAATCTGCACGGCGAGTCGATCGCCGTCGCGATCAGTGGCGACGCCGCGTACATCCATCGCCTGCAATTGCCACCGGCAGCGCTGAAGCAGGTCGAAGAGGTGGTGCCGTTCGAGCTCGAAGCGCAAATCCCCGTCGACTTCGAGCAACTGGTGTTCGATTCACGCGTGTTGCCGCGTGGCAAGGACGACGAAAAGGTCGACGTGATCGCGGCCGCTGCGCAAACCGTCTTGGTGCGCAAGCGCATCGAAGAGACCGCAGAGGGGCTCAAGCACGAGCCCGAGCGCGTTGGTGTCGGGCCGCTGCCGATCGCGAACCTGGCCTCGGTTTGCCCCGAGCTCGATGGTCCCGAGTACCGCGCCGTGCTCGATTTGGGTGAAGACACGAGCGAGTTCGTGATCATCCATCAACGCGTTGCCGTCTACGCACGCACCTTGTCGATCGGTGTTTCGGGCTTGCCGGATAGCGCTCCCGACATGGTGCGCGCGCTGCGCCAGACGCTGGTCAGTTGGAGCACCGTCAGCCAGCAGCCGGTGGAAGTCGTGTACCTGTGCGGCGGCGGTGCGGAGGCGGTGGGCATTGCCGAATACTTGGCGGCCTACCTCAAGCTGACGGTTCAGAGACTCCCGGAGCTGAAGGAGCTCTCACTGCCCGAGGGCTGGAGTGAGATCGAGAAGCGCGACGTTGCGCGCTTCGGTAAGGCTATCGCTCTCGGGTTATCACTGCGCACGGGCTCCAAGGACTTGAACTTGCGCCAGGGCGAGCTGCGTTACGAGCGCGGCTACGGCTTTTTGAAGGAGCGCATCCCGCTGCTCGCAGGGCTCGCCGCGATGACGCTTCTGTCGTTTCTATTCTCGGCCTGGGCTCAGAGTCGCACCTTGGAGCGTGAGTACACCGACTTGAGCAAGGCCATGTCGCTCTTGTCCGAGCAGATCCTGCACGAGGAAACCGAAGACGTCGATCGCGTGGTCGAGCTGCTCGATCAGGGCACCAAGCAAGAGAAGGATCCGCAGCCGGAACTCGACGGCTTCGAGTTGGCCATGACGCTCGCGGAGAAGATCCCCAAAGATTTCGAACATGACGTCGCCGAGCTCGACCTGCAGCGTGGTCACGTCAATCTGCGCGGCGTGGTCAAATCGACGGACCAAGCTCAGAAGATCGTCGAAGCGCTCAAGGAGAAGCCGTGCTTCAAGGACGTCAAGATCTCGCAGATCGCTCAAGAGATGAAGACCGATCGTCAAAAGTATTCGATGGAGTTCGAGATGCGCTGCGAAGAGCCGCCGAAGAAGAACGCGTCGCCCGAAGGTGAGGAGGGCTGAACATGGGCTTGCAAGAACGACTCGATGCATTGCAGCCGCGTGAACGGCGGCTGCTCGGCTTGCTTCTGGGCCTGTTCGTCGTGATCTGCGTGCTGTTGATCCCGATCGGGGTTTCGGCGATGTTGTCCGACAAGCGCTCCAAGAACGAAGAGCTGCGCGAAACCATCCAACGACTGTTCGCCGAACGCGATCAGATCTTGGAACAGCAAGAGAAGAACGATCGCGTTCTGGCGCGCTACAAGACACCGGCGCCGCCACTCGCAGGCTTTCTCGACAACCACGCCAAGGCGCTGAAGATCGAGATCCCCGAGTTCAAGGACAAGCCGCCCGTGCCGCACGGTAAGGAGTACGAGGAGCGCGCGACCGAGATCAGCATCAAGAAGGTCGGCATGCGAAATCTCGTGCTTTTCTTGGAGAAGATCGCCCAAGCGCCGTTTCCGGTCAGCATCAGTCGTCTGAACATCAGAAAGCGCAGCACCGAGCCCGATTCCTGGGACGTCGGCATGACGGTCTCAGCCTATGTGCGCACGGTCGTCGACAAACCTGCCGACAAGGCTGCGCCCGACAAGGCCGCCGATAAAAAGAAGACTCCCGCAGCTCACGAGGCGACCGAGTGAACATGCCGCTCCTGTCCCAGTTCCCGCAAGTACAACTGCCGCCGAAGCTCAAGAAGTGGCTGCCATGGGTTTACGTACCCGTCGGCTACATCTTCTTGTTCTGCTTCTTCGCCTACTTGGCATTCCCATACGATCGGCTCAAGGAGCGGATCGTGCTCGGCTACAATCGCTCGCAAGCCGATAGCCCAGAGCCGAAGCGCATGGAGATCGGAAAGCTGACTTGGTCGTGGCGCTTTCCCGGTGTGGTCATGTCCGACGTCGACTTGATCAGTCCCAAACCGAAACCCGACCCAGATGCTCCGCCGGACGCGCCTGCACCCGAGCAAAAGACCGTGCATGTGGATCAGGTCTACGCGCGCATCGCGCCTTTGTCGTACCTGTTCGGCAACACCGTGGTCACGCTCTCCGTCGACGGCTTCGGTGGTGAGCTGCACGGCACCTACGAGAACTCTACTGCGGCCACCAAGTTGGACGTTGAGTTGGAAGACATCAACCCGGGAGATCTACCGGGAGTGCCCGAGCTCCTGCAGTTACCCGTCTCGGGTAAACTCTCGGGGCAGATCGAGCTCACCCTACCCGAGGGCAAGTACAGTCTGGCCAACGGCACCGTCGAGCTCGAAGTCAGCGAGCTCAAGTTGGCGGACGGCAAGACGAAGGTGCGCGGTTTGTTGGCGCTGCCCGAGATCGACGCCGGCACGCTCAACATCAAGGCGACAGCGACCGAAGGCCGCGTCGACCTCGAAAAGTTCGAAGTCAAAGGCGACGATCTCGAGGCCCAAGCCGACGGCAAGCTGCGCTTGCGCGACAAACTCGAGCAGAGCATGTCGGAGCAAATCAATTTGTCGTTCAAGTTCTCGGACAAGTACCGCGACAAGGACGACAACACCCGCAGCTTGCTCGGTAAACCCGGTGACGCAATGGGTGGCCTGATCGACATGACGCCGCAAGTGAAGCAAGCCAAGCAGCAGGATGGCAGTTACGCTTGGCGCGTGCTCGGCACGTTCAGCGCGCTGAGCTTCAGCCCATCCCGTAAGGGGGCTCCTGCAGGTGCTGTCGGCGCAGCGGGCGCGCCGCCACGTCCTGGCGCGTTGAGCGCGCCGTCGCGGCCCGGTTTGCGAGGGCATTGAGCCAAGTGGGGCACGCTGACCTGGGAGCACGGCACTCGGGGGCAGGGGATAGCGTTCCGACGCTGGTGCTCAGACCGGGCCACGTGCAGCCGGTCTGGGCGGGCCACCCGTGGGTGTTTACCCAGGCCCTCAAACCTGCGCCCACGCCGATTGAGGCCGGCTCTGAGGTACGCGTGCTCGACGTTCAGGGCAACTGTCTGGGGCGCGGCCTGTACTCACCTGGCTCGGCCTTGGCCGTCCGCCTCTACACCCGCAAAGACGAACCCGTCGATCGCGCCTTGATTCAGGCGCGCATCGCCCGCGCGATTGAACGCCGAAAGATCAGTGGCTTGCCCGATGCGGGGACCAGCGGCTTTCGCTTGATCCATGCGGAGGGTGACGGGTTACCGGGGGTGATTGTCGACCGCTTCCGGGACGTGCTCGCCGTGCAATGGGGCAGCATCGGGATCAAGCAACGCGAAGCTTGGGTGCTCGACGCACTGACGGAGCTGCTCGAGCCGCGGGCGATCGTCGAACGCACTTCACAAGCGACGGCGCGCCTCGAAGGGTTCGAAGCGGGCAATCGTGTCATCCGCGGAGACGAGAGCCTCACGCACTTCGAGTTCTCCGAGCTCGGCCTCGCTTACAGCATCCCTCTGACGTTGGCTCAGAAGACGGGCTATTACTTCGATCAACGTCCATTGCGCGCGCGAATCAAAGAGCTCTCGCGGGGGCTCAGTGTGCTCGATACGTATACTTACGTCGGGAGTTTGGCGCGCGCCGCGGCCGCCGGAGGTGCACAGCGCGTCGTGGGCGTCGATTCGAGCCGCGACGCGATCGAGGTGGCCAAGGCTCAGCTCTCCAATGACTCGCCGCCGGTGGAATTTCAGTGCGCCGATGCCCAGAGTGCGCTGAGCGCTGCCGCGGGCGAAGGCGGCTACGATCTCGTGATTTGCGACCCGCCCAAGCTCGCCAAATCACGCAAGAGTCGCGATGGCGCGCTCGGTCTCATGCGCCAGTTGATCGGTTCTGGCGTAGCCGCGACGCGTGAACGCGGCACGTTCGTGATCTGTTCCTGCTCAGCCGCAATTGGCGTCTCTGAGCTGATGCGCGCAACCGCGCTCGGCGCGCGCGATCAAGGGCGTGAGATCCGCGTGCTGGAACGCGTGTTTCAAGGCGCCGATCACCCAGTGCCCGCCGCGTTCCCCGAGGGCCTTTACTTGACGACGCTGATCTGCGCCGTCGACTGACGGCCCGAGGCGTTCGTCGTCAGGGGGCTGCTGGCACGGGCCCAAGCGAATGCCAGCAGGCACCCATGGAGTACGGCTGGCTTGCCCCAAACAAGCGGCACGAAAGTGTTTACTCTGCGGGACCGCGAAAGGAACGCGAGATCACGCAGGAGTTGATCCCGCCGACGCCCATCGACAGTTTGCCGACCACCGAGCGCGGCACGGGCACTGGCTGATTGAAGACGAAGCGCTGTCCCAAGTCTTTGATCGTTTGGTTCAGCTCGCTGGGCTCCAACGGAGTGGGGAACAACTTGCCGCGCTCCACGCCCAAGAACTGCGCGGTCAATTCCCATCCGCCGCCCACGCCCATGCCGTGTCCGAAGATACCTTTGCGGGCTGTGATTAACACGTTCTCGGACAGTAGTCCTCGCAGGTTATCCACCTCTTGGTAGTCGCCCGGCGTGGCCGTGGCGTGCAAATCCCAGGAGACCAGATCGCCCGCGGTCACGTTGGCTTGTTCGAGCGCAGCGTGAATCGCTTTCTTGGGGCCTTCTTTCGAGGGCGTGATGATGTGGTCGGCGTCGGCGGACAGACCCACGGCCAATGGCTCGAGCCCGAGCGGCTTGAAGCCCTTGGACAGTCCGTACTCCAAGTCTCCCAGGATCCAGATGCACGAACCGCCCGCGACGTGCGTGCCCTTCAAGCCACTGAGCGGCTTGGAAACGGCGCCGTCGGCGGCCAACACGCGCGCGTTGTAGAAGGCACCCACGGTGATCGGGTGCGGCGCGGGATCGGCCGAGCCGATCACGGCAAAGCGCGCTTTGCCGCTGCTGATCGCCTGCATGCCGAGATGCAAAGTGACGCCGAACGTCGAGCAAGCGGCGACCGGCGCGAAGCACGGTCCGGTGATGTGGCCCAGCATCGAGATTTGCGAAGCCGGCGTGTTGGCAATGTTCCAAAGCACGTTGGCGGAGACGCAATTCCAGGGCGGTTCGGGCGTTTTCCAGCGTTCAGCTAACGCACTGAGTCGGCGGCGCTTTTCACGGATCACGCCGAGCTTGGCGCTCTCGATGTCACCCTCGACCGTCAAGCTCTCGATCTGTCGGAACTCTTCGAGATAATCGGCTAGTGCCGGCGAGCGACTCGCCCAGTGCGCGAACCACACGTCTTCTGCTTGCTCGCGTTCATCTGGGTCAGTGAGCTGTGCGGGGTCGCGGAGCTCTTCGGGCCACGGGCTGTTGCCAGCGATGGCTTCGGCGATCGCCGAATTTCGTTCTGGCGCGGACCAGAAACGATTCCAGCGGCGCTGGGCGCGGTAATAAGTGAGCGAGATCTCGTGCAGTGTCGGGATCGCGCCGAGCGCAGTCGAGACGTAGACGTGAGTTTGCGGGCCTTGCAGGGAGAGCTGCGCTTCCAGGCCTTCGTTGGCGCCCAAGGCTTGGATGAACGCCCCGATCGCAAACAGCGTCGTGGGGTCCATCTTGTCCGTCAGTTGCTTGAAACGACTCGGCGGGAAGCGCTGCTCTAGCCAAGGCTGATAGCGAGCAAAGTCGAACTCCGGTGTCCCGACCATGAAGTTGTCGGGACCAAAGCCGTTGAAGGGCGTAAGCCAGCTCTTCGCATCATCGAGCCGCTCCCGAAATACGTCCAGGGTCGGGGCCTTGGGGGCAACTATCCCCCAGCCAAAGATCGCGACGCGCCGCATAACCGGCTCCGACTGATAACAGAAAGACCCTCGTTAAGCTCAGCATTTGGCGAGGCGAATCGTCGCGGCCACGCAGCGCTGGTATGGCCACTTGGAGCGGCTCTCGAGATCACACCGAGGGCTCAGCGAGCGAGGCGCCGAGCGCCCCAAAAACGCCCCAGAACGCGAGGAAAGGCGAGAGCCTCACCCGCATGGGAGGGCGCCACGTCTCGTCGCACCCGGTCTGGAGATTGATTTGGCGCGGGCCGCCGGCCGGAACACTCGGAGGGCGGCTCGTGCCTTCTATCTAGATCGATAGGTTGATGCCGAGCCGTGAACGCAACCGCAAGTAGCTCGGGCTAATCGCGAATTTGACCAATTCACGCAGGCGTTGCTGGGAGGTACCGGGCACCCCCTCCTCACCGCCGCGAATTACCTCCACGGCCGTGGCGAGATCGTGGGCGAGCAGCAAGCCAAGTCGATCCGCCGTCAGGTCGACTGCAGAGACCCAGCGCTTCAGATCGAGGGACGCGGTCGACTGCAGCAGTCGGGACACCGCGCGCGCCAGGTCGTCCTTGGCATGCATGTTCAAGTGACTGCGCAAGGTGGTCACGGCCTCGGCGACCGGACCTTCCAGATCGGGAGCCAAGGGGAACGCCGGTGAGATCAGCTTGATTGCGGCAAACAGCCACGATTTCAGCCCGGTGCCGGTACCCACCAGTTGGCGCAAGAAGTGACCGGGTCGGTAATAGCTCAGATGATGGCCCGAGATGAATGCCAGCAGCTGCGGCGCCAAATGCGGATTGAGCACGCCCACACCCATGCTGATCGCGGGGATCTTGGTGTCGAGGAACACCAGGCCGCCGGGGTCGTTCGTGTTCTCGAAGCAGGGCGGCGGCACGATCCCCATCACGCCTGCGGCGTAGTGCAAGGTTTGACCGACCGGGTAAGCGTGGTGTTCGAGCGATACCTGGTACGCAGCGTCGTAGCCGAGCTCCTGGAAATCATAGCCGCGACTGGTGACCACGACGGGTTCGATGATCGCGAACAGCTCCGTCAGAAGCGGATCCTGGTCGTGGTGTGTCAAGTCCCGCGCCCAATCCTCGGGGGACAGCACCTCTTGTGCATATGCGGGATCCTCGGCGCGCATGCGCCGATAGAAGCGCTCCTCATCGGGCGCTGCGAGCTTGAGCACGGCCAAGGCTTGGCACAGCAGCCAAGCGCCGTCCGGGTTCTTCGCTTCGGTGTACAGCTTGCGCAAGCCCGAGTACGCGTCGGCGCGATACGGATCCTCGTCCAGAATTTGCGTCAGCGTCTCTACGCCCTTGTCGAAGTATTTCTGTGGGGCAGAGATGTACAGCTTGGCCAGGATCTCGCGCCGCTCGCGATTCTCTGGGTCGAGCGTTTGCGCAGCCTCGAACGCCTCGACCGCGCTGTCGGTGCGGTCCATCTCGTCCATGTACAAGTGGCCGAGCGCAGTGAACGACTCGAGGAGCTTTTCACTGTCTTTGGCGCGACTCGCCGCCTTCATTCGGTCTTTGAGCAGCCGCTCTGCGGCGTCGAAGTCGTTGCGGGCACGATGGATCGAAATGCTCTCGAACACGGCCTTCTCGATCTCTGGATCGAGATCCATGACCAACGCAAAGCACTCGAGTGCTTGATCGTAGTCGTGCACTTCGCGCGCGCTGATCATGCCGGCCGTCATCAGGTAGCGAGCACGTTGTTTCGCGTCGTCGACGCCTTCGGCAAGCTTGAGTACGACCTCGTAAGCCTTCGCCCAATCCTTCTCTTCGCTGTACAGCTGCATCAGCCGCGTCAGCAGCTTGCGGTCGTCGGGGCGTAAATCGAGCGCCGCTACCAGGCAACGCGTGGCGCGTTGACGATCGTCGAGCTTGGTCGTCGCGAGCTCTGCCATCTCGAGCAAGAGCTGCACCTTCTCCTCGCCGCTCGTCAAATCGAGCAAGCGTGAGTTGGCTTCCCAGGTCTCTTCCCAGTCGCCCAACTCAGCGTAGGCACTGGCGAGCGCGCGCAGCGGTTCTGGTGCACCGGGGTCGAGATCGGCGGCTTCTTCGAGCATCGAGACGGCCAAACCGAGCTGACCCGTCAAACGCGTGGATTCAGCGTGATAGTAAGTCGCGGCAGAGCGCTCGGCCGGCGTCAGCTGCTGCTCGAAACGCTCGAGGATTTCACCGTACAGTTCGCGCGCGGCTTCGTGGTTGCTCTGTTCGAACAGTACGCGTGCCACGCGCATCAGGGCGCGCGGATCGTCGGGCGCGAGTTCACGCAGTTTCTGCACCGGCAACGCCGCGGCTTCGGTCGAGCCGATCCGCGACAGTGCGTCCACGTAGTGAACGAGCAAATTCACGGAACGCTCCGGACCGAGCGAGTCCAAGTGAGGCAGTAGGCGTTCGATCCGATAAGCGGCCTCGTCGTAACGCTCTTGGTCGAGCGCGATGCCTCCCAGCACCTCTTGCGCGTCGATTGACGTCTCGTTCCATTCGAGCGCTTGACGCGCTGCTTGCTCCGCGAGCTCCACGTCACCGAGCCGCTCGTAGGCCAGTTTGGCCAGTTCTGCCGTCAAGCGACCGCGCGCCGTGAGGCTCTCCGTGAGGGCGATTTGGTGGCGCAACGTGTCGATCGCAGCTTGGGTGTTACCCAAGCGCAAATACAAATTGCGCAGCGCCGTTGCCGATTCCTGGTGCACGGGGACTGCGTCGAGCGCCAGCTTGTAGCGCTCGACCGCGCCTGCCAAATCGTTGCGCTTCTCGAGCAGCTTGGCCGCGCGCGAGTAGTTTTCCGCGCGCGCTCCAGGGTCGGCCGAGCTCTCCGCCAACGTCTCGAGCGCACGCAAGGCATCCTCGGCGTCGCCCGATTGCTGCTTCAGCTCGACCAAAGCCGTCAGGGCCTCGGCTTGATCGGGAGCAGCTTCGAGCACCGCTTCGAAAGCCAAGATGGCTTGGTGCGGCGAGCCGAGCGGTCCCGCCAACAATTTGCCGCGTTCGAGCAACAGCGCGGCTTTCTGACGCGGTGTATCGACGATGCTCGCGTGGCGTGTGTACAGCTCCAACAGGTCGTTGAAACGGCCGCGCGTGCGCGTGACGCGCTCGAGCATGCTGAACACGTTCTCGTTGCGCGGGTCGAGCTCCAGAGCCTTCTCGAGGTGTTCTGCGGCTGCAGCAGGATCGAGGAACTCGTTCTCGTACACAGTCGCGATGCGCTCGTGCAAGGCCACGCGCTGACGCGGCGTGGCTGCGATTCGAATCTCCGCCTTCAGCGCCTCGAGCAAGCGGTCGAAGCGCTCGGTCTTGGTGTACAAGCGATCCAGGCCGGACAGTGCGGCCGCGTTGAGTGGATCTTCGCCGATCACCGCCTCGTACGCTTCGAGCGCATCGCTGCTCGCTCCGGGTTGTGCTTCGTAGGCTTCGGCCAAGCGGCACATCAAGCTGACGCGCTCTGGCCCACGCACCTCGCGCGTTTGACGCTCCAGCATGCGCACATAGGCCGCCTGGTTGCCCGCGGCCTGATACAAGCGTCCGAGTGCGGAGAGCGCTGCAGAGTGGCCCGGATCCTCGTCCAAGATGCGCTCGTAGATCTGTTGTGCGCGTTCGGGGTTACCGAGCTTGCCTGCGAAGATCTCCGCCGCTTCGACTTGCAGGGCGCGCGTCTGCTCGGGGGTTCCCGCGGCGTCCGCGCGGCGCAAGAGAATCTCTGCCAATTCCCCCCACTGTTGCAGTTTGCGAAACAGCTTGCTCAGGCCGTCGAGCGCCGCGTCGTTGGCGGCGTCGGCGCGCAAAACCGACTGGTAATATTCGAGCGCTAGATCGTAGCGCGCGAGCCGCTCGCGGCACCAGTGGCCCATTTGATTCAACAGGGCGTTCTGCTCTTCAGCGCCCAGCCCGCGCTGTGCGGTCTCGCTGCACGTCGCGAGCACGTCGGGCCACGCTTCCAAGCTCTTGCCTGCGATGCGTTCGACGGCGTGCGCATACTCGCGTTCCGTCGGGTTTTCGCAATAAGCCTGGGTGAACGCCACCAGCGCTTGCGCCGGATCGTTGAGCTCCTTTTCGTAGAGCGCACCGATCTTGGCAAACACCTCGGCCTTCTCGGCCGAACCCTCGGCGAGCTCCGACCGCTCGAGCCACATCTCGATCAGCTCTTCGTACTTGCCGAGCTGTCGACGTAAATCTTCGAGTGCGGCAGCTACGACGCGCTGACTCGGGTCGTGACTGAGCAATTGTGCATAGACGCGCTCGGCGGCGGCCTTGTTGCCGGCGCGGCGAAACAGGCGGCCTGCGCGCAAGCCGAGCGCGAGCTTGATGCCGAGCTGCGCCGGATCGGTCTCGTTCAACATCACGAACGCGCCGTTGAAGGCTTGCGCGACGCGCTCGGGATCGGCGCCTTCGTCGGCCGCGGCCTCCAGGGACAGCGCCGCGTCCTCGTCGCCTGCGTTGCCGATCAACGCCTGAATGCGGCGTTCTAGCTCGCCTTCGCCGAGGACGTGATTGCCGTGCGCGGCCAACAGCACGTCGAATGCGCCGAGCGTTTCGCGCGCGCTCGCGGGGCGTTCCTTGGGTTCGGCGCTCAACAAGCGCAAGATGAACGAGTCGAGCTCGAAGGGGATCGACGCCACGAGTGAACTCGGCGTGCGCGGCGCCGAGTCCAAGTGCGCCAGTGCTTGACGGGCTGGGTTAGCGCCGTCGAAGGGCGCTTCACCGGTCAGCAACTGATAGAGGACTGCGCCGACGGCGTAGATGTCGCTCGCCACGTTGGGAGCTTCGCCGTCCAAGACCTCGGGCGCGACGCTGCTCGGGCAGCTGACCGCCAGCGGTGAATCGAACGAATCCTCGGGCAGGCGTGAGCGCAACAGATAAGCGCCTGCGTCCTGCAACTCGACCTGACCGCTGCCTTCGACGGTGATCAGGTTCTCCAACTTCAAATTGCCGTGCACGAGTTGCTTCTCATGCAGGGCGGCCAACCCCGTGAGCAGCGCTCTGATCCAGGGCGCTGCCTCGCTGATGTGGATGGCGCCCTGCTTGGCGACGTGTTCACTGAGCGCGGTGCCCTCGCGAAAGTCGTGACTGAGGCACTCGACCCCATCGATGCTCTCGGCGCGTAAACCCTTGGGCAGGCTCTGGTCTGCCACTTGCGCGACGCGCCGGCAGTACGTCAGAAATTGCTGCAACCCGCGCTGATCGTAGCCGCTCGCCGGGTGCAGCAGCTTCAGACGCACTTGACGGCCTTGCAGATCGGCGCGGTAGCACGCACCGCTCTTGCCTTCTCCCAGGCGCCCCGCGATCGTAAATCCAGCGAACGCATCGCCTGGGGCCAGCGCCGGCGCGCGCTGAGCCATGCGTCGCGCCTTTTGAATGGCCGAGCCGGCCTGGGGCCGTAGCGAAAGCATGGCATCGCACAGCGCCTCGACGGCCGAGGTCTTGGCGCAATGCTCGATGAGGGCTTTGGCGAACGACGCTTTGGCTTTGGTTCCGCCAAGGCTTTCCGGGTCGAGCCCCAACAGCTCAGCGCTCAACAGGCGCAATTCGTCTAGTTCGAAGAGTTGTTCCAACTCAGCGCGTAGCGCTTGGATCTCCATGGGCGTCGATGTTCCTTCAGGGTCGGCTGACCCGCGATCTCTCGTACCGAAAGCGGCGCACGACTATATCAAAGCTGCCACGAGCGCACAGGGAAACCCCCCAATCTGCGACTGACTGTTCACGGTCCTGCGCTGTACGAGTGCGCGGCGCGAGTTGCTTTCAGTGGGCTAATTTTCACTAAAGTTGCCCGATTACAGCAAGCCTTGGGACGCTCGGGGGCGTGACCACTCCTGGCGCCGTCTTCGAACGTCTGTTACCGCTCGCGATTCTGGGCGTGGCATTGGTTTCCGTGCCCGTTCTAATTCTCAGCGAGACGGGGTTGCCGCGGCTGAACAAGCTGCGCGCGGAGCGAGCTCAAGTAGAGGAGAAGGTGTCTCAGCTCTCGCTCGAGATTCGACAGCTCGAGGCCGAGGTCGCGCTGGTCAAATCGGATCCGAGCCATTTGGAGCAGGTCGCGCGCGATGAACTCGGACTCGTACGGCGCACCGAAGTGGTTTTTCAGTTCGACCGTTGAAGCCGATGTGCGTGCCGGGCGCCGCTGTAGCAGCCACCCGGCATTCAGCACCCGGTACAAACCCAAGGTCGGGGTTTGCGCAGGCCTCACAAACCGACGAGGATAGCGTTCGTGGGCATCGATCTTGCGCGTCACCTGGTAGCAGCCGGCATCGCGCCGCGCGCCAAAGTCGAGGCTGCCTTGCTGCGTCAGGTCGGGCAGGGCGAACCCTTCCTGTTCGTGCTCACCCAGCACGATCCCAGCTTGCTCGAACCGATCGAGCGTGAGCTGTTGCGCTTGGCGGGTCCGAGCTTCACGGCGCCGCCTTCTCACGAGTTCATGCAGCGCTTGCCACAGGGGCTGGCGGCCCGCTTGCTTGCTTATCCCATCGGGCGGCCGTCGAGCCAGAGCGATGTCGATGTGCTCGCGGCAGATCCTTTGGATGCTCAAGTCGCGATCGAATTTTCGTTTCACCTCGGGCGACCCGTGCGCGTGGTGCCCGGGCCTTTGACTGAGGTCGTTGCGGCGCTGGAGCGTTGGTCAGGGGACTTCGGCGCGCCCCTGACGTTGCGCCAAGACGGCGAGTACATGAATCAACCGATCGATAGCCGAGTCGCTTTCGAGACGTTGCCCCCGATTCCACTCGTGCGCCGTCCGCCCGTTGGCTCTCAACCCGCACCCTCGAGTCCGGGCTCGGAGCAGCGCCAAGCCAACCTCGACCAGCGTCGCATCGCCAAAGAGCGCTTGGAGCTCGCGCTCTCGGAGCTCGCCACGGCCGACAGCGCCGAGCAAGTCGCGTTGACGATGGCGGTGGCCATGGGAACCGTGGCCGAGGAAGCCGTCGTCTTCGGCTTACGCGCGGGCAGACTTTCGAGTCGCGTGCGGCTCAATCACACCGGCAAGCCAGAGCGCTTCGTGGATCTCGAAATCGAGCCCGGCTTCGCTTGTTCTCTGACGCGAGCGCTCGAAGCAGGACAATACGTCGGAGCACCGACGCCCGAGGACCTGTTGCTCTTGGTTGGGCAACCGAGCCTCGTGTGCGCGACGCGGGTGATGGTGCAGGAGCGAGCGGGTCTCGGCTTTTTGGTGGGCGGCTTTGCGGACTCGTTCGAGGTGTCACAAGTGGCCGAGCGCGTTGCGCGACACGCCGGTGAAGCACTCACCCGAATCGTGAGATTGAAGAAACGATGAGCGACGATCGCAACGCCTCGGACGTCCGTCCTCAGCGCTTCGACGAGTCTGCGTGGCAAGCGTTGTTTCGTTCGGAGCTCGGCCACCCAGCGGCGAGCAAGCTATCGCGCCATGGGCTCGAGTTCGACGCCGTGTATTCGGCAAAGGACCTCGAGCCGCTAGCCGGCGTGGACACGACGCCCGGGCTTCATCCGTTTACTCGCGGCCCGTACGCGTCGATGTACACCGGCAGAGCTTGGACGACGCGACAATACGCGGGCTTCTCGACGGCCGAGGAGACGAACGCGTTCTTCAAGGCGAGTCTGGCGCGCGGCCAGCGCGGCTTGAGCGTGGCCTTCGATCTACCGACTCACCGCGGGTACGACAGTGATCATGCGCGCGCCATGGGGGACGTCGGCAAGGCAGGGGTCGCCATCGATTCGGTGCTCGACATGGCGCGCTTGTTCGAAGGCATCGATCTAAGCACGACCAGCGTCTCGATGACCATGAACGGCGCGGTCTTGCCCATCATGGCGGCCTACCTGGTGGTCGCGGAGGAACAGGGCTGTGAGCGTTCGCGACTGTCAGGGACGATTCAGAACGACATTCTGAAAGAGTTCATGGTGCGCAACACCTACATTTATCCGCCGCGCCCGTCGCTGCGGATCGGGCTCGACGTGGTCGAGTACGCGGCGCGCCACTTGCCACGTTTCAATCCCATCTCTGTCTCGGGTTACCATTTGCAAGAAGCCGGAGCGACGCTCGTGCACGAGCTCGCGTACACGATCGGCAACGGGCTCGAATACGTCAAAGGTGCGGTCGCACGCGGCCTGGACGTGGATGAGTTTGCGCCGCGGCTCTCGTTCTTTTTCGGCATCGGCACGGAGCTGTTTTCGGAGGTCGCGAAACTGCGCGCCGCGCGCCGGCTCTGGGCCGAGCTGATGCAAGAGCGCTTCCAGCCCAGGAGCCCAGCGTCGTGCCGCTTGCGCATGCACTGCCAGACGTCAGGGGTTAGCCTGACGGCACAACAGCCGCTCAACAACATCGTGCGCACGACGATCGAGGCGTTGGCCGCGTTGCTCGGAGGCACGCAGAGCTTGCACACCAATTCGTTCGACGAGGCCTTGGCGCTGCCGAGTGATCAGGCCGCGCGCGTGGCGCTCAACACTCAGCTGATCTTGCAACACGAGACCGATTTGACGAACGTCGTCGATCCGTTGGGCGGGTCGTACTTGATCGAAAGCTTGACGCAGCAGTTCGTGGTTCGGGCGCGCGAGCTCTTGTCCGAAATCGACGCGCTGGGCGGCATGGTCAACGCCATCGAACGAGGGGTTCCGGAGCTGGCTATCGCGCGCGCCGCGACCGAGCGTCAAGTGCGTGTCGATCGCGGCATCGATACAGTGGTCGGGGTGAATGCGTTCACCTCCGAGGGTGAGGCGCCGCCCGAGGTGCGCGTGATCGATCACGAGCAAGTCTGGCGCGTGCAAGCCGAACGCCTCAAAGTCCTGCGTGCGAGCCGTTCCAGCGCGCGCGTCAGCGAGGCGCTCGAACACTTGACGCAAACCGCCCGCAATGGCGATGCCAATCTGTTGGAAGCGGCGGTCGAGTGCATGCGAGCGCGCGCCACCGTCGGCGAGGTGTCCTTGGCGCTCGAATCCGTTTGGGGGCGTTATTCTGCCGAGCGAGGGAGTATCGTGGGCGTCTTCAATCGAGGTTATGGGGATACGCAGCGATGGCTCCAGCTGCGCGAGCGCGTCAACGGTTTGCGCCAGCGCCTAGGCCGCAATCCACGCATCTTGATCGCCAAGGTCGGCCAAGACGGTCACGATCGCGGGGCCAAGGTCGTCGCAGCGGGTTTTGCGGACGCGGGCTTCGACGTCGATCTCGCGCCGCTCTTTCAGTCGCCAGGCGAAGTCGCGCGCGCGGCAATCGACCACGACGTCCACGTCGTCGGGATCTCGAGCTTGGCGGGCGCGCATCGCACCTTGATCCCGGAGTTGGTAGCAGCGCTGGCCAACGAAGGCGCGCAACACATCCACGTCGTATGCGGGGGGATCGTGCCCGGCGTCGATCACGACAAATTGCTCGAACAAGGGGTGCGCCGCATCTTCACGCCCGGGACCCCAGTCGTCGAGTGCATTGAACAGGTTATCGAATTGCTTCAGTGAGGCGCAGGGTGGGCGAAGCGGTCATGAGTGAAGCGTTGGACTCGGCAGGGACGTTGCTGCGACGGCTACGCAGTGGCGAGCGCAGCGCTCTTGCCCGGGCGCTGAGTCACGCCGAGAGCACGCTGCCCGGCGCGCGCGCTGAACTCGATCGGCTGTGGCAACTCAGCGCACAACCCGCGGTCGATCAGAGCGCCCCCGTCGTAGCGGGCGTTGGCACGGACTCTTTGCGCATTGCTTTTACGGGCGCGCCGGGCGCCGGTAAGAGCTCTCTGATCGAGGTCGTGGGGCTCCTGCTGGCGAAGCAAAATCACAAGCTCGCCGTCTTGCCCGTCGATCCCACGAGTCCTGTGGCGGGCGGAAGCTTACTGGCCGATCAGGTGCGCATGAACGAGCTCTCGCGCCACCAGAACGTGTTCATCCGGCCCAGTGCCTCGAAAGGCATGCTCGGCGGCGCTGCGCCTCACACGCAAGAGAGCATCGAGCTGTGTGAACTCGCAGGCTACAGTTACGTGATCGTGGAGACGGTGGGGGTCGGTCAAAGTGAGATCGACGCCGCGACCTTGTGTGACGTCGTGGTCTTGGTGCTGACCCCAGACGCCGGCGACGAGCTTCAGGCTTTGAAGCGCGGCATCACCGAGGTCAGTACGGCGATCGTGATCAACAAGGCCGACAGCAATCGACGAGCAGAAGCCGAACAGCTTCTGGAGAACTATCGAGCCGCGGCCTCGCTGATGGGCCAGGACCCGAGTCGGGTGTGGTTGACCTCTGCGCGGGAAGGCACAGGCGTCTCCGACCTGGCAGGGTGGTTCATGGAGCAGTGGCTAGCCCAAAGTCGAAACCCGAGCGAACGGGATTCGCGCCGCCGGGCTCAGCGTTTGCACCAGTTCGAGCGGGCGTTGGCCTCGGCCATCTTGCCAGAGCTGTTGAAACGCGATGCCTTGCGCGCGCACTACGAGTCACTGCGCGCCCAGGTTGCGTCAGGTGAACAATCGGCGGCCGGCGCGCTCACGGACTTCTGTGCGGCTTTGAGCCTGGCCTAGCCTCTAGCGCCGAGTTGGCTGAAGCCTGAATAGAGCAGCTGCAGCGAGAGCAAGCTCAGAACGACGCGCACGGCGATCTTGAAAGGTGTGGGCTTGAGGCGATCGAGGAAGCGGGTGCCCACCTTGGTGCCGACGACCGCCAAACTCGCCAGCAGCGCGATCCAACCCGCGTACGCGCCGAAATCGAAGTCTCCCAAGCCAAACAGCAGAACCTTGCTTCCGTGTTGAAAGATCTGGCACGCCGCCATGGTCCCGATCGTGGCGCGAGGCCCCAGATCCAGCGCCAAAATGAATGGGCCAAGCAAGGGACCGGTCGCACCAACCAACGTCGAGAAGAAGCCGACCACCGCTCCGCCCAGCGGCAGTAACCGTCGGCCTTGCAGCGCCGAGTCGCTCGTGGCCTGCTTGGGCCGCACGGGCTTGAGCCACGTCGCGGCCAAGACGAACGCGCCGATCAGGATGCGTCCCCAAGCCGCGGGCGTCCACTTCAAGCAGAGCATGCCGAGCAAGCCCGCTGGCAAGAGCGGCCAAGCGAAACGCAAAACGGCTCTCCAGTTCACCTCCTTGCGCAAGATCCAAGCGCGCGATCCGTTGGAAACCAACTGCACGCAGCCGTGAATCGGCACGGCGATCACTGGATCGAGTCTCACGAGCAAGATCGAAAGCAGTAGCATACCGCCTGCCATGCCCAAGACCCCCGAGACGATCGAGGTCGTGAAGGTCGTGGCTGCGATCAAGAACCAAAACTGCTGGTCGGTCATGTGGGGGTTCACCTCTTGGTGCGCTCACTTCTGTGGGAGCTCACTTCCGTGGGAGCCCACTGAGTCGCTGCGGGGCGTGCTCCAACGTACTTCGATTCGGGTCGAATCAAACGTCCCTGTCGCAGCTGTTCCTCCGCGTGCGCGAGCCAACCCAAAACACGGCCAGCGGCAAACACCGGCGTGAACAAAGCTCGCGGAAAACCGAGCGCGTCCAAGACGAGCGCCGTGTAGAACTCGACGTTGGTGTCCAAGCGGCGTTCTGGGTGGTGACGTCTGAGCCATTCCAAGGCGCGCATTTCGACCGCTCGGGCCAGGTCGATGTAGCGACTGTGGAGCGTTCCTGCGACGCGCGCCAAGACCTCGGCCCGTGGATCGCGCACGCGGTAGATGCGATGACCAAAGCCCATCAAGCGCCGGCCGCTCGTGAGTTCGTTCTCGAGCCAGGCGTCAGCGCGCTCCTGTGAACCAATGGCGTCCAACATGTCGAGCACGGGACCCGGCGCGCCGCCATGCAAGGGACCCTCCAAGGCGCCGAGCGCGCCCAGCACGGCGGGCACGAGCTCCGCACCCGTCGAAGCGATGACCCGAGCCGTGAAGGTGGACGCATTGAGGCCATGATCGCAGACCGCCGCCCAGTAAGAGTCCAGCGCTCGCTCTTCGGCCGTGGTCGGCGCTTGGCCGTGAAGCATGCGCAGACAATCGTGGCTCGCATTGGCGTTGGGATCGGGCGCGATTAACGCCTGCCGGCGCGCCACCCGCCCCAGAGCGGCGACGAACACGGGGAAGGCGCCCACCAGTTCGACCCGCGATAGAGCCGGCGCTCCGCGATCGAGCGCTGCCAAGAGCAAGCGCAAGCCGGCGCGCTCCGAGCGTGTTTGCAACGCGGTCTCGAATTGCCGGCAAATCTCGAATGCTTGGAGTCTTGCCTGGCCGAACCCGAGACTCAACTCGCTCGCCGTAGGACAGGGTCCGCTCACCGACCACAGTTGCTCAGCCACTTCGGCCAGCGGCAACAGCGACAACTCGCGGACGTCTAGGCCCGCGATCGTCAGTTGGCCCCGTTCACCATCGACTTCGCTCAAGGCCGTGTCGCACACCACCACCCCCTGCAATCCCGACGTCATGCTCGTGCTCCTTTGGCGCGTTTACCCAAGCACCGCTGCTCGGCTGGGCGCGCCTTTCAATGCATTGAGAGTGCCCCAAGCAAATCGCTAGTCAACGTTGATTGATACCGTCAATATATCAACATGAAGGCCGACACCACGCTGTACCTGACCGCCGCGGAGGCCGCGGCCGAGCTCGGAATCTCGCGCGCGTCGCTCTACGCCTACGTCAGTCGCGGCAAGCTACGCTCCGTGGCGCGCAGCGGTAGTCGCGCTCGGCTCTACGTCGCCGAGGACGTGCGGCGCTTGCGGCAAGCCTCCGCGCTCGACCCCGGCGCGACCACTGCCCAAGCGCTGACGGCGCCCGCCGTGCTCGACTCGGCGATCACGTTGATCTCGGATCAGACGCTCTACTACCGGGGGCGCGACGCGTTGCGCTTGGCGGAGGCGCAAAGTCTGGAGGCTGTGGCGTCGTTAATCTGGGGCGCTACAGAAGATCCATTTTCGGAAGCGGAAACCCGGGTCAAGGGCAAGCCTCTGCCTGCCGGATTCAAGGCCAACGAGCTGACGGTCATCGATCGCACGCTGCTGGCGCTGGCCTGGCAAGCGCCGCGCGATCCGTTCATTCACAACCTGACGCCGCAAGGACTCGCGCGCACCGGTGCCCGGGTGCTCGAGTTGTTGATCGCAGCAGTGCTCCAAACGGCGGCCGTAGCCGAGCCGGCGCACGTGCAGATTGCTCGCGCTCATGGGCTCGGTGCCCAGCACGCCGAGTGGGTGCGTAGCGCGCTGGTGATCTGTGCCGATCACGAGCTCAATCCGTCGACGCTCGCCGTCCGAGTCGTGGCGGGCACGCGCGCCTCGTTGTACCGAGCGGTCGCGGCAGGGCTCGCGGCCTTGAGTGGACCTGAACACGGGGGCATGACCGAACGCGCGGACGCGCTATTGCTCGAGTTGGCGGCCAGCCGCGATCCAGCACAGGCCGTTCGCGATAGACTGCGGCGCGGTGAAGGGTTGCCGGGATTCGGGCATCCGCTGTATCCCGCGGGCGATCCGCGTGCGCGCTTCTTGCTCGGGCGCATGCTCGGCAAATCGTCGACGCATGGAAGCGCGGCGACGACACTGCTCGCCAGCGTGGTGCGGGCTGCGCGTGAATACTCGGGATTGGATCCAAATCTGGATTTTGCCCTCTCGAGCTTGGCTTGGGTCCTGCGCTTGCCGCCGAGCAGTGCGCTTGGGATATTCGCGATTGGTAGAACCGTGGGTTGGGTCGGCCACGCGCTGGAGCAGTATCAAAGCGGTCAGCGTATTCGTCCCCGTGCGCGTTACGTCGGGGAACACCCTTGACGTCGATCAGTCGCGCGTGAGCCAGCGCGTTTGGCCAAGCAGAACGGCGCTCGGGGTAACGCCGAACGTTTCCGAAAAGGCGCGACTGAAATGCGCCGAATCGGCGAAGCCCGCTTCGTGAGCCGCAGCCGTCAACGTCGCGCCCCGCGCGACCGCTGAGCTTGCTACCTTGAAGCGGTAGTACTGCTTGATTTGACGCAGCCCAGTCCCCAGCTGTGCGCTGAACAAGTGAACGAAGCGCGAGCTCGAGACGCGCAGCGTGTTGGCCAGTTCTTCGCTGCTGGCGTCGAGCAGTGAGCCGCGGCTGAACTGGCTCAGCACGCGCATCAGCCGCGCATCGAAGCGCATGCCGGCCACACCAAAGCGTGCAAACGTCAGCTCCGCCAAGGGCTCGAAGCGTTGCTCGCCGAGCCAGGCTTCGAGCGCAGCGAGCCATTCTGGATCGAGCTCGGGCTCGACCAAACAGTGGCCAGCGTTCTTACGGTGAAGGTTCGCGTAACGTGGATCGTGTGGTTCGAGGTACACAGCCAGCAAGCGCTGGCCATGGAAATCCAAGCGGTGCTCGATCGCGGCTGGCACCAAAGCGAGCCGTACCTCACGTTCGGCAGGACCGGGCTCGATGAAAGCGCCGCTCGCGATGCGAAACGGCCCTTCGATGCCAATCAGCAGCGCTGCCGTACTGTGGCTGTGTGATGTCAGAGCGCCCAGGACTCCATCGAAGACGATGTGATCGCGAGTCAGCAGGATGGTGTTGGCAGCCAAGCGCTGCACGATACACCAACCGAGCCCTCGGCTCGTGTCTCTAGAAGCGCCAACCGAGTCGAGTGTCGATGGCGATTGGCAGCTGACCGAGTTCCAGATTGGCCCAATCGGGTCCGCTGCCGAGGGCGGTCTGGAGCCCGGCACGGACACTCCAACTCCAGCTCGAACCGAACGCGTGCTCGAGCGCGACGAGGGCCTGCAGTCGGTTGCTCGACCAAGATGTCGTGAGCGCGTCGGGGCCCGTCGTATTGCGCTCTTCGGGATAACGCTCGCGGTAAGTGTCATGGATCACCGGGGAGAAGCTGAAGTGAGTCCACGGCGTCGTCAGGTAGACTAGGTCGACGCCGAGTGCCCAAGCGTTTCGGCTCCAGCGTGGATGAAGGCCACTCATCACGCTCAACGCGGAATAGCGGGCTGCCACGTCCTGCCCGTTTGAGCCGCGTAGTCCCAAACTCACACCGATTGTCCATTGCCTGCCGAGTTCGACCCATTCGCTCCTTTGCAGCGAGCCCCGGTAACCCGTGGCGTGAGTGAGCGGTGCCACGTCGAACCCGAGCTCGAGATCGCCCGCGGCAAATAGCCCGCGATCTCGGTGCTTCAGGTACGCTCCGCTGACGAGCGTGGGCTCGAAGCCGACGTGCGCGCCGAGTTCGTGCTGCTGGACGTCGGTGCTCGACCGTCTCGGTCCAGCCTCGAGATCGCTGGGAACGTCAGGGGCGGTAGGCGCTGTAGAAGTTGCAAGCGCCAGAGCGAGCAATGTCGTGTTCATGGGGACACCTCGCGATACGCATGCAAGTAGCCGTGCAGCGCCTTCGTCAATTCGGCATGGCCCGCGTCGAACAAGTTCAAATGGTCGACTTTCGCGCTGAGCTCGACGACGCGAACGTGAGCAAAGGTCGGCGCAATGTGTGTTCGTTGATAGTCTGCGTCGAGACCGTGGCAGGGCGTGGCGACGATTAATATCTCGGGTTCGAACTTGGCGAGCGCAGGACGAAAGTCGAACTTTCGAAATTCATCGCGGACGGCAAAGTAGACGAACGCCCCCATACGCCACAGTCGATAAGGGATCGGACTTTCCGGGTGACAGGCAACACTCGCGATTGCAGGCTCGGCTACCGACGTCAGTTTGTAGTCCGCCGATTCGTGATCGTCGGGCGTGAGGAACTCGTTCTGCCACAGATATTCGTGAGTCCACTGGGCAAACGCCTCGACCTCGGGCTCGGGTTCGAGCGAGCGCGTCTCGCTGTCGAACGCATCGGGCTCGATTAACACCAATTGTTCGACTTCTCGCGCATGGTGC
Source organism: Polyangiaceae bacterium (assembly GCA_036263015.1). Taxonomy (GTDB): domain Bacteria; phylum Myxococcota_A; class Polyangia; order Polyangiales; family Polyangiaceae; genus SZUA-265. The sequence goes on along the minus strand of DATAHU010000035.1, from coordinate 176,244 downwards.
GCGACGTACAGGCCGGCGTGAGTGCCACCATCCGAGTAGCCGATCAGCGTGATTGGAGCGTCCGGCGAGAAGCGTTGCTTGATGGCTTGGACCTCTTCGGCGTAAGCGCTCTCGGAAATCTCGCTCCTGCCAATTCGTTCCGATAGCCCGGACCCTCGCGAGTCCCAGAGCACGACGAAGTAGCGATCGGCCAAGCTCTCTAGCGGCAACATGGCGCGGTAGTCCGAGCCCCAGCCCCCGTGAAAGGCGAGCAGCACGGGGGCGTCGGGTGAACCGAACGTCTCCAAGTGTATCGCTCGGCGGTGTCCCGCGACCATAATCTCGATTTGCGGTAAACGTGGATCTCGATCTGCCGTGGGGGGCAACAGTTCGTCCGTACTTGGGGCGCAAGCGAGCGCGGTGAGCAGCGGCAGACAGCTCGCAGCGTTGCTCACGGCTCGCTCGCGCGATCTCGACGATGCGCTCGGTGCGTGCATGTCCGCTGCTTAACCGGAGCAATGACAACGCGCTTGAATCCAAGTGCTACGTCCGACGTGGGCTCGGCGTAGCGCGATCTGCCGAGCAACGTCAGACGGGCCCGACGCAACCCAGAGTTGCGCCAAAGACGCTTGCCTGCGCTCCGAGGTCAGGACCTAGGAACTCTGGCCGTTTGGCTGGGCGTCGAACGCCGCGATCAGTTGGGCCGGAGCTTGCACGAGCTCGATCAGGACGCCCGCACCCGACAGCGGTGATTGTTCGGAGGGCTTCGGGTGAATGAAGCAGACGTCGTGTCCCGCGGCGCCGGGGCGAATGCCGCCTGGACCAAAGCGTACGCCTTTTGCCTCTAGCCAAGTGACTGCGGCGGGTAAATCGTCGATCCACAGACCAATGTGGTTCAGCGCGGGCACGTGCACCTTTGGCGAGCGGGCGGGGTCGAACGGCTGCATCAAGTCGATCTCGACGCTCCAGGGCTCTGGACCGAGCCTCAAGATGTCCTCGAGCACGTTCTCGGCTTGGCTCTCGAACTCTCGTTCGACGCGTAAACCCAATAGCTCCACCCAGAGCGCCCGCAGTTGCGCGCGGTCGGAAGCTCCGAGCGCGACCTGCTGCAAGCCCAAGACTCGGAACGGACGCGCAAGAGTCATGGGCGCTTCACGGACCGCGCAGTTGCAGACCGAGCGAGCCTTCGAATTCGGTGCCAATTGCGCGCACGAAGCTCACGTTGGGACCGACGCTGAAGTAGGCGCCCAAGTTCGCGAGGAAATCGTATTGCATGCCGAAGTGCAAGTGCCCGACGAAATCCGTGTCGTACTTCGCCGTCGGTGGAGCGTCGGCGGTGCCGTGCTCGAACTCGATTGCGATCGCGGGTTCGAAGTACAATTTGAACTGCGAATCGGAGCGCGTGTAGATGCGGATACCGGCACCTGCCCAGCGCGAAGCCTGTGTGTAGGTCTTCTCGTGTTCACCTAACCCCAAGCGAAACCAAACGTAGGGTTCGAGCGAATCGAACAGCGCGTAGCTGAGCGCGAGATCCAAGGCGGGCGGCGTTCCGTACCCGCAGACCTTCTTCTCTTCTTGATTGGCACCGGCCGTAGCTGCAGCCGGTGGACCGCAGGGCGGCGAGTTGTCGAAGCGCAACATCACTTGGTAACCGAGCGTCAAGTTGCTGCGCAGCCCGAACTGGAACGCGTGCCCGAACGTCGGCTCCTCTGGCGTTTCGCTCTTGTCGTCCTGGGCAGCGTCGGATTTGTTCGCGCCTGTGGAGTCGTCGACATCCTCCTTTTCGGTGCCGAGTCCGACTTGCGATTGCACGTCGGGTGAGGCCTTGGGATCGACAGGGGCGTCGGTGGCTTCGGCACCCGATCCCTGGGCATCAGCAGCGGGGGCCGATTCAGCCGCAGCCAGGATAGGGCTCAGCGCGAAGACGCAGAGCGCGCTCGCGACACCAAGTAAGCAACGATTTCCACGCATGGCGGCGCAGCATATCCGAAAAGCCGTGCGCTCACGAGTCCACGTGAGGCCCCGCCTCGAGTTCGAGTTCACCGGGGGGTTCGAGCCCAAGCCCCGAGCGCCAAGCAGAGTCGCAAGCCCGGGGTGACGGTTGCTCACATCGAGCTACAGGGCAGCGGGTCCGGGGCATGGTGTCCGCGGATCGCGTATATAAGTGCAAGCTACGCAAGGGCACGAGGCACAGAAACTTCGCCGCTCGCAACGATTCGGATTAGCCTTCATGCGATGTTCCGCGAGGCAATTCAAAGCGTGGTCGAAGGGGTGGACGGGGGCTTGGCTGGTATGCTCATGGACTTCGAGGGCATCGCGGTCGACTCGTACTCGCGGTCCGACGCCGGCTTCGACATCGAAGCCGTGGGCGCCGAGGCCAGCGTGCTCGTCAAATCGATTCAGCGCGCGACCTCGATGCTCGACGCTGGGCAGACGCGCGAAGTGTCCATCCAAAGTGAACGGATGGTGACTCTGATCCGCGTCTTGAACGAGAGCTATTTCCTGGCGCTGACGCTCGCGCCCGAGGGCAACCTCGGTAAGGCCCGCTACTTGCTTCGCGTCTCTGCGCCCAAGATCCTGCAGGAGCTGACTTGAGTGCAGCGAGTAGTCCCAGTCGATTCTTGGCGTTGAGTGGTCCCAACCTGGACCGCTTGGGCAAGCGCGAGCCCAACGTCTACGGCAACAAGACACTCGGCGACATCGAGCGTGAGCTCGCGAGCGTCGCCGCTCAACTCGGCGTCGAAGTCGTGTGCCGTCAGTCGAACCACGAAGGCGTGCTGATCGATTGGCTCGGCGCCGCCCAGGACGATGGCTTCGTGGGGGCATTGATTAACCCGGGAGCCTACACCCATACGAGCTGGGCTCTGCACGATTGCATCAAGGGGGCAGGCATCCCGGTCGTCGAGGTTCACTTGTCCAATCCGGCCGCGCGCGACGCGTTCCGCCACAAGTCGTGTGTGGCGCCGGTTTGCGTCGGCACGATCGCGGGCTTCGGCGCAGACTCGTATTTGTTGGCTCTGCGAGCGTTGGTCTCGCGGGTCACCCAGCACCGTGGCTGACGAGCTGTGGCTCGAGCGGCTCGCCCGCCTGCGTGCAGGTGAGCGGCGTGCGCTTGGCCAAGTCTGCCGTGCTCTGGAGGAGTTGAGAGAGCCCGGACTAGTGCGTGCGCTCTATCGGACCGAAGCACAGTCAGTGCCGTGGGTGATCGGGATCACCGGCGCGCCCGGTGTCGGCAAGAGTTCACTCGTTTCGGCTTTGATCGAACACTTTCGCGCCGCGGGTAAACGCGTCGGTATCGTGGCAGTCGATCCGACGAGCCCGTTCTATGGCGGAGCGCTGTTGGGCGATCGCGTGCGCATGCAACGCCATCACGCTGATCCCGATGTGTTCGTTCACTCGGTCGCCACGCACGGGGCGCATGGCGGCTTGTCATTGGGCACTGCAGAGCTGGTGATGGCGCTCGGGCAGTGGGGAGCCAGTATCGTGATCCTGGAGACCGTCGGCGTCGGACAAGCGGAATTCGACGTGATGAGCCTCGCCGACACCACGGCGCTGGTGCTAGCCCCCGGGCTGGGCGACGACCTCCAAGCCCAGAAGGCAGGCATCATGGAGGTGGCCGACGTGTACGTCGTGAACAAGGCAGATCTACCCGGCGCGCGCCGGGTGGTTGCCGACGTGCAGAGTTTGCTCTCGTTGAGCGACGCCACGCGCGTGCAACATGGCCATCACGCACACAGCGTTCACTCTGAGCCGGCTGCGACGGGTTCGTCCGACCGGCAAGAGATTTGGCCGCCGCGCGTCGTCGAGTGCAGCGCGACGTCGGGTCAGGGGATTTCGCTGCTCGCGCAGGCTTTGAACGAACACGACGTTTGGTTGAAGACAGCGCCGGGCCGGGAGCGTTTGGCTGCGCGACGCAAGCAGGCCGCGGCGCGCCGGATTGAAGTGCAATTGCTCGAGCATTTGCGCGCCCAGCGTGGGAGCGAGCTAGCAGCGCTTGCACACGCCGTCAGCAGTGCAGCGCTGGATCCGCACACGGCAGCGCTCCGCCTGCTCGGATCGGACGCTCAAACCGAGGAGTCTGCTGAGACGGCAGGTTCCACCAGCAATTCGAACAGACCGTGATCGAAGGGCGTACCGGGCGCTGCCGCTTTGAGCACGACGCGCTCGCGCAGGCCCGCCTTGTCCATTTCGAGCGCACGGTGGTGGCAATAGGGGTTGTTCCCAGGTTTACCGAACAAGCTGTGCGTCATCCACGTGCAGCCGCTCATGCAGGTGCTGGCGTAGTAACAAGTTTGACAATAGCCCCACAGATCCTTGGTCGTGCGATCGCGCGTGTAGCGAAGCGCCGTGGAGCGCTCCCAGATGTCTGCCAGTGGCGTGTCGAGCACATTGCCGCCCGCCCATTCGTCGGTGTGCAGGGAAGGACAACCTTTGATCGTGCCGTCGGCTTCGATACCCAACGTCGCGCGCCCCGCGCCGCACGAACCCGAATGGCCGAGCGGATAATGCCGACGTAGCAAGTGTTCGTACGGGCCGAAGTAACCGACGTTGTTGCCGGGAAAGATCCTGACCTTGTTGGCTTCGGCAATCGGCTGCAGCTCTGCCAAGGTGGGGAAGACCTCCAGCAAATCGTAAGGCTGAAGCAAGACCTCGGGTTCGTCCGCAGCTCGGCCCATGGGCACTGTCAATTGCAGCTGCCAACCGTGGGCACGGTGGCGAATCAAGATCTCGAGCACGTGGCGCAAGTGCCGGTGGCTGAGGCGATTGATCTGAGTGTTGACCGAGACCGGGATCCCCACGGCCCGAAGATTGCCGATGGCCGCCACAGCCGACTGGTAAGAGCCGTTAACCCCTCGCAGTCTGTCGTGGGCCTCCTCGTTGCCGTCGAGCGAAACGCTGACGCTCATCAATCCCGCCGATTTGGCCTCACGGGCGCGCTCGGGCGTTATCCCGCGGCCTCCCGTGGTCATGGTGCAATCCATGCCCTGTCGGCGCACCTCGCGCACGATCTCGGTCCAATCGTCGCGCAGGTAGGCTTCGCCCCCGATCACCGTGACCTCTTTGATTCCGAGCTCGGCCATTTGGCGGATCAACTCGAAGCACTGCTCGGTCGTCAGTTCGTCGGGACGGGCACGTCCGGCGCGCGAACCGCAATGCCGACACCCGAGATCGCATTTGAGCGTGATCTCCCAGACCGCGTAGATCGGGCGCACCTTGTCCTGCGGTCGCACGTCGGCCTCGAGCGGCAAGTTGCGCGGACCCGGGCTTGCCAATGGGGCGACCGGCAAATGCCGACGCTTCGGGGCTTGTCCGAGCAATCGCGCCTCTTCGTCCTCGCTGATCAGTGCCACGGTCACGCAGCTTGGCTCATGCCGCGCTTGGGCGCCAGCGCCGTGATCAGCGGAGGCTTTCAAGGAGCGAGCGAGGACAGCGCGTTGTTCAGCCAGTGCAGGGCTACGCAGGGCCACAAGGAGCGGCTACGCACGAACAGCATGCCGAGCACCAAGCTGATCAAGAACACCCCGCCGCTCTTCATCAAGAACACGGCAGAGATCCCGTCCGTGTAAATCCACCACGGCCAGTGCAGACCCATGAAGACCAGGCTGGTGGCAAGGTTGGCCCACCAAAACCGCGAGCGTTCGCTCGGTAGCAACATCACCGAGTCCAAGCCGTTGCGCGGCAAGCTGCGGCTCGGCAAGACGGCCAACAGCTCGTTGAGCAAAATCCCGCGAAACACGAGCTCTTCGAAGAACTCCGGGATCGGCACGCTGGGTTCGGCGTGCAGCAGCATGGCCCAAACCGCGGCTGGCGGCAGTGCCAGTTTGCGCGCGACATCGAAGCTCACCGCAATGCCAGCCGCGAGCGTGGTGCCGATCGAGACGAGCCAGTGACGCGCCGTCGGAGGCAATCCGAAATACCACGGCAAAAGCGTCATCTTCAGACCCACCGAGCGCGCGTAGATGCTGCATGGCACGATCCACAGCGCGACCCGGACGGTGATCGACCGCACGATCTGTCGCCAACCTTCGAGCGGGGGCAGGCTCGGTAAGACGACGGTCGCCCACAAGGTCCAGAGCGTGAGCAATGCAGCGATCAGCAGCAACAGCGCACGGCGCCGTCGCGCCAGTGCAACGCTCGCGCTGAGCGCCCCGTTCGCGCTCGCGGGCGATTCAGAGACGGGGCCGCTCGCGTCGTTCACGGTCCGTTCACGGCGCGCACACCCAAGCCGAGCCAAGCGTGCAGGCGAGGGTCGTCCACGCCTTTGTCGGTTGGGCACAACAGGGCGGATGGACACTCGTATAGATCTCTCAAGTACACACCGAGCGAGCCTGCCGCGTAGGGGCCGAGGCGCAAGTGTTCCGAGAGCTCGAAATCGAGCCCCCCGAGCACTTCCAGCTTGGGTCCACCCAAGTATTCGCGGGCTTTGACTGCAGCCGTCGATGCATTGGGATCGTCCGACAAACTGATCACCTGCGAGACCGATCCGCGAAACCATTCGTAGCCGAGACCGAGACCGATCCAAGGGCCCTGGCTGTCCGACGAAAAGCGATAGATCGTCTGTGCCGCCAAGCGCAACGCGGCCCATTCGCACGAGGCGCCCGAGATGCAATCGCCGCCGACGGGACCGGTTGCAGCTCCCGCCTCCAAGCCCCACCACCAACGGGCATCGGCGCGATAGCCGAGGTCGAGCGTGAGCGGCACGCTCAATTTCGCTACCCCATCGAGATCACCGGAACGCGTTTGAATCGCGCCCCCGAAAATGCTTGCCCCCTTGTCGATTTGTCCAAGCGGTAGTTCCAAGCCGACGCGTAAACCGTATTCGAACCCAGTCTCGGGCAGCGCGCGGTTGGTCCCCGTCGTTGGTGGCTCGCGGTTATCATTGACCGGGGCAGGGGCCGCACTCGCCCCAGCGGTGCCCGCGCTGGTGTCAGTGCTCGTCGCAATGGCGGTGTCGTTGGCGTTTGCGCCGAGCGCGAAGCCCGCTTCTTCGGCGTGGGCCAGGCCCTGCAGGGTGCAGCCACACGACACGGCGATCAGCGAAAGTCGGATTGTTCGACGCACCACGGCACTGTCTCTCAGCCGCCCTGGCATGTCCAGCTCCTTCAGTCCCGTCGTGGAGGGCCGCGACGCGAGTTTCTCAGCCGACGCCGCTCGGTGTTTTGGCAGCCTGGGTCAGCTCCACGGCTTCGTCTTTGGGCCGCGCGAACGAGCGCCATTCGCGATCGACGATCAGCCGTGCGCCGCGCGCGAATCGCAGATAGCCGTAGATCCACTGGATCAAAACCAGCAGGCGATTCTTGAAGCCCACCAAGTACAGGATGTGGATGAAGAGCCACATCAACCAGGCAATCAAGCCGCTGAGTTCGAGCGAGCCGATCTGTGCAATCGCCTTGCCGCGCCCGATCGTGGCCATCGTGCCCTTGTCGAAGTAGACATACGGCGCTTCGTTGGGCAATGCGGAAAATTTACCTGTAGCACGTAGTCGCTTGGCGAGCAGTTTGCCGACGTAGGTGCCTTGTTGTTTGGCGATCGGCGCGAGGCCCGGCAGCGCGCCGCCTTTGCCGTCGGGCGCGTGAGCGACATCGCCGATCACGAATACCTCGGGGTGGCTCGCCAAGTTCAAGGTCGGCTCGACGATCGCGCGGCCTTGGCGATCGAGACCGGCTGCACCCGTCAGCTGCTTGGCAACGGGGGAGGCCTGTACACCTGCCGCCCAAAGCGTGGTCCGGGCAGGGATGAACTTCAGGTCGAGCGTGACGCCGTTCTGATCGATGCGGGTAACCTTGTGTTGGGTCAGTACTTCGACGCCGAGCTCGGCCAGATCAGCCGCCGCGCGTGCCGATAATTTGGGGCTGAAAGTTGGCAAAATGCGCGGGCCCGCCTCGATCAAGAGCACGCGAGTGGCTTTTGGATCGATGTGTCGAAAGTCGCGCGCCAACGTGTGACGACTCATCTCGCCGATCGCGCCAGCGAGTTCCACGCCGGTGGGGCCAGCGCCCACCACCGCGAACGTCAGCCAAGCTGCGATCTCGGCGGGGTCGGTCGCGCGCTCCGCCGCTTCGAACGCGCACAGCACGCGCCGTCGAATTTCGGTGGCTTGTTCGATCGTCTTCAAGCCGGGGGCAAAGTTCTCCCACGCTTCGTTGCCGAAGTAAGAGTGTTGTGCACCGGTCGCGACGACCAGCGCGTCGAACGACAATGCGCCAAACGTGCCTTTGACCTGGTGAGCTTGCAGATCGATCGCTTGGACTTCACCCAAGATCACTTCCGTGTTCTTTTGAGGCGCCAAGATCCCGCGAATCGGTTGTGCGATCTCGGCCGGGCTCAAACCGGCCATCGCGACTTGATAGAGCAGGGGTTGAAAGAGGTGATGGTTACGCCGGTCGATCACGCTGACGCTGCAGTCCGCAGCCCCAAGAGCTCGGGCTGCAGCGAGCCCAGCAAAACCAGCCCCAATGACCACGACGCGCGGCGTCTTGGTAGATTCCATGAGCGACTCTTAAAGCTCTCTTCACGTGTGGAAAAGGGTTGCAGTACGTTTCACCCCTACTGAATCCCACCTGATCTTGGGACGCCTGATCTTGGGAGAATTGTGACGTGTGGGCTGCTGGGCTCGTGTGTTCGGTGAATTGAGTGCTGCGCCCGTTCGTCCGACTGGGATAAGGTTTGGCTCGCACCGCCAAGGGAGCGGTTGCCCACTAGGAGTAGCTTGAAGATGAAGTTGCGACGGACGGGGATGGTTGGAACGAAGAGTCTCGCGGTGCTGCTGTGCACGATCTGTATCGGTGCCTGCGGTGACGACAAAAAGACCGATGATGCGATCACTTCGGACGTCGGCAAAGGCGATGGCGGAGGGAACACCGAGTCGAACGAGAAGGATTCTGGCGGGCCAGCGAAACCCACCGAGCCGACGTCGAGCGGGATGGGTCCCACGACGTCCTCGGCAGATGGTGGCGTCAAGGATGCCGGGGCGGCTGACGGCGGCAGCGGAGATCATGGCGTTCACGCAGCGGGCGCCGAGGGCGGCGTTGCCATCACGGGTAAAGAGCCCGACAGCGGCGGACCGACCTTCAGCATCAGCGGTAAGTTGAAGATCGGCACCACGCTGTTCGTCGATAGCGACGGTCCCAATCCCGACAATCCCGCGATCGCCAACGATAGCCCAGCGAAGGCTCAAGAGATCTCGAGCCCGAGCACCGTCGGTGGCTACGTCGGTGATATCCCCGTGTTCGACGACAACGGTGATCCCACCGATAAGTCGAACATGGATAACTTCGACGTGTACAAGGTCAGCTTGGCTGCAGGCCAGACCGTCACCTTGGTCGTGGCGGAGCCGCCCGATGCCAACGGTCCGCCCGCGGCAGATCTCGATCTGTTCATGAAGGGCGTGGACGACCCGATGGTCACGGATGACTCGCAAGGCATCGGTGACAAGGAGCAAGTCACGGCGCCCGTCTCCGGCAACTACTACATCTCGGTCGAGCGCTTCGACGATCCCGACGTCAAAACCGACGACGACACCCAAGCGGTCTACTCGCTCGCTGTCGGCATCGCGCAGCCCACGCAGATGCAGATGTCGATCGCTCAGAACAAACTGAGCTCCAAATACGACATGAAGCCGGGTGAAGCGATCATCGCTACCGGCTTCGGTCCGCAAAGTGCGGAACTTGCCGAGCAGATCACGCCGACCCATGCCCCCGATGTCACCGGCTTCCAACACGTGACGTTGAACGGCTTCGGTGCTTTCAGTACCCAGAGTGTGGCGGACCAGAGGCAGCAAACGGTGCTGGCGATCAAGAGGCTGCGCAAGGCGCTCGGTGTGCGCAGCGTCTCGCCCAACTACATGCTGCATACGCTCGGAGCTCCGGCGGCCAACGATCCGCTGTTGCCCATCCAGTGGCATTACGACCAGATCGATCTGGGCCCGGCCTGGGACGCGTCGGATCAGACGGAATCGAGCGGTCGTGGCGCGGGCGTCGTGGTTGCCGTGATCGATACCGGAGCCGCGGTCGATCACCCCGACTTCAAGAATGCGGACGGCACGAGCCAACTCAACGACGACGGTTACGACTTCATCAGCGACCCCGACGTGGCCGCCGATGGGGACGGTCGCGATGACGATCCCAACGACCCAGGCGATGGGCGCACGCCTGGCGACAGCTCCTTCCACGGCTCGCACTGCGCCGGCACGATCGCCGCGGCGACCGACAATGGCGAAGGCGGTGCGGGCGTCGCGCCGAAGGCGCACATCATGCCGATCCGCGCGCTGGGTCGTGGGGGTGGATCACTCGAAGACATCCGCCAAGCAGTGCTCTATGCGGCGGGTCTCGACAATACGGCGGGCGTAGTTCCGAAGAAGCGAGCCGACATCATCAGCATGAGCTTGGGCGGCGAAGGCTTGAGCGACGCCATGGAAGCGGCCGTCACCGCCGCGCGCGGCGAGGGCGTGATCGTGATCGCGGCTGCCGGTAACTCCTCGACGTTCGCCGAAGGATTCAGTCCTGGTGGTGAACAGGGCGTCGTGACCGTCTCCGCGACGGACTTCAACCGCAAGTTGGCGTTCTATTCGAACTTCGGTCAGAGCAATGGCACGGTCGAAGTCGCGGCACCGGGCGGCGACACGGGCGTCGACGAGAACCTCGACGGTAACCCCGACGGCGTCATCAGCATGGTCTACAAGAACAGCGGCAACACGCTGTACGCGGCTTACCAAGGCACTTCGATGGCGTGCCCGCACGTTGCGGGTGTGGCCGCGCTGATGAAGGCGATCTGGCCGGCGATGGGTCCGTCCGAGTTCGAGAAGGCGCTCAAAGACATCACCGTCGACATCGGTGACGAGGGTCAAGATCCGATCTTCGGGTATGGCCTGATCAACGCCAACCTTGCCGTCTCGTACGCGCTCGACAAGGCCGGTTCGACGGTGCTCGGTCAACCGGTATTGAGTCTGTCGACGACCGTCATGGACTTCGGTGGCAGCAGCACGCAATTGCCGCTCGCGATTGCCAACACCGGCAAGACGGATCTGGAAATCACGGGCGTCACCGCGAGCGCGCCCTGGTTGACGGTCGATCCCGGCGAAGTGCGCCCGGACAACTTGGTGTCGATTGACCGCAGCATGTTGTCCGACGGTGTGAACACCGCGACGATCACGATCGCCAGCAACGGCGGCACCGAAATCGTAACCGTCCGCGCCTTCAAGGGTGAGGAGCCAACCGGTGGTAACCTGGGCGGCACCTACGTGATGGTCGTGGATCCGAAGACGGGTGAATCGATCCAGCAGGCCTTCGCAGTCCCCGAAGACGAGTACAAGTTCGAGCTCACGGACATTCCCGGCGGCAAGTACTACCTCGTCGCGGGCACCGATTTGCGCAACACCTTCTACGTCGGCAACGACGGCGATGCCTACGGCGCGTACCCCTTGTCCCAGGATCCAGAGCTCATCTGCCGCTTCCAATCGGCCGACGACGCGGAGTGTCCGAAGACGAGCAAGGCGGTCATGGACAACCCGAACCTCGAGGACGTCACGATTCCGATCGAATACTTGCTCGATCCGGGCGCGAAAGAACAAGATGCCGATAGTGCGTCGGTCAAGGAGCAGAACCTCATCTCGGCGATGAGCACGCCCTTCCACAAGCCGGCGCGCTTCAGGAGGCTAAAGTGAGTGAGTTAACGCCCAAGATGCGCGGCTTTGCCAGTGTAGCCGTCGCCAGTTCGTTGTGCGGTTGGGTCGTGAACGTGGCCCTGGGGCTAACCCTTGCGTGCAATTCCACGCCGGAACCGAACAACCCTGCCGGCACGACGACGGCTCCGCTCGTGACCGAGCCGGCGCCGTCCGCCGCGCCGAGCAGTGATCCACCACCGGCAACCGCGGCATCGGCAATGGCCGATCCCGGTTGCGAGATCGGCGGCTGCTCGGGTGAACTCTGCCAAAAAGCCGGAACACCCAAGGTGTTCACCACCTGCGACGTGAAGCGCGAGTGGCAGTGCTACCACACGGCGCACTGCATGGCTGGAGCCGATGGGACGTGCGCGTGGCAGAACACGCCCGAACTCGAGAAGTGTCTGAAAGTGCACTGAGCCTCTGGCTCGGGAGCGAGTGAGAGGCGCACGCGCTTCTCGAAGAATGAAGGGGAGCGCCGCAAGCGCTCCCCTTTGCACGTGGTGGATACTGCGCAGAGCGCTAGCCGAGGCAGCGCCGGGCGAAGGCGAGCAGTGCAGCGTTCACAGCCGCTGCGTCCTCTAGGTTGGCCATGTGTCCCACGTCGAGCTCGACGAGCTCGAGTTGCGGGATGCCCGCCGCGAGCGCCAGTGTCAGCGCGTGGTTGTAGGCTGTGTCGCGCTTGCCTGCGATGTGGAGCGCGGGCACGTGGAGCGCTGACAGCCGCGAAGCAGCGGGGGGAATTGGGTTGGTCGCCGGGTTGTCGTTGAGCCAATGCCACCCCGTGAACCGCTCGACGATGGCGTCTAGCTGCTGCCGCACGTCCGGGCGCTCTCGCGCCGGAGCGAACCATTCACCCTCGAGCCACAGTCGCAATGCACTGGGGACGCCTTGCTCGCGCGCATGGGAACGCACTGCGCCGAACAGCGCCAACAGTTCGGCAGTGAAGGGCACGCCTGCCAGGCCGGACATGCACACCGAGGCCCAGCCCCGCACCTGCTCGGGCCGCGTGAGACTCAACTCCAAGAGCTGGTGTGCCCCGATCGAGTGTCCGACGACGATCGCGGGGGCGAGTCCCAAGGCCTCGATCACCTGCGCTGCGTCGTCGCAATGACGGTAGCTCTCGACGCCGGGTAACGACGAACGACCAAACCCTCGCGCGTCGTAACGCACCACGCGCAAGTTCTGCTCCAGCGCAGCGATCTGGGGCTGCCACATCTCGAGGTCCAGGGTGAACCCGTGCAGCAGGACGATCGCCGGACCGCTGCCGCTGCTCTGGTAATAGAGCCTACCCCCTGGCACCTGCACGAAACCCTCGGACGTCGACATGCGCCCAGTGTGCAGCAAACCGCCGCCGAGATCGACGCTCGAGCGCAGCGACCCGCCCTGGCGTCACTGGCTGAGCGCCGGGTCATCCATGCCCGGACACGCGGGCACGATGCTGCTCATGAACGCGACAATCTGAGCGCCCGCAAGCGTCAGCGTTCGATTGTTCCAAGTGGCGCCGAAGTGGGCACCGCTCGAACGACTGTTGAACGACGAAGCCTGGCCCATGGGTTCAGACTCGCTGTCCGCGGCCTTGCCGCCGAAGTTGATGAACCCGAGGCACACACCCTTGGGGCCGGCGCTGTCACTCTGCGACGGACGGCTCGACCTCGGGCCACTGCCATAGTGCCTCTCCAATAGCTCACCATCGTTGCCCCATTCAGAGGCCGTGATGTTAACGTTGCGCACCACTAGGAACTGCTGCGGGATCATTGGCAGGAGCTTGTCTTGTGAGTCCGCTTGACCATTGACGGTGCCGTCGCTAATCGAGTTCTTCTTGGTGCCGATGCCGTACCAGTCTTTGACGTAAAACACGTCGTTCACGAGCCAAGGGCGTTCGATCTTGCACAGTCCAAACTCGAGCTCGATCTGCAGTCCCTTGGCCGTGTTGCCGAACGGACTTTGGAAGCTGCAACTTTGGGTATCCTGGAAAGAGGTCTGCTGCGCTGGGGAGCCGTGCGAAGCTCCGAAGGCGGAGAAGCCCAGTAACACACCCCCCTCAGCGCCAGAGCTTTGAGCGTGGCTCTGCCAAGCGCTGGCGCTCGCCGAGACCGCGCCCGAGGAGGACCAATGTCGGATCTCGGCTTGGTCGACCACCAACTTCTCCCAACCCTGATGGTCTTCTGCATCGCACCAGTTCGACGGCAGGATCAGCGAATAGGGCATGCTCGCAGGTACGGCGCCCGAGATGCCTAGATTCCAATCCGCGAAACGCTGCTTGGCTTTGTTGATCATGTTGGCCTGCATCGAGCGCCCTACCGACGCGATCACGTCCAGCGCCGCTTCGACTTTGAGCGCACCCTGGCCTACGAGGTTGGTCCGCGCAGTATCGACGGCGAGTTGCAACGCAGCGCTTCGAACGGGGAAGACTTCGAACTTGGCAGGATCTCGCTGAGCCAGCGCGAAGCCGGCGGCGAAGTTGGACTTCGCGGTCGCCAGCGCCTGCGCATTGTTCAAGTAGCGTTCGTACAGCGGCGTGTTGCTGATGTTGCCGTCGGCGTTTTCGACGTACAGAACCCTTTGAGCGTCGTTCAAGCGCCCCCTGACGTCGGCGGACATCTGCGCCGGCTTGCCCGGTTGCATGCCGTTGATGACGCTCTCGTAAGCGAAGTCCAAGTGCCGTCCAGCGGGATACTCGCGATAGGCGCCGTCCTTGGTCACCTGCAGCAGCGTGCGGCAGAGCAGCGCCGTCTTCCAAGCGGCTTGCATCGCGAGCAGGAACTCGGAGTCGAGCCCGCCGGGTGCCGCGCCGGAACTCAGGGGTGTTTTCCCGCCGGGCGCAGCGGGTGCCGCAGGATCTTGGAAGCTCGATCTCAACGACGCACCGCCCGTCGGTGACCACGGCCGATTGTAGTCGTCCTTCCAGACCGGCATCCCGAGCGCCAACTGCGAGTAGATCAGAGAATCGAGGGGCTTGCCGTCGCTGCGCAAGGGTGAGCGCTGTTTGATGCGATCGATTAACTGATCGAAGATACTGAGAACAGCTGCGCCAGGTTCATTGGACATCACGGTGCCTTTCAACCAGGTGCAGCCTCCGAGATGGCGGCCGACGCACATGGAAAACGAGGTTTCCTCGCAGCACTGCGATAGCCCATCCGCGCGCCAAACTCTTGCGAATTTGAGTTTACGCGCGACGTAAACTCGAACCGGGGAGCAATCGGCAGTCACGATTGCGTGGGTGCGGTAACGAAAGCCACGGAGCCGGTGCGACCGAGCCTTGCGCCAAGCGTCCGAGAGCGGAGGGAATGGGTCTAGCTCTGTGCACCTCGGACCGCTAATCCAGGGGCTGGGATGCGCGGACCGTGACGGGCCGCGCTCGACCCCCATGCTAGTGGGTACCGGCGAAGATGAACGTCGGGACGCGCGCTCAGGGCGAACAAGGACCCGACCTGCGCACGTTTTGCCGTCTCGCGGCGGTTGTGCAGCGCGCTCTGTGCCGTCATCCTACGCGTATGCTTCAGTCGTCACTTTCACGAGCATCCGTGCGTTGCCGTTCGAGTTTGCTGGGGGTCGTCTTGGCCACAGCGGCTTGCACGACGTCACCGACCCCGAAGGCGATGGCTGATGCGGCCATTGGGAATCACCCCGATGCAGAGGGGACCCCCACGGGCTGCCCCAGTGGGCAAGAGCACTTCGAACCGGGGTGCAGCACTGAGCTCAACCTGCTGCAGAGCGGCTGCTATCAACGTTGCCAAGCGGGAGACGACGAGATTTGCGCTGCGGGCACGGTGTGTACGCCTGCAGACATCAACCCGTGCATTTGCCCTGGCCAAAGCGAGTGCTGCGACGCGTGCGGGCAGAGGCTCTGGCTGTGCGAGGCTCCTCCGGCCGTGACCGATTGCGGCGACCAGACGCGCGACGCCGTGCTCGTTGGGGCTTCGAAGGCCTTCGGTGAGTGCCAAGGTGATTGTCGTTTCGAGCTGACGCTGAGCAAGGGGACCCGCTGTGATCGGGCAGACCTCGTGATCTCGGCCTACGGCGTGGGCGACCCGAGCCGCACCAATCACGGCGTGTTGACACCCGTCGGACATGCCGCAATTCGTGAACGCGTGGCCGAGTTGGGAGACAGCCTGCTGCAAGAGACCTACGGCTGCCCCGATTGCGCGGACGGCGGGGCCAGCGGCGTCACTGTGATGCGCGGGGATCAGACGACTGCGACACTTTACGAGTACGGAAATCCGCCGCCCGTTTTGGCGCCCCTCGACGAGCTCGCTCAGGCAATCATTTACGCACTGCAAACTTGTCAGAGCAACAACGTGGTGGACGTGCTGGATTGCTCTTCCCCTGAAGCACAGTGAACGCTGCTGCAGCGAACGCGACGCCCACGTGGCTACCCTAGAGCGCGTCGCGGCTCACGCTTGGCTCAGTTTTCGAAGGTCAGTTTTCGAAGGTCAGTTTTCGATGATGGGTTCGTTCTGGCAATCCGGGCCACAGCCGTCTCCGGGTAGGCGATTGCCGTCATCACACTCTTCCAAAGTGTCCTTGTGGCCGTTGCCGCATTCGAGCGTGCAGTGCGAATCGCAGCCGTCACCCGCAGTGGTGTTCCCGTCGTCGCATGACTCAGCGGACTCCACGACCGAGTTACCGCAGTTGGCGTTGCCGCTATCGAGCTCGACATGGCCTGCGTCGGGCTCAAAGCTTGGAGACGGCTGCAGGTCGCAGCGGCTTTCCTGGTAGCAGCCCGGATCGCAGCCGTCGTACGGCTCGAGATTGCCGTCGTCGCAGAACTCACCCTGGTCCAACTCAGCGTTGCCACAGGTTCCCGGTTCGATCTCGCAATATCCGCTGCACCCGTCGCCGAAGTCGAGGTTGCCGTCGTCGCACTGTTCGTCGGTCTCCAAAAAGCCGTCCCCACAATGACAGGCGTCTGCGTGCGCACTGGTCCAGCCGAAGACGCACGAAATTTCCAAGTTGGTTTCGCGACAGCACTCGAAATCGCAGCCATCCCCGGCAGTGAGGTTGGCGTCGTCACACAGTTCTCCGGGGTCGATAGCCCCGTTGCCACAGCTCATTCGCCACGGGGCTGGCCCAGCGTTGCCCGCGTCGGTTGCGCCCGAGGGTTCACTTCCGTGCGAGGAGTCGACCGTCGTGTCGCGTGAGCCAGCATCGCCTTCGCCGTGTGACTCGGGGTTCGACAGGTCGGGGCCCAATGGGCCCTGGATGCCTGAATCGACGTGCACGCTTGGACTGGGCTCGCTTGGACTGGGCTCGCTTAGACTGGGCTCGCTTGCGTCTGAGCTCTCGTGAGCTGCCGAACTCGTTAAGCCGCCGGAGTCAGTCACGTCATCGCTGCTACGGGACGTGCCCTGGGCGTCATCGTTGCCGCTGCCGCAGGCGACTGCGCTCAACAGGGCGATCCGCGTGAAGCGGGCAAAATAGAGAGCGTTCGAACGTCGCGAAGACATCGGTGCACCATCTCGGTGAGGCTTGGAACGTTGCACGACTCGGGTGTCCGTTGGAAGAGTTGCCGGCCCCGCTCCGCGAACGAGGAGGGCCGGCAAAGGTTTGGGTCGTGTCGGAGCGCGCCGCTATCAGTAGCCGAAGTAACTCAGCGTGATGTGCTGACTTGCGCTACCGCGCAGACTGATCGTGGTTGCGCAAGCGCTGCTGGTCGGCCCGATGCGCTTGGTCTGACCCATCGCACCGAAGCCCTCTTCACCTGAGCTGCTCCGGCACGGGCTAGCCCAATAGAACGGCACCGGAACATCGCCCGAGATCGATTGTATACCTGCATCGCGTACGCCCCACCAGCTGGGGTAACCGTTGCGAATGCGCAAGCAGGCATTGCCGGCCACCGTCGTGCGAGCGCCTGGGGCGCCGAGGTCGATCGCGGTGTTGACGTTGCAGTTGGGGGGAGGCAAGGGCTCGAGCTGGCAAGTGCTGTTGCAGCCATCGCCATTGGTCGTGTTGCCGTCGTCGCACGTCTCGCCCCATTGCACTTGGCTATCCGCGCACACTGCGACGATGGGCGCGGCTGCTCCGAGCGCAGCGTAAGTCAGACGCAGATCCGGATAAGCGGTCAGGTTCTTGGCGAAGAACTGACCGGTGAAATCCAAGCCCTGGCCACCCAAGCTGAGCGGTGCATTGAGCGCGGCCACGGCCGCGCGCAACGAGGTTTCGATGAACGCGGCAGCGGTGCCGTAGTAGACGATGGCAACGTGCTGCGCCGGTGCCGCCGACTGTTGTACTACGCCCCGAATCGTGAGCTCGGTCAACAGATTGATCACGACGGGCCCGTTGCTGTCGTCGATCACCAAGCGTGAGCCGTTCTGCAGACGCAGCTTGTCGAAGTAGTAAGTCCCCGCCGTCAGTCTGAGCACTGCGCCGTTGGGAGCCGAGACTTCACCTAGAGAACTCGGACCAATCGTGGCCTGTTGATTGAGGTTCAGC
Organism: Polyangiaceae bacterium; assembly: GCA_036263015.1. Classification (GTDB taxonomy): domain Bacteria; phylum Myxococcota_A; class Polyangia; order Polyangiales; family Polyangiaceae; genus SZUA-265. Next base: position 158,171 of record DATAHU010000035.1, on the reverse strand, counting down.
TTCAGATCACCCGTGGAGGCTGGCCAAGCGGGAGTTGGCCAACTCAACGCGGGAACTGCGGCGTTGGTGAACTCTCGGAAGCCCTGGAGCGCTTGGGCGCCTTGCTGAGGGTCAAAGTCCCAGCCCGCGATCACAGTGCCGTACGCTTTGGCGTTGTTGCGCAAGAAGATGTTACCCTTGCCCAACAAGTTCCCAACGTTGCTCGACGCGCCGACCTCGAGCACACCCGTGCCGCCCACGGCGACGGTGTTGCTGCTCGGGACCAGGACGCGATCGGAGAGGTGCACTTCGGTCGCGCCATAAGCCACGACGTTGGGGGCGAACGTGGTACCGAAGAAGGCCGAGATCGGACAAACTGGCGAGCTTGCCGAAGCGGTTGCGGAATGACCGCCCAGATGCCAGGTCAGCGTGCCCGTGAAGGCAGCTGACACGACTTCCTTCTCGCCCCCCGCATATTGAACGCGGGGCTGTCCGCGATCCGTTGGGCCAGGCTCGAAGTAGTTGTTGTAGCCCACCGCGATACGGCGATCGGAATGTTTGTTCTGATAGTCGAAGTACGCACGATACGTGCCCCCACCTTGTGGGATCACGCAGCGCACGATTGGCGTGGGTTCACAATCATCGCCGATGCCATTGCCATCAGTGTCGGTCTGCGCAGGATTGGGTGCCAGTGGGCAATTGTCGAGGTTTGCGATCACTCCATCGCCATCGGGGTCCCCAGCTCCCACGTCGTCCGTGGGCAAGGCCGTATAAGTCACTTGGCCCTTGTTGGCGACATCGAGTTCTCCAATCGCCTTGGTCAGTGCTGCCGATGAAGCGGCTGCCCCTTGGTTGACGAGTGAGTCAGCGGTCGCGATGATGTCGCGAACGCGTCGGGTCGTGCCGTAGAGAAATCCCGAGTCCAAGATTTCCTTTCCGGTTCTGGTGCGACTCACATTGAGCTTGAGGCCGAGCAGTTGGCGCTTGAGTTCTTGCGCCAAGGAGCCTCCCTGCGCGAGCACGGTTGCGGCCTCTGCCTGCGTGGTCACGCTGACGGCAGTTCCACCGAAGCCCAACGTGATCGGCAAGTACGGCACGGCGCTCGCGGCCGTCCAACTCGAGGCTGCTCGAGCTGCGCTCGTCGGCGAATGGCCGCCGTACGCATAATCGTACTGGAGCGGCGAGCCGCGCACGATCCAGATGTGAATGTTGTTCGAGTCGTGCACGTCCTGCCACAGCCAGTCACCGTATCCAGTTTCGTGGACGGGCACGTCCGCGTTCGCAGGCAGATCGCCCGTTGGATTCACTGACTGACTGAGCTCTTCCTTGTCGCCGTTTTCGAAACCGCCGGTCGGGTTGTAGCCGCCGGAAGGGCGCCCCTTCGCTGTCTCCGAGGGATATTCCGAGGCGGGGAAGAACGAGTGGGCTCGCTCACGGAACGCGTACACGCGTGAGTGAATCTGGTGGTTCTTTCCGATGGCCGAGGCGGGGGAGGGATGATCCTGATCATCTGCGTCGGCATTGGTGAACTTGGCGATGTTGCTGTTGGCTCCGATCCAAAATGGAAAATTGAAGAAGCCTTGATACGCGGTGTCCTTCCATTGAACGTCGGTGACGGAATGGTTACCGCGATAATCGCCCGTGGAATCGATCGCGAGAAATGACAGATCGACGTCAGAGACACGCAGCTCACCGCTCGCGTGGATCTTGAATGCGTTGAACATCCCCTCTGGCAGTACTTGCGTCTCGGGCGGATCATCGCACGCGTTGTGCCCATCGCCGGTGGTTACCGGAGCGAGAAAGAACTCGATGCGATAACCGTAGGTCGTGCCGTTGAACGCATAGGGATCGTTCAGCGCTTGGATGCCCGACGTATTGGGATCACCGTCGATGTGGCGCCAATCCGAATCCCCGTCGCCGGTGGAGAACTCGCGCACGCCAGCTGGTGCGCGCTTGGTTCCCCCTGCGCCCACGTCGTCATCGGGACCGTTGACCTGCGGATCGGCGTATGCCCGAGCGCAAGTCTTCACCGTGGAATCGATCTTGTCGTAATATCCGCTGATGTCGGGATCGTAGAAGCCGACCAGAACGCTGGGGAACTTGCTGACGACGTAGAACCTCGCATAAGAGCGGTCGACCGTCGCAAGTCCGCGAGTCGCGAGCGTGAGCAAGCGACCATCCTCGCCGTAGGCTGACGGGAGCGCGCTGTAACCGGCGGGGCCATTGCCGAGGTAGTAGGTCGTGTCCGTCGTCAGATCCGCTCCGCGATAGTCGGCGCGCAAGCCTCCAACTTCGACCCGTAGGTCGTCTTTGCTGTCGCCGTCGTCGTTGATGACGCTTACGGAATTCAGATAATCGGGTGCCTGGCTCTTGCCATGCAGGATCGGGATCCCCGTGTCGATGCGCAGCAGTTTGTCTACACCCTGAGGTTCGGAGCCGCTGTCGAAGACCAAGTTGAGTTGGTAGTTGGGCGAACCCTCACTGACGAAAGCGCTGGTTTCGTCCGTACCGTCACCGTTCAGATCGGCTCGGATCCCGGCACCCAGCACGCCGTTGATGAAAGCAAGATTGTCCGCCACCGACGTGAAGACGTCCGGCACTTCGTCACCGCAGGGGTTGGCGGGTGCGCCATGTGAGGTGATTCCGATCTGTATGTTCTTGGTGCCATCGTTATAAACGATCGGCCCGCCGCTGTCGCCGAAGCACGTCCCCTTTTGAACGGTATCTCCGGCAGCTTTACCGACGCACAGCTCCGTGGCAGCGATCCCATCCAATGCGCCTAGTCGCGGATCGCCCGTGGGATAGCCATCGTCGAACGCTTTGCAGGCGTTGCCTTGACCGAAATACTTCAAGTCGACGGTCTGCGTGCTGCCCACGAAGGGCATGCCGTAACCCAACGCCTTGACCGTCGTGTTCTGGGGAATCGTTGCGGGCAGACCCGCGTCGGGCAAATTGATCCCCGCTCTATTCTGAGTGTCGTGAAGCCGAAGGATAGCGACGTCCGTACCTGGCTGTCCGTTGCGATACCCGGGATGCCGGAATATCGCATCGATCAGCAGACCATTGATGGTACCGCCGATGTTCTGGTTGGCGACCAGGACTCGTAGATCTTCCTGTGGAGATGTTTCGCTTCCGACTTCCGCGGTAACGCAGTGCGCTGCGGTGAGCACGTGCAGATTGTCGAGCAGCGTTCCGGTGCACACGAGCTCCTGTTCGAAGGTGCCAGACCCCGTCGTTCTCTCGTTGAAGATCGCGACGAGCGGCACCGGGTTCGCCGGGCTACCCGTCGTGCCCCCGTAAATTGCTTCACCAAGTTCATCGACGGGTTTCGTCCCGTCGGTGCTCGACTCTTCGAACCTCATTGATTGACCGCAGGCGGGGATCAAGACGCCCAACGCCGCGGTTATCCATATATTTCTCTTCATCACTGGCCTCCCATGTGTGAATGGCGAAGTCCTGAATGAGCGCCGATCTGGAAGTCGAGCTGCATCGGTCACAGACTTCGCGATCTGTATTTTCCTCCCACTGACGCGCGCGAAGCTAGCTGCGCGCGTTGGTGCTGTCAACACGCGTTGGGCGTATACATTGTTAATTGCTCGTTCGCGCCACGACTGTGGATAAATCGTGACAGACTCTTCGCTGTTCACCACATGGCGCATAAAAGGAACACGGGAGTATGGTGGCGATGGGTTTACGAACTTTCGAAGGAGCCCGTGTTTGTTGCTGCTGCAATCTGGAGCGCAGCCGGTGAGACACCCCATGCGTTCGCTCGCCATGTCGCTGGGGTCGTTCGATTGACGCGTTGCGCAGGCAATCATAACTTAGTGCGTTACCTGGTAGCGACCGAGTCAGAGTCGCATTTCGTCTCGGTTATGGATCGAGCCCAGGTCGAACGGGTAGGGCACTTGACTGGGGTCGCCTTCGTGCCGAACGATAACCCAAGACAAATAGCGAGCATCGCTAGCCGTTCTTGGGTGCGAGCTACTTTTCAAAGTCCGCGGCAGGGACTTCGAAGGTGCCTCGTTGAGCCTGGTTTCGTCCGGATTGAACCCGACTGCGCAGCAGGTTTGACCTCGTATTGACCCGACGTGTAAGGTGTCCCGAATGCCAAAGGTTGTGTTCCAGGTTAAACCGTCGCAAGGGTCGAGGTTCGAGCGCGGGCGCGGGCTGAGAGCCGCGTTGGTGCTCTGCTCGGCGGTCGCCATCGGCTGCAAGGACAGCGAGTCGCAGCAGGGGCGCGATACGACCACGCCACCCGACACATCGCTTGCAGATGCCTCGGCGAGCGCGGAAGACAGCGGTGCGGGGCGAGGCGCTTCGCCCGAAGGCAACGCCGGGTCGACGGGCGGCCAAGCCCAAGGGACCGACTCGGAGACGGCCACGACCTCGTCGGTTGAGCCGCAGACGCCCGCGGCGAACAGCGACGGTTGCAGTGGCGTTGCGCCAGCGCAAGCAAGCGGAGCGCTCGACGATGCTGGTGTTGAGTTACCCCCTGACGTCGAACACGGCTCGGGCGACGGCGGCTCCAGCGCCGAGCAACCGAGTCCAGCTCCCGAAGAGCTGATGGGCACGGTTCAGATCCTGACCGAGTATTTCGAAGATCGCCACCTGATCGGAGCGCGGTTCTATCGACGGCAAGAGTCGACCGCCGACGTGACCACAGAGGGCGCCTGTTGGCTGAGCAAGAGCACGGGCCAACAAGCGGAGCTCATCCCGAGCGAAGGCATCAGCGCGGGAACGATCACTTTTTCCGCGACCGACTTGGACGATCCGACGCTCTCGTATTCGGCACAGATCATGCCGATGGCGAACGGCGTTTATCTGGGGGGCTCGTACGGCCCGACGGCGATGCGCGGCGGCGAAGTCGGGACGGTTACGGCCAGCGGCGACGTGGTGCCCGCTTTCGAGGTCGCGTTGGACTTGCCGGTCTCCTTGATATTGACCGCGCCCAGCGCTGCGGACACCGGCGAACTCGTTTTGTCGCGAAGCTCCGATACGCATCTGGTTTGGGAACGCGGGGCCGAGGGCGTCACGCTGTTAGTTCAAGGCAGCTACAAAGGAGAGACCGAGACTCAGTCGCTCGGATGTCGATTCGATTCGACGCTTGGCGAGGGAGATCTCCCGGCGTCGGTGCTGGGGGCCTTTGGGGGGTCGAGCTTGCAGTTCTTCACGGCTTCGCAGACTACCGTCGACGCTGACGGGGCCGAAATCACAGTGCTCACCGGTCGTGACGTGCTGGTCGCCAGCAAGCTTGCGGCGGTCGTTGGCTCCTTCGAGTGAGGAGCCGATCTGGCGCGTCGCTGCGACGCGTCAACGCTGGTGTTTCCCAAACGCGAGTGCGTCGCGTATGGTTTCGGGATGCCATTCACCTTTCGCAACCACGACTTGGATGGGCTGCTCGTGGAGCCCTTGAACGCAGCCGATAGTCTGTACGCGCATTTCGCGAGGGTCCACCGCGGTATTCACCAAGAATTAGTGGACCACTGGACGAAGTTCCGCGGCGCAAAGCCCGGCGCTCAATACGGTTCGGTGAAGGGTGCGTTCGCGGCGATCGAAGGTTGGTGGAGCAAGGCTTACGACGACGATAAGGTGATCGGGCGCATGTACGAAGATCGAGACGCTGCGGCCTTGCTCCGCGCTTTGAGCGGTCATGCCGACCAGGAGTCCTTCATGAACGCGTTCGAACAAGCGCGCCTGGATAGCTTCGTCGCGTTCGTCCAGCCGTTGTCGTTGCTGACGTTGTCCAAGCGCTCCTTTGCCCTGACGTACTTTCACAAGGACATCGCCGAACTATTTTTGAAGCAGCCGCACGCCACACAGTTGCCGGCCATGAAGTCCCGCGTGGTCGAGACGGCGGAGATCATGCTTCGCATCTTGTACGGCAACATGAACGGAGCGTGGCGGATGGCGTATGGCACGCGAACCTTCGTCACTGCGATCCTTCTCGGCGTGATGCACAACAAGCTGTTGCGTGGCGACAATACCTATCGCTCCAACACGCGTGGCGCGATGCGGCACTTCTACAACCAGAGTTCAGTCGCTTATACGCTGCTCACGTTCGCGGGCGTCGTTCACTCCGCACATCTCGCAGCCGCAGATGGCACACTGTCGTTGGTGTTGCCGGAGCTGAAAGGGCAACGCCCGCAGCGCTTCGACTTCCCAGCGGCTTCCTGGTATCTGATGTGGAAGCTGATCGGGTCTTTCATGGGAGTTTCAGCGCGGCTGATCCCAAACGATTACGCCGAATCCGAAGCGCTGCTCAAAGCGTTCACGGACGAGGGGGAGACCTACCGCATGCCGAACGAGATCCAAGGGCTGCTCGACGTCTTGGCCAAGGTCGACATCGGCCCGAAGGATCTCTTGGCTTGGATCCCCGCAATCCAGTTGCAGGGTTTGCTCAAGGACATCTCCGAGCCGTTCGATGTGTTCGACGATTGAGTCCTGGGCAAACGAATGCGTTCGATTTACGCTCGTTTACCCAGCGCCGTCACTTGTTCTGGCCGGGCAAGCGCTTGGCCGAGACGCCCTTGCGTTCGTGGAACTTCCGCTCGGCCTTGGGTGCGCCTTCGTCGTCCTTGGGGGGCGGTGTCGGCGTCGTCGTTTTGGGAGGTTCAGCGGCCTTCGGAGGCTCTGCAGGTTTGGGCGTCGTGCCCTTGCTCGGAGGGCTGGGATCCGTCGGCTTGGGATCCGTCTTCGGCGGCTCTGCGGGCTTCGGCAGGAGCGACTTCTTGTCATCGCCTGGAGTTGTCTTGGGCGGCTCGTTGCCCTTCGGCGGCTCGCTGCCGGTGCCCTTGTTGGGGCCATCGACGATGCCTTTCTGAGTACCTGGGCTGCCGACGTCCGGATTGCTACCGGCTTGGTCATTGCTAGGCGGGGCCACTGCCCCGATGCCGTTGCCCGCGCCCGACGCGATACCGTTGGCGGGCGAGTCACCCGTCGTCGGGTTACTCCCGTTCGACGCTACTGCGGGGATGTCGACAGGGGGAGGCGTGATGCCCGCGGCATTCGTCACGACCGGCGGTGGCTCCGCAGTCAACGCGGCGGTGACTGATGCGGTCGCTTGATCGTCACCCTTTTTGCAGGCGGGCAACAGAAAGCAGGCGCTCGCGCCCAGGGCGAACAACAGACTGCTGGCAGAGAAGCTCCTACGCTGAGCTCGGTCTTTGCGCTGATTTGGCGTCACGCGATTCCCTCCGAATAGAGAAGTGGATGCGGGGTTTACGCCCCCGGGCGGGGTTTCTACCCACGTTTGCGACGCGTAACACGAAACCCACCGCCCAGCTATGTGGTTTGAGCGCTGCCGCCACTGCGTGCGGGAGGCTTTCAGCGGGTTTTGCCGCTTGCTTTGGCTTTGCGCGTCGATCCGGTCTTGCTCGATCGGGTGCTGGAGCCTCGGGTCGCGCTGGCAGCTTTGTCTGCAGTCGGTTTGTGGGTGCGAGTCGCAGCCACTTTCTTGGACGCTTTGGTACCCGCTCGCGAGCTTCGCTGTGCGGGTTCGCGTACGCGGGGTTGTTTGCGGCCCACTAACTCTGCCTTGAACGCGCTGGGGCAGCGCTCATGCACGCCGCAAGCAGCGCAAGCCGGCTTGCGCGCCGTGCAGATGCGTCGACCGTGGAAGATTAACGTGTGCGACAAGGCGTCCCAGACGGACTGGGGGAAGAGTCGCATCAAATCTTGCTCGATCTTCTCGGGGGTCGTGTTCGTGGTCCAGCCGAGGCGCTGCGAGATGCGCTGCACGTGTGTATCTACGACCACCCCTTCGGGCGCGCCGAAGGCCACGCCCAACACGACGTTGGCCGTCTTGCGGCCGACACCCGGCAAGCCTACGAGCTCAGCCAACGTGCGCGGCACCACAGACCCGTGCTCTTGCACGAGCTTTTGCGCCAGCCCAACGATGTTCTTCGACTTCTGCCGGAACATGCCCAAGCGCTTGAGCGCGTCTTCGACTTCGGGCAAGGGTGCGGCTGCCAATGCTGCTGGCGTTGGCCAGCGGGTGAACAGGGCAGGGGTGACTTGGTTGACCGCGACGTCGGTGCTCTGCGCGCTCAGCACCGTCGCTACGATCAGCTGGAAAGCAGAAGTGTGATCGAGTTCGCAGTGCGCGTCGGGGTGAATCGCGCGCAGTTGCACGAGCGTTTCCCGGGGATCGGCAGACAGGGGCGCCTTTGGCTTGGAACTCATGGCGTGGCGCCCCGGAAGTCAGCAGAAGAGCTCACTCGTCGTTCGACGGATCGTCACTCGACGGACCATCGCTGGACGGACCATCGCTGGACGAGCTGTCATCCGCCTCGGAATCGCTCGACCCATCCCCAGCAGAATCGTCGGATTCGCCTTCGCTCGAGTCAGCGTCGTTCGCGACGGGTTTGCCCATTTCGTCCCAATCCTCGCCGGCTATCTCGTCTGGGGTTCTTGCCTGAGCGGGTCTCGAGGACGCGTTGCTCGCCGCGGCCAGCGCTTCGCGCTCGCCGGGAAGTTCGTCACTGTCGTCGTCTTGCAGCGCTTCGAAGGCCATCACCTTCTCATCGTCTGCGACGTTCATCACACGCACGCCCTGGGCGTTGCGGCTCGTCTCGCGAATCTCCGAAATGCGCGTGCGCAACATCTGGCCGCGGTCCGTCGTGAGCAAGACCTCGTCTTCGGCGCGACACAGCGCGATGCCCACGACGGGGCCGTTGCGCTCGCTGGCGTCGATCAGGATGATGCCCTTGCCGCCGCGATTCTGTGGGCGGAACTCGGACAGCGGTGTGCGTTTGCCGTAGCCGCGCTCGCAGATCGTGAGCACCTGTTCGCGCTCCGTCTCGGTGCACGCAAAGCCGACGACCTCGTCGTCGTCGAGCTCGATGGCTTTGACGCCCGAAGCGCCGCGGCCCATGGCGCGCACCTGTTGCTCGTCGAAGCGAATGCTCTTGCCGTTCCTGGTCGCGATCAGGAACTCGCGCGTGCCGTCGGTGACGGCGGCGGCCAACAGTTGATCGTCATCGCTGATCTTGACGCCGATGATGCCCTTCTCACGGTAGTTCTGATAGTCGACGACGGCGGTCTTCTTGATTTGACCCTGCTTCGTCAGCGTGGTGACGAACAGGCCGTCATTGAAGCCCGCGACCGGCGTGATGGCGCAGACGCGCTCGCCGTCCTCGATGCCCACGAAGTTCACGATTGCGCGGCCCTTGGCGTTTCTGGCGGCCTGCGGAATCGTGTAAACCTTCTTCACGTATACTTTGCCGCGGTCGGAGAAGAAGAATACGAACGAGTGCGTGGAGCAGACGAACAGCTGCGTGATGAAGTCGTCGTCACGGGCTTCCATCCCGCGGTTGCCTTTGCCGCCGCGCTTTTGCGCCTTGTAGGTCGAGAGCGAAGTGCGCTTGATATAGCCCTCGTGCGAGATGGTGACGACCATCTGCTCTTCCTGGATCAAGTCTTCGACTTGGATCTCCGCTTCGTCTTCGATGATCTCGGTGCGGCGGTCTTGGCCGTAGTTCTCGCGCACCTCTTTCAGCTCATCGACGATCACCTGCATCAACAGCGCTTCGTCAGCCAAAATCGCAGACAGCTCTGCGATCCTGTCGGAGAGCTCGGCGTATTCGGCTGCGAGCTTCTCTTGCTCGAGGCCCGTCAAGCGACTCAGTCGCATTTCCAAGATCGCCTTGGCTTGACGCTCGCTCAAGCGGTAATCGCCGCGTTCACGAGCGGCAGCTATCTCTGCCTCGGGACGGCCCGCGCGCAGCACGAAGGATTCGAGGCCCTTCAGCGGCAGAGCCATCAAGCGAACGCGTGCTTCTTCCGGATCCTTCGAATCACGAATCGTGCGAATCACGACGTCGGTGTCCGTCGTGACCATGCCGAGGCCTTCGACGATCTCGCGTTGAGCTTCCGCCTTCGATAGCTCGTAGCGCGTGCGGCGACTGACGACCTCGCGTCGGTGCTCGATGAAGTACTGCAGGATCTCTTTGATGTTGAGAATCTCTGGGCGACCGTTGACGATCGAGAGGTTGATCACGCCGAACGTCGTTTGACAATCGGTCATGGCGTAGAGCTGATTCAACACGACCTGTGGGAAGACGTCTTTTTTCAGCTCGATCACGAGGCGCATGCCGTCGCGATCGCTCTCGTCGCGCGCTTCCTTGATGCCCTCGATGCGCTTTTCGCGGATCAGCAGACCAATTTTGGCGTGCAAGCGCGCCTTGTTCACCTGATACGGCAGTTCCGTGAAGACGATCTGCTCACGGTCTTTGCTGCCTTTGACTTGCTCCACGATCGAGCGCCCGCGCATCACGATGCTGCCACGGCCCGTCAGCGCTGCTTGGCGAATGCCCAGGCGCCCGTAGATGAAGCCCGCCGTCGGAAAATCGGGGCCCGGCACGAACTGCATCAGTTCTTCGAGCCGCGCGTTCGGGTTGGCGATCAGGTGCATCGTCGCGTCGAGCACCTCGCGCAGGTTGTGCGGCGGGATGTTCGTCGCCATGCCGACCGCGATACCGCCCGAGCCGTTGACGAGCAGGTTCGGATAGCGCGTGGGCAGAACCACTGGTTCTTCGCGCGACTCGTCGAAGGTGGGGATGAAGTCGACCGTGTCCTTGTCGATGTCGGCAAGTAGCTCGGCCGAGATCTTGGCCAAGCGCGACTCGGTGTAGCGGTAAGCCGCGGCCGGATCGCCGTCGACGCTGCCGAAGTTGCCTTGGCCGTCGATCAGCGGGTGGCGCATGCTGAACGACTGCGCCATGCGCACGAGCGCGTCGTACACGCTGCTATCGCCGTGGGGGTGGTACTTGCCGAGCACCTCGCCAACCACACCCGCGCATTTGCGGTAGGGCGTGCCCGCGGTGAGGTTCAAGTCCTTCATCGCGTACAGGATGCGGCGATGTACCGGCTTCAGACCGTCGCGCACGTCGGGGATGGCACGCCCGATGATCACGCTCATCGCGTAATCCAAGTACGACGTGCGCATCTCGTCGTTCAGGCTGATCGGGATCTCGTCGTGGCGCGGAGTGGGGTTGTCTTCGGACATGGTGCGAAAGGGCCGTAGCGCTCATTTTTCAGAGCTTTTCGAGGCCCGCAGAGCTAATCGAAAGGCGCTGATCCGTGGCTCGCTCATCGCGTCCGCCAGGCTGTCGATACATACCTCAAATGGCACCAAATTAGGCGTTGAAAATGCCTTCAACGGCCCCTCTTTGTGGCCCTTGCCGTGGCGCTTTCCGACGCTCGCTTCCAAGCCCGACGGGCGGCTCAGAAGAAGTTGCCGATGGTGAATTCGAACTTGTACGAATCTTCGTAGGGCAGGGGCTTGAACGGGAAGCCCCATTCGAAGCGCAGCGGGCCCAAAGGCGAGAACCAACGCAAACCGAAGCCCCAACTAGTGCGCAGTTTGAGGCCTTCGTCCAAGAGCGAGAAACACGGACGAGTCGCGCCGTAACTGGTGCCCGTATCGAGCGTGCAATACTTGCTCTCGAGGTTCCAAGTGTTACCGGCGTCGGTGAAGAGCACGCCCTTGATGCCGACCGATTCGACGAACGGCACCTCGAGTTCGAGGTTCTCGTAGAACATCAAGTTGCCGCCGATGCGCGCCCCGAGGGGATTGGGTGCGCTGTTCGGATCCAGGCCCGAAGTCAGCGGAATGCGTGGGCTGATCGAACGGAACGCGAAACCGCGCACGTCGAGAATGCCGCCCAAGAAGAAGCGCGCGAAGATCGGCACGCCGTCGCTACTGGGGCTCGTGATCAAGCCGAGCTCGGTGTTCAGTTTGATGACCGCGCCGCCGCCCACGGGGTAGTAGAAGCGGCCGGTGAAGCGATTGCGCCAGAATTCCGTATCCGCGCCCAGTTGCGGTAACGACAATTCCGTCGAGCCCGAGAGGTAAACACCGCTGGTCGGAAATAGACGGTTGTCGCGCGTGTCGTAAGTGATCGAGGGCCGCACGCTGGAGGTCAGGCCGTCGTTGAACAAGTTGTACAGCGGCAGCTGCTGGAAGCTGGCGCTGGTCGGGATCGTCGAGCCGAAGATCGAGCGATTGACGCCCGTGCGCACCTGATTGTTCTCGAGCGTGTACGTCATCGCGACGGACAACTCTGGCTCGATCAGGGGGTAACCCCAAGTCAGCGAGCCACCCAGCGTCTCTTGCGAGAAATCGATGTAGTCGCGCAGCTGGTTGTACAAGCCGACCGAGAACTGGAAGCGGCTATCCAAGAAGTAGGGCTCGTAGAACGAGAAGTTCGTCAGGCGCCGAACGCCGCTCCATTGCGCGTTGAGCGACACGTTCTGCCCATTGCCCATCAAGTTGGCTTGTTGGATCTGGGCGGTCGCGATGAAGCTCTCGACGCTGGAGAAACCCGCGCCGACCTGAAACGTCCCGGTCGGGCGTTCCCCGACTTCGACTTGGACGTTGATCCGGTCTGGCGCAGAGCCAGGACTGGTACCGACGTCGACGCGCTCGAAGTAACCGAGGGCCGTGATGCGGCGGCGTGACCGCTCGAGCTTCGTCTCGCTGAACTTGTGCCCTTCGCGGATTTCCATCTCGCGCCGGATCACCTTGTCGCGCGTCTTGGTGTTGCCGAGCACCTCGATGCGCTCGAAATACACGATCGGGCCGCGCTCGATCGGCACCACGACGTCGACCTCGTGGCTATCGCCGATGATCTTCGTCTCGGGGTTGGCCGCGACGTTGGCGTAACCCTCGTCGCGGTACAGCGTGCGCACTTGGCCCAGATCTTCGAGCAGCTGAGCGCGGTTGAAATAGTCCCCCGATTGGGCCCGCACCAAGTTGCGCAACTTGCGCCGTCCGCCGATCGGATCGACTTCGCGTCCGTCGCTGCCGCGCTCGTAGATGCGAAACTGCCGAATCTTGAAGCGCGGCCCTTCTTCGATGCTGATCGACAGTTCGATGCCGCTGCGGTCGGGCGTGAGCATCACGCGCGGCGTGTGGATCTGAACCGCCAGGTAACCGCGATCGTAGTACAGCGCGTTGATGATCGCGATGTCGCGCTCGAACGCGTCTTGCCGGAAAGGGCCGCCGCTGCCGAAGCTGAAGAAGCTCGACTGGCCCGTGAACATCAGCGCCCGCAGTTCCTCGTCAGTCACGCTCTCGTTGCCGATGAACGTGACGCGTCGCACGCTGACTTGGCTGTGCTCGACGATCTTGAACTTGACGCTGACTTCGTTGTTGCGCTCGGCCGCCGTGCTGCTCTCGGCCTCTGCCAAGAAGTAGCCCTTCTCGGCGTACATGTCGCGGATCTTCTGGACGCTGCGCCCGAGCGCCGAGGGGTTCAGGATGGTGTCCTTCTTGACCTCGATCGCTTCTTGTAGATCGTCGGTGTCGATCTCGGAGTTGCCCTCGAACTCGACCTTGGACACACTCGGTTTCTCGCGCACCACGAAGCGCAACTGGACGTTGCCGCCGTTGGTCTCGAGATCGACCTCGATGTCGTCGAAAAAGTTAGACGCCCAAAGTTCACGTACGTCCTGCGCCAACACCTCGGGCGAGAACGGTTCGTTGAGTTTTTCGTGCAGGTAGGCCCGGACGTCGTCGCGGCTGATGCGGCGGTTGCCGACGACCTCGATGCTGCCGATCGGTAAGTTGCGGGCGCGCTCCGCGGCATCGGCCGCGAACGTCGAGTCTTGTGCGTGGGCCAGGCTCGGCCATGCCAGCGTTGCCAGGAACGTCATGGCCAAGAACAGCGAGGCCAACCGGACCCTTGCCAGGGTCAGCAACAACCCCCCAACGCTGATCCCCCGCAAGGCTCCCGGAGCGGTCCCTTGGCTGCGGCGCAACTCGGGACGTGTCGGACGGGATTGGAGCATGGTCGGGCGGGAGAACTTCGGGCGAGAACCCAGCGCGGCGGAACCGAGTGCGGTTGCCGGCAATGCAGTGCGCGGAGCTGCGGGCGTGAAAAAGTGCGGCCCTGAGTAGCCCACTCAGTTCCGATTCACAAGCGGCACATGGTCCCTTTTGGGGGCCCAGGGTGGCCCAAGGCAGAGACCCCCGATCCGAGGTCCCGAGGGGGCCCTGGGTCAACGGGTGGCCGGTTCATGCTCTTCGTTTTATTGGCACTTCCAGAAGAACCCGGCTACCGACCCGCCAAACGCGCTCGCTCCATCGAGCACGACCCCGAGGTTGCCCTTTGGCTCAACGCAAGAAGTCTCAAAACGCAGATGCTCCACGAGAGCCCGAAGAGTCAGTCGCGCTGCACGACATCGCCCAAAGCCGCTACCTGAATTACGCGCTCAGCGTGATCACGAGCCGCGCGCTGCCCGACGTGCGCGATGGCTTCAAGCCCGTGCAACGCCGCATCCTCTACACGATGTGGCAACAGCGATTGACCGCCGACGTCAAGCACCGCAAATGCGCCAAGGTCGTCGGTGACGTGATGGGCAACTATCACCCGCACGGCGACTCCGCGATTTACGACGCTCTGGTGCGCATCGCGCAACCCTTCTCGCTGCGCGTCCCGTTGATCGACGGTTCGGGTAACTTCGGCTCACTCGACGGCGATCCCGCCGCAGCCATGCGCTACACCGAATGCCGCTTGGCGCGCGTCTCCGACGACGTGCTCGAAGAGATCTCTCAAGGCACCGTACACTTTCGACCGAACTACGACGGCACGCGCGAAGAGCCAGTGGTGTTGCCGGCGAAGTTGCCGGTGCTGTTGATCAACGGTGCCTCGGGTATCGCGGTGGGTATGGCGACCAACATTCCGCCGCACAACCCCGAAGAAGTCGTCAGTGCGTCGCTGCGCTTGCTGGACGCGTTGGTCGAGCAGAAAGAGCTGAGCAATCGCGAGCTGTGCCGCACCGTCAAGGGTCCCGATTTTCCGACGGGCGGACAGATCGTGTCGTCCGCCGAAGAGCTGAAAGCGATTTACGAGACTGGGCAGGGCAGTGTGCGCGTGCGCGCCACTTGGGAGCTGGGCGCGCCAGACAAAGCCGGCAAGGTCGTGATCATCAACTCCATCCCCTACGGAGTGAACAAGTCGACCTTGGTCGAGCGCCTCGCCGAGGTCGTGATCTCCCGTAAGTTGCCGCTCTTGCTCGACGTCAAAGACGTCTCGGCCGAGGACGTACGCATCGAATTGCTCCTGAAGAAGGAGGCCGACGAGCACAAGGTCTTGGCGTTCCTGTACAAGCATACGCCGCTGCAAGCTGCCTTCAACTGCAACTTCACGTGCTTGGTTCCCACCGAGAACCCCGAGGTGGGCAGGCCCGAACGCCTCGATCTGCGTTCGATGCTCTGGCACTTCCTGCAGTTCCGCCACGAGGTGGTCACCCGCCGCCTGCAGCACGAGCTCGGGGTGCTCGAGAAGCGCATCCACATTCTGGATGGCTTCGTCACCGTCTTCGACGCGCTCGATCAAATCATCAAACTGATTCGCAAGAGCGACGGCAAAGCCGATGCGGCGCAGCAAATCATGCAGCGCTTCAAGCTCGACGACGAACAGACCGACGCCATCCTCGAGTTGAAGCTGTATCGCTTGGCCAAGCTAGAAATCTTGGTGATCCAAGAGGAGCTGGCCAACAAGCGGGCACGCGCCAAACAGATTCAGAAACTGCTCGGCGAAAAGTCCGGCAAGGGTCGCTGGGGGCTGGTTAGGGGTGAACTCTCCGAAGCGCTCGAGCGCTTGGGTAAGGCGCAAAAGCGCCGCACGGTGATTCAGGCGCTCTCGGAAGAAGTCGAGTACTCCGAAGAAGAGCTGATCGTTGCCGAAGACAATCACGTGATCGTCAGCCGCGATGGCTGGGTCAAACGTCAGAAAGAAGTCAAAGACCCCGCGGGCACGCGTTTGCGCGAAGGGGACTCGATTCTGGCGTTGCTGGCGGGGTCGACGCGCGCCGCGATCGTGTTCTTCTCCAATTTCGGCACGGCGTACACTTGCCGCATTACCGACGTGCCGGCGACCACCGGTTACGGCGAGCCGATTCAAAAGCTGTTCAAGCTCAAGGACGGCGAAGCGATCGTCTCGGCGGTCTCGTTCGATCCGCGCGCGATCGGCTCGCTCGAGGAAGATCCCGATCACTTCCCCGAGAGCTACGGCTTGGCGGTCTCGAACGACGGCTATGCGGCGTGCTTCAGCTTGGCGCCGTTCGCCGAGCCGAGCACCAAGAGCGGCCGTCGCTACGCCAAACCGAAGGACGACAAGAAGATCCTCGGTGTCAGCGTCGTCAGCGGTGACGAAAGCGTGCTCGCGGTATCGTCCGAGCGCCGCGCTCTGCACTGCAAGCTCGAAGAAATCAACTACCTGTCTGGCGCAGGCCGCGGAGTGATGTTGATGAAGATCGGCGATGACGAGTCCGTGCTCGGCTACATCGTCTGCGAACAAGACAGCGATTTCATCGAGGTCAAGACTAGCCTCGGTGGCACGCAGAAGATCACTCCGAACAAAGTCGAGCTCACGGCACGTGGCGGCAAGGGACGCGAGATCATCAAGCGCGGCAGCTTCGTCGAAGTCGTTCCGCAAGCGATCGAAAACGCGCCGGTGTTGGCGAGCGAAGGACAACAGTCATGACCCAGTATACCGCCGAAGACATTTCCGTTCTCGAAGGGCTGGACCCGGTGCGCAAGCGCCCGGGCATGTACATCGGAGGCGTGGGCGCTCAAGGTCTGCATCATTTGGTTTGGGAGATCCTGGACAACGCTGTCGACGAGGCCATGAATGGCCACGCGACGGAGATCGTGGTCACCCTGCACAAGGACAACTCGAGCGTGACCGTGACCGACAATGGTCGCGGTATTCCCGTCGACAAGCACCCGAAGTTGAAGAAACCCGCCGTGGAAGTCGTGTTCTCGACCTTGCACGCGGGTGGCAAGTTCGAGGGCCAGAACTACAAGACCTCGGGTGGCTTACACGGCGTGGGCGCGTCCGTGGTGAACGCTCTGTCGACCAAGCTGCAAGCCCGCATCAAGCGCGATGGAAGTGAATACTCGATCGAGTTTCGCTCGGGCGTCTTGCATCAGCCGTTGAAGAAATTGGGAGCGGCGCGTGGCAGCGGCACGACGGTGTTCTTCAGTCCCGATCCGCAGATCTTCCCCAAGACCGAGTTCGACGCAGACCTGATTCGGCAGCGGCTCGAGGTGACGAGCTATTTGCATCGCGGCGTGAAGATCAGCTTCATCGAGGAGGCCACGGGCAACAGTACCGTATTTCAGCACGAAAACGGCATTGGCGACTACTTGACGAAGCTCGTGGCCGCGCGCCAAGCCCGCGCTGTTCACACGCTGCCTTTCACGTTGACCAAAGAGAACGGCATCCGCATCGAACTGGTGCTGCAATGGACGGAGTCGACGGACGAGTACGTGCTCAGTTACGTCAACGGCATTCCGACGGGCGCTGGTGGCACTCACGAGATGGGTCTACGCGCGGGTTTGCTCAAGGCCGTGCGCAACTACACCGAGACCCACAAACTCGTTCCGCGTGGGCTCAACGTCAGCGCCGAGGACATCCGCGAAGGCATCGTGGGCGTGCTCAGCGTGTTTATCCCAGACCCGCAATTCCAAGGTCAGACCAAAGATCGTCTGAACAACCCCGAAATGCAGGGCGCGCTCGACAACGCAGTTCGGCCCGTGCTCGAGCAATGGCTCAACAGCAACCGCACGCTGGCGGAACAGATCGTCACCCGCATCGTGCTGGCGGCCCGCGCACGCGAGGCGTCGCGTTCCGCGGCTCAAGCCGTATCGCGCAAGTCCGCGACCAGCGGCCGCCTGACGCTGCCAGGCAAGCTCAGCGACTGCTTGAGCAACGTGCGCGAGCAGAGTGAGCTGTTCATCGTCGAGGGCGACTCCGCAGGGGGCTCGGCCAAGCAGGGTCGCGACCGCAAGACGCAAGCGATCCTGCCACTGCGCGGCAAAGTCTTGAACACCGAAGCCGTCAGTTTGAACAAGGTGCTCGAGAACAAAGAGCTCACGGATTTGGTGACCGCGCTCGGCTGCGGCGTGGGTAAGACCTTCGAGCTCGGCAAATTGCGCTATCACCGGGTCGTGCTCTTGGCGGATGCGGACTCCGACGGCCATCACATCACTACGCTCTTATTGACGTTCTTCTATCGCCACTTGCCGGAGTTGATCCGTCACGGCCACGTGTTCGTGGCCGTGCCCCCCTTGTACCGGGTGGACATCGGCAAGGAGACGTATTGGGCGGTGGACGACAAGGACCGTGACCGGATCCTGCTCGAGCACAAGAAGGGCAACGCCAAGCCCGAGATCACCCGTTTCAAAGGTCTAGGCGAGATGATGGCTTCGACGCTCTGGGAAACGACTCTGGATCCCAAGCGCCGCAGGTTGCTGCGTGTCGAGATCACGGACGGGCTGCAGACGGATCGAATCGTCAGTGACTTGATGGGCAAAGATCCGACGGCGCGCTTCCGCTTCATCATGGAACGCGCGGACGAAGCCGTCGAACTCGACGTGTGAAAGGTTAACTGAGATTGCCGTCGAATTGGATCGAGCAGAGCTCAAATTGGGCGAATACCGAGGGCGGTGGTTGCAACTCGCAGGCGGACGCTCAGCGGTAGTCGTCCAGTGAGATCTCGTATTTCTTGAGCCAGCGGTGAACCTGCATGCGCGCTTTGCCGAGCTCGCGTCCGACGGCCGCGATGTTACCCTGATGCCGCGCCAGGATCGCCCTGAGCTCGTCCGCGTCGGGCGCGCCGCGTTCACTCGAATCGGCAGTTGGGATGCCCGTGGCCCAAGTGCCGTACTCGTCCATCTCTTCGCGCACCGGATCGGGTAGATGCTCCACGTCCAGGCGCGGGCTCGTCGCCAGAGCGATGCAACGCTTGGCGCAGGCCTCGAGCTCGCGCACGTTGTACGGCCAATCGTAGTGCAACAGCGCCGTCATGAAGCGGAACGAGGGTTCCAGAGCGGCGTTGCCGTGACGGCGCAGGAAGGCTTTGAAAAGCAGGTAGACGTCTTCCTTGCGATCGCGCAGCGGCGGCAACGTCAGCTGGTACTCGTTCAAGCGCGCAAACAGGTCTTCGCGAAAGCGGTTCTCGGCCTGCATGCGCCGCAGATCACGGTGCGTGGCGCAGATCACCCGCACATCGACTGGCTCGGGGTGCGTCGCGCCGAGCGGGAACACTTCTCGCGACTGCAAGACACGCAGGAGCTTCGCCTGCGCCGCCAAGGGCATGTCCCCGATCTCGTCCAGGAGCAAAGTGCCGTTCTCCGCGGTGCGGATCAAACCGGGCTTGTCGCGATCAGCGCCCGAGAACGCGCCGCGCTTGTAGCCGAAGAGTTCGCTCTCGAGCAGATTACCCGGAATGGCCGCGCAATTGACGGCGCAGAAGCCACCGCGTTTGCCGCTCTGTTGGTGGATCGCGCGCGCCACGATCTCTTTGCCGGTACCGCTTTCGCCCAGCAACATCACGCTCAGCGGGCTCTTGGCGATGCGCCGGATCTCGGCCCCGATGCGGTGCAGTTGATAGCCGCCCAAAAAATCGGGCAAGGGCGGTTGTGAGGCTGGGGAACTGGGCCCCGACGACTGTAAACTCGTGCCGTCTAGTCGGAAGTGCTCGTATTCGAGCACGTCTTGCTCGACGAACTTCAAGATCGCGTCGCCCACGCGCAGCTCTTGGCCGTGTTCCAAACGCGCCTCGCGGATCAAGCGGCCGTCGAGCAAGGTGCCGTTGGTGCTGCCCTTGTCGCGCACCGTGTAGCCGTGACGCTCGTAGGTTATCTCCGCGTGAACCCGCGAGACTGCGCCCACTTTGACGACCAAATCGGCCGGCGATTCGCGGCCAATCACGACCGGGGAGCCCAAGATCGGCCAGACCGAGGGCAGGGACTGAAAGCCCTCGGCGTAGAGCAGCACGAGGCCCGCGCTCGGCCGTGACGCGTCGGGCCGCGCGGGAGCGCCCCATTGCTGCATCGCGCCGGTCGAGTTGTCGGTCATCGCGGGCAAAATAGCCGGTGTGCGGCGCGCGTTCCAGGCTCGAACGCGACTCGAGGCCGAACCCTGGCCTGGCGCGCGCTGGCCTGCCGAAAACTCGGGCGTGGCGAGCAGCGCCTGGTGAAAGTCTCCCGTCGCCCCCTTGGGGCTCGCTCCTAGCATCTGCAACCCGCCGCGCTCTGGCGGAGGTCGGTCCGACTTTCACCACGGGCTGCTAGACTTGCCGCATGTCGCAGGCCCCCACGTCAACCGCCGCCGCGTTGGAGCGCGCGGCTTCGGACTTCAGCATCGTTGCGGCCGTCGTGCAGCTCGAATCGGGCGATGACATCGCAAGGAACCTCCAGCGTGTGGCGCATTGGACTGCACGCGCGAGCGAGCAGGGGGCCGAGCTCGTGGTGTTGCCCGAGAACTTCGCCTACTTCGGCAGTGAATCCGACAAGCGCCGCTTTGCCGAGTCGTTGAACCAGCCGGGCCCCATCCTCGAGTCCTTGCAGCAGCTCGCGCTCAGCCGGCAAGTCGTGATCGTAGCTGCCGGCATGCCCGAGCAGGGTGCCGATCCCGAGCGGCCTTACAACACCTCCGTCGTGATCGACGCCCGGGGCAACCTGCTCGCGAGCTACCGCAAGGTCCACTTGTTCGACGTCGACTTGCCCGACGGCACGAGTTATCGCGAGAGCCGCGCCACTTCGGCCGGCGATAGCGCCCTCGTGTTACCGCTCTTGGGAGCCAACGTGGGTCTCGCGATTTGCTACGATCTGCGTTTTCCCCGCCTGTTCGAAGCCTTGCGCACGCGTGAAGCGCAAGTGCTCGCGCTCGGTGCGGCCTTCACCGACCAAACAGGCCGCGACCACTGGCACGTGCTGTTGCGAGCCCGCGCGATCGAGACGCAAACTTGGGTGCTGGCGGCCGCGCAATGGGGGCGGCATCCAGGTGAACGGCGAACCTATGGCCACGCTCTGATCGTCGACCCCTGGGGCACGGTGGTGGCCGAGTGTTCGAATCGCGAGGGCGTGGCACTCGCGACGCTCGATGGCGCGCTGGTCGAGCAAGTCCGGGCACGCATCCCGTGTGCCTTGCACCGAAAGCCGCTCAGCTAGCGGCCGTCACAAGTGGCGCTTGGCGATCTCGGTCCAGGTGCCCGCGGGCTCGAGTTGAATGTAGTTCGTCCAGAAGGGACGCGCTTTTTCGGCTTGGCCGAGCTGCTCGTAGGCCATCGCGAGATTGAAGTACGCGTCGGCGAACTTCGGATCGGCGGCGATCGCGCCTTCGAACAAGGGAATCGCTTCTTTCGAATCGCCGCGCTCGAGCATCACGTAACCGAGGTTGTACTGGGCCTCCGGCTGTTTGGAGTCGATCTCCAGCGCCTTCTTGTACATGACCTCGGCGGCTTCGATGTCTTGCCGACGAAACGCGATGTTGCCGAGGTTGGTGTACGCAATGGTGAGCCAGGGATCGAGCTCAACCGCGCGCCTGTACAGTTCCTCGGCCTCGTTCAGCGTGTTGGGATCTTCGTCGAGTTCGCTGGCGCGCAGGTACAGCTCATACGCCGTGCGTGCGCGGTCGCGACCGGCGGAGGGTCGCAAGACCCTGACGACGTCGTTGCGCAGATCCTGAACCTCGAAGTCGAGCACCATCTGCCCGCTCAACGGTTCGAAGTCACCATCTTGAGTGCGCACCACGATGCTGCGGCCGTCCGAGACGATGCGCAACTCTGCCAAGGGGCGAGCGACCCGCGGCAGCGTTTTCTTCAAAGCCAACATCGCGCGACTGACGTCGCGCAAACGCACTTTGTTCTGCAACAAGGACTGCGCCGCGCGCAGTTGAATCAGATCTGCGAACGAATACGCACGTCGCCCGCGGCGTTTGCCCGACGGCGAAACGATACCGGAGCGATCGAGCGTGCGCAGGCGCGCGAGCGACACGCCCAGCAAACGCGAGATCTCGCTCTGCGTGAACAAGTCGGTCAGCGGCTCGCGATTGATCAGCTCATCGCTCTTGTCCGCAGGGCTTTTGTTCGCTTTGTTCGCTTCGCTGCCAGATGCTTGATCGAGCGGCGTGGCGACGCGACCACCACCGGGTCCGAAGACGACGTGAATGACCTTGTGCTCGTGGCGTCCGCGCCCGCGTCGCTTATCTACTTTGCGTTTGGTCATTCGCGATTCGTCGCTCACTTTGCCGGCGCACCATCTGAAGTCAATAGCCTTGCTCGTCCAACGAACCGGGCCATCGTTCACCCGCATACAATTCCGCGAATGCCCCTAGACGAGACACGCGCGTAACGAGCCAGCACATGCACACAACATGTGGTTATCCAGTCGACCTTGAACGTGTGCTCTGTTCCAGCTGCTCGGCCTCCACATCAACATCGATCTTGACTCCGTGTGATGTGACAGAGAACGCGAGCTCTGCTCGCAGTTGTCCAAGCGGCGCTCCAGCTCTGACTGCAGCTTCACGCCATGCAACACGTATCGCGCGCACACGCGCGTGAGGATCTCGGCGCAACAAGCTGAGCGAGTTGTCGAGTTCGTCGTCGGGGATGTGACCACCCGCTGAGATCGTCGGCAGTACGATGCTGGTCGTTCCGTAGTAGGTTGTGCTGCCCCGTTCGCTGCGTGGCGCGCCTTCACTCATGACGTCCGCGGCCTCGAACATCTGCCTGATGAGGTAGTCGCTGCAGGCCCACAGTTCCAGCTGGCGCCGGTTGATGAGCGGGGTCGGGGCTGCTTTGCGCAGACCGGGTCTATCGCGCGGGACCTTCACACGCACAGTGTAGCCAAGCGCATCCAATGGACGAACTTCCTCGTCAAATTTGGCCCACCCTGGGCGTGCTGGCGAAACTCAGGTCAACAGCTCGACTCGTCCTCTGGGACCTGCGAAGGGAAAATGCCGTGAAGTACCAGGGAAAAGAACGCCGTCAGCGTCGCATGTACGTAACCCGCAACACCGAGTATCACTTCCAAGGCGACGTCTGCGTGGCCGTGCGCGATCGCAGCAAAGGCACTTGGTTGCTCTCGCACCAGGCGCTCGATCGGCAGCTCAGTGGGGCAATCCGGTTCCGCGACGGCGGTGACGCCTATCCGACGCTGGAGGAGCCGGGGGTGGGGGATGCGTTGTTTTTTGGCTCGAAGGGGCCCGACGTCATCACCAGCCTGGTGGCGGCCATCGAGCGCCCCTCGAGGGAGCAGGTCGAAGCTTATCCCTTGTAAAAAAGGGTTGTCGACACGGCGTGAGGCGAGCTAACAGACTCGTTTGACGGTGTTTTCGATTGTCATCAGCGAGAAAGGCGGAGCGGAACGTCGTCAAACGTTCGAGCTGCGCGAGGTCTCGATTGGTCGCGTCCAGGGCAATGACTTGGTGCTGCCCAAGGGCAACGTCAGCAAACGCCACTGTCGGATCGAATGGGCGTCCGATGGTCGCTTCTTCGTCAGCGATCAGAACAGCACCAACGGCACGTACCTCAATCGGCGCCGCATAGCTCAAGCCACGCTGGTGCGGCAAGGGGACCGCATTTATCTCGGCGATTACGTCCTCCGGATCGAAGAGGGCGAGGGCTCACAAGCCGAAGCCTCGGTCGTGGTACAGGATGGACCAGCGCTTGCGAACGCGTCGAGCCCGAGCGCGCCGCCGCCCTCGATGCCGCCGCCTGGCGCGGCGCCGCGCATCTCGCCCGAGGTCGAGATCACTCCGGAGCAGCAGCTCGCGGGCTCGCATGGCCAGGTTACCGGTCAAATGCCAGGCGCCGTGCCGCTCGCCCGCACCGATGAACGCGATTCCGAGATCGACGCCGAGATGCAAGTCGAGGCCTTCGAGTTCGATGCACACATCATCAGCTGCGTGCGCTTCTTGGTCGAACGGGTACTCGGCGCCGTGGGGCGTATCGAAGACCCTGTTACTCTGGCGCCACGAGTCGATGCACTGCTCGAGGAAGCGGCCGTGGAGTTGCAACGCGATCCAGCGCTAGATGCAGCACGGCTGCTCGCGCTCAAGCATCACGCGCGCAACGAGTTGCTCGAGGTGGGGCCGATCGGTGAGTTGCTCGGCGATCCGTCGATCAACGAGATCGCCGCGTCGGGCAACGGCTACCTTACGTTCCAGCGCGGCTCCGAGCGTGCGCATGCCTTACCGTTTTGCGCTCCGGGTTCGCTCGAACGAGCGGTCGAGCGTTTGTGTGCGCACGAGGGCGTGCCTTTGCACCCGAACGAGCAACTGGCCCAACGCTTTCTGCCGTCCTGGGCCATGACGTTGGACCTCGTGCGTGGGCCAACCAGTCCCGATGGTCCGATCGTGCGGCTGCGTCGGCGCGACGGCATGAGCGTTAATCTAGAAGACTTGGTACGGGCCGGCACGCTGTCGCGCAATCTGGCCACGTTCTTGAGCCAGTGCGTCACGGGTCGCGCGAACATTCTGATCGTCGGTTCGAGCGCCAGTGGCGCGCAGCAGTTGTTGGCCGCGCTCGCGCGTGCCGCCGAAGGTGAACGCCTACTGTGGCTCGGCGATGGCGATCCTTCCACGCTCGAAGGTCGCAGCATGATGCTGCACGAAGCGCCCGGGGTGCGTTTGGACTTGGTGCTCGCGCGCGTGGCCGATGTCGCGGGTCATCGCTTGGTCGTCGATGGCATCTCGCAGGGCGGGCGAGCGCTGGCGATTCTGCGCGCCATGTTCGAGGGCGCGGAGGGAGTGCTCGCGCGCTTGCCGATGCGCTCGATTGAGCGAGGCGTGTCGCAAATGGTGGCGCAGATGGCGCTCGGCTCTCAAGCGGCAACGCCAGCCGCGCTCGCGGACTCCGTGGTCGCCGGTTTCGACTTGGCGATCGAAGTGGGGCGGTTGCGCGATGGGCGTAGCCGCGTGTTGCGCGTCGCTGAATTGGGACGCGCTCAGGACGGCAGCATCACCGCCAACGACATCTTCACGTTCGTGGTCGATCGCATCGCCTCGGGAGGCGCTGTCGAAGGCAGCTTCAACCCGTCGGGACGCAGGCCCCACTTCGCGCTCGCGCTCAAGACGCGCGGCGTGCGCATCGACAGCGGCATCTTCGGGCGCGCAGCCCGCACGACCATCGCGCCCGAACGCTGAGGCAGTGCCTGCCGCCCCGAGCGTTAATCAACGTCGAGCGCCAATCAACGACGAGCGCTAATCAACGACGAGCTCGGGTCGCCAGCAGGGCGTGATTGATTCCTCAAGTCTCGGGATGGAGTGTCGCCTTGGCGACCTTTTTGCCGATCATGCGCCGCTTCAGGGCATTGAACTTGTCGACCATCAGCACGCCGTTCAAGTGGTCGTTCTCGTGTTGAATGGCGACCGCCAGCAGGCCATCGGCCTCGAGCTCGAACGGTTGACCGTCGCGATCCAAGGCGCGCACGCGCAGGCGCTGGGCGCGCTTGATCTCTTCGCTCACCCCAGGGAAGGACAAGCACCCCTCTTCCCAGGTTTGGAAACCCGCGGTGTCGACGATCTCGGGGTTGATGAAGACGCGCAAATCACTGGGCGAGTCTTCGTCGGCCGTATCGACGACGAAGATCCGCAGAGCCACGCCGATCTGATTCGCAGCCAGACCGCAGCCCGGCGCGTCGTACATGGTCTCGGCCATATCGTCGATCAGCTCGCGAATCGAGTCGTCTACGACGTCGACGTTTTTGGCGACCTCACGCAGGCGAGGATCGGGATAGGTCAGGATCGGACGAATGGCCATCGAGCGACATGTAGCACGCACGCCCCAACACGGCAATCCGAGCCCAGCCCCCACTGGCGCTGCTATTCCGTCGTGGCACCCGTCGATTTGCGCTTTGGGTAGACGACAGGTCCGTGCACGTACGCGTCGGTTCCACACAGCTCCCAAGTGGCCGGCGAAATGCGCGGCGCATCGTTCAAGCCGTCGGGCCCAGCCCAATCCACGGCCGCCGGACGACCCCTTGGCCCGAGCAAGACGGGGGCCAAAAACAAGTGCAGTTCGCTCGGCAAGCGCGCCGCGAACAGGGAGCCCGTGAGCTCCGCGCCGCCCTCACACAGTACGCTGACCACTTCCCGCGCTGCCAACGCCTTGAGCACGAGCGTGACGTCGCAGCGTCCCTGGGGCGTGCTCGGCACTCGAATCACCGATACCCCTGCGTTGACCAGCGACTCTTCCGCGCCCGGCGATGCTTCTTCCGTCGTGAGCACGCAGGTCGGGATCTCGCGGGCCGTGGTTACCAGGTAACTCTGCAGCGGCAATCGCAGCTTACTGTCGACCACGCAGCGAATCGGATTGCGGCCTTCGACTTCACGCACCGTGAGCAGCGGATCATCGCTCAGGATGGTATTGATGCCGACCAACACCGCGTCGTGGCCGGCGCGCAGTGAATGCACGCGCGCCCGGGCAGACTCACCCGTGATCCATTTGGAGACGCCGGTGCGCGAGGCCGTGCGCCCATCGAGCGATACGCCCATTTTTACGGACAAATACGCGATTTGATCGGTGACGTAACGTGCCCACGGCGCGATCAGAGCTTGCGCCTTCTCGGCCAGGATGCCGAGTTCGACTTCGATGTCGTGCTCACGCAGCCACTCGACGCCGTGGCCAACGACGTTTGGATTCGGGTCACGGCAGCCGATCACCACGCGCCTGATGCCAGCGTTCTGGATCGCTTCGACGCACGGCCCAGTTCGACCTTGATGGGCACACGGCTCGAGCGTGACGTACAGGGTTGCGCCCTTGGCCGCGTCTCCCGCTTGGGAGATCGCGGTCACTTCGGCGTGTGGGCCACCGACTTCGGCGTGGAAGCCCTCGCCGATGACCTGCCCATTCTTGACGATGACGGCGCCGACGTGCGGGTTGGGGGACGGATCGCCTTGGGCGCCCAGGTCCAGGGCACGTTGCATCAACTCGGCGTCAGTATCCGCCATGGGCGAGATCTACCTGTTTGAACGGGCGCTCACAAGCTTGCTCATCTCTTGGATGAACTCGTCGATGTCCCGGAAGGACTTGTAGACGCTGGCAAATCGGACGTAGGCGACGTCATCGAGCTCTTTGAGCCGAGCCATGACGCGCTCCCCGAGCAGTTTGGTCGAAACCTCGCGCGCCCCCTCTTCGGACAGCTCCCGCTCCAAGCCTGCGACCTGGTCGTCGAGGGCGTCGTTCGAAACGGGACGCTTCTTGCACGCCACCCGCAGGCTGTGTAGCAACTTCTCGCGGTCGAAGTTTTCACGCCGGCCATCGCGTTTGATCACCGTTGGCAGCGAGTACTCGACGCGCTCGTAGGTAGTGAACCGCCGCTTGCACGAGTCACATTCACGGCGCCGCCACGTGACTTGTCCGCCACCGGCGGTGCGCGAGTCCACGACCCGGCTATCGATGGCTTTGCAGTTGGGGCATTGCATGTTCGTGTTCGAGACCGCTAAGCAGCGAAGCGAGATACCACGAGCACGGCATTCGTCCCACCAAAGCCGAACGAGTTACTGAGAGTGTGCTCAATTGGTCGTTCGCGCGCCCAGAGCGGCACGCAATCCAGCC
The DNA here is from genome assembly GCA_036263015.1 of Polyangiaceae bacterium. Taxonomy (GTDB): domain Bacteria; phylum Myxococcota_A; class Polyangia; order Polyangiales; family Polyangiaceae; genus SZUA-265. The sequence continues at coordinate 130,838 of DATAHU010000035.1, read as the reverse complement.
GGCACTCCGGATCTTGGTTGTCGAGATTGATCGTCGGAGGGATCTGGCCGGTGAGTACGGCATTGACGCAAATCGCCGCTTCCACGGCCCCAGCCGCACCGAGTGAATGCCCCATCATCGATTTGGTCGAGCTGACCCACAGCTGCTTGCTCAGTGCGTGCGCCCCGAACACCGTCTCGATCGCTAGCGACTCTTCGAGATCGCCGGTCGGCGTGGAAGTCCCATGCGCGTTGATGTAGCCCACCTGTTCGGGGTTCAGGCCCGCACTCGTCAGCGCCAACTTCATAGCGCGTGTGGCCTGCGGATGGCCGTGCGCGGGTTTGGTGACGTGAAACGCATCACTGCTCGCGCCCCAGCCCGAGATCTCGGCCAAGATCACGGCTCCGCGCTTCTGGGCACGGGTTAGCGATTCGAGAACGAGCGTGCCGGCGCCTTCGCCCATCACGAAGCCATCTCGCTCTCGATCGAAGGGACGACTGGCGCGTTCGGGTTCCGCGTTGCGCTTGCTGAGCGCATACATCGCGTTGAAACCCGCGACCGAAGTTGCCGTGATCGCCGCTTCGGCACCGCCGGCGATCATCACGTCCGCGCGCCCCGAGCGAATCCACTCGTAAGCCTCGCCAATCGCGTGCGCGCTCGAAGCGCAGGCGCTCGTGTGGCAGTAACTTGGTCCGTGCAGTCCAAACTCGATCGTGATCTGTCCCGCCGCCAAATTACCGATGATCGACGGAATGAAGTAGGGACTGACTCGCTCCGGTCCTTTGTCGTCGAGCGTGTGGATCATGCGCTCGAGCTGGTCGATTCCGCCAAAGCCGACGCCAATGAAACAACCGGCGCGTTCACTTTCCGCCTCGGTCAGTTCCAGCCCCGCTTGCTCTATCGCCATGCGCGTGGCGGCCAGCGCGAAGCCCGTGAAGCGCGCCAACTCCTTGTGCTTCTTCTTGGGCACGAACTGACTGAGCTCGAAGCCCTTCACCTCTGCGGCGAAACGCGTCGCAAACGCGGGGGTTGCTTCAAACAGACTGATCGGCCCCACGCCACTCTTGCCGGCCATCAACGACTCGAAGGTCGCTTGAGCTCCGATGCCGATGGGTGTGACGAGTCCGAGCCCTGTAACTACGACACGTTCCATAGTTGAAAAGGTTCGGGGCAAATCGAGCGGCCACCGGGCACTCTGGGAGTTGCCCGCACTCGGGCGTTGATGGCCGCTCTAGCTCGAAGAGCTACGAACGCGAGAAGGCAGAGGCCTCAGGCGCTCTTGTGCTTCTTGATGTACTCGACCGCATCGTTCACGGTGCGGATTTGCTCCGTGTCTTCGTCGGGAATGTCGATCTCGAAAGCCTCCTCGAAGGCCAAGACCAGTTCCACGAGGCCCAAGGAATCGGCACCGAGGTCGTCGATGAACGAAGATTCGGGCTTGATGTCACCCTCTTCGACGTCGAGTTGTTCTTTGATGATTCGCTTGACCTCGGTCGCGATATCTTCTGCCATTTGCTGCCTCCACTGACACTGCTTGGGCGCCCACCGCGTGAGCGCGTTTACTACCGTTTGCTTCCGGGCCCAGTCTGAGCGGGGCGCGGAAGTTACCAACTACATGAGCATGCCCCCGTTGACTCGCAGGGTATGCCCGGTGATGTATGCCGCCTCGTCGGAGGCGAGAAAGACGACCGCCGCCGCGACTTCTTCAGCGCTGCCGGCTCGCCCCAATGGGACGCCGCTCAACATCGCGGTTTGTTGCTCCTGGTTGAGCGCGCCCGTCATGTCGGTTTGGATGTAACCCGGCGTGACGGCGTTGACGGTGATGTTGCGCGACGCGTATTCGCGCGCCATCGACTTGGCGGCGCCCAGCATGCCGCCCTTCGAAGCAGCGTAAGCCGTCTGCCCGGCATTGCCGCTTTCGCCGACCACGCTCGACACGAAGATGATGCGGCCTGCACGGCTCTTGATCATCGGCTTGATCGCGGCTTTGCAACACGCGATCGCACCTTTTAGGTTAACCGCCAGGGTGCGATCCAGATCTTCTTCCTTCAGGCGCAACAGCAGACCGTCGAGCGAGATGCCGGCATTGGCCACGAGAATGTCGAGGCGACCCAATCGGCGCGCCACCTCGCTGATCGCCTGTTCGGCTTCGGCCATGTTGCCCACGTCGAAGCGCTCCGCTTCGGCCTTGCCGCCTTGCGCCACGATCTCGGCGCAGGTGTCGCTCGCAGCTTGTTCTCCGCCCACGTAGGTGATGACCACGTGCGCTCCGCGCGCGGCCAATGCTTTGGCACAGGCTCGGCCAATGCCGCGGGAGCCTCCGGTGACGATTGCCACTTTGCCTTGCAGGTCGAACATCGTTGGGCTTTCTAAGGCTTCTTCAAGCGCGACGGCTTCTTCAAGCTTCAGGGGCGAGGCGGGCAAATGGTACCGGCCACGCAGGGCGGGCGTGTGTAGCACGCCATCCTTGGGTTCAACTGAGAAAACACCGGCCTCACAGCAGGATTCGGCCGGTTGCCTAGCACCGAGCGCCGGTCGAATTCAACTCGCAAGGAACGACGGCACTTCGCTGATGCTCGCGACATCGCCCACGCTCAGGACCTTCAATGCCTTGTCGGTCTTCTTCACCAGGCCTGCCAACACCTGGCCCGGACCGAGCTCGAGGGCGTGAGTGACGCCTTGCGACACGAGCCAACGAATCGTTTGCTCCCAGCGCACGGCGCCGTCGATTTGGCGAACCAACAGATCGCGCACTTGCGACGCATCCTGGTTCGGCTCGCCGAGCACGTTGCTGACGACGGGGAAGAGCAACGGCTTCGTTGCAATCTCACCCAGAGCTCGCTCGACTGCCAGCGCGGCAGGTTGCATCAATGCGCAATGAAAAGGCGCGCTCACCTTGAGCGGGATCGCCTTCATCTTGCGCGACCCGGCCAAGGCTTTGGCACGCTCGACGGCTTCGGCGTGGCCCGCAATCACGATTTGTCCGGGGCAGTTGAAGTTCGCGGGGGAGAGCACGTCAGCCTCGCGGGCTTCGTCGCACAGCGCGCGGACGTCTTGCTCGCTGGCGCCGATCAGCGCCAACATTGCGCCCTGGCCCTGCGGCACGGCTTCTTGCATGGCGCTGCCGCGCAAGCGCACGATGCGCACTGCGTCCGAGAAAGCGAGTGAACCCGCTGCCACCAACGCGCTGTATTCACCTAGCGAATGCCCCGCAGCCGCAAACGGCACGGGCAGCTCGCCATGGGCCTGCTTCAAGGCAGCGACGATTGCCGAACTCACCGTCACCAACGCCGGTTGCGTGTTGGCGGTGAGCGTCAAGTCACTCTCCGGGCCTTCGAAGCACAAGCGCGTGATGTCGAAGTCGAGGCTTCGATTGGCTTCTTCGAAGATGGCGCGCGCAGCCGAGAATGTCTCGGCGACGTCTGCACCCATGCCGACTTTTTGTGCCCCCTGTCCTGGGAACAGCCAAGCGACCTTCATGCTGGATTCAGGCGCCGGCTCAGGACGTCGGTTCTTCCGTCGTCTTCTGCTGAATGATCGCGCGGCCCTTGTAGAAGCCACACTCGGGGCAAACGCGGTGCGCTTGCGTCGGGGCGGAACAATTGGGGCAGGGGATCAGGTTGGGCGCCGTGATCTTGTCGTGCTGAGCGCGACGAATGTCTCGGCGGCTCGAAGTGGTGCGTCGCTTGGGTACAGCCACGGGTCTCTCCTTGACTACTTCTTCTTGTTCATAGGCCCAGCTGCTTCCGGTGCCTCTTGGTCTTCCCTCATCCGGTCCGCGATGGCCCGCAGGGGAGCCAAGCGTGGATCCACGGCAGCGCCGCGGTCCGGGATTTGGGGAGCGGCACCGTTAGCGGGGGACGCGCCGGAGCGCAAGTCCGAACGCAACGGGAACATGGGCAATTCCAACAACACCTGCTCGCGCACGAAACGATCGAGCACCAAAGTCTCGCCCGAGAACGTGTCCTCCGCGGCCTCGTCGTCGCTCAGACCGGTGTCTTCGGTCGTCGCTGCGCGGGCTTTGGCGCGTGCGCGGTGCGGTCCTTCGTTGGCTCCCGCTTGGCGTCCCAGCAGCAAAAACAGCGCTGGTTGCAGGCGATACACCGCGGGCTCGAGGGTTCGAGCGCAAGGCAAACTGACCTCGACGTCGATTTGCCCGCGCACGAGGAACTCGCGACCGTTCTTGAGGAGCGCCGCGGTCAACTGGCCGGACTTGCCGGTTGGGGTGGCCTCCGAGTCCTTGAGCGCCCACTCGAGCCAATCCGTTGGGATTGCCCAAGAGCGGTGTTGCTCCTCGCGCTCGATGTCGCTGACGTTGACGCTGAACAGCCCAGGTTCCATTGAAGCGCCCAGGGTAGCGCTCGGGCCGCGGGAAGCAAAGCCCAACCTTGGCCATTGGGGCTCGTGATTTGCTAAAGCGCTGCCCGGTGTCCCGTCTCGAGCTTCTAGGGTCTTTGGTTGGCGCTTCGCCGAAACGCCGGCGGTTGATCGTCGCGCTGTCGCTGTACGTGCTCGCGCTGGGCGTGTTCATGCTGACCGCTTCGCGTCAGGTTCTCACCACGCATACGTCGTACAACCACTTCGCGCTCTTGGCGAAGGGTTGGCTCGAGGGGCGCCTGTCGCTCGATGGTGCGCCGCCCGCGTATGCTCACGGCAACGATTTCGCCAACTACGAAGGGCACTGGTACGTGGCCTTCCCGCCGTTCCCCGCCGTGGTGCTGTTGCCGTTCGTGGCGATCGCTTCGGATGTCGAGAGTGTGCGGGACGGCCAAGTGTTCCTGTGGTTCTCGGCGCTCGCCCCAGTGCTGATCTATCTGTTGCTCGAGCGCATCGCCGAGCTCGGCTTCAGTACCCGGTCATGGCTGCAGAACGCCGCCTTGGGGCTCCTCGCGTGTTTTGGCACCGTCTTTTACTTCAGCGCCGTGCAGGGCACGGTCTGGTACGCGGCCCACGTGATCGGCGTGTGCTTGGCGGCCAGCTACGCGCTGTGTGCGCTAGGTGCACGCGCGCCGTTGTGGGCGGGGCTGTGGCTGGGTTTGGGGTCGCTCACGCGCACCCCGTTGCTGTTTGCCGTGCCCTTGTTCGTGATGGAGTCGCTCCGGGTCTCGCTCGGCGACGCCTCGTTCGAAGCGCCGCACGCCGTGTTGGGTGGCCTCCGGGCGTTCGCGTCTCGGATCGACTATCGGCGTTTGCTCGTGCGCTGGGCCCTTTTCGCTCTACCCGTCGCTGCCTGCTTGGGGTTTACCTTCTGGTACAATCACGCGCGCTTCGACGACCCCTTCGAGAATGGTTACCGCTTTCTCACCGTTGCCTGGCAAGGCCGGATGGAGAAGTGGGGGCTGTTCGATTACCACTACCTGTCGCGCAACTTGGGCGTCCTGCTTTCGATGTTGCCGTGGAGCGGCGGTGACGCTGCACCCTTTCGCATCAACGTCCACGGCTTGGCGCTTTGGTTCACCTCGCCGATCTACTTGTGGCTCTTGTGGCCCAAGTTGGAACTTGCTCCCGACGCCCCCGAGGCCCCGCTCTTCGATCGGCGCTGGCTGCACGTCGGGTTGTGGTTGACGGTGGCGACGGTCGCGCTGCCGACGCTCTTCTATCAGAACACCGGTTGGTCTCAGTTCGGCTACCGCTTCTCGAACGACTACGTCGTGTTCCTGTTCGCGCTGCTGGCCAGTGGGGGCAGGCGCTTGGGTCGTTGGTTTTGGCTGGTCGCGGCGCTGGGCGTCGCGATCAACGCTTTCGGGGCTTTCACCTTCGATCGTCCCCGCTACCAGCGTTTCTATTACGTCGATCCATCGCAAGCGAAGTTCTACGAACGCGATTGAGTCGAATCGTGCGGCTTGGCCTGCATGGGCGAATGACAGCACCAAAACGCTGATTAGAATGCCAAGCCCATGGCGGAACTGACCGAACTCGCCCGGCGCGCGTACCCAGATGTCGAGCGCGTCGTGCTCGATCGATGTCTGGCCGAAGCAGAACGTCTCGCCACTGGCGTCGACGGGCAGCGCCTTGCCATGCACGGTCAGGTCGCGGGGCGCATGTTGCTCGAAATGCGCCTCGATCCCGCGGCGGTGGGCGCTGCAGTCTTGGCGCCCTGGGTTACTGGATCCTCCAGCTTGCCCGCGAGTGTGAGCGAGTCTCTGAGCGAGGAAGTACGACGTCTGCTCGATGGCGTCGCGCGGCTCGATCGCATCCGTTGGCACCGGCTCGAGGGTGAAGCTGCCGAGACGCTGCGCCGCATGTTCTTGGCGATGGCCAAGGACGTGCGCGTGATCTTGATCGTGCTGGCGCTGCGCGTCTTGTTGATGCGGCACGTGAACGAGCTGCCCGCCGCGACGCGCGTCGAGGTGGCGAGCGAAGTGCTCGAGGTGTTTGCGCCGCTCGCCAATCGCCTGGGTATCTGGCAATTCAAATCGGAGCTCGAAGACACCGCGTTTTTGGTGCTCGACCCCGAGCACTACGCGACGCTTTCGGGGCTACTCAATCAACGCGCGCGCGAACGCCAGCAGTACATCGAGCGCGTCGTGCTGGAGCTGCGCCAAAAGCTCGAAAGCGAGGGGCTGAAGGCCCTTGTCGCCGGACGTCCCAAGCACATCTACAGCATCTGGAAGAAGATGCAGAAGAAGCACGTCAGCTTCGAGCAGATCTACGACGTCAGTGCCGTGCGCGTGATCACCGAACGCACACAGGATTGCTATGGCATTCTCGGCGTCGTGCACTCGATGTGGCATCCGATCAAAGGCGAATTCGACGACTACGTCGCGATGCCGAAGAGCAACGGTTATCAATCGCTGCACACGGCCGTCATTGGTCCGCTCGGGTTACCGGTCGAAGTGCAGATTCGCACCTTCGAAATGCACCGCTTCGCCGAATACGGCGTAGCCGCGCATTGGGCCTACAAGGAGCGGCGCGATTCAGCGGGTCTGGCGCAGGACAAGTTCATGCTCCTGAGGCGCTTGCTCGATTGGGAGCAGGAGCTCAAAGATCCGAAGCAGTTCGTCGAATCCTTGAAGACCGATCTGTTCGAAGATCAGGTCTACGTGTTCACTCCCAAGGGTGACATCGTCGATTTGCCGAAGGGCGCCACGCCCTTGGATTTTGCCTATCGCATCCACACGCTGGTTGGGCACCGCACGCGCGGCGCGCGCGTGAACGATCAAATCGTACCGCTCGATTACGAGCTGAAAACCGGCGACCGCGTCGAGATGCTGACTCACAGCAGGCCCGAGCCGAGCCGCGATTGGATGAACGTCAATTCGGGTTACTTGCGCACGCCCAGCGCGCGCTCCAAAGTTCGGCATTGGTTCCGCGAACAAGATCGCGATCAAGCGATCGCTGCGGGTCGCGAGTTACTGAAGCGAGAGCTCGCCAAGGTGGAGCTGCGCCACACCAAACACGAAGACATTGCCAGCGCGCTCGAATTTACGACACTCGACGATTTGTTCGCGGCCATCGGTTACGGTGACAAGAGCCCACAAGTCGCCGCGTCCACCGCGATTGAGCTCGAGCGCGCGCACGCGCCCGAGAGCGATCCGAGCTTCGATCCGGGGCTGCTGCCGCAGGCCGAGAAGCGCCCGCGCAGCACGTCGGGGTTGTCGTTGCATGGGGTTCCGGACGTGATGGGCAACCGTGCGCGTTGCTGCAATCCGTTGCCCGGCGATGACGTCGTGGGGTTCGTCACGCGCGGTCGCGGCATCGTGATCCACCGCCGCGACTGCGACAACGTGCACGACTCGCCCGAGCGCGAGCGCTGGGTCGAAATCGATTGGGGCCCCGACGCCAAGGACAGCCACACCGTATCGCTCGAAATCGAAGCGCAGGACGACGCCAAGGTGTTGCCCGCGGTCGTGAAGCTGGTGGGCTCTTTGGGCGCGAAGGTCGTGCGTAGCGACAGTCAACGTGCCGCTGGTGACCTTCGGGTTCGCCTGTCAATCACGACGCGGAACTCGACGCACTTGGGAAGTGTCCTGCAGCGCTTGGGCGCGCTCAGCGGCGTTTACTCGGCGCGCTTGGTCGAAGGCTGACGGTCGAACTTGCCTTACCCTGCGAGTTCTGATGGGCCGGGCCTGCCCAGCACGGCAAGCGCCGGCGCATCGGGGCGCTTTACGTCCGGTCCATCGTCGCAGAGTGATCGGTGGTCGCAGCATGATCAGCGTCGCAGCGTTGGCACACCGGCTTGATGCACTTTGCCGGGCAGGGGGCGGCCTACGATGCGCTCTGCGACGCGGCCCGCCTCTACGAGCGCCGGCAAGTTTATCCCAGTCTCGATGCCCATGCCTTCGAGCATGTAGACCAAATCTTCCGTCGCCAAGTTACCGGCGGCGCCAGGTGCATAGGGGCAGCCGCCGAGGCCGGCGACCGACGCGTCGAAGTGCGTGATGCCGTGCTGCAAGCCGACCAAGGCGTTGGCCAGCGCTGTGCCGCGGGTATCGTGCATGTGCAACGCGACCTGATCAGGCTGCAAATGGCGCAAGAACAGCTCGACGATGCGCGCCGTCTGATTCGGAGTCCCGACCCCGATCGTATCGCCGAGGCTCACTTGATAGCAGCCGAACCGGATTAACGCTTGGGCGATCTCCAGCACTCGGCCTTCGTCGACCGCGCCCTCGTACGGGCAACCCCAGACGGTGGAGATGTACGCTCGAACCTTCAGGTCGGAGGTGATGGCCAGCGGCACGAGCTCCTCGAACACCCACAGCGAGCGCTCGATGCTGCGATTGGTGTTCTTCTGGTTGTGCGTCTCGCTCGCCGAAAGGAAGATCGCGATCTCCTGCATGCCCGCGTTTACGGCGCGTTCGAGGCCGTGCGAGTTGGGGCACAGAGCACTGAAACGCACGCCACCCGGGCGTGCGATGTCCTTCGTGAGCTCGTCGGCATCTGCGAGTTGGGGGATCCAACGCGGCGAGACGTAACTCGTGACCTCGATCCGCCTGAGCCCTGCCCCCACCAGGGCCTGGATCAAGAGGCCCTTTTGCCCGACCGGCACTATCGCGGCTTCATTCTGAAGCCCGTCTCGCGGCGATACCTCGTAGATGGAGACGCGAGCTGGAAGCGAAGTCATAGCTGAAACGCGAGGCCTCCGAAGGGCGCTCGAAGTGTCAGATGTCGAGCAGCCGCATCTGACGTGAGCGTGGCGGCGCCTTGTATTGTATCGGGTAATGCCCCGTGAAGCACGCGTCGCAGAACGAGTGCGGGCCCCGCTCCGATGCGGCCATCGGCAAATGACGCTCACGATCCTGGCGCGCGCTGTCCGGGGCGCCTTCAGCCAGGTTTCGGGCGAGCGCGGCTTCGATGTCCGAGTGTGCGACGCCGTTGTGAGGCGCGCCCGCGGCTAGCCCGGCGCCGCGTCGACCGGTGCTCGAAACCACCGACTGGATCATGCTCTCGTGCGAGAGGTACGCGAGCGAGTCGCTAGTCACGAACTGATTGATCTCTTCGATGCTCTGGCTCGCGGCGATCAGCTCGTCGCGCGTCGGCGTATCGATGCCGTAGTAACAGGGCCAACGCGTCGGCGGGCTCGAGATGCGCATGTGCACCTCCTTGGCGCCCGCATCGCGGATCATCTTGACGATTTTGCGGCTGGTGGTGCCACGCACGATGCTGTCGTCGACGACGATCACGCGCTTGCCGGCGAACACTTCCGGCACCGGGCTCAACTTCAAGCGCACGCCGAAGTGGCGAATGCTCTGCTGCGGCTCGATGAACGTGCGCCCGACGTAGTGGCTGCGCACCAGGCCCATTTCGTAAGGAATGCCCGAAGCCTCGGAGAAGCCGATCGTGGCGGGGACGCCCGAGTCTGGCACCGGCACGACCACGTCGGCCGCGACGCGGTTCTCACGCGCCAAAGCGCGTCCGAAGTTCTTGCGCGCCTGGTAGACGTTGAGGCCGTCGAGCGTCGAGTCGGGCCGCGCGAAGTAGATGTACTCGAAGATACAGTGTTTACTTTCAGCGCTGGGGAAAGGCCGCACGCTGCGCATGCCGTGAGCGTCGAACAAGACGATCTCGCCCGGCTCGACGTCCCGCACGAATTCGGCTTCGATCAAGCTGAAGCTCGCGGGCTCACTCGAAACGACGTATGCGTTGGGAGCGCTGCGCATGCGTCCGATGCACAAGGGGCGAATGCCGTGTCGGTCACGGACGGCGAGCATCTTCGTCTCCGTCAGACACAACAACGAATACGCGCCTTCGACCTTGCTCAGCGCGTCTGCCAGGCGGTCTTCGGTCGTGCGTTGCGCGCTCGTCGCCAGCAGATGAACGATCACCTCGGTGTCGCTCGCGCTTTGGAAAATCGAACCGCTCTGCTCGAGCTGCTCACGCAACACCAGGGCGTTCGTCAGGTTACCGTTGTGCGCAATCGCGATCTGACCATGGGCGTAATCGACGCCGATGGGTTGCGCGTTCTTGAGAAACGAGCCCCCCGCCGTGGAGTAGCGCACGTGTCCGATCGCAGAGCGTCCCGCTAACTTATCGAGCTGACTCTGGGGAAAGACGTCCGTGACTTGGCCCATCCCCCGGTGCAGCGCCAAGTGGCCGCGATCGCTGGTCGCGATGCCTGCGCTTTCCTGGCCGCGGTGCTGCAACGCGTGCAGTCCCAAGTACGTGAGGTTTGCCGCTTCAGGATGGCCGTAGATGCCAAATACGCCGCACATGGGATGTTTGCCGGGGGGTACATGCCGTCGAAAGCGACCGCGCGCAAGGGTGAAAGCACCTATCGTTCAGGGGGCCGCCGAGCGTGACTGATGTTTTCGGCCGATACCAGCGCGATCGTGCGACCTCACGTCCTACGGACCAGCAGGTCGCTCCGGGCGATTCGGCCGCAACCTCGCTGGGTCTCGCCCAAAACCATTCAGTCACACGGGTTCAGCCGGCGTCCGCCGACGGACCGATCGCGTCCACTGGACCACCGGTTAGCTGGAGGGTGCGATGCCGCCCTTGTTCTCGATCATCATGCGCAGCTCGTCCTGTTCGGTCGAGCGTCCCAGCGCCTCTTGCAGAGTGATCAGGCGCCGCGCGTAGAGCGAGAAAAGCGATTGGTTCATGGTCTGCATCCCGTGCTTACCTTGTCCGACCTGCATCTGAGAGTAGATCTGGTGGACCTTGTCTTCGCGGATCAGGTTTCGGATTGCGGCATTGGGGACGAGCACCTCCATCGACATCACGCGGCCCGGCGCGCCTCCGCGCGGGATCAGCAGCTGACTCAGCACGCCCTCCAGCACGAACGACAGTTGCGCGCGCACCTGCGCCTGCTGATGGGGTGGGAACACGTCGATGATGCGGTTGATGCTTTGAGCGGCCGAGTTGGTGTGCAAGGTGGCGAACACCAAGTGGCCCGTCTCGGCGATGGTCAGCGCAGCTTCGATCGTCTCCAGATCGCGCATCTCGCCGATCAACACCACATCGGGATCCTGACGTAGTGCGTACTTGAGCGCGTCCTTGAACGAGTGCGTGTCGGCTCCAAGTTCACGCTGATTGACGATGCTGCGCTTGTGCGGATGTAAATACTCGATTGGATCTTCGATGGTGATGATGTGCAGACGTTGCTCGGAGTTGACCTTGTCGATGATCGACGCGAGCGTGGTGCTTTTGCCCGAACCCGTGGGTCCAGTGACGAGAATCAGGCCGCGAGGGCGCTCCGCCAATTCGGCCACTACCGGCGGCAACCCCAACTCGTCGAACGAGAGAATCTTGAACGGAATCGCGCGGAAGGCACCCGAGACGGCGCCGCGCTGCATGAAGATGTTGGCGCGATAGCGCGATAGATTCTTCACGCCGAAGGAAAGATCGAGTTCCTTCTTCTTCTCGAACTCGATCTTCTGCTCCTCGGTCAAGATCGAGTAGCAGATCTGCTTCGTCTCGATCGGCGTCAAGGGTTCGAGCTTCAGCGGCACCACGCTGCCGTCGATGCGCAACAGGGGAGGCGAGCCCGTGGTGATGTGCATGTCGCTCGCGCCCTTCTCAATCATCGCGCGCAGCAACTGGTGAAGGTTGATCTTGAGTCCGGAATTCATTGAGTCTCGTAGCTTGGGCAGCGCTAGCAGCCCGTGGTGAAAGTCGGACCGAGCTCCGTCAGAGCGCGGCGGGTGCAGATGCGAAGAGTGAACCCCAAGAATACTGCAGCCATTTGTGGGGTGAGTCGACAACGCAGATGCGTCCGCCTCGTCGTCACCACGAACGGTTTCGGCGCGTCGCGTCTGTAGGCTGGCAGCCTACAGACACTCGGCAAAAGCGCCGAACCACGGCGCCAACAGCAGATCTCCAAACTTACCGCGATGGGACGGCGCTAATCAGCCATGGTCACGCGCATGATCTCTTCGATCGTCGTCATGCCGGTGCACACTTTGCCGATGCCGCTCATGCGCAGCGAGCTCATGCCGTCCCTGATCGCCGCAGTCTTGAGCTCTGCCGTCGAAGCACCTTGAAGCACCATCTCGCGCAGGCTGTCTCCGAAGCGCATGACTTCGTAGATCGCTACGCGGCCCTTGTAACCGGTGCCGCCGCAGGTCGCGCAACCCTTACCGGCACACACCTCGGCCTTTGCGATCTGTTCCGGCGACATGCCGAGCTCGACCATCAGTTTCTGATCGGGCTTGATGCTCTCTTTGCAGTCCTTGCAGATGCGGCGCGCCAAGCGTTGCGCCAGCACCAAGTTGACGCTAGCCGTGATCAAGAAGGGCTCGATACCCATGTTCAACAGACGCGAGATCGTCGCAGGGGCGTCGTTGGTGTGCAACGTGGACAGCACCAAGTGACCCGTGAGTGAGGCTTTGACCGCAATCTCCGCCGTTTCGAAGTCGCGGATCTCGCCGACCATGATGATGTCGGGGTCTTGGCGCAAGAAGCTGCGCAAGGCGGCGGCGAAGTTCAAGCCGATGTCGTCGTGCATCTGCACTTGGTTGATGCCCATCAAGTTGTATTCGACGGGATCCTCGGCGGTGCTGATGTTCGAACCCGGCTTGTTCAATTCGGTGAGCGCCGAGTAGAGCGTCGTGGTCTTACCCGAACCCGTGGGACCCGTGACCAGCACCATGCCCCAGGGTTGTCCGATCGCCCACTTGAAGTCGTCCAGGGGTTTGGGATCGAAGCCGAGCTTCGCCATGTCGAGCTGCAAGTTGCTCTTGTCGAGCAAGCGGAGCACGATCTTTTCGCCCCACATCGTCGGCAGCACGCTGACGCGAAAGTCCATTTCGCGGTCTTTGCCGATCTTCATCTTGATGCGCCCGTCTTGCGGCAGACGGCGCTCGGCGATATCGAGCTGACTCATGATCTTGAGGCGGCTCGAGAGCGCGTTCTTGAGCTTCAAGGGTGGCGCCATCTCCTCTTGCAAGACGCCATCCACGCGATAGCGGACGCGCAGCTTCTTCTCGTAAGGTTCGATGTGAATGTCGCTCGCGCCCTTGCGGATGGCGTTGAGCAGGATCACGTTCACCAGGCGCACGACGGGGGCATCTTCGCTGGCCCGCTCGAGCTCGACGATGTTCTCGTCTTCGTCCTCGGATGCGAAATCGATGTCAGCGTCTTGCAGATCGAAATCGGCGAGCACCTCGTCGTAAGAGGGACCAGCGGCGTAATAGCGCTCGATCGTTTGCGCGATCGCCGTTTCGGACGCGACTACCGGCTCGACGTTGAAGCCAGTCAGGAACTTGATGTCGTCGATCGCGTGCAGATTCGTCGGATCGGCCATCGCTACGATCAGGGCCGAGCCCGAACGCATCAACGGCAAGACCTTGTGCTTGTCGCAGAACTCTCTCGCCACCAGCTTCACGATCTCTTGCTCGATCTCGTATTCTTCGAGATTGACCGCGGGCAGATGATACTGCGTGCTCAAAAAGCCCGTGATCTCGTTGTCCGAGATGAAGCCCAGCTTGGCCAGCGTGTAGCTCAGATTTTGACCGGACTTTGCCTGATCTTCCTGAGCTTTCTTGAGTTGCTGCAGGCTGATGAGTTTCTCGCGAACGAGCAGCTCGCCTAGACGCTTGTTGGTAGCAGTGGACATTCGGAGTCCGGGGAGTCTAACAAGCCTGGCTGCCAGACTCCCAAAACGACGCACGAATTTGAGCCGAACTTTACCCCTACGGCGGGGATCACTTGCCGCACAGCGTGGGTCGAAGTAGGGGCACTGGCGGCGAGGAACGCCGCACCTTGACGCCCGACCGCGGGCCCCCATACTGTGCGGGCAAGTTTGTCACATCGGAAAACTCAAGAATAGAACGGAAGCGCATGGCCAAGACCTACGTCGACCTGTTTTCGGACGTCCGAAACACCGTAAAAACCATCTCTCTCGATGATCTGAAGGCCCGTTTGGAGGCTCCCGGGCCCAAGCCGCTGCTCTTGGACGTGCGCGAAAAAGACGAGGTCAAGAACGGGTTCATCCCCGGAGCGATCGCTATTTCCCGCGGGTTTCTCGAGCAGCAGGTCGAAGCCAAGTTGCCCGACAAGGAGCGCGAAATCGTCGTCTATTGTGCTGGCGGCACGCGCAGCGCGTTCGCGGCCAAGACCATGGCCGAGCTCGGCTACACCAAGGTCTTGAGCGCGAACCCAGGCTTCGTGCGTTGGAAGGACCTGGGTTATCCGGTCGAGCTGCCTCCCAACCTGACCGAAGCGCAGCGCGACCGCTACTCGCGGCACTTGCTCTTGCCCGAGGTCGGTGAGGCCGGACAAGAGAAGCTGCTCAAGAGCAAAGTGCTCTTGCTGGGTGCGGGCGGCCTGGGTTGTCCCGCGGCGATGTACTTGGCGGCTGCTGGCGTCGGCACCATCGGTTTGGTCGATGCCGACACCGTCGACGCGTCCAACTTGCAGCGCCAAGTGCTGCACGCGACCTCGCGCCTGGGCACCCCCAAGGTCGACAGCGCGGAGCACTTCATCCGTGACCTCAACCCCGACGTCAAAGTCGTCAAGTTCAAGGAGCGCCTGACGAGCGAAAACGTGGATCGGATCTTCGCGGGGTGGGACGCCGTGATCGACGGTTGCGACAACTTCCCGACGCGCTACCTCGTCAACGACGCATCGCTCAAGCACAAGATCCCAATCATCCACGGTTCGATCTTCCGTTTCGATGGTCAAGTCACGACCTTCGTGCCGTGGCAGGGACCTTGTTACCGCTGCTTGTATCCGGAACCGCCGCCAGCGCACCTGGCACCTTCTTGCGCGGAAGCCGGCGTGCTCGGCATCCTGCCCGGCGTAGTCGGCACGCTGCAAGCTACCGAAGCGATCAAGCTCTTGCTCGGCAAGGGAGACGTCTTGAACGGCCGCTTGTTGCAGTACGACTCACTCGGCATGACCTTCCGAGTCTTCAAGTTGCGCCGCAACAAGAGCTGCCCGACGTGTGGCGAGCATCCCACGATCACCGAATACATCGACTACGAAGGCTTCTGCGCCGGCGTTTCCTGAAACGTCTCGCGCGCCACGCGCCGTAATCAACTTGCGATGTTGGTCCCCAAAGAGGGCGCCCCGTTCTTCGGGGCGTCCTCTGCCGTTTCGGGGCTCCACGCAGGCCAGGCCGCACCGAAGCCCAAGCGTTTACGGCGCTGCTGTTCCCAGCGCGACAAAGGACCCGAGATCAGCGCGGCGCTGACGGCGAGTGTGAACCCAGCAATCACGTCGATCAGGTAGTGCCAGCGCAGGAACATCGTCGAGATGATGATGTTGGCTGCCATGAACGCTGCGATCGGCCACGCCCAACTGTAGGGTGCTTGCTTGCGGTGCCGCCACGTGAAGAGCGTGATGAAGGTCGGCAGGGCGGTGTGCAGCGAGGGAAAGATGTCCTTCTGGGCCCCTCCCGCATGGACCAACGAGATAACTTGTCGCCACCAGAAGCCGTTGGGTAGGGCGTGCAGGAAGTGATCGGGTAGCGCGTGGTAGGGGCCGAAGCCTGGGACGAGCAGGTAGCAACCTTGGCCCACGGTGCCGATGATGGTCATGCCGAGCCCAAAGTCGCCGAGTCGCAGCGTGTCTTTGCTCGCGAAGACCAAAGGGATGACGTAAGCCAAGAGCAGCAGGTAGTAGCTGAAATAGAAGAAGGAGAACCACTCGCTGCTGACGGGACCTATGAAGCGGTCCATCCAAATCGCTGGTTCGACGCCGAACAACGACAAATCGAGCTGATACAGTTCCAGATCCACCGTTCCTGGGTTGACGGCGGGCAACAGGTGTTGGAACGAAAAATAACTGGCTTCGATGCAGCCGAATTGCACGAGCCGGTAAGTCAAAGCCCGCAAGCGCTCCGGACCGATCCCGCATCGGACCACACCGAGTACGCCAACCACGAACGTCGCCAGGATTCCCAGCACCATCGGTCCCGCGATCGAGCGGTCGGGACTCGGATCCGACCCGAACCACGCTAGGCTCAAGATGCCCAAATAGCCGAGGGTCAACCAATCGTTGATCGTCCAATTGAAAAGCCACTTCATCGGCTACTCGGCCCTTGGCAACGTCGGCGTCGGAACGGTCATTGGTGGCGTCTTTGTGAGTAAAGATGCCCCGCTGTCAAGGCGTGGAGCGACCTGAAGAAACGAATCGGAGCGCATTCAGCGCCGCACTTCGCGGTTCTGCGCCTGCTCCACGGCGTCATCGGTTTGCTCGGTGGTCTCGTCCGTCCCATCTACGACCCGCCAGCGCGTCGACTCCGTGAGTAGATCGTCCACTTCTGCGCTGGCAAGCAACAACGTCGCCTGGTCGAGGTCGAGCTGAAGGGCGGTGGCAAGTTCACTCGCGCTGAGCTGGCCTCGACGTTGTGTGCGCATCACTCTCGCGGCATTTTGCCACGCGAGTTCGAGGTTGGCACTGCGGGCTTTGCTGGCGCGTTTGCGCGCCCCGAGGAAAACGCCAGCCAAGAGTAAAGGCACTGCGGTCAAGACCGCGAGGATGAGATTCGTGCGCGCTTGAAAGTCGAACAAGAAGCTCGCTCCCGTTGCCAGCAGCCCGAGCAAGAAGCTGGCGCTGAAACTGCCGATGCTTGCCCAAAGCCAACCCAGCCGGGCAACACCGTTGCGGTAACTCGTGCGTAACAGCTCCAGCGTGGTCGGGTCAGTGGCAAAGGTGATCCCGTCGAACGGCAGACGTGGTTTGCCGCAGGCCCGGCACACGAACCGGAAGTCGGCATGCTTGTCCAAGCGGGCGTCGCTCTTGCAATGGGGGCAGCGCTCGAGCGCGGGTGAGGGGGGTGAGTTCACAAGGTACCTCGCGGGATGAAACAGGGATCATCGATTCAAGAGCGCGAACAAGGAGGTTAGCATCTGATAAGACAGACCCCAAAGTACGCCGTCTTCGACGCGATACGCCGGCAATACTGCCGAGCGTCCCGCATGCTGTACGTCGATCGTCGTGTCGTGCTCGCCCCGCAACAACGGTTCGACGGGTGTCCAGAAGCAGCGCTGAACCTCTTCCGGGTTGGGCTGCATGATGGGCTCCGAGTGTAGGGCGAAGACGAAGGGCGCGATGACCAAGCCACTGCCGGCGCTGCCTCCGCGTCCCATCAAATGATCGAGGGGACCGAGCAGCTCTGCGTCCTTGCTCAGGTCGAGGCCGAGCTCCTCCAGCGTCTCGCGTTCGGCAGTCGCACGCAGCGAAAGATCGCTCGGGTCACGTCGGCCTCCGGGGAAAGCGAGATGACCCGACCAGGGATCGTGAGCTTTCGTCGCGCGTTCGATGAGCAACACACTGGGCTCATTTTTTCGCTCCAGCAAGACGATCGCAACCGCAGCGAATTTCTTTCCGTCGCGTGAGACCGCGGGACGATCTGCGAGCTCTTGGCGCAACTTTGCAAGGCTCCTTGTCGTCACGATGGCTCAGGGTTTTGTGCCACACGGAGCTTCATTTGGGGAGAAATCTGATAGCGTCCGGCCCCATGAAACTGAACCTTTCCCGCGCATCGAACCTTGGATTCGCCTGGCTAACGGGGGCGCTTTTGGCATTTACCCCGAGTCTTGCCCACGCACTACCGGGGTTCTTTGCGGGTAAAGACGCGGCGACGCGTGTCAGCCGCTCGACGCAGGTCGTGGTGATGAACAAGGACGACATCAACGTCGTCAGCGTGATGACGGACTTCGACGGTCCCAATCAACCCTTCGCGTTCGTGATGCCAGTGCCGAAAGATGTCAGTTTGTCCCAGGTCAAGACACTCAAGCGCGCCTCGGTCGAGCGCCTCGACGAGCTGACCGCGCCGCGCTTTCACGAGTTCTGGGAAAAGGCGCCCTGTGAGGAGGGCAAGCCCGAGCAGATCTGGGAGCAAAGCATGATCGCCAGTAGCGACACCGACTTCTTGGGTGCGGGCGACATGTTCAAAGGGGCGACGAAGGCCCCCTCCGAGATGCGTGAGAACCTCGATACGGATTTTCGTCAGGAAGGCAGCGAGTACACGTTCTCGATCGTGCCCTCCGACATCAAGGGTTGGCTTTCGGGCAAGGGTTTTCAAGTTCCTGCGGGCGTCAATCTCGATGCCTATTCGGGCATGTCCTGGTTGGTCGCAATCGTCGATCCGGACAAAGTCGAGCTCGGCAAGAAGGGCGAATCGCTATTGTCGCCCATCCGCTACGTCACGCATCAGCCCGTGAAGATCAACTCCACGTTGGGTCTAGCGCACAACTCGGGCTTCCAAGAACTGATCGTCTATACGATCAATCCGACGCACCGCTTCGAAGTAGCCAATTATCCCAATCACGTGCCACCGACGAACTTGCAGGTGGACTTCGCCGTCAAAGAGCGCATGGGCGAGTATTACGCGGCGTTGCACGACATGCTGCTCGCCAAAGACAAGAAGGGTTTCTTGACGGAGTACTCTTGGGAAACGAAGACCTGTGGTGAGCCGTGTACCAACGCCAAGCTCGCTCTGCACGAGCTGCTCACGCTGGGGGCCGATGCGTTCGAGGAGGCCGTGCCGAATGATCTGCGTAACCCGCCACCCGCAGCGCGTACTCCCGAAGAGGAAGACGCGTACAAGAAGTTGAAGAAGAACGAAAAGAAGGAAAAAGACGAACTTGCCAAAGAGGTGGCTCGGCGCGCCGGCATCATCGCGCGCGAGAACAATTTCGTGCTCACCCGCTTGCACCATCGTTACGACAAAGAGTCCTTGAACGCGGACATCGAACTCAAGCCGGCGGCTCCGATCGAGGGCGGCGTTGGAATCCCCCAGGGTGCGGGTGGTGATCTGCCGCAAGGGGCCAAAGAAGGCGGCAAGAACGACTTGCAGATTCGTTTCGTGAGCCTGCACCCGGACATCAGTGTGATCACTTGTCCAAACCCCGAGCGCAATCGCTGGGGAAAGCCACCATTGTCTTACCGCGGCGCGCACAAGATCTGGGTCGCCGATCAGTTGGCGATGCGTGACCGCAAGCAGCAGAAGCCGCTCGAAGTGACCCTGACCGCCGTGCCCGACCTGGGGATCGCGGGCGCGAAAGCCAAAACCGATGCCACTGCCGCAGCTGGCAACGCCGCAGCCGAGGAGAAGAAGAGCGGTTGCGCGTTCGCGCCAGCGTCCGCGCCTGGACTGCAGCGAACAGGGCTCGGATTTTCAGGGTTGGGGGCTTTGGCCTTGGGCTTGTTCGGTTTGCGCCGCCGCCGAGCGCGCCGCGGGTGAACGTCAGACGTGGGGCTTGGCAAGGGGATCGCTGATCCCCTTGTGATCCTTGAAGTAGACGCGCAGCAAGTCACGAGCCACTTGATTGGCCTTGTGGCGCCAGACTCGGTCGTTGCGCAAGAAGACGGTGACTACGACTTTCGGATCGCGGCTCGGGGCGAAGCCCGTGAACCAGGTCGTGGTGCTGGAACGATCTGCGGGCTGTAGGGTACCGGTCTTGCCCGCCACCCGGATGTCCTTGAGGTACGAAGAGCCGTCAGGCTGTGAGAAGGCCTCGAGCGACGTTCCGCTGTGCACGGTGACTTCCATCATGCGCGTCAGGCGGTTGGCGGTGACTTTGGAGAGCACGGTCCCGAGCAATTCGCGTTCACTCGGGGCATCGTAGTCGCCAGCGCGTTGAACCAGTCGCATGCGTGCCGACTGTCCTCCGAGCGCAACCGTGTACGCCAAATGCGCAGCACCGAGTGGCGATAGGCTGCTGTGCTGAAACCCGGCTGCTGCGCGCGCAAAGTCCAGGTCGTTGTACGGCAAGTTGAGGCTGCCGACGCGCGCGGGCAAATCGAAGGGCAAAGCTTGATTGAATCCGAGCTTGAGGGCGATCTGATCGAGATCGTCTCGCATCAAGTGTTCGGTGACGAGCTGGGCGTATACGGCGTTGCGACTGAAACCCAAGGCGGTGGCGAACGTCGCGCAGCGCGTTCCAGCGCCGCGCGTGGGAGGTTCCAAGTGTTCTCTAAGAATCTCGCGCTCACCCCCGCGAAAGCACACGGGAGTCTGCGGCTCTACTTTGGTCTTTTCGAGCAACGCGGCCGTCGTCACCAACTTGAAGACGCTGGCCGAGGGCGCTTCGCCCGTGAGCACGTCGTAGGTTGGATGACCGTGCTTGGTGAACTGATCGTAGGCCAGCAAGCGACCACTGGCAACGTCCAGCAAAATCGCGGCGCCCGCGATCGGGAAGGCCTCCCGCAGCAGTTGATTGGCAGCGCGTTGCAGCTCGAGATTGAGAGTGAGCTCGGCCGGGGTTCCGTCCTGCAAGTGCGCGTGAGCCGTGTCACCAGCGAACGAGACGCTGTCCCAAGCGAGCGGGCTCACGACGCTTGGAGGTTGCACGACTGGCGGTTCGTCGCTCGCGGCGGGAGCCATTGTTTCGACCGCTGCACTTGTCGCTGGCGCTGAACCCTCAGCCTGGCCCAGGCGTGTGATGAGCCCAGTGCCGAGCGCGCTGACGAGCCCGCCGAGCAATCGCCGTCGGTCGATTCGGGGTAGCGCGGCTGGGTGCGGCATGGTCGTTTGGGGAGTCCGATCGGCTCGAGCGAGTCAGAACGGAAGCTATGGCCGACCTCGATGCGCGGACAAACTTTCGGCCAGGCTTCGCACAAAAACCTGCCGCAAGTTTGCGGCCCCATCCCTGCTTAGCTAAGAGCAGGCTTCGAAACCTACCCGAGCGCTGATCACAGCACAGCTCCCAGACCCAGGAGACGCACGCCATGAGAGTCCTTTCCATCGCACTGCTCGCCGCAGCCACGTCGACCACGGCCTGTCTGGTACCCCAAGCGCGTTACGATGAGTTGGCGGCTCAGCACGCCGTCGAGAAGCAGAAGAGCGCCAAACTGAGTCAACAGCTAACGGACATGGGCGGACAACTCGCTCAGGCGCAACAGACTCTGAATCACCTCGAGGAACGCCTTTCGGGCAGCGAGAACGAACTCGCCAAGAACCAGGCGACTTTGGAATCGACGAATCAGAACTTGGCCGACATCGAATACCAAAACAACCTCAAGGATACCGAGCGCAAAGAGGCTGAGGGGCTCGTGGGGCAACTGCGCGAAGAGCTCACGCGCGTTGCGGGGCACATCGCGACCTTGAGCGCGGCGAAAGATCAGCTGCGGGACGAGCGCGATCAGCTGCAGGCCCAAGTCACGCAGCTGCAGGGGCGCGTCGATGCGCTTGCCGCGGCCAACGCACTTGCCCAGCAGAAGGCCGAGGTCACCCGCAATCTGAGCGTCAAGTTGGCGGAGCCGTTGCGCGCTGGCAGTCTGAGTCTGGATGTCGTGGGACCGTTACCCAGCTTGAAGATCGAGGGGAGTGCATTGTTCGACGCGAATGCCGCGCTGAGCGTCGAGGGTCGCAAGCTGCTCGGGCAAGTTGCCAAAGCGTTGGCCGAGCCCCCGCTGCAGGTTCAGGTCAGCGAGCGGGCGAGCAAACGCAGCGCAAAAGAGCGCGAAGCCCACATCCGGCAGGTTGCGGGTGAACTGCACGCCGGAGGCGTAGCGCTCGATCAGATCGGGATGGCCGATGATCCGACGCCTCCGGATGCGCTGGACAAGAGCGGCAAAGTTCCCGCGGCGCAGATCGTCCTGAAGTTGCAGCCGAAGGGCACCGCGAAGCCGCAGCAATGAGAGCGTTGGGCCTGCGAGCGCCACAGCTCGTGGGGAATCGCCACAGCGATCCCCAGAGCATCGCCCAGCCCCAACTCAGAGGTGGAACGAGACCTTCGCGGGCCAACTGCCGGGCGTCGGGTATTTCAGGCCGCTCAGCAGATCGACCAGACAGTCACTGTGCGCCTCTTGCTGACGATCCGGAGCGGCAATGCCGACCGACATCGCCGAGCCATTGGTATCGACGTAGACAGTCGCCAGGAACGGATCACGCGCGCCGTCTTTGCACGCGTTGATGCGACCGCGGTTTTCGGCCAACGCTCCTCGAATCTGATCCTCGTCCCAATCGACGGGAGCGCGAACCTCGTCCGACATTTCGAACTCGAACGAGTTTTGCGCCATGGCGATCGGGCCGCCCACGGGTTTCGGCCAGTCTGCGCCCTTGAGCGTGTCGAACATGCAGCGCTCGGTCTCCCGATCGCCCAAGGTCGACTGATCGGCGAACACGATTTGTGCTTGGCCCCGGTCGTTAACCCAGACCTGCAATGAGATCTGACCGCCCAGGAACTCGATGCGGCGCGAGCCCGCCATGAAGCACTTTTGAATCCCGTTGAACGATTCCTTGAATGCGTAAACGGATTGTTCTTCGGGCATCGCGCCAATTTCGGCACTAGCCCCGATTTCGCGCGTCGGATCCGCATCCTGACGCGATTCGTCGAGGGTCACATTGGCGGGTTTGACTTCCTGCTGGCCGCCGCACCCGAACGCCACACTCGAAACGACGACGCTAACGATTACGAACTTCAGATCTCTCATGGTCACTTCAACGAAGACGAAGACACTCTTCCGAAAATGTAGCTCGTGACGCGTTGGGCAGGCACGAAAGAACGAGTGCGATCACCAATATCATGCCCACGAGGGCCACTCGGTAATGCTGCTACAGCGCGCACATCGTGTGAAATCAGGGAACCGAAAAAACGTGTGAGCATCCCGTCACACTCGCTGCATTTCCGAGCAAAAATGCCGCAGTGCTGCTCGGCTTCTGGCGCGCCCGATCACTCCAGGAGCAGCGCTCGAGGGATCCGGTGAAGCTCGTCCCGCAGACCCTTCTTGGGGCGCACCGCGACTGCAAGATCTGCGGTTTGTAGCAACGGCAGATCGAACCCACTGTCACCAAATGCACACAACAGCCGCGCTCCCGGAGCAATGCGCCGGAACGCATCGACCTTGTGGTCGAGGTAGGGTAACGGTGCGGCGAGGTGCGGGGCGATGATTCCCTCGCTCGAACGCATGGGCTCTCCCGCGGCCAGGTGCTCCGGCTCGAAGCCGAGCACACGGACGGCGCGTTCGATCACGAAGATCGGGGATGCCGACACGACGTAGCAGGGTAACGCGCGTTGCCGCGCCCAAGCGATCACGTCACCCAGCGGCTCGAACAAGCGCTCGCGCAAGTTCGTCGCGCGCAGCATCTGATCGACTTCCAGGTGGAGCTCCTGGATGCTCCAGCCCGCGAAAGCCCAGACCATCATTTCGTAAGCCGAGCGCGCCGGTAGACGGCCCTGCTCGAAGGCTTCGAACAAGCTCTGCGCTTGAAGCCCCGCGTTCCCTTGCAGCGCGACAGAGTGTTCACTTGCGAGCGTTTGTAAAGCAGGCAACGCCGGCGCTCGGAATAGCTCGTGTTCGAGGCCCCAGCGGAACAGATCGTCGCCGACGTCGCCCGACCACAGCGTGCCGTCCGCATCGAACGCCAACGCGCCGGGTCCATACAGACCCAGCGCGCGTTCGAGTGCTGCCCAAACGGCGTCCACTATTGACTCGCTCAGCTCTGACGCAGTTGGACGAGCACGTTGGGATCTTCGAGCGTCGAAGTATCGCCCGTGATTTCGCGCCCTGAAGCGACGTCCTTGAGCAAGCGACGCATGATCTTACCGCTGCGAGTCTTGGGTAACGCATCCGCAAAGCGCACGTCGTCGGGGGCGGCGAACTTGCCGATGTCTTTGCCGACGTGTTGTTTCAGCGCTTGCTTCATGGCGTCGTCGCGAGCGGCACCCGGTTTGAGCGTCACGAACGCGACCAACGCTTGTCCCGTCAGCTCGTCGGGGCGCCCAACGACCGCGGCCTCTGCGACGTCCTTGTGCGCAACCAGACTGCTCTCGACTTCGGCGGTGCCGATGCGGTGTCCAGAGACGTTGAGCACGTCGTCGATGCGGCCGATGACTTGGTAGTAGCCGTCGGAATCGCGGTGCGCGCCGTCACCGCTGAAATAGAGATTCCCCGGGACCTCGCTGAAGTACTGCTGCTTGTAGCGTTCGTGATCGCCCCAAATCGTGCGCAACATGCTGGGCCAGGGACGGCGCATGATGAACAGCCCACCTTCGCGATCCTTCACGGAGGTGCCATCCCCGGTGACCACGTCCGGTTCTGCGCCGAAGAAGGGTAGCCCAGTGCTGCCGGGCTTGGCGTACGAGGCGCCCGGCAAGGTCGTCATCAGGATGCTGCCGGTTTCCGTCTGCCACCACGTGTCGACGATCGGGCAACGGCTCTTGCCGATCTTCCTGTGGTACCACATCCAAGCTTCGGGATTGATCGGCTCACCGACGCTACCGAGTAGACGCAAGCTCGACAGATCCGCTTTGTCGACCCATTCGTCACCGGCGCGGATGAACGCGCGAATCGCGGTTGGCGCGGTGTACAAGATGCTGACCTTGTGCTTGTCGATGATTTGCCAGAAGCGGCCCCAGTCTGGGTGATTGGGGGCCCCTTCGTACATCAAGCACGTCATGCCGTTCGAGAGCGGACCGTAAACCAAGTAGCTGTGCCCGGTGATCCAACCAACGTCGGCCGTACACCAGTAGATGTCGTTCTCCTGGATGTCGAAGACGTACTTGGTGCTGACGTGCGTGCCGACGAGGTACCCCGCAGTGGTGTGCAACACGCCTTTGGGTTTACCGGTCGAGCCCGAGGTGTAGAGGATGAACAGCGGGTGCTCGGCGTCCAGCACTTTGGCTTTTTCGGCAAGTTTGGTGTCGACACTCGCGACGGCGGTCTTCCAATCGATATCGCGGCCTGCCTGCATCTGAATCCCGGCAGCTGCGCCAACGTGCTGCAAGACGATCACCTTTTCCACGCTCGGCGCGTCCTTGAGCGCCTCGTCGACGGTTTGCTTCAGCGGCACCAGCTTGCCGCGACGGGGCGCGGCATCTTGAGTCACCACGATCTTCGCTTGGCAGTCGTTGATGCGGCCGCGCAGCGAATCGGCGGCGAAGCCCCCGAACACGACACTGTGCGGAGCGCCGATGCGCGCGCAACCGAGCATGGCGATGACCGCCTCCGGTACCATCCCCATGTACAACGTGACGCGATCGCCGGCGTTGACGCCCAAGCTTACCAGCAGCGATGCGAAGCGTACGACTTCGGCGTGCAGCTCAGCGTAGGTCAAGCTGCGGGTGCTACCATCTTCGCCCTCCCAGATTAACGCGCGCTTGTTTTGGCGGCCCTCCTTCAGGTGCCGATCGAGGCAACTTTCGGAGGCATTCAGTTTCGCGCCTACGAACCAACGCGCGCTGGGCGGATCGCGCTCGAGCAGCGTCGTCCACTTGCTGTGGAAGACGAGATCTTGGGATTCACGAGCCCAGAAGGTCTCCGGTGATTCCAAGCTCTCCTTGTACAGACGCTCGTACTCGGCGAGCGTGGGGATGCGAGACTTGGCTCGGTATTCCGCGCTCGGTTCGTGCTTCTCTTGCTCGACCGAGAGCGTGTTGATAGCGGCTGTAGGCGCGTTGGACATGCGCCGAGTCTAACAACGGAACGTTCGACACGGCTTTGCATTTGCTGTCCACGTAGCGTTGCCAGATCTGCAGCAGCGCGCGCGTGGGAGGTGAAGCAAAGGTTTGAATCAATAGAGAAACTCGAACTCGGCACAACTGCCCCAGAGCTCGAAAGCCCGGCAAAGACTGCAGAGCCTGTGCGCCAAAACAAAAGCAAGAACGCCCGCCGAAGCGAGCGTTCTGAGGTGAGCATCGAGCTCGACCTGCGTCCTGACGGCAACAGCTGCCGAGGCCGCTAGTAGCGTTCAGCCAGCGAGCTTCGCCAGCGCGTGATCGAGACGAGCCGTGCGGCGCGCCGCGTTGTTGTCGTGAATGATGCCCTTGCTGGCGGCGCGGGCGAGCGCCTTCTTGGCGGCGAGAGCTTTTTCAGCGGCGTCCTTCGCGTCGCCACTGCCGGCGGCCAAGCGGGCCTCCTTCAACACCGAACGCAGCGCGCTCTTGAGAGTGCGATTGCGTTGTGTGCGGCGGATGCGCTGACGGTTACGTTTTACTGCTGAGGGATGGTTGGCCATGGGCGGTTCCGTTTCCTAAAACTGAGTTTACGCAGGGAAGATCAAGCCTTGGTTGTCGCGGGCTTCGCGTCAGGGGCCGCTGCGTCGTAACCTTCGGGGAAAAGCGGGAAGGCGGGAGTGCCGGCTTGATTGGCCTTGCGCTTGCGAGCACGGGCCAGGCCGCGATCGCGGTTGTAACGACGACGTTCGGTTTTTTGAGTGCGGGAAACCATGATCCAGAGCCTCGGTCTGTGAAACGTCCTTTTTCTATGGGGACGCTCAAGGGCGGCGGACTATGGGAGATCCGTTTCCTGTTGTCAACGCTGCACTTAGCGATTGACTGTGGGTTTGCGCGGATTTTGTTGGGGGGGTGGCGGCGAGCCTCGGGCTTAGCGGCGTTGCTCACGCTCGGCGTTGCCGCTGCGTCGCTCGCGCCGGGGGTCAGGGGCGAACGGTTGTTCGGACAGCGAAGGACTCGTCGCTGAAGGGGCGTACACGAGCACCGCTGAGCACTCTCGCGATGCAGGCCTCTGCCGAAGTTCCGGCGGCCGGACCCTGAACGGTCACGTTTCGGACGCGCCCATCCGAGCCAAACACCACCTCTGCGCGGGACGGCTCGGTTTGACCGACCACGCAACTGCGCGCGGCTGGTAGCACCATGCCGATCGCGCCGGTCGCCGCTCCGCTCGACGGCTGCGGGGGCAGATGGCCTGCGCGAGCCGCGGGCACCAACGCGGCTTCCTCCGGATCTGCACCCCCTCCGGCTCGCGCCGGCGAGGGCGACTCGGCGTCGCTTCGGGAGGTTCCGTCGGCGGCCTTTGACGCCGCCCGCGCAACTTCGGAGCCGGCAAGTTCCGCTGCGCCGCTTTGCGACGCGCTCGGGAAGCCACGCCGCGCATGGCCCTGGCTCGCCCCGCTCTCAGCGGCAGCACGATCTCGGCTCTCGTCGTTCGCAGAAGCGCGCGCCACTGCCGCGGACGGTGAATCCGTTTCGGACGCTCGCGGCAAGTCTCCCGCCTTCAGCATGCCTTCGGCGCTCTGGTCCGCGGAACCTGCTTTGCTGCCCATTGCGGCAGTCGCCAGTCCCGCACTGGCGGATGGCTCGAGCGCGTCGGGTTTCGGGGCGAGCTTCGCGGCTTCGCCCGTGCGTGCTTCCAGGTTAACGGCTGCTGGCGCGCCATTCGACGCCACACTCTGATTGGAGCTGGGGCTATGCGCTTGGACCCATAGCGTAACGCAGGCGGCGAGCGCCAATCCGCCCCACAATAGGCGCAACAACGTGGCCCGCTGTGGGTGTGTGCTTTGGGTGAATTCAGCCGCTACGCCTTGGTTGAGCTTTGCATGCTGCGCACTTTCGCTGGCTAGCGCCGACCCGAGGGCGGGTTCACTCGTCTCGGGTTCACGCGGCAACGCGTTGGTCGTTTGCGCGCTTCGCTGGGACGCAATCGCCACCACCGAGGCAATCGGTGCCCGACCAGCCGGAACATTAGCAGCCGGGGCCTGCGCGATCCGTGCCGGCGGCTTGCGCACCGCTTTGATCTCGGAAATCCTGTCGCCCGGATCGGACTCGAACAACCCTCGAGCCCCCGGCGGGTTGGCGTTCACTCGCGTCGTGCTCGATGTCGACTGTTTCGCCGCCACCTTCGCGGCCAAGGCTGCCAGCGCCAAATCCTGCAAACTGGGTTCAGTTTGTCGATCGGGCTGCTGGGCATTGAGCTCTGCCGTGCCTTTCAGGCTGGGCTGCGTTCCCGTCGTCTCGGGAAGCTCCGATTTCGAATCGACCGAGGTTGCACTCGCGAATTCACGCGGCTCACCACTGCGCAATGGCAAGGGTGCATCAAAACACCAGTCGACGTCCCGCGCACTCGCTCCTGCCGGACTCACTCCTATGGGGTTCACCTCGAGCACGTCGGAAGGCGAGGCGTGCTCCAGCTGCTGCGCGAGCACCGCGCTCTCGATCGAGCGCGCCAGTCGTTCGAAGTTCACGTCACTCGGTAGCTCGAGACCTGTGCTCAACAGTTCGTGCATCCGCGGTTTGTTTTGGTCTTTGTCGGTCACAGCTCGTCCTCCGGATCACACAATCCTCGCGCTTGGAGGTGGGCGCGAATCTTCTTGCGGGCTTCGTGAACCCGCCACGCGACGGTGCCTTCGGGGCACCCCAAGATAGTCGCAGTTTCGGCGTGCGACAGGCCGTCCATGACAACCAAGATCAGAGTGGTACGCAGGGTTTCACTCAAGCCGTCGAGCGCTTGCTGCAGTCCCACGCCCAACTGTCGGTCGGCGGTTGCACTCTCGGGTGCACGCCCTGGATGAGCGTCGCCCAGTTCGTTGGCGATGGAAGGATCGCCGTCGATGGGCAAAGCGCTGCGGCGCTTGCGCGAGCGGATGCGGTTCAGCGAGAGGTTGACCGCGATGCGATAGAACCAAGTGTAAGGTTGGCTGCGACCGTCGAAGCGAGACAAGGCCGCATAGGCGCGCACGAAGGTGTCTTGAGTGACGTCTTCTGCTTCGGGATGACTGCGCAAGAGGTGGAGGGCGACCCGGTAGATGCGGCGTTGGTGCTTGCGGACCAATACGCCGAAGGCCTCCATGTTGCCCGCCTTCGCGTTCGTGATCAGCTCGCGGTCTTCGAGAGGTACCATCGCGGGGGGCGCCACGCTGCGAGGCTGCGAGTCTGGCCCCATCGTTCGCGCCCGCTGTGCATAGTCGAACACTGAGGGGTGTAACAATGCGGCGGGTGCCGGCTTGGGTCCCGCGTCGTGAATCTGGACTCTGCGACGGTCAGTCGGCCTGCCTAAACGCGCCGAGGGCACGACGTGAAGTCGTACCCTCGTTCAAATGCCGGCGCGCGCGGCTCTCGGCGCGAGAGCATTGCGGCTGGGGTTGGCGTTACTTGCTCAGCTGTTTGCGCAGCAGATCCCCGAGGGTGCCGAAGCCGCCCTCCGCAGCGAGTTGCTTGCGGTACTCGCGGTGAGCGTTGCGCTCCTCGTTCTCCTCGAAACGACGAATCGACAATTTCGGCTCACCGTGACGCGGATCGAGGTCGAGGACCGTGGCCACCAACTGCTGGCCCGCGGGGAAGTGCTTGCGCAGGTCCGCTCCGCGTTGAGTTCCGGTTTGGGCGGCAGGGATGAAGCCACGCGCCGCGCGGCCCGTCGCGCCGAGCACGCGTACGGTAACCCCTGCGGGTTCGGCTTTGACGACTTCGACCTTGAGGTTCGAGTTGCGCGACACCTTCTGATGCTCTTCATCGGCGCGAGCGCCGGTCAGGGCAGGGTGCAGCACCACCTTGTGATTCTTGAGATCGAACTGGTGGACCACGACGTCGACCGTGTCGCCGACCTTGATCACGGTGTTGATGTCTTCGACGCGGTTGATGCTCAGATCGCCCACGTGCAGCAGACCATCCACGCCGTCGAGCTGGCAGAACGCGCCGAACTTCTCGACGCGGGTTACCGTCGTCGTGAGGCGTGTGCCGGCTGGATATTTTTCTTTGGCCTCGCGCCACGGATCGGGGACGAGCGCTCTTCTGCTGAGCCAAATCTTGCCGCGCTCGTCGACTTTGACGACTTTGACTTCGAGCTTGTCGCCCGGCTTGAACAGATCCGACAAGCGCGCGCGCGCGTCGTGCGAGGCTTCGGTTGCGTGCACCAAGCCTTCGAGGTTTTCGGCTTCGGGCAGGGCCACGAACACGCCCCAGTCGACGACCGTGCGCACCACGCCCTGCATCGTCTGCCCCTCTTGAATCAGGGTCAGCGCGCGCTGGCGGCGTTCGTGTGCCTCAGCCTCGAGCAGCGGGCGGCGGGTGACCACCACGTCGCGGCCGTTGTGCTCGTACTGGGTGACCTTGAACTGCAAACGCTGGCCGACCAGGGCCGCGAAATTGGCGTTCTGGGGATGCAGATCCATGCCGGACGCGGGCGCGAAAGCGCGTAACCCGGAGAGATCTACGTCGACGCCGCCCTTGATCACACCAGTGACCAGACCAGGCACCAAGGTGCCGTCTTTGGCAGCCTGTTGGATGTGCGCTTTGGATTCCTCTTCGCGCAGGGGCTTGCGCGTCAAGACCAGCAGGCCTCCGCGACTTCCGTCCTGGTGCACGCGAGCGACGAAGCGATCGCCCTCGCTCGGCACCAAATCATCCGCTTCCATCTCGAGGCGGTCGAAGATACCGAGCGCTTTGCCCGACAAGTCGACCATGATCGCCGCGTCGAGCACTGCCGTCACGCGACCGAAGACCTCTTCACCCGAGTGAAACGGGGCGCGATCGGTCGCAGGCTTCTTGTCGTGGCGCGGACCTTTGCTCGGGCGCTTGGCTGGCGCGGAGCCAGCTGTCGCCTCGGCCCCTTCGCCCGCAGCGGCTTCGTCGCCCGTCTTCTTCTTTTTGCGTCGCCGACGCTTCTTCTTCAGCGCACCCGATGCATCGCCCGCGGCCGCTTCACCCGTCGAGTCTGCCCCGGGGGCGCTCGCTGGATCTGCGCCTGCGTCGGCTGCTTCAGCGTGTCCCGCGCTCGGGGATACTGCAGCGCTGCCGTTGGAGCCGTGGCTCTCCGCGTGCGAAGGGGTTGTGGTTGAGGTGGTAGGCGCCGCGCCCTCGTTGGAGGGGGCAGCCTCGCCGACCTGGGCGTGGGGCGTATTTTCCGAAGACATGAGACCTCTAGGCGCGGGCTCGGCGGCGCAGCTGATGACGTTGCGGCCCGATTGCGCGGGTGGGGGGTTTACCTCCGTTAGCGCGTAATTGGAAGATGCCGATTCGAGCCGCCCCCGCGATCGATGGTTGGCCCCTGGGACGCGTGGGCCAAGGCCTCGGCTTCTTCGATGACTCGCTCCGCCACTTCCATGAAAACGCGTGCGGCCTCCGAACCCGGGGAAGCCTGTACGACTGGGGTGCCCGCGTCCCCCCACTCGCGGATCTCGCGCGTGACGGGGATCTGGCCCAGCAGCGGCCTGCCTGCCTGTTCCGCGACTTTCTGACCACCGCCCTCACCGAAGATCAGGTGTCGCTCGTTGCAGTTCCCGCAAACGAAATAGCTCTCGTTTTCGATCACCCCAAGGATTGGAATGTTGACCTTTTGGGCCATCGACACCGATTTGTACACGTCCTGCAGGGCGACTTCCTGGGGGGTCGTCACCACGACCGCGCCGGAGGAGCGCAGGTTCTGCGACAACGTCAACAGAACGTCGCCCGTGCCTGGCGGCAGGTCCAACACCAAAAAATCGAGTTTGCCCCAGTCGACGTCTTTGACGAACTGCAAGAGCGCGGAGTGCAGCATGGGACCGCGCCAGACCACCGCGGCTTTCGGATCCTCCAGCAAGAAGCCCAAGCTCATCAGCTTGAGTCCAAAACGTTCCAATGGACGAATGCGTTCACCATTCGCGCTCGGACGACCCGTGATCCCGAACATGGTTGGGATGCTCGGGCCGTACATATCGGCGTCCAACAGCCCGACCCGGTAACCCAAACGCCGCAGCGCGAGCGCCAAGTTGCAGCTGACCGTGCTCTTGCCGACTCCACCTTTGCCGCTCATCACCAAGATCACGTGCTTGACGTCGCGGATCGGATCGTTGTCGCCGAGTGAACGGCCCTGCAGGCTGCGCGGCCAACGCAGCGAGATGCTCGCGACGCCAATGGCTGGATCGACCAAGCCCGCAGCCAGCTGCTCGACTAGTGTGCGCTCGGCTTCGGCGGCGTCACTGCTCATGCGCAGTACGAGTTCACTGCCGTCGAGGGTCACGGCTGCGACGCGTTGGGAAAGGGGCGTGCCGCTTGCGTCGAGCAATTGGCCGAGGCGTGCGTGCACGGAGTCGAGCTTGGTGGAAGCCATGGGCGCCTGCACTACGCGCGGCCCTGGTGATTGTCAAACGTGCGCGATCTAGCGTAGCTCTGCGCGCTGCCGGGCGGCGCTCAGTAACAGATCCACGCAACGACGATGCCCACGCCCAGGCCGGTCGCGAGCACGAACAACTCGAGCGCGAACAGGGGGACCCGCAGTCCCTCCGGAGCGCGTTCGGAAGGCTGAGGCGCTTCACCCGCGCTCGCGTCCAGCCTGAGCGCAGCTTCGGGGGCGCGGACTTCGGGTCCCGGGCCAATCGACTCGAGGAGTGTCTCGGCGCCGCCGAACAATGACCCGTAGCTCGGTTCGATTCGGGGCGCGGCCGGGGCTTTGGGAAAGACCGGGGACTCCAGGTCGACCCCAACGGCTGGCTGGCTGTGGGCGAAACGAGTCGATGTCTTCATCGGATTTCCCCTGACCCTCACCGCGTCGAATGCGGCTGCTCCGACCAGAACGGCACGAGCGCGCGCGGCCTAAAGGCAGTTTCCGAATGTAGGTGATCAGACCAGCGGAAGATGACGGCGCGGGTTTGCTGGCGGAAGCGGCAAGTTCCGATGCTTGGCGTACACTTTGTGCTTACCGTGCGTACGGTTCCACTCACGCAGCGTCGCCGTGCGGTGGATCTTCTCGACCACGTGTCGCCAGCCCACACCTGTGTTGTACGCGCAGAACGAGATCTCGCCCTCTTGGGTCGCGTACGGAATGATGCACATCTCCGTGCGCCGGAAATCGTAGTTGAACAGATCCTGGAACCACATTCCGGCCACGAACAGCAACCGCCAAGGGAACGCCTTCGCGTCGCCCTCGCTCTGGCCGACGCGCGTACCTCGAGCTCCAGTTTGACTCATGAACTGACGAAACAGTTCGGGCAGGCCGTAAGCGCGCGGCGCTCGCCGAGCGTCGAAATTGCGGGCAATGGCCAGGGCCACCTGAGCGGTAACCCAGCGCCGTCCGTGACCTGCGTCGCCGATGCGCCGGATGTCCTCGAGCAGTCGTTCCAAGTCGAGGAATTGGCTGACGGGAACCATTTCACCGCTCTGCTTGTTGACCAAGAGCACGGTGCCAATGCCGCAGTTGGGGTGACAGCCGCAATTGAGTGCTCCAAAGTCCTGGTCTTTGCCCAGCAACAGATCCACGAGATCACTGAGCGGGTTCATCGCGCTCAGTGGGAACCAATCGCGCAGCGGCTCCGTCACGCCGAGTTGCGCTTGGACGTCCTTCGCCAAGTGACTGAGCGTGTAGCGTTGCGCTCGTCGACGCTCGTCGTCGATTTCCTCGTCGCGCCCCGTGAAGCTCACGGGCTGAAACGACACGACCGTGATCTTGTCGGCGTTCTGGCGTGCAAAGTCGATGATCGGACCCACTTGGTCGTCGTTCACCCCGCGCACGATCGTGACCACCAACACGACGTCGATACCGGCCGCGTGCAGGTTCTCGATCGCGCGCAACTTGACGTCGAAGAGATTGCCGATCTTGCGGTGAGCGTTGGCCGCGTTGCTGACTCCGTCGAACTGCAGGTAACAGATGCGTAAGCCGGCAGCCTTGGCTTGCTGACAGAACTCGGGGTCTTCAGCGAAGCGGATGCCATTGCTTGCGGCTTGGACGGCGAAGTAGCCGAGCTCGCGCGCCAAGCGGATCGCTGCCAGAAAGTGGGGGCTCAAGGTCGGCTCACCGCCGCTGAACTGAATGCTCATTTGCCGCCGCGGCTGAACATCGAGGCTCGACTCGAGCAAACTACGGATCTCGTGCCATTCGAGTTCGTGGACGAAACCCACTTGGTTGGCGTCCATGAAGCACGGGTCGCACATCATGTTGCAGCGATTGGTCAGATCGATGGTGAGCACTGCGCCGCGGCCGTAGCGAATCGACGACGTGCCGTGTTGGCGCAGCGGGCCCGCCTTGGTCTCGAAGTCGCGCCCCGGAAATAGGCGCTCGATGCGCGCGAGAAAAGCGCTGTCGATGCTGATCAGATCTTCGAACCAGCCGTGCTCGGCGCACTGCTTTTGCATCCAAATTTGCCCGTCGCGTTCGACGATATCCGCCTT
The DNA here is from genome assembly GCA_036263015.1 of Polyangiaceae bacterium. Lineage (GTDB taxonomy): Bacteria > Myxococcota_A > Polyangia > Polyangiales > Polyangiaceae > SZUA-265. The sequence goes on along the minus strand of DATAHU010000035.1, from coordinate 96,711 downwards.
GATTTCACCGGCGTTGCTGGTGCGTAGCACTCGAGCACCATCTTCTCCCGCGAGGATGCGCGCACGTGCCTCGCGCACGCAGCCTGGGCACAGTGAGTCGGTGCGGCGCGGCCAGCCCAGAGGTGGTTTGGTGCGGGTTTCCTTGCGCAGCAGTGGAGCCGGCGCCCACTTGGGGTGCAGCGGTCTTCTCGCGTTGAGGGTCGCGGCCGCCGAGGTCCACCTAAACAAGGGATCTGCAACTAGGCTCGCGAAACGCTGGATTGTCGGGGCGAGTCGAAGGGGCATCGGTGCGAGCCTACTTTCGACCCAAAGCGTGTCCAAGAGCTTTCGCCGCCGCCGTTTGGTGGGGACAATTCGGGCTTTGCGAGAGGCTAGATTCGCTCTTGGGCGCATCGGCCCGCGTGCCGTTCGTCGGAGTACGGTTGATTCGGAGCTCGTTGCTACTAAGAACTGTGTTTGTCTTCCGGGCCGCCGGATCCAACCAACGACTCTCTACGCGGGCTATTTCTTGGAAACCAACGGTTCTTCGCTGCAGGCGCCCCGCGCAATTCTGCTCAGCGATGTTCACTTGGGACCATACCCAAAGCCCGAGGTGGCCCGCGACTTGTGCCAACTGCTGGCGGCCAACCCCGGCGTAGAGTTCGTGTTCGTGGGCGACACGTTCGAGTTCTCGGCGTTGGCCGAAGCCGATCCCGAGCTTGGTTGGCGTAGGATCGCAGAGGCCAACGTCGAAGCGTTCGACGCCCTCGGCGAGCATGTTTGCTCGGGCGGCAAGCTGACGTTCATCGCCGGCAATCATGACGCCGCGCTCACGCGGGCGGCCCATCTGCTGGCGGCCCGTTTCGGCGGTGCGCACAGCACCCGCGTCGTGCCCTGGTTCTTGCACCTGGGTGACGTGCACGTGGAACACGGCCACTTGTGGGACCGGGACAACGCGCCTCTGCATCCCTTGGCCGATTGGTCCGCCGCGACCGAGCCGTTGGGTGTGGCGTTGATGCGCCGCTTCTGCGCCGCGCAGGGCGCGCACCAATTCGCGCACGCGCACCAAACGACCCCCGTGCAGGGGCTCGTCAGGACTTTCCGTCTGTTCGGTTGGCGCGCTCCGCTGATCGTCTTGGGTTACTTCGTGACGGCGTTCGCGCTTTGCTTCGAAGCGTTGCTTTTGCGCCCTCAGCAAGCTGCGAAGGACGCCCGGCGGGGCGGGGTGCGCGTGCACGCTCTGGCCGCAGAAGTTGGCCTCGAAGAACAGCGTCTGGTGCGGCTGCTGGAGGTTGCACCCGAGCCCACGCACCGGCGCGCGCGCTCGACCTTCATGCGCTTGTACTTCGATAGAATTTTCGCAGCGATTGGCGCGCTGGTGGCGTTGGTACTGCTGGCAAGCAGCGGAATCACGCTTGCGCGTCTGGCAACGCTCGGCGTCGGCGTCACGTATCTGCTCACGGGCTTTGGTCGGGCGGGGCGCTATCCGGGGCCTGTCGATGCCCTCGAGCGGGCGAGCGAGAAGATCCGTGGTGAACTTGGCGCCCGCGTCGTGGTGTTCGGCCACACCCACGTCGAACACGCCTCCGAGGCTTACGTGAACTTGGGCTCGTTCGCCTATTGCCGCGGGCCGGGACGGTCCTACGCCAGCATGGATTATCGAGGATCGCTGGACCTTCGATATTGGCCCCGTTCGAGCGCACGCTCGGGCATCGTTAGCGCTTTACCTAACGCCCGAGCCGGGTTAGGTGAGAGCCCCCGGTCCCCGACCAGGGGCCATAGCAGCTCCCCAGGAATCGAGAATTCATGCGCAGAGTCGTCGTAACCGGTGTCGGAATTCTGTCGTGCATCGGCCAGAACAAGGCGGAAGTGATCAATGCCCTGCGCCAGGGTAAATCGGGGATCCGCTTCAACCCCGAGTACAAAGAACACGGTCTGCGTTGTAACGTCTCGGGCAGCATCGACATCGATTTCAAGCCGCTGATCGACAAGAAGGATCTGCGCTTCATGGGCCGTGCGGCGGCGCTCACGCACGTCGCCATGGTCGAAGCCTTGGAAGATTCCGGGCTCGGTCGTGATCAGATTTCCGATCCGCGGATCGGTGCAATTTTGGGTGCGGGCGGCACTTGGTCGAAGGACATCGTCGAGAGCAACGAGATCTTGCGCACCAAAGGCGTCAAGCGCATCGGGCCGTACAAGGTGACGTCCACGATGGGCAATTCGGTGTCCGCGTGCTTGTCCACCGCGTTCGGCATTCGCGGTGTCAACTACACGATCTCTTCGGCTTGCTCGACGAGCGCCCATTGTATCGGTACCGCCTGGGAACAGATCCGCTGGGGTAACCAAGACGTCGTGTTCGCTGGGGGTGGCGAAGGTGAACACTACACCATGAGCTGTCTGTTCGACGCCATGGGCGCGTTCTCGACCAAGTTCAACGATACGCCGGAGCGCGCCAGCCGCCCCTACGACGTCGACCGCGATGGCTTCGTGATCGCCGAGGGCGCCGGGGTGGTGGTGCTCGAAGAGTACGAGCGCGCCAAGAAGCGCGGCGCGCAAATCTACGGTGAGATCACCGGTTACGGCGCGACTTCCGACGGTCACGACATGGTTGCGCCCTCTGGCGAGGGGGCTGTGCGCGCGATGAAGCTCGCGATGCAGGGGCTCGAAGGCCCGGTGGATTACATCAACACGCACGGCACGAGCACGCCGGTGGGTGACGTGCAAGAGCTACAAGCGATTCGCGAAGTATTCGGCGGCGAAGTGCCCGCGCTCGGCAGCACCAAGTCGCTCGCTGGCCATTCGTTGGGTGCGACGGGTGCACAGGAAGCGATCTTCTCGCTACTGATGATGAAGGAAAAGTTCCTGGCCGCTTCGGCGAACATCGAGAACCTCGACCCCCGCGCCGAGGGCTTTCCGATCCTGCGCCAATTGCGCGAGGATCTGCCGATGCGCACCATGATGAGCAACTCCTTTGGCTTCGGTGGGACGAACGCGACGCTCGTGATGCGTCGGGTTTGAATCACGAGTGCGCCAATGAGTTCCGGCAAGAAGCTGCGTAGTCAATCCTGGTTCGGTCGCGTTGACAAAGACGGCTTCATCTATCGAAGCTGGATGCGCAATCAGGGGCTACCGTCACACTTGTTCGACGGGCGTCCGGTGATTGGCATCTGCAACACCTGGAGTGAACTCACGCCCTGCAATGCTCACTTTCGCAAGTTGGCCGAGCACGTCAAGCGCGGCGTATACGAAGCCGGCGGCTTTCCCGTCGAGTTTCCCGTGATGAGCTTGGGCGAGACGCTGATGCGTCCGACGACGATGATGTTTCGCAATCTCGTCGCGATGGACGTCGAGGAGAGCATTCGCGCCAATCCCATCGATGGCGTGATCTTGCTCGTTGGTTGCGACAAGACAACACCGGCCTTGCTGATGGGTGCGGCGAGCTGCGATTTGCCGACGCTGGCGATCTCGGGCGGACCGATGCTGAACGGCAAGTACCGCGGCGAAGACATCGGCTCGGGCACTGGCGTGTGGCAGCTGAGCGATGCTTTGCGCACGGGGCGCATCAGCCTGCAAGCCTTCATGGACGCCGAAGCTTGCATGAGTCGCTCGGCGGGCCATTGCATGACCATGGGTACGGCGTCGACCATGGCGTCGATGGTCGAAGCGTTGGGCATGGGCTTGCCGAGCAACGCCGCCATACCTGCGGCAGATTCACGCCGGCTGGTGTTGGCACACATGGCGGGCCAGCGCATCGTCGAGATGGTGCACCAAGATCTGAAGATGAGCCGGATCTTGACGCGCGAGGCGTTCGAGAACGCGATCGTCGTCAACGGCGCGATCGGCGGCTCGACGAACGCGATCGTTCACCACTTGGCGATCGCGGGGCGCATCGGCGTGGACGTCACGCTCGACGACTGGGATCGCCTGGGTCGCGAAGTGCCGTGTCTGGTCGATCTGATGCCATCGGGTAAGTACTTGATGGAGGACTTTTTCTATGCGGGTGGCGTGCCTGCGGTGGTGCGCGCGCTCGAGCCGTTCATCAGGAAACAAGTGTTGACCGTCAACGGACAGTCACTGTGGGACAACTGCAAAGACGCGGAGAACTTCAACGCGCAAGTGATCCGCACGCTCGAAGCACCTTTCAGTCCGCAGGGGGGGATTGTCGTCTTGCGCGGTAACTTGGCGCCCAACGGTGCGGTGCTCAAACCGTCTGCGGCGACCGCCAGCCTGATGCAGCACACGGGGCGCGCGGTCGCCTTCGAGAACATCGAAGACTACAAGGCGCGCATCGACGATCCGGCGTTGGACATCGAACCCGACGACATCATGGTGCTCAAGAACTGTGGGCCGAAGGGTTACGCCGGATTTCCGGAAGTCGGGAACATGGCGTTGCCGAAAAAATTGCTCGATCGCGGGGTGAAGGACATGGTTCGTATCTCCGACGCGCGCATGAGCGGTACGGCTTACGGCACCGTCGTGCTGCATACCGCCCCAGAGGCCGCAGTGGGCGGCCCGCTCGCGGTGGTCCAGAGCGGTGATAGGATTACACTCGATGTCGCACTGCGTAAGCTCGAGCTGCACGTCAGTGATGACGAGATCGCCCAGCGGCTCGCCGCGTGGCGCCCACCCCAACCGGAATACACTCGTGGCTACTATCACCTGTTTCGCGAACACGTGATGCAAGCGGACAAGGGGGTCGACTTCGACTTTCTCGTCGGTAAGAGCGGCGCCGCCGTGCCGCGCGATTCGCACTGAGCCGTTGACGCTCAGGGGCGTCGGGCTCCTGAGTGATGGTGTGTGCTGAAGTCACCAGTTCACCGACGCCGAGGTCATGCAACGCGCTCGCGGGCGTTTGACAGTTCGGGACTCGGGCAGTACGTCTAATGGCGCGTTTTGAAACCGAAACGCGCTTTTGGCGAGGGCTCTCGAAAGTAGGTACCGTTTGTCCGACATCACCAAGATCAGCTTCATGCGCAGCTTGTGCATGGGCCAAGTCGAAGAAGACGTGATTCTGCCGTTTCCGTCGTTGGACGCGGAGCAAAAGGAGACGCTCAAGGGCGTGCGGGACTCGCTCGAGGGCTTGCTCGGATCACGGCAGGAGGACTTCCGTCATTGGGATCGCAAAGGCGAATTGCCGCCAGAGTTCATCGAGGAACTCAAGCAGTTCGGCTTGTTCGGATTGGTGATCCCGGAGGAGCACGGCGGTCTCGGATTTGGCAGCGCTGCCTACTCGCGCGCCTTGCAAGAGATCGCGCGTTACGACGCGTCCGTCGCGGTAACCGTTGGCGCTCACAGCTCGATCGGTATGCGCGGCTTGTTGTTGTTCGGCTCGGCCGAGCAACGGGAGAAGTACTACCCGCGTCTTGCGACGGGGGAAATGATCGCGGCGTTTTGCTTGACGGAGCCCGGCGCGGGTTCGGATGCGGCAGCGATCGCGACCACGGCTACGCGTGACGGCGATAGTTGGATCCTCAACGGCAACAAGCTGTGGATCACCAACGGCGGCATTGCCGACTTCTTCACCGTATTCGCCAAGACGAGCACCGAAGGGCGCGGCAAGATCAGCGCGTTCATCGTGACCAAGGACATGCCGGGTGTCTCGATCGGTCCTCACGAAGACAAGATGGGGATCCGCGCGAGCTCCACGACGACCGTGCATTTCGACAACGTGCGCGTGCCGATGGAGAATTTACTCGGCGAGGAACACAAGGGCTTCAAGATCGCGATGCAGATCTTGAACAGCGGACGTACAGGCCTGGGTGGCGGCTCGATCGGTGCGATGAAGCGCGCGATTGAGCTGTGTACGAAGCAAGCGAACGAGCGCAAGCAGTTCGGCAAGGCCGTGCGCGAGTACGGCATGGTCAAGCAAAAGGTGGGTCAGATGGTGATCGACTGCTACGCGACCGAGGCCGTGGTCTCGATGGTCGCGTCGCTCGCGGATCGCAAGTTCGAGGATTACGCGATCGAAGCCGCGATCAGCAAAGTGTTCGCCTCGGAGTCACTCTGGCGCACTGCCGATGAAGCGTTGCAGATCGCAGCCGGCAACGGCTACATGTGTGAGTTTCCCTATGAACGATTGATGCGCGATGCCCGCATCAATCGCATCTTCGAGGGCACGAACGAGATCTTGCGCTTGTTCATCGCCTTGAGCGCGATGGACGACGTCGGGGGTCAGCTGAAGGAGCTTGCGAGTTCCTTGCAAGGCGTCTTCAGCGACCCGATCAAAGGCTTTGGCGTACTCAGCAATTATGCCGTGAAGCGTGCCCGCCTGGCAGCGGGTATGAATCTGGAGCGCGGACAGTTCACTCGTGTCAGTGACAAACTCAAGGGACCGGTCGCGGTCTTCGAACAGGGAACCCAGGATCTGGCCGCGGCGGTGGATCGGATCTTGCGCAAGCACGGCAAGAACATCATCGGCAAGCAATTCGCGTCGCGCAGGCTCGCGGACATCATGATCGATCTGTTCGTGCTGGCTTGCGTGATCAGCCGCGTCGACAACGCGATCGCGTTGAAGGGGGCGGACGCCTCCGTACCCGAGCTGCAGATCGTGGAGGCCTTCGCGCACCAAGCAGCGATTCGCTTGAAGCAGAACTTCAACGGCGTGGACGACAACGTCGACGAACGGATCAAGGCGTTGGCGGATCAGGCGTTCGACGCGGAACGCTTCAGCTGGGACACGCTCTGAGCTTCGGCTGGGGTAGCGCGCGTTGCAAATGCGCGTGCTGCCCCCGCAACGCGCAGGGGCGGCGAGGGGCGCCCCTCAAGCGCGCTGGCCGAGTCGTTCGACGATGTACTCACCGATCGCCAGTGACGCGGTTGCTGCCGGGCTCGGCGCGTTGACTACGTGAAGCGAGTTCTCGCCGCGCACGAGCGCAAAGTCCTGCACCAATTCACCCTCTGCGGTCATCGCTTGAGCGCGCACGCCGCTGCCGCCCGTTTCCAAGTCGTGCTCCGTGATTTCGGGGATCAAGCGCTGTAGCCCTCGAGTAAACACGGTCTTCGAGAGCGAACCTGCCAATTCACGCCGGGCCTCGCGTTGGTGTCGAAACAAGAAGCGCCAAAATCCGCCGAACGAGAGAACCTCCAGGGTGTCCCTAAGATTCACGTCCGTGCCGCGGTAGCCTTCGCGGCTGAGGGCCAAGACGGCGTTCGGACCGCACTCGACGCCGCCGCCGATCAGTCGCGTAAAGTGCACACCCAAGAACGGGTAACGCGGGTCGGGCACCGGGTAGATCAGATTACGAACGAGCTCGGTGCGTTCGGCTCGCAATTTGAAGTATTCACCGCGAAACGGCACGATGCGCGTCGTTGGCCGTTCACCCGCGAGTCTCGCTACGCGATCGGAGTACAGGCCGCTGCAGTTGATCAGCCACTGCGCTCGAAACTCGCGACCGTCTTTGGTGGTGGCGCACCATTCACCCGCGCGGCGCTCCAACCCTCGCACGTGCGCCTGCGTCTCGAGCTGCACGTCGCGGCTACGGAGCTGCGTTTGCAGCGCGCCCACGACCGCGCGGTAGTCGACGATGCCTTCTTCGGGCACGTGCACTGCGGCAACGCCGCGCACGGCGGGCTCGCGCTTTCGCAGCTCGTCTTGGTCGAGCAGCACCAGCCCGCTGAGCCCATTGGCTTGGCCGCGGCGCATTAGCTCTTCCAAGCGCACGCGTTCTTCGGCGTCGGTAGCGACGACCAGCTTGCCGCAGATCTCGTGCGCGATCTCGTGAGCGCGACAAAAGGTCGTCATCTTGCGAATGCCGGTCACGGCCATCCGGGCTTTCAGTGAGCCGGGCTTGTAATACAGGCCGGCGTGCAGCACCCCGCTGTTGTGCGTGCTCTGGTGCGCCCCGAAGCTCCGCTCTTTCTCGAGTACGCTGATGCGCGCATTGGGACGGGTTTGAACCAATGCGTACGCCGTCGCGAGACCGACGATGCCGCCCCCGACGATCAGAAACGACTCGGGGCCGGGCACGTCACGGCACCTCGAAAATCGTCACGCCGTCGTGGGAGACGGTAGTCGCACCCGAGTCGAGATACGCTGGGTTGTCGAACACGACGCCGCCCGAAGCGCGCAGCACGCACACCGATTTGTGTTCATCCGCCACGCCAGTGTAGTTGCAGTAGGGCGCGCCGCGCCACTCGGCGTTCAGCTTCTTCGGACTCTGCAGCTTCACCGTCAGTTCGTAGCGGCCTGGCTCGAGTGAGAAGTTGATGCGTTGACCGTTGTTCATGGGCAAGGCTTCGGGCTTCAACTGACGCACGACGGAAAGCGCAAATTCGCGTTCCACGCTGCCCGCGCTGACGGTCACCTTTGCTTCCCCGACGCTGAGGGGCACTAGCTTCGTTCCTTCGCTGCGCACGACCTGCGCGTTGCGCGTGCGGAACGTGAGCGGCACGTCGCTCAAGCGCTCGCCTTGCTTGGAGAACGCGGCGATGTCGAGTGCGACGGCACCCGCGCTCAGTTCGATGCGCCCAAGGCTGACGGGAGCTTCGAGGTGATCGACCAAGCGGCATTTGAGCGGCGCGTCCGCCGCGACGCCCTGCAGGCTCGCTTGCACCTTACCGTCGCCGCTACTCTGGCACGTCAACTGGCCGTCAGCCGTGACGCTCGCGAGCTCGGGGGGCGTGACCTGAAACTGCACTTTGCCCTTGGCCACGTCTTTCTGGTTGCTGTCATCCCAAGCCCAGACCAGGGCTTTGACCGGGGCTGTGGAGAGCACCAGGGGCGTCAGCTCGACTTGAACGCGCTTTGGCGCGGGGCCCTCGCAAGCGCCGAGCAAAGGACTCAGCAACCCCAGGCACAAAAGTTCGAGCTGGCGCAGCTTCAGCGACGGCAGACCAAAACCAGAGCGAGCGAGCAGCGACCATAGAGGCGTCGAGTTCATCGGGCGCGCATCGTAGCGAGCTCCACCGCTCAAGCCCAGAATCTCCTGCGGATGCCCGCGCCATGACCAGAGGCGGGGAGGGGGCGACCTCGTCTCAGGGGCGGGTGATCGCCTCTTCCGAGGGTCCCGAACCCTCGAGCACCCGCTTCTCCCAACCGCCGTCCTTGCCGAGCACGCGGATCTTCTCGTCGCTCAAGAACTTCACGTTGCTGTACTCGGCCTGCGTGTAGTCCTGCACTTGACCGCTACGGATCGACTCGATCACCTGACTCACGCCCTCGGCCAGGGTCCAGCGCGGCTTGAACCCCAAGCGCTTCCTCACCTTGCTGAAGTCCACGCGGTAGTTGCGACGATCCGCGTTCGCACCGAAGTCGAGCAGATCGGCGCTCGGCACGATCTGATGGATCAGTTCACCCACTTGACGCAACGTGTAGTTCAATTCGTCTCCACCGATGTTGAACACTTCGCCGTCGACGCGATCGATCGGCGCCTCGAGCGCGGCGAGCACCGCCTGCGCCGCGTCGTCGACGTGCAGGAAAGGGCGCCACTGATCACCGCCGTAGAGCGTGATCTTGCCGTCGAAGACGGCTTTGGCCGACAGCAAATTGACGACCAAATCGAAGCGCGTTCTGCCGGACAATCCGAAAATCGTTCCGAAGCGCAGGATCACCGGCGAGAAACCATCGCTGCGAGCGTTCTGCAGTACGTGCTCGGACGCGATCTTACTGCGCGCATAGAGCGAAACCGGATTGAGCTTCGAGTTCTCGTCCAAGATCCCGTCGCTGGCGCCATAGACGGAGCAAGTGCTGGCAAAGACGAAGCGCCGGACCCCTTCGCCCCGCGCCACCTCGGCGATCACTCGGGTTGCGACCAAGTTGATCTCGATCGTCAGCTGCTCATCGACTGCGCAGGCCGGATCGCCAACCAAGCCGCCCAAATGGATCACCGAGCTTACGCCCTTCATGGCGGACACCACGCGCTCGATCTGTCGGAAGTCGCCCGTGAGCAACTCCAAATTGGGATGCTCCAAGCACCCCTCGAGCGGCTTCTTGCCGTACAAGAACAAGTCCAACAACCGAACGCGGTAACCTGCTTCGAGTAACTTGGGGATCAAGGCCGAGCCGATGTAGCCGGCGCCGCCGATCAACAACACGCGTTTTTCGTCGCGTTTGGCGTTTGGCGTTTGGCTGGCTTCGTCGATCACCACGCGCCGCCAGAGCGTGGACCAGGCGCGCGCGAGCGCCGCCGCCAACGAGGTCGTGAGCCAGCCGAGCACGAACACAGAGCGCGGCAGGCGGATCGTGTCGGGAACCAAGTACAGCGCGAGCGGCACGAGCAAGTAAGGAACCGCGACGGCTTTCGTCACGGTCAGCAACTTGGCTCTCAGCGTCATCGAGCGGGCGCGCCCGTACAAGCCGAAATAGGTGAACGACGCCAGACCCAACGCCCAGATCAACGGCAACGAGAGCGCGAAGTAGCCGAGGTACGTTCCAAACAGCTCGACCGCACTGACGTCTGGCGTTGCTTCGTAAGCGATCGCGAACACGTAGCGCGACAGGAACGCTAACCCGAGGCACGTGCCCAAAATGAAAGCGTCGATGGCGATGCGCAGCGCCACGGCGTAGCTGAAATGGTTCTTGCTCATCTGCTCGGAAGAAGACTGAGCTTAGCTTTGTCCCTTACGACGCCAGGGACAAGACTTGTCTCGTGCGCCGAGACATCCAATCGAGATCTTCTTCCGTCAAGGTCGGATGAACCAGGAACGCCAGTGCCGTTTCACCGCAGAGTTGGGCATTTTTGAGACGTTCTGGGGGCGCGAGGTCGCGATCGGCGAATGCCTTCTCGAGATACATCTCGCTGCAGCTGCCGGAGAAACAGGGAACGCCTTCACGTTGCAACTCGCTCAAGATGCGATCGCGGCTCCAGCCGGGTGCCAAGCGCTCGGGGACGATGTGGCAGTAGTAGCGATACCTGGAATGAAAGATCTCGGGCGGGACGTCTGGGTCGCGCACGATGGCTGAGCCTTCGAGCGCCGTGCGCAGGCGGTCTGCATTGGCACGCCGCTGGGCGACCCAAGTTGGCAGTTTTTTCAGCTGCAAGCGTCCGATCGCGGCCTGTAACTCCGTCATTCGGTAATTGCTGCCGAACGACTCGTGGAGCCAACGAAAACCGGGAGGCCAGTGCCGCTCGAAGCAAGCCTCGTAACTCTTGCCGTGGTCTTTGAGCGACCACATGCGGGACCACAGCTCAGTGTCGTCCGTGGTGACGAGACCGCCCTCGCCGCCGGTGGTGATGATCTTGTCCTGGCAAAACGAAAAGGCCGCGACGTGTCCCCAGGAGCCCACGGGCTTGCCCTGGTAGCTCGCGCCGTGAGCTTGGGCGCAGTCTTCGATCAGCCGCAGGCCATGTTGCTCTGCGACAGCCATCAGCTCGTCCATTCGACACGGCCAGCCCCCGAGGTGAACTGCGATCAGCGCTTTGGTGCGGGAGCTGATCACGGCGCGCACGCTGTCTGGCGTCAGGTTACCGCTATCGACGTCGATGTCGGCAAAAACGGGCCGGGCTCCGACGCGGACGACCGCGCTGGCCGAGGCGATGAAGGAACGCGGCGAGACGATGACTTCGTCGCCCGCGCCCACGCCCAAAGCCTCGAGCGCGAGCTCGAGCGCGAGGGTCCCGTTGGCTAGAGCGATCGCGTGTTTGGTACCCAAGGCCTCGGCGTACTCCTCTTCGAACGCGCGACATTCGCCACCCGTCCAGGCGTTCACCTTGCCGCAAGCGAGGACCGCACTCACCCGAGCGATCTCGTCTTGCTCGAAGCGTGGCCAGCTGGGCAGGACGCGTGGGGGTTCCGAAGAGGTTGCGATGACGGGCTCTATGCCACGAGCCGCCCGCTCTGGGTCGGTCTCGGTCACGCTTCGGTCATGAGTGGCGGTCAGCCGATAGGTCGAGGCACGCTATCGGTGACGCCGAGGACAAGCTTGGCTAATGAGCTCAGCAGTTTGAAGAGTGCCCGCGACAGCGCCGGGCGATTCGAGCGGAGATTTCTCAAGGTTATGCCCGGTTTCAACATCGTGGGCAGCGGTCGATATCTGCCCGGCAAGCCCTTCACCAATCACGACTTGTCGCGCGTCATGGACACGAGCGACGAGTGGATTCGACAGCGCACCGGTATCGAGCAGCGCCACTACTGCCCCGAAGGGTTGGGCGCGAGTGACATGGCTTTGCCAGCAGCTCTCGCGGCGCTCGAGTCGGCACAGCTGAAGCCGACGGACATCGATTACATCTTGTTCAACACCATGACGCCGGATCACCTGTTTCCGGGGTCTGGTCCGTTGCTGGGGGCCAAGCTCGGCATCCCTGGAGTGCCCGCTTTGGATCTGCGGGCGCAATGCGCGGCGATGCTCTTCAGTTTTCAAGTCGCGGACGCGCTGCTGCGCTCGGGCGTGGCGCGACGGTTGCTGATCGTCGGCGCTGAAGCTCACGCGGGCTTCATGCCGTGGGTCGATTGGGACATCCTCGAAGGGACGAGCGACCGCCGTCCCACAGCCGAAGCCTGGGATCGCGCGACGCGGCATCGCGGCCTCGCGATCCTCTTCGGCGATGGAGCAGGCGCGTTGATCGTCGAGCGCTCGGGCGGCGAGGACGTCGGCATTCTGGCCCAAGACCTCCACAGCGACGGCAATCTGAACGACGAGCTGTTGATCCCTGCGGGCTTTCGCACGCGTCCCTACATCACCTCCGAGACGCTGGCGCAGGAGTTGACGATCCCGCGCATGGAAGGTCGCGAGGTTTTCAAACACGCCGTCTCGTTGCTCCCGCGTTCGGTGCGTGCGGTGTGTGATCGGGCAGGGGTGACGCTCGATCAGGTCGACTGGTTCATCGGGCATCAAGCCAATGACCGGATCAACAACTTGGTGCGCGAGCGTTTGAAGCTTCCGGTGGAGAAGGTTCCGTCGAACATCGCGCGTTACGGCAACACCTCCGCCGCCACGATCCCAATCCTGGTCGACGAGATGCGGCGCGATGGGCGCTTGAAGGCCGGGCAGCTCATTTGCTTCTTCGGCTTGGGTGCCGGAATGCATTGGGGCGCCACGATTGTCAGGACCTGAGCGCCCAGACCTGAGCGCCCAGACCTGAGCGCCAGGGTAATGGAGGACCGGCCGGGTCGACGCCAAAGCTGACGGGCGCGCGATCGACGCCGTGCGCGCCGCACTTGCGTACCTAGGCCGACACGGCTTTTGCCGTCGGGCACGCCTTGCGGCTGTGCCCGCGTGCGCATTCTTCCGCCGCGCCCTTTCCTCCCCAAGGCACTGCCGTATACTCCCCGAGGAGCTGCGCATAGTGGCGCGCGGCAAGGAGAAAAAAGCAACAATGGCCTACGCGTCATCCACCAGTGGCAGTCTTCAAGGCGTCTATCGCCAACCCGTAGAAACTCGGGCGCGGTTCATCGCCCGCACCTACTTGCATCTGCTTGCAGCAGTCATCGCCTTCACGCTGATCGAAGTCGGGCTGTTTACGACCGGCGCAGCCGAGACCATCGCCGAAGCGATGTTCGGCACGAGTTGGTTGATCGTGATGGGCGCGTTCGTGCTTACCGGCTGGCTCGGCAGCCGCTTTGCGCACAGCGCTGGTTCCCCGATCGCGCAGTACTTTGGGTTGAGCCTCTACGTTGCCGCCGAAGCCATCGTCTTCGTGCCGCTGTTGTACATCGCTCAACACTACGCGCCGGGCGCGATTCAAAGCGCCGCGGGCGTGACGCTGCTCGGTTTCGGTGGCCTCACCGCAGTCGCGTTCGTCAGCCGCAAAGACTTCTCGTTCCTCGGCGGCATCATCAAGTGGGGCGGCGTGATGGCGCTCGTCGCGATCGTGTCGGGCGTTATCTTTGGGTTCCAACTCGGCACCTACTTCTCGATCGCGATGGTCGGGTTGGCAGGCGCCTCGATCCTTTGGGACACCTCGAACGTGATGCTGCACTTTCCCGAGGATCGCTACGTCGGCGCCGCGTTGCAGTTGTTCGCGTCGCTGGCGCTGATGTTCTATTACGTGCTCAGAATTTTCGTCTCGAGTCGCCGTTAAGTCGGGCGTTACGCTGGGCGTAGTGCGGTCGGAGGCGAGCTCCACTCCACACTGACCGCACCCCGGCGGAGGGCGAACATGACACCGAGCGAGAAGAGCGTCGTCAAATCACTGATCGCCGTTGCCTGGGCGGACGGACACATGCAGAGCGGGGAACTGGGCGTGATCGAAGGCCTGCTTTGCGGCTTCGATGCAACGCCAGAAGAGGAGGGGGAGATCCTCGAGTACGCACGCACGCCGCGCAGCCTGGACCGTGACGTTCCCGTACAACTCTTCTCCGAGGAGGAGCGCGAACTGTTGCTCACCAACGCCGCGCTGCTGACACTGGCCGATCGCCAGCGTTCCCCCGAAGAGGTAGCCGTACTGAGTGAACTAGCCGAGATGCTCGGTTTTGCTCCCGCCGAAGCCGACGTTCTGATCGCCGAAGCTTGTGAGGGGCTCGAGGCCTCGAGCACTCCCCCTCGCTTCGCCTAGCAGGCCTACGTTCGGCTTCGTTTGTGAGCGGGATGCGCCTTTGCCTGCGCTTCCCGCTCGCCACAGCCTTTGCTCGGCTGCCCGCTGGGCCCAGCTGTACGTCGGGGCGCCCACCTGCCCAACGGCGGCCAGACGCAGACGACAAGCTCAGTTGTCGCGCACGGGCAGGATCGGAGCCCAGCTCAGACGATCGAGCAAGTCGTCGGTGATCATGACACCGCGGCTATTGAACTTGAGCACGTTTTCATCGGTCGATTCATGGCGCTCTGCCACGAACACGATGCCCTTGCCTTCGCCGTTGTAGCCGAGTTGCACGACAGCGTTTTTCAGCCAACGCCCGCCGCCATCCATCTCCAGCGTCTCGGGCAAGGTGTAGAACCCTTCGGAGGGCAGGCGCTTGAGCGTGCGGGACCAGGTCGGCGAACGCAAAGGCGTCGTCGGCTCGCCCCAATACCAGCGATTGTTGCGGTTCTGGCCGGGACGCACCACGAAGCGGCCGCCTCCATTCGGGCGGTCACCGACATAAACCAGGACGCCTGCGGGGAAGTCCTGCTCGTGGTCGGGCATTGGCTGGGTGGTTCGAAACAATCCGGGTTCGGGTAAGTCCAACATGATGAGTTTGGCGGAGCCTAGCGCAGCGCTCGACGCCTACCAAGCCCCCACGCCAAACAAAAACCTAGCTGCCGTGCAACACTGCGGGGGGCCTCGCTCAGCTGTGCGTGGAAGCCGCGCCGAGGTTTGGTATTAAGCGGGCGCAAGTTGGAGGTGATTGATGGCGGCGAAGAAAAAAAAGCGATCCATTGCTGAGAAGAAGTCGAAGGCGTCCGGACGTTCGAGCGCCACGCCGGGTTCGAAGGGGCCTTCGAAGAAGTCGTCGAAGAAGAAGGCGAGCAAGGTGACAGCGAAGAAGACCAGCAAAGCTACGGCGACGAAGCTCGGAAAAGCCCCTCTGAAGAAGGTGAACAAGGCCGAAGCCAAGACCGCGGCACGCAAAGTCGCCAAGGCGTCGAGCGTTACCAAGACCAAGCATCCGTCGAAGGTGACCGTGCCGGACATGAAAGCAGCCCAGCCGAGCGAAGTCGCATCCAGCCCGAGCGCGACGACGGCAAGCGCGTCGAGCGAGCCGCGAGCCGCGGACGACGCGTCGGCAGGCAGCTCGAGCGTCGAACTCACGGGTGAGGCGCTACCGGCATTCTCGCTGTGGGACCACTCCGGGACACCGCGTGACAACGCCACCTATGCAGGCGCGCCTTGGGTTCTCTATTTTTATCCGAAGGACGACACTCCCGGCTGTACGAAGGAAGCCTGCGGGTTCAACGATGAGCTCGCAGCGTTCAGCGAGCTGGGGCTGCAGATCGTCGGTGTGAGCCCCGATAATGCTCAACGTCACACTTTCTTTCGCGCCAAGTACGGGCTCACGTTCACCTTACTCAGTGACCCGGATCACGAGCTGGCCAAGGCTCTGGGCGTTTACAAGCTCAAGTCGAACTACGGTCGGCAATACATGGGCATCGAGCGCAGCACTTTCTTGATCGATGGCGCTGGCGTGATCCGCAAGGTTTGGCGTGCGGTTCGCGTTGCGGGCCACGTCCCGCAGGTGCTCGAAGCTGCGCGCGCGTTGACTCACGGCTCGTGAAGGCGACGGGTCGCATGCTGCGCTCGATGCGAACGACTTCGCAATGACTGCAGGCCACGCGCGCCTGCAGTTGGGAGTCGGCGTGGCCCTCGCCCTGAGCGCGCTCAGCATCGTCATGCTTCTAGTCTCGGTCGTGCGCGCCAAGCGGCGAGCACGTTCCCTGCCGACCCAAGGACGGCTACGGCGCTCGCGCGTTTCGCTCGGTCGGTTGGCAGTGATGCAGGCTGTTTTCGTCGCTGTCGTGGCCACGCTCTACGCGCTTGGCGCGTGGAAGCCTCGCAGCATCGGGGTCTCGCACATGTCTCCTTATGCTGCCTTCCTTGCCGGCGCGCTCGAGTACGGCATTTTCGCCAAAGCGCTGCCGACACTCCGGCAGCTGTTAGGCGTACAGCAGAAGTACGCGGCCGCGGCACTGCGCGTGCACCGTTACTTCCTGCTGCCGACGCGCCGTCAACGCTTGGCGTTGCTGTTACTCATGTGCGTCAACCCGTTCACCGAGGAGTTGATCTTCCGCGGCTTGCTGGTTCATCAGTTCGCGCGCGTTGGCGCGCCGCTGTGGTTAGCCGTGCTGGTTGGCGCGCTAGTGAACGTGGCCAATCACTGGTACCAAGGCCGCGCTTTGGTGCGTTCGCACTTGGCCTTCTATGCCTGGTCGGTCGTGCTGTTGTACTCGCCGGTCGGCATGCTGGGCGCGATGGGCTTTCATTTCCTGGCCGATATCTGGCCGAGTCTCTATCAGCGCCAAATGCTCGAAGAGTATCGAGCCCAGCGTCGTGCTCGGCTGGCGAGCGCGAACAAGCCCGCCAAACCAGCGGCGTGACTGGCGCCGCATTCCAAGTCAGGGACGCCAGAACACGCTTGGCTCGGGGAACGCTGGGCGGGCAAGCAAGTAGCCTTGTCCGAAATGTGCACCTGCGTCACGCACTGCCAAATACTCATCGACCGTTTCGATCCCTTCGGCGACGACGCGCGCCCCGAGATCTTCGCACAGCCGCACGATTGCTTTGAGCAAACGGCGCTGGCGTGAACACGTTCCAATCCCGGTCACCAGCTCTCGATCGACCTTGACGACCTCGGGCTCCAGATCCGCGATCCGCTTCAGGTTCGAGAAACCGGCGCCCAAATCGTCGACGACCAAGTGCAAGCGTGGATGACTCTGCAGCGTCTCGAACAGGCGATGACCTTTGCCGAAGTGCCCGAGGGGGACGGTCTCGGTGATTTCGAGATACAGATCCCGCGGATGTGAAAAGGCGGGGTCATCGCCGCGCAGCAGCCAGCTCTCCGAGAACTCGTCGGGATGGATGTTGATGAACAGCGGCAGGGGTGGGGCAGACGGGATGGCCAGTTGCCTCACGACGCGTCCGAGCGCGCCCGTGCGGGCACACTCCGCGGCCCGGCGCAGCAGATCCACCGGCCCCTTGAAGCGCGGATCCAGGCAGCGCAGCAGCGCTTCGTAGCCGAAGACCGTGCCGTCCTGCATGTTCACGATCGGCTGATAGACGATTCGTAGATGCTGCGAGTTTACGAGGTCGAGCAAGGCCCCGTGAGCGGTGACCTGGACCTCGGTCACGGGCGTCTCTGCCGCTTGACCGTCCAAATCCTCTGCCGGGTCTTGAACCGGAAAAATACCCATCAGCAATGCCCACTCTTCCTGCGACTTCGATCTCCGCCCCAAGCCCCCGCTCGCGTCGCTGCACGTATTTGCGCTAGCTGCGTCGGTCGTTGCAAGGAAAAGCGGTTCAACCGGATCAAATGCACGCTAACATCCCAGCTTTCAGGAGACCAAATGCTTTGTCTACGAGCAGAGTCAACAGCGTATGCCGCACGTTTCGGGCTCTCGCTGGGCTTCCAGTGATGCCTTTAATACCGTATGCAAATACCTGAACTCATGAGAAATAACTCGCTCAAATTCCTCTGGCTCCAGACGCTGATCGGCGCTGTGGCGCTATCGGCCTGCACCGCCGATCCGAAAAAGAGTGCCGAGCTGGCGCTCGAACATGCGGCGTTTTTGGCGCCCCCTGCGGCCAAAGACGTCGTCGAAGTGCGCACGGCACTGCCTCAAGGTGAACCCTATTTCCAGTCACTTTGGAAGGATGGTCACGACGCGTCGTTGGATCCCGAAGCGGCGTTGGATGCCTTGAACAAGGCTCGCAACAAAGTTCAGGACCTGCGGCTCGTCAAATCCACCCTGTTCGCCCTGGTCTCTGCCGACGGTAAGGTCATCCGCACCGATCAGTCTCAAGACATGATGGCCGGCAAGAACCTGTTCGAGACGTTCGGCGCGCTGCGCGAGGCTGTGTCCGGTAAGTATACGGAGGCGCGTGGCTCGATGCCCGAGGCACGTGGCGTCGAAGGCAAACCCGACGGACAGTGGTTGGCGGCAGCTCCGGTCAGCGCCGATGGCAAGGTCAGAGGTCTGTACGTGTCGGGCTGGTCTTGGGCTCTGTACACCCATCGCTTGGAGAGCGCTTTGCAGGGCCACCTGATCGATCTCGACAAGCGCGACAAGCCGCTGGTCTACGTCTTCGTCGTAGTGGGCAAACAGGCGTTTGGCGCGCGAATCACTCCGCTCGTCAATTCGGAGGCGATCGAGAAACTCGATCCGATGTCTCACCTCGGCGACGCCGATTCGTACTCGACTACGCTCGAGATCACGGGACGACAGTTCGGCGTCGCGTTCAAGAAAGTGCCCGAATTAGGGCCCGACGTGGCGATCGGCGTATTGCGTAGCGAGACCTGAGCCTGCATCGTAAAGCGATGGCGAATCCAGAGAGCTCCGGCGTGGCCATCACGCATGTGGTTGGTGCGAGACCCAACTTCATGAAGATGGCTCCGGTCTACTTCGCGCTAGCCGAGCTAGGGATCGCCCAACGCATCGTGCACACCGGGCAGCACTATGATGCGCGTATGAGCGACGTGTTCTTCGAGGAACTCGGTCTGCCGAACCCCGATACGAATCTGGGAGTGGGTTCGGGCTCCCAAGCCGTCCAGACCGCAGAAGTCATGTTGCGAATCGAGCCCGAGTTGCTGACGCAACGTCCGGCTTGGCTCTGTGTCTACGGCGACGTGAACTCGACACTGGCAGCGACTCTGGTCGCGAGTAAGCTCGGCGTCCCGATCGCCCACGTCGAGGCGGGGCTGCGTTCGGGCGATTGGAGCATGCCGGAGGAGATCAACCGGCTGGTGACGGATCGCCTGAGTCAGCTCTTGTTCACGCCGTCGAGCGACGCGGACCAGAACCTCCTGCGTGAAGGGGCCGAGCCCAGCAGCATCAAAATGGTCGGCAACTGCATGATCGATTCTCTCGTGCGATTGTTGCCCAAGGCGAGCAAGCCCCGCACGATCTCGACTCCGCTTGAGCAGGGAGCTTACGGGCTCGTTACCCTGCATCGGCCAGCCACGGTCGACGACGCTGCAACGTTGAAAGGCGTCTTGGCAGCCCTGGCGCGGCTCGCGCGCCAGTTGCCGATCGTGTTCCCCGTTCACCCCCGCACGCGCGCCAATCTCGAGGCACAAGGTTTCAGCGTGGATCCGAGCATCCATTTGGTCGATCCGGTTGGCTACTTGGAGTTTCTGTGGTTGCAGAAGAACGCACGTTTCGTGGTTACGGACTCGGGCGGCGTCCAAGAAGAGACGACCTATTTGGGCGTTCCGTGCTTCACCTTTCGAGACAACACCGAGCGGCCCGTCACGTGTGAACACGGGACGAACACTCTGGTAGGCCGCAACCCCGAACGCCTCGTGAACGAAGTCCTCGCCATGCTCGGCTCGAGCTCCGATCGTAAATCTGGGCGTCGCCCCGCGCTGTGGGACGGAGCCGCCGCCCAGCGCATCGCCAAGATCTTCGAGCCGTTGCTCAGAACCGCCGAGTCGCGTGCCAGCCGCCACTCATGAAACAAGTCCTCCAAGACCTCAACCACGGGCACACCCTGCTCGCCCTCGTGCCGACACCGGCGACCAGCCCAGGGGCACTGACGATCGCCACGCGGCGCAGTTTGGTGTCGCTCGGCACGGAGCGAATGCTGACTTCGTTTGGCCGCGCCAATTGGCTGCAGAAAGCCAGACAGGAGCCCGAGCGCGCGCTGCAAGTGCTGCACAAAGTGAAGACCGATGGCTTACTGCCGACCTTGGATGCGGTGCGCGCCAAGCTAACGCGTCCGATCCCGATGGGCTATTGCAACGCGGGCGTGGTGATCGAGGTCGGGCCTGGGTGTGTGGGCTTCAACGTCGGCGATCGGGTGCTGTCCAACGGCCCGCACGCCGAGGTCGTGTCCGTGCCCGTCAACTTGTGTGCCCGCATCCCCGATGAAGTGAGCGACGACGACGCGCCGTTTGCGGTGATCGGGGCAATCGCACTTCAGGGTATTAGGTTAATCGAGCCGACGTTGGGGGAACGCGTGCTGGTGACGGGGCTCGGTTTGGTGGGGTTGTTGGCCGTTCAGTTACTGCAAGCCCACGGCGCCCGAGTGTTGGGCGCGGACGTCAATCCCGAGCGTTGTCGGGCGGCTGAAGCGCTCGGCGCCAAGACGGTGGTGTTGGCTGCGGAAGGAGCGCTCGAGCAGGCCGTCGCAGAGTTTACCGCGGGTGCGGGCATCGATGCCGCTTTGCTCGCAGCCTCGACGGACAGCAGCGAACCCGTCAACCAAGCCGCGCGTGTGTGTCGCAAGCGGGGACGCATCGTGCAAGTGGGAGCAACCGGGCTACAGCTCGAGCGCCCTGATTTTTACGCCAAAGAAGTCAGTTTGCAGGTCTCTTGCTCGTACGGCCCGGGCCGTTACGATGCCGACTACGAGCAAAGAGGGCACGACTATCCGATGGGTTACGTGCGCTGGACCGAGCAACGAAACTTCCAAGCCGTGCTCGAGCAGATGGCGCTGGGACATGTTCGAGTGCGCGATCAGATTGCGCATCGCTATGCGATCGATGACGCCGCGCGCGCTTACGACATCGTCGCCAAGGGCGGCTCAGGCGCGGTGATGCTGGAGTACACGGCGCCAGTCGAGAGCTTCGGTCATGCGTCGCGTCGGGTCAATACGCGCTCTGCCAGTGTTGGCCAGCACGTCTCCGACGCGGCACCCGACCCCAGCGTGCGTGCCACGCCGCGGGTCGTGCTCGGCCTGCTTGGCGCGGGCAATTATGCCATTCGTACGCTCCTGCCAGCGCTGAACAGCGCTGCCCAACAATTGGGCAGCGCTAGGGACAACGGACTCGTTCGGCGTCTGAATCCGCTGAGCGCACCAGCCTCGGAGACGAGCCTAGTGCGCCGCGCCGTCGTGTCGCGTCTCGGCGTCTCGGCGCGGCTTGCTGCCGACAAGTTCGGCTTCGAGATAGCGTCGACGGATGAACACGACGTGCTGCAGGATCCGTCGGTTAACACCGTCATGATCGCCTCGCGCGATCATCTGCACGCACGCCAAGCGCTCGCTGCATTGCAGCAGGGCAAGCACGTGTTCGTCGAAAAGCCATTGTGTTTGACGCTGGAAGAATGCGACAGCCTCGAAGCAGAGCTGGCGAATCATCCCGGAGTGTTGCTCAGCGTCGGTTTCAATCGGCGTTTCGCGCCACTGGTGGTGCGCATGCGCCAACTGCTTGCGCTTTGCCCCGGCCCGAAGACGTTCGTGTACTTGGTCAATGCGGGTGCGTTGAACGCCGACCATTGGACGCTCGATCCGACTCAGAGCGCGGGCCGTATCGTGGGCGAAGCGTGTCACTTCGTCGATCTGATCCGTCATTTGGCGGGGCACGCGATCGTGTCGGCGAACTGCCGCGTCTTGGGCGCGGGCGCGCAACGTCAGTCCGACGTCGCCACGCTCGAGCTCACGTTGGCCGATGGCTCGATGGGTAGCGTTCACTACTTCGCCAATGGTCACAAAGCGTTCCCCAAGGAACGATTGACGGTCTTCAGCGGCGGGCGCGTGCTCGAGCTGGACAACTTTCGTAAGTTGGAGACGCACGGCTTCTCTCAGGTAAACAGCCGCGCTTTGCGCCAAGACAAGGGGCATGCGGCGCAGCTCGCAGCCTGGCTCGATTGCATAGCCACTGGCGGCCCCAGTCCGATCCCGCCTCGGGAGTTCTTCGAGGTGAGTCGCGTTTGCATCGCTCTTTCGAACTGGGGAATTTGGCCGGCGCCGTGACCCAGAATGCCCCCTCCCGGAGAGCTCGCCAGGGCTGGGCGGCCTTGCGCTATCTCGGACCGCGCTGGCTGGGCTTCAGGCTGCGCCGCGCGATCGCCTTGAAGACGGGCATCGCGCAATTGCGAACCCCGATCGTAACGTTTGCCGAGTCGGTCGCTGCAGGCGCGCCTCGCTTGTTTACTTTGCGCCCCCAGTTCGCCTCGACGTCGGCGGACCAGGCCCGGGTATTGGACGAGGCGAATGCGATCTTGCAGGGGCGCTTCCTGTTCTTCGGTGTTCATTCGTTGCAGCTCGGTGTGCCGCCGAATTGGCATCGAAATCCTCTCTCGGGGCAACAAGCACCCCCGGGCGAGCATTGGTCGAAGCTCGGAGAGTTTGCTCATGGCGACGTGAAGGCGATCTGGGAGCTCAGTCGCGCCGGGTGGGCGTTCACCTTGGCGCGCGCGTACGCGCTCTCGTCCAATGAGCGTTACGCCGAAGCTTTCTGGGCCTTGTTCGATGATTGGTGCGCCCACAATCCGGCGAATGCAGGCATCAATTGGCGCTGCGGGCAAGAAGCTAGCCTACGCTTGATCGCGTTGTCGTTTGCGGTTTCCGTCTTGCAAGACTCGAAATCGACCACCGAGCAACGCTTGCAGCGCTTCGCGTGCTTCGTCTTGGCGACCGCGCGACGTGTCGAAGCCGAACTCGGCTATGCACTCAGCCAGTCGAACAACCATGGCGCGAGCGAGTGCGTCGGGTTGCTGACAGCGGCTTGTTTGCTGCGGGCCGAGCCCGACGCCGAGCGTTGGCGGCGACAGGGGCTGCAGCACCTTTGCGAGCAGCTCGCTGCGCTGTGCTATGCAGACGGGGGCTTCGCGCAGCATTCGCTAGGTTATCAGCGGCTCATGGTGCAGGTGCTGAGCTGGGCCTGCGCCGTGCTCGAGCAGAGCGGGCAACGAGCCCCGACTTGGCTTTTCGATCACTTGACGCGGCTAGCGGCGTTGCTCGAGCTCATCGTCGACCCGAAGACCGGGCAGGGCCCGTTCTTCGGCCCCAACGACGGCTCGAACGTTTTGCTCTTGGAGGAGGCCGACGCGCTCGACCTGCGACCGACGTTGACTCTGGCTCGGCAAGCTCTCGAAGGCCGAGTTTCAGGCCCCACGCTTGCAGGGCGACCCTTACCGGACCCCGCGGGGCTAGCGCGCTTGTCGGTGAAGAGCGGCAGCGCTTGGCACGCGCCCGATGCCGGGTTGTTTGGGTGGAAGGATAACACCCTGAGCTTGCTGCAGCGTTGCCCGGTTCGCTTCCGCCACCGCCCGTCGCAAGCGGACATGTTGCACACGGCGCTGTGGTGCGACGGTTGGCCCGTCACGATCGATCCCGGGACATACAGTTACAACGCGAAGCCGCCTTTCGTTGACGCGTTCACCAGTGCCCGCGTGCACAGCGTACCGCTCGTGGTCGGGCGCGAACCGATGCAGCAGGTGAGCCGCTTCTTGCTCGTGCCTTGGCCGTCGGGAAGAGCTCAATTCGACACGCAGGCACAGCGCTTCACGGCTTCGCACGACGCCTACGAGAAGCACGGGGTTTTCGTGTCGCGCGCTGTGACCCATCCGTCACCCGAGCGCTTCGAGATTCGTGATCGTTTCTATGCCCGCCAGCCCACGACGGTAGCAGTTCATTGGCTGCTACGCGACGGAGACTGGCAGCAGAGCTCAGCATCCACGCTTTGGCTCGAACACTCGGGCTTTCGAGTTACGCTCGATTTCCACGCCGATCACGAGCCGAGTGAAGTTACGCGCGTGCGCGCAGATGCCGATTCCGATCGCGGTTGGCAAGCTCCCCATTACTTGGAGCTCGTGCCTGCTCTATCGCTGATGATCCGTTTCGAGATCGCGGGGGTTTTCGAAGTGCGCACGGGCTTCGAGTGCGCGCGTTCGACGAGCCTTGGTGCTCGGGGCTGAGACGTATGCGGATCCTGTACTACCACCAATTTTTCACGACGCGATCGGGTAGCGGCGGGACGCGCTCGTACGAGATGGCGCGTGCTCTGATCGAGAGCGGCCACGAAGTCACGATCGTTTGCAGCGAGCACAATCGAGGGCAGTTGGGGTTGTCTCCCGACAGCAAATACGGAGGTACACGAGGCGACGTCGAGGGCATCGACGTGATCGCGTTGCCGATGCACTACTCCAACCACCAGAACTTGGTGGAGCGCGCTCGCACGTTCCTGAAGTACGCGCTGGGAGGAGTGCGGGTGGCGTTCAGCGAACCTCACGATTTACTGTTCGCGACCTCGACGCCGCTCACGGCAGGCCTGCCTGGGATTGCAATGAAGCTTTTCGGTCGGCGCTCGATCTTCGTGTTCGAAGTGCGCGACTTGTGGCCCGAGTTGCCGCGCGCCTTGGGCGTCACCAATCCACTCGTATTGTTGGGGATGGACGCGCTCGAATGGCTCAGCTACCGGGCTGCGGATCGTTGTATCGGGCTTGCCCCAGGCATCGTCCGTGGGATCGAACGCCGTGCGCGTCGTGGGTTACCGATTTCGATGATCCCCAACGGCTGCGACTTGGATCTGTTCCAGCCCAAGCTTCGGGCACCCTTGCGGCTCGAGGGCATCGCAGACGGGGATTTCGTCGCCGGGTTTACGGGGGCCCACGGTATTGCCAACGGGCTCGACGCCGTGATCGAAGCGGCAATCGTATTGCAGCGTCGTGGCCTCGAGGCCATCAAGTTCTTGTTGATCGGTGAAGGCTCGGAAAAGGCGGGATTGTTGCAGCGCGCCAAAGAAGCGGGGCTTCGCAACTGCATCTTCTTGCCGCTGATGCCCAAGCTCGAGCTGGCCAAGATCACCGCGAGTTTGGACGTTGGGCTCCAGATTCTGAAGGATGTTCCGGCGTTCTACTACGGCACGTCGCCCAACAAGTTCTTTGATTATCTGGCTGCAGGCATCCCGGTGTTGACGAACTATCCGGGCTGGATTGCCGATCTGGTGACGACTCACGACTTGGGGGTGGCCGTCCCGCCGCGTGAGCCCGAAGCCTTTGCCGATGCGCTCTTGGCCATGTCTCGAGAGCCGTCGCGACTCGAGCGCCAGGGCTGCAATGCTCGCAAGCTCGCCGAAACCGAGTTCGGGCGTGGGTTGCTGGCTGAGCGCTTCGTGCGCTTCCTCACGAGCTCGAGCGACTAGACGATCACTCGAAACTCTCGTTCACGGCTGATAGCGCCGTAGGCGGCGTTGAGTCGTGAGGCGAAAGCTCAGGGTGCGCGCGTAGTTACCATTGGCCGCTTGCCAGCACACGAACGCCCCGCGCGCCAACTTGCGCGTCAAAGGACTGCCGAATTCGGCCTTGTAGTGCTCTGCAACTTGCGCGCGCTCTCGGGCGTAGGTCTCGTGCCAACTGCCGCCCTTGCTCTCGCTGTGACGACGAAAGCCGCCCAGCGCGCGGCCCACATGCCCGAAGCGCGCCCCGTGTTTCATGAAGCGAAACCACAAATCGTAGTCGAGCATGCAATGCAACTTGGCGTCGATGCCGCCAACGGCTTCCCACAGGGCGCGAGTGAACACGGTGCCTTGTTGCGCGATGTAGGGCACCGTCCACCAGGCGAGGCGATTGTGAAACCTGGGGTGGTAGTAGCGATCGACGATCCGCCCTGTGGCGTCGATGTCCACGTGGTCACCGTACAACACGTCCTGTCCGGGATCGTTGCACCAGCTCTCGACCACTTGCCACAGGGCACCGGGAAGCAGCGTGTCGTCGGAGTTGAGCCAGGTGAACAGCGTGCCGCTCGCCCGGGCGAACCCGGCGTTGATCGCATTTCCCTGACCGCCATCCCGCTCGGATTGCCAGTGGGCAAAGTGTCCGGAGTACTTCTCGATCAGCGCTTTCGATCCGTCCGTCGAACCCCCGTCCATGACGATGAGTTCCAGCGCGGGATACTCCTGGGACAAGATCGAATCGAAGCAGGCGCGCAAGTAGGGGGCCTGATTGAAGGAGGGCACGACGAGCGAGAGGGTGGGGAGCGGCGTGCGCATCGAGTTACGATTCCAAGCCGAGCATGTCGTTCGGGGGACGGCAGTGTCAATCACAAGCGGGCCGGTTCAATCACATGCTGCCAACCGCGAGCGCCGGGTGACACAACCGTCATACAGCTTCTCAGGCAGCCCGAGAGCGCCGGGGCTTTTGTGTTTGCCTGAGCTTTTGGATCTGCTCTAAACGGCGCATAGCCAATGTCGTCCGAGCCGCAGGTGAGCATATTGATCCCGAGCTACAAGTCGGGACCATGGGTGGAACAGACCATTGGCAGTGCGCTCGGGCAGACTTTTCGGGATCTCGAAGTCGTCGTCTGTGATGATGCAAGTCCAGACGATACGGTGGCCAAGGTGCGCGCTCTGGCTGAGCGGGATTCGCGCGTCCGGTTGATCGAAAACGAGCGCAACCTCGGGCCCGTGCTCAACTGGCACCGTACGGCTCAGGCGGCGCGCGGCAAGTACTCCGCTTTGTTGTTCGCGGACGATTGGTACGAGCCCGAGTTCATCGAGCGTTTGTTGCCAAGGCTCGAGAGCGACGTCGCGTTCGCGTTCTGCTCCAATCGGATCATCAACGAACGCGACGGTGGCACGTTCATCGACGGCTTCTTTGGTCAACACGGCACAGGCAAACACTCTTCGAACACCTACCTTCGAGGCTTTCTGTCGTTCGGTGAGCACTTGCCCGTTTCTCCAGGTTGCGCGGTCACGCGCACTCGGGATTTGATCCGCGCGCTCGAAGTGCGGCTGCCTTGTTATCCTGCTAGTCGAGCGTTATCCCACGGCGCTGGACCAGACGTCGTGGTCGGCCTCTGGACAGCGAGTCAGTATCCCTACGTCGCCTATGTCGACGAGCCGCTCGTCAATTTTCGGCTCCACCAAAGCAACCTCTTTCAACGTGCCGAAGTGGCGGCCGCCTACGAACTGTGCCTGAACGACTTCTACGACTGCTTCAGCCCGGCTGGAGTTGCGCCGAGTGAACACATGGCGCGGCGCTTATTTTTCCGATTGCGCCACGGTCGAACGTTTCGCGCCTTGGGTCGGGTTCCTGAGGTTTCGCTTTCGGATGTGGCTTGGTCGTCTCTGCTCAGGCATACCGTGCAACGGGTAGCGGGTCGGGCGCGTTGGGCGCTCGGTAAGTGGTTGGCTTGAAGAGTGATTCACCTCGCGATCGACACGGTGGGAGCAAAGTTCGGGGGGGCCGCTACGGTTGCCTCGGACGTGGTGCGCTCCGCGTTGGCACAAGACCGGGTGACCCGCCTCACGGTTTTTGGCTCCCGGGCAGGCTCGAGACGCTTCCAATGGCCTTCGGATCCCCGCCTGCGAGTAGTCGAACCAGGTTATCCCGATGAGGGCCTTCTGGGGCGGACCTTTTGGCCGCTGTACGGCTTGTCCCGGGCCGCGAAGCGGGCAGGGGCCACTCATTTGTTGTGCCTCTCCAACGCTGGTATCGGTGCTTCGGGGTTGCCGACCACGGTCTTCATCCAACAGCCACTGCCGTTCAGTTGGGAGGCGCTGTCGCGGTTTCGCACCCACGAGCAAGTTTACGTGCAAGCGGCGCAGCAGGTGACGCACCTCTCGGCTCTGCGCGCCCGAGCCGTCGCGGTCCAAACCCCGACGATGCAACGCTGGGTGATGCGAGACTTCGCTCTGCCCGAACGGCGCGTGGTGGTCGTGCCGCCCGATCCGGGCGCAGCGCTCGCCCTGTCACCCAAGCCGCGCGCTGGGCGCAGGATCCTGTACGTCGGTAGCACTTCGGCTCACAAGAACGTCGACTGTCTCGGGCAAGCCAAGCGAATCCTCGAGCAACGTTATCCTGATTTGCAGGTCGCCGTCAGCTTGCCCAAGGAGCACGCGCTCGTGCAACGCTACGCGTTCGAGCCACTGGGTTACATGAGCCAGGAGCAGCTCTCGCTCGAGTACGAGCGAGCAACGGTCTTGGTCTTGCCTGCTTTCGTCGAGACCGTGGGCTTGCCGTTGCTCGAGGCCATGCGACACGGCTGTCCCGTCGTCGTTGCCGATCGCCCCTACGCGTTCGACGTCTGTGGCGATGCGGCCCTGCGCTTCGATCCCAACGTGCCAGTGAACTTGGCGCGAACCCTGGAGCAGATCTGGCAAGAGCCCGCGGCCACTGCCGAGCGAGTGCAGATGGGGTTGCAGCGGATCCGCGCCCAACACGCGCGGGGAGGTTATGCTCAGCTAATCGAGCTGGCAATTCGAGCCTGAGGGCTGGACTCGCGCGGCAAGTCGCGCAAGCTCTGACGGATCAGCCAGATGTAAGGCAGGTGCACGAAGCACAAGGTCGAGGCGACCGTGCCGAATGCGAGTCCAGCAATGCCGAAGCGTTGGCACAGCCACCACTTGAAGCCCAGTGAACCCAGTGCGTTGAGGATCCCCAAGACCGCTTGGGGGCCAATCACGTCCAGGCCGTTCAAGAACATCCCGAGCGCCCCGGCCACCGATAGCTGCACACAAGCCAGCCCGAGCCCCAAGATCAGCGTGCGTGGGATTTGTAGATCTGGGCCCACCCAATGCGCGACGAACCACGGCGCGGCCAGGATGCCCACGATCGCGGCCGGCACGCTGAGTCCGAATGCCGTTAAAAGTGATCGGCGAAAGGTGCGCTTGACCCATTCCACGTCGCCCTTCGTCTTGGCCTCGTGATAGGCGGGCCAGAGCGGGGTGAAGAAGAAGTTGAGCACCAGCGGGCAGAGCGAGAACAGGCGTTGCGGGACAGTGTAAGCCGTGACGCTCTCTAGTCCGAACACGTGTGCGGCGATGAAATTGTCCGAATTGAAGACCACCGCCACGCTGATCTGCATCAGGATGAACAAGGAACCGCGGCCGAGCAGCTCCTTGACCAGGGCGCGTCGGAAGTTACCGAGGCGCGGGCGCAGCTCCGGGCGACGTCGGCCCCAATCGTTGAGCGCGTTGGCGGCAGCGGCCAAAACCGGACCCAAGGCCACACTGGCGACCAGCCACGTCAAGTTGGCGCCGGTCCAAATCGCGAGGCCGAGCCCGAGCAAGCCGAGCACGGTGCCGACGGCGCTCCATGCGCTGGCGACGTAGCCTTCTTGCAAGGCGCTCTGTACTTGAGCCACGCAGCTCAACGGTAAGCCGATCGCAAAGCACAACAAGAGTCCAGTGAAGGCCGGCCCTACCTCTTGGGCGAGGGCTTGATTGGGCACGTTGAACAGGCCCGTCCAAGAGACGAAGCGATAGCTCGAAGCCAGCGCCAAAATCAGCAGCACGCCGATCGCGACCAGCAGCCAAAACCCCGTCGCCACCAAGCGCGCCGCGTGCTCGGGTTCACTGCGCGCCTTGGCCCGCGCCACGGCGTTGACCAGCGTGGGCCCTAGCCCCAAGTCGGATACGCCGAGCCACATGATCACCGATGTCATGGTGACCCAAAGGCCGTAGCGCTCTTGCCCCAAGTAGTGAACGGCGAGCGGTACGCTCACGAACAGCGACAACACGCTGACGGCCTTGGACAGCGCGGAGGCGACCGCAGAGAGCGCAATCCGCCGATGCCGCAAGTGCGCGCGATCGCTATCTTGGGCCAACGTCACGCGACCGGACCGCGAGCTTCGCCGCGGTTTCCGTAATAGTACTGATAGCGATAACCGCCGTAGCCGTAGCCGTAGCCAGCGCGACTCTCGTCGTACGCGTTCAGCACCACACCGAGCACCTTGTTGCCCACGTCGGCCAGGGTGCGAATGCTGTGACGGGCCGCTTCGCGTGAGGTGGCGTGAGCGCGAGCGACCAACACCGTGTTGTTTACCCGGGTCGACAAGATCGCTGCGTCGGTGACGGCGTTGACGGGGGGTGTATCGATCACGATCCGGTCGTAACGCGACTCGAGCGTCCGCAAGAAGTGTTCGAAGCGTTCGCTTTGCAAGAGTTCTGCCGGGTTCGGCACGCCCGGGCCCGATGGGATCATGTCCAGGTTCGGGACTTGGGTCTTGGAGTTGAGGTCCTCGGGCAACGTGTCTTCGAGCAGCAGCGTGGAGACGCCCGCCTCGTTCGAGCGTTTGAAGATCTTGTGCAAGCGCGGACGGCGTAAATCGCAGTCGATCAAGAGCACGCTCTTGCCGGCCTGGGCCATGGCCACGGCGATCCAACAAGCCACCGTCGTCTTGCCCTCGAACGGGCCGCCGCTGGTGATCACCAAGCTCTTTTGGGGTCTGTCGGGGGCGGCGAACATCAAGTTCGTGCGCAGCGCGCGCGCCGCCTCGGCAGCGCTGCTGCTGGGCTTCTCGTGCACCACCAACTCGTCGCCGAAATCGGGGCGACGGCCGCGCTTGCGATTGGCTTTGCTGACGTCGCTGCTGGTACGGGGTAGCACCCCGAGCAGCGGTAGTTCGAGGTGCTCTTCGATGTCCTGCGCGCTCTTCAGCGTGCGATCCAAAGAATTGCGTCCGAATGCCGCAGCGAAGCCGAGCAGTAAGCCGACGGCACCTCCGACCACGGTGTTCAAGAAGGTGCGCGGTTTGACGGGCGCAGGATCCACGTAAGCCTCATCGACTACGCGGATGTTGTTGAAGCGCATGAAGCGCGTCAGATCACTCTCTTTGCTGCGCTCGAGCACCAGTGAGTAGACCTTCTCGGTGTTCACCTTGGCGCGCTCGAGCCGATTGTATTCGAGCCCGAGGCGGCTCAAGTCCATGGCTCGGGCCTTGGCGCGCGCGAACAGACCCGTGAGGCCTTTTTCTTCCTGCTTCTTCGTGGCGAGTTGGCGGCTCAGCGCCTCTTTGATGTTGGAAACCTCAGCCAGCAATGCCTGACGACTGATCTCGACTTGCGACGCTGCGGCTCGCACTTCGGGGTGCTGTTCACCCATGCCGCCTTGCGTCAGAGAAACGAGCTGCTGTTTGGCGCGGATGTAGTCTGCACGTTGACCCGTGAGCACCGAGCTCTGCAGCAGTTCTTGTGAGGGCAGCTCCGTCGGATCGGTGATGTTCACTTCTTGCAGCTGCGTGTTACGGGCCGACAAAGCTTCGATCTCGGTGCGCACCAAGGTCAGCGCTTGATTGAGCTGCTGCATCTCGTCGCGCAGCATGTTGCTCTGGTCGTCCATCGAGACGGACAAGATCTGATTGGTCTGCTTGAACTGATTGAGCGCGATTTCGTTGTCGCCGAGTTCCGTCTTGAGCTTTCCCAATTGCTCTTCGAGCCACTCGGCGGCGACGTTGGTCGATGCCAAGACGCTGTCGACGTTGTCGTCGATGTAAATGCTGACCAGCGTGCGCAGCACGCGTTTGGCGCGTTCGGGATCCGCGTCGTCGAAGGTGATCTGCACCAGACGACTGTCGCGTACCGGCGCGACTGCCAGTCGAACCATCAACGAGTTGCGAGCGGTGTCCTCGGGGGATGCCATGCTCGGACCGGGTGCAGGCGGCGGTTGTACGGGCACCGGCGCGTTGCTCGGCAGGTTGGTGACGAAGCCGCCGTCGAGTTGTAGCCCGAGGCGCTTGACGGTCTTCTCAGCGAGCGTGCGACTGGCGAGGATGTCGTACTGCGTCTTGTAGTACTCGCGATTGTTGGCCATCACACCCGCGCCGACGTCGACGATGTTCTGGACCTCTTGTCCGAGCGGCTTTGGCGGCGTGGGATCGATCTGAATCGTCGTCGTGGCGCGATACACGCGCGTCACACCGGCGGAATAGAACGACGCGGCCACGATGCCTGCGATGGTCAGAAAGCCGATGGGCAGCCAATGCTTGCGCAGAACGCGGGCAGTCTCGAAAAACGCCGCCCACTGTGAGCCGGCTGTGGGCTCGGATTGAAGATCTTCGCTAGACACGTGTACTTGACGGCAGCATACCCCAGCACCGCCTCACAGCAATCCTAGAGGCGTTCCCAGCGCGAGTTCCCCCACGTCGCGAGCGCCGTGCGTCGGCAGTGGCCGCTCGAGTTTCGGGTCCTTTGGCGGATTTACGGGGTTGGGAGCCACGCTTCGCTGCATTGCGCCTCAGGTCGGGGCTCGAGCAGGCTGTGGTGTCTCCCTGCGCGCGCTCCGCGGGGCGCGCGCATCTGCGTTGTCGCCTCACGCCGTAAATAGCAGCAGCATTCTTGGGGCTGCTCCTAGCCTCTGCAGCTTGCCGCGCTGTCGCGGGCTCGGTCCAACTCTCACCTGCTAGGGGTTGGGGTCGAGCGTTTGCAGCCGCTTTCGAATCGCATCCAGCACTTCGTCGGCGCGAGCCGCCGCGCTTTGCAGTGTGCCACCGTTGTCGATCACGTAGTCGGCGCGCGCCTGCTTTTCTTCGAGCGGAAGCTGAGCGGCGATCCGCGCGCGCGCTTCGGCCTCCGACCAACCGCTGCGCGCCATCGCGCGTTGCACTTGGACTTCGAGCGGGGCCGCGACGAGCACGACGGGGCGCAGCTTCGCTTCCAGACCATTTTCGAACAGCAACGGCACGACGTAGCAGCCGAGCGTGTGTCCGGCGCTCGACAGTTCGTTTACTTTTTGCTGCAACAGGAGCGCGACTCGCGGGTGAACGATCCGGTTGAGCTGAGCGAGCTTCTCGGGATCGCCGAACACGATCCGCGCCAGAGCCGCGCGGTCGAGCTCGCCCGTTTGCCCCACTAGCTGGGGGCCGAAGCGCTCTCTGATTTCGGCCAGGGCCGGGCTGCCGGGCTGCACGGCGATCCGGGCCAACTCGTCGGCGTCCACGGTCGGCACTCCACGTTCGCGAAATCGCGCAGCAATCACGTCTTTGCCCGACGCCACTCCGCCGGTCAGTCCAAACAGGTGCATGGCGGGCAGCATAGAACCGTTCGACGGGGGTTGTCAGGTGCCGAAGGCCGTGACAGTGGGTCGCTTAGGTTCATGTGCAGCAAAGCATTGGTTCGCCGGGCGACGGCCTTTGGGGCAGCAGTTTGCTGGCTCCTCGGATGCGTTGAGCTGGCTGCTGCTGCGGCCGATCGCGAAACTTGTAGCCCTGGGCTCTTCGCCGACTGGACGTTTCGCGCTGGCACTCCCTTGGCTCGGCCTCCGGTCATGGGTGCACACATGATCGCCGTGGCGACGCAAGCGGGTTACCTGCATGGGCTATCGGAAGATGGCGCTTTGAAATGGAGCTACTCGATCGAGGGCGGGTTGCTGTCGGGAGTGCAAGCTTGGGGTGACGCGCGGCTCGTGGGCGCCAGTAGCAGTCGCAAGCTCTACGCTTGGGGCTTCGATGGGCAGCTGCAGTGGCTGTACAACTCGCAAGTGAACCCGTCCTGGGTTGCGGTCGCGGGTGATCGCGGGCTCGGGTTCTTCGCTTCGGGGCCGTACGTGTATGCGATCACCGCTCACGGAGCGTTGTCTTGGCGCGCTGAACTCGGCGCCACGGTGCGAGGGCCCATGTTGACCGATCGCGAGGGAGCCGCCTGGCTGATCACTGACGACGGCAAGCTGCATCGGCTCGAGACCCCTTATTTCCACAAGAGCTGGGCCTTGCGCGAAGAAGCAGTCAAGAGCGACGCCGAAGCGCGCCTGCTGGCGGTCGGCAGTGTCGAACAAGGCGCAACCGGCGCGTTGATCCAAAAAGGCGAGTCGTTGTCTTGGCTCGAACCCAAATCCGGCAGCGGCTGGACCTTGAATGGGGTGCAGGCGGCTGCGCTCAGTGAGCCACGAGCTTCAGAGACGCAGTCGAACTTGCCGTCCAGCGTGGTCGTGGTGTTGCTCAGCAATGGCGACATCGAGTGGCTTTCACTCGCTAGCGGCACGCCGATCGCCTCGGTCCATGCGAGCCAGCTCGGGTTGAACGCAGAATCGCAGGTGAACTTGGCCGGGCACGACACGCGCGCGTTCATCGCCGACGGCGCTGGTCGGGTCTGGGTCTGGAACCAGCGCGGCAAATGGGCGCGCTGCCAGATCAGCTACGCCCCAGCCTTGCAGCCCGTGTTCGATTCGAGACGCCAAATCTTGGTCGCGGGCGCTGGCGATGGCACGGTCATGGGGCTCGGTTTCGTCGGGGATTGGCAGTGAACCTACGACGCCAACTCGAGCGGCTGCGTTCGGGGCGCTCTGGCGCGGAAGCGGGCTCGGGTGCGACCCAAGCGGAAGCCACGAGCGACCCAGCGGGACGCGACTCACTCTTGACGGACTTGCGGCAACGGATGAACGCGATCCTCGAGCGGCCGCGGCTCGTCGCCAAACCCATGCCGGTAGAGCCCGGGTTGACTTCGGAGAACCTGGGAGAGCTCGGATTTACCCGTGAGGAGAGCTCACGCGGGGCCTACTGGCGGCGGCGGGTGCAAATCAGTGAGGCGCAATGCGTGGGCGACATGCCCGTGACGGCAACGGCAGGCGTCGATAGCGCGATGTTGTCGTGGTTGGCGCTCGATCCGAAGCTCGGTGCGCAGGACTTCGGGCGCGTGTTGTTCCTCGACACCGAGACCACGGGGCTCGGCGGCGCAGGCACGTTCGTGTTTCTGCTCGGCATGATGTACTTCGAGGCGGGCGCGGCTTGGCTCGATCAAGTATTGCTCGCCGGTCCGGAGCAGGAATCGGGGCTGCTCGATCTGCTCGCCGAGCGCGTCGCCGTCTCCGAAGTCCTGGTCAGCTTCAACGGCAAGTCGTTCGACTGGCCATTGCTCGCTTCACGCTTCGTGATGAACGGCATTCGTCCGCCGCTGGCTCCGCCCCACCTCGATCTGTTGCACGTCGCGCGCCGCATTCATGGCGCGCGCCTCGAGCGCCGCAATCTCAAATCTTTGGAATCGTATGTGCTGGGCTACCAGCGCGAGGAAGACATCGACGGCGCTGAAGTCGCGGAACGTTACTTGGCGTATTTGCGCTCGCGCGACGCCGCGGCCTTGGCCCAAGTCGTCGATCACAACCGTTGGGACGTGCTGTCGATGGCCGCGCTGGTCGCGCTCTATGGCCAGCTCGAACCGCGCTTGCCCGCGCTCGACTTGGTCGGGGTGGCGCGCACTCTGTTGCGCGCGCGCCAAATCGAGGTTGCGTTGCGGGTTACCGAACGAGCGCTCGAGCTCGGCGCGGGCGCGGACGCCTTGCGAGTGCGGGCGCGTATTCATCGCGCGCAGGGCGATCACCGACGTCAGTGCGACGATCTCGAGCGCGTGAATGCCGATCTGGACGATGCTCTGGTGCGGCTCGAATTGGCGAAATTGTACGAGCACCGCTTTGGGCTGCACGAACGCGCTTTGGCGCTGCTCGAGCTCGGCGTGGGTGAACCCGTCGAGCGCGCGCTGCACCGCCGAGAGCGGCTGTTGAGGAAGCTGGCGAAGCGCCCGAGATCGGCAGATCTCGAGGGCTGAGCTTGGGGTTCGTGTTACCCGGCTGCTGCTCGGGGCGGCCTTCTGCCTGCTGTTTCTGTCGGTTGGGGGGCTGGCGAAGGACCGGCAAATGTGGTTTAGAGCCCGCGTATGGCTTACGACCACCAACGCATCGAAGCGCACTGGCAAAAGTACTGGGAACAGAACCAGACTTTCCGCACCGAACGCAGGCCGGGCAAGCCCAAGTTCTACGCGCTCGACATGTTCCCTTACCCGTCGGGGCAGGGGCTTCACGTGGGTCATCCCGAGGGTTACACCGCGACCGACATCATCGCGCGGGCGCGCCGCATGCAGGGCTGGGACGTGCTGCATCCGATGGGCTGGGACGCATTCGGTCTGCCCGCAGAGCAACACGCGATTCAAACCGGGACGCACCCGCGCGACACCACGCAAGCCAACATCAAGACGTTCCGTCGGCAACTGAAGAGCTTGGGATTCTCTTACGACTGGTCGCGTGAGATCGACACCACCGATCCCGGCTACGTCAAGTGGACGCAATGGATCTTCCTGCAGCTGTACAAGCGCGGCCTGGCGATCCAGAGCGAGATCCCCGTCAACTGGTGCCCAGAGTTGGGCACGGTGCTCGCAAACGAGGAAGTCATAGATGGAGTAAGTGAACGCGGCGGCTATCCCGTCGTGCGTCAACCGCTGCGTCAGTGGCAGCTGAAGATCACGGCCTACGCGGACCGCTTGGCGAGCGATTTGGAAGCATTGGACTGGCCGGAGACCAAGCTGAAGCAAATCGATTGGATCGGGCGGAGTGAAGGCGCCGAGGTTCAGTTTCAGATCCAGGGTCGCGACCAGCATCTGACGGTGTTCACCACGCGCCCTGATACGCTGTTCGGTGCAACTTACATGGTGATAGCTCCCGATCACCCGATGACGCTCGGCTTGGCCTCGGCTACTCAAGCCGAGGCGGTCCAAGCTTACGCCGAGCAAGCCAGTCGCAAGAGTGACTTGGAGCGCACCGGCACGAACAAGGAGAAAACCGGCGTCGACACCGGCGCGTTCGCGATCAACCCGATGACGGGCAAGCCGATTCCGATCTTCACCGCGGACTACGTGCTCGGCTCGTACGGGACCGGCGCGATCATGGCGGTGCCCGCGCACGATGAACGCGATTTCGAGTTCGCGCAGGCCTTCGGTTTGCCGATCATCGAGGTCGTGAGCTCCGACGGCACACTGCACACGAGCTTGGATGCCGCTTACACGGAGCCCGGCGTCGCGGTGCGCTCGGGCAAGTACGACGGGCTGCCGAGCGCAGATTTCAAGCGCAAGATCACCGAAGATCTGCAAGCCCAGGGCATCGGTCGCAAGGCCGTGAACTACAAGCTGCGCGATTGGGTTTTCAGTCGTCAGCGTTACTGGGGCGAGCCCATTCCGGTTTACTTCCCGGTGCGCACGAGCGGCAATCCTCAAAAGGGCGACGCGTACGAGATCGACTATTCACGACCGATCGCCGTGGAGGAGAGCGAGCTGCCGATTCTGTTGCCCGAGCTGGAAGACTTTCGCCCGACAGGCGATCCGCTGGGCCCGCTGGCGAAGGCCGTCGATTGGCGCTTCTTTCAGCGCGATGGCAAGTGGTACGCGCGCGAGACGAACACCATGCCGCAGTGGGCAGGCTCGTGTTGGTACTATTTGCGTTTCTTGGATCCGAAGAACTCCGAAGCAGCGTTCAGCCAAGAGGCGTACGACTCTTGGATGCCCGTCGACTTGTACGTCGGTGGCTCCGAGCACGCGGTCCTGCATCTGTTGTACGCGCGTTTCTGGCACAAGGTCTTGTACGACGCCGGCTTGGTCAAGCACGCCGAGCCGTTCACCAAGCTCGTCCATCAAGGTATGATCTTGGGCCAGAGCTATCGCTTTTACGCGCTGACTTCGAGCGATGGCTCGCTCAAAGTGTTCAGCCCGGGCTCGGCCGAGCTCGTGCCCGGCGCCGAGAAGGGTGAGTGGCTCGAACAGAAGAGCGGTCAACGCGTCGAGGCGCGCTTGATTGGGCGCGCTCAACTGCGCGAAGGCAAAGCCTATCACCCCGAGTACGGCATCGAAGTCGAAGTCGTGAACGAGAAGATGAGCAAGGCGCGCGGCAACGTCGTCAATCCGGACGAAGTCGTGCGCGAGTTCGGCGCCGACTCGCTCAGGTTGTACGAAATGTTCATGGGCCCGCTCGAGCGCACGAAGCCGTGGCAAACCTCGGGCATCGTCGGGGTTCGTAACTTCTTGGAGAAGGTGAACAACCTGATCCAGCGCGGCGTGGTCGACGAGCCGTTGAGCGAGGCTACCGCCAAGCAGCTGCATCGCACGATCAAGAAAGTGAGCGAGGACATCGACGGTTTGCGCTTCAACACCGCGATCAGTCAGATGATGATCCTGGTCAATCACTTGGGTGGTTTGGCTGCGCCGCCGCGCGACGCGATGCGCGGCTTGCTGTTGTGCTTGGCACCCTTCGCCCCGCACTTGGCCGAGGAGTCATGGCGTGCTCTGGGTTACACGTCCACGGTCTCACTCGAGACTTGGCCAACCTGGGACGAAGCGTTGTGCCAGGACGACGTGATCGAGATGCCCGTCCAGATCAACGGCAAGGTGCGCTCCAAAGTGATCTTGGCGCGAACGGCCGACGCCAAGGAAGCCGAGGCGGCGGCCTTGGCCGACGAGCGAGTGAAGACCTACCTCGAGGGCAAAGCCTTGAAGAAGGTCGTGTTCGTCTCGGGCCGAATCCTGAACCTGATCATTGCTTAAGGAAGCGAGCTCGGATTGGGTCGCCAAATCCGGGCTCGAGCGCTCCCGCGCCGTCTCGGGTGTCTCAGTCCGCCCCAAAGCGAGACCGCGGACAGCGAGTAGTTGTCTACAGTTACGCTGAAGGCGTAATCCAGTGCAAACCGGTGCGTTCCCCACTGCTCGTCATGTTGGGGGGCTGGACGCCGGGCGGGACCCCCGTGTGATACTGTCTCGCCCCAGATGATCACGGTCGGTTGCGCAGGATTCGCCGTTCCGGCGACCCGTTACTTCAAGGAATACGACTTCGTAGAGGTCCAGGAGACCCACCGGGCAACACCGGGCCCGGGGACGATCCGTCGTTGGCGGCGCGAAGCGCCCCCTGGTTTTGAGTTCGCTCTCGTCGGACCGCGCGACATGGGGGTCGAGAATTTCAAACCCGGCGAAGTCATCGAGGCGTCACTGAAAATGCTCGACGATGTCGCTGCACAGCTCGATTCGAAGCTCGCAGTCGTGATCGCGCCCGCTGAGTTCACGCACTCGCGACCGAACAAGCTCGCGCTCAAAGATTTCTTGAAGGAGCTCAAAGGCCACTTCTCGACGATCGTGTTCGAACTGCCTGCGTGGTCGCCTGACGATGCGGATTCGGTCGCGGAAGAGACGGAGACGATCGCAGCGCGCGATCCGTTGCACCATGGGCTGTCGAAGCGCAAAGTCGCCTATTATCGACTGCCCGGTCCAGCGGGGCACAAGTCGCGTTACGAAGATCCCGCGATCGAGCGCCTGGCAGAGATCGCGCTCGGCGCCGAACACGAGCGCGTCCACTACGTCTTCACCAACGTCGACATGTTCGCTGACGGCAAGCGCTTCAAGCGAGCGATGGGCCGCTGAACGCCAGACCGCGAATCGACCCAACCCCAAACGCGGCAAAAGGCGGACTCGACGCCCTCAAAGCAGAACGGGCCTCGATTGCGTCGAGGCCCGTCGTCTGGCTGCGTGATGTCGCGCTCGTCTCAGAAGTCGAACGAGTACAGAGCGAAGCAGGCGAGCGTACAGTTCGAGTCACCCTCGACGCGGTTGTACGGATCTTCTCCAGCGCTGTCGGCAGGGGGCATGTACGGATCGCCAGCGCAGCTGAGCACGTCGTAGAGCTTGTCCGATGCGTTCTCGCCACCGACCTCGTCGAGGCAAGCGTTCCAGTCGTCCTCGGGCATCGCGCTCGGATTGTCGACCGTGTTCTTCATCTCGTAGCACTCTTTGAGGGCCAACAATTGCGCGGCACAGTCGGGGTCGCAGCCGCACGCGGTGTACTCCATCTCGCACGAATCGGCGAGACACGCCTCACAGCTCGGCGGGTCCGCCTCGGGCAGCATGCAGTCGGGATTCGGGTTGGGTCCCGGACCCGTGCTGGTGGTCATGCCGCCATCGCTGTCGCTGGTCGAGCCGGTCGCGTCGGACATCGTCGGTTGATCGGTGGGAGTCGTCGATGCGTCGGTCTCGCTCGACTCCGAGCTCGTGCTCGTCGTCGTGTCCGTTCCACCGTCGCTCGGTTCGGTCGTGGTCGGGCTCGTCGTGTCGTCGCTGGTGGGTTCCGGGGTTGGGCCCGGGGCCTGAGCGTCGACGCCAGCGTCGCCGAGCGACGTGAAGGTGTAGTCGTCGTCGGGCGAGGTCGCGTCGTCGCTGAACGGCTTTTGCTCGTCGATAGTGACGTCGTTGTCATCGTTGCTACTCGAGTCGTCGCTCGAGGTGGTGACGGTACACGCGCTCGCGAACGCGGCCGTAGCGGTGACCGCAAGCCAAGACTTCCAATGCTTCATACGACTCACATCCTCCAATAAAACTAAGTGTTGATCCCCGCATCGAGAGCGTGGGCCATCGAGCAGTGTACGCTAGCCCAGAGACCAAATTCCTTCCAGCCGTAAGAGCGGATCTCGAAACCTGCCCCGAAAGGAAAAACGCCGGCCCACAGTGGTCGATACGATCGCCTCGAGCGCTGCTGCTCAGCGGCGGCCAGAAGGCCAGAGCTCGGCAATCCAACAACGGCGGATGCCTCGTGGGTGCGCCGCCCTCGATCATGTGCTGGCGAACGTGTGCTGAACTCCTACCTGGAACGCTGCTCGAGCGCGGAGCGTGCTCGAGCTTGCTCGCTGTGACGGGATAGCGGATGCTCGGTGCCCCTCGAAATGCCGAAAATCCTTCATATCGAAGACGATGCGGCCAACCGCCTCTTGGTGCGCAAGCTGCTCACTCCAGCGGGCTTCGTCGTAGTCGACGCCGTGGATGGGATGGAAGGCATTGCGCGTGCCGTCGAAGATCCCCCCGACTTGGTTTTGGTGGACATCGCGATCCCCGGCCTCGACGGCTACGAAGTGACGTTGCGTTTGCGCTCGGAGCCCAAGCTCGCACAAGTGCCGATCGTCGCGATTACAGCTGAGGGCAGCCGCGACACCAGCATTGCGGTCGGCTGCAATGGCTTGATCGAAAAGCCGATCGACGCCCGCACGTTCGCCGACACCGTGCGCAGTTATCTCGGCGGCAAGAGCCAGCCGTCTTCGGAACACGTCGAAGACACGTTGCGCAAGCAGAGCCAGCGCATCGTCGGTCACCTCGAAGACAAGCTGCGTCAATTGAGCGAGGCCAATCAACGGCTCTTGCAGCTGGATCAGGCGCGCAAAGAGTTCTACCGCAACATCTCGCACGAGCTGTCGACGCCGATGACGCCGATCGTGGGTTACGTTCGCTTGTTGCTCGATCGCGAGCTCGGCGAATTGAACCCGCAACAGTTTCGGGCGCTGAGCGCGATCGACGAGTGCGCTCAACGCTTGCGCGGCTTGATCGACAACTTGCTCGACGTGACGGCGATCGAGACGGATCGCATGCGCTTCGTGTTCAAGGATTACGATCTGGTGCGGGTCGTGACTCAAGTGCTCAATCGTTGGCAGAAGGAGTTCGAGACGCGCGGTCTGCGCGCCGTGATCGACGTTGCTCCAGGACCGCTACCGGGGCTCGGCGATCCGGATCGCTTGGGGCGCGCCTTCGAACAATTGCTCGACAACGCGGCCAAGTTCACCCCGCGCGGCGGCACGGTGTTCGTGCGCGTCGGTCCGTATTCGGATCAGCAATACGAGATCCGCGTCTCCGACTCGGGTCCCGGTGTGCCGGATGAAGTAAAGACCCGGGTCTTCGAACCGTTCTTCCAAGCCGATGGCTCCGTCACTCGTTCGTTTGGCGGGGCAGGGGTCGGTCTGGCGGTGGTGCGCGGAGTGGCGCAAGGCCACGGCGGCAGCGTGCGCTTGCGATCGCCGACCCAGGACGAGGTCGAGGGTGTGCCGCTCGGCGGCGCCAGCTTCTCGATGGTGTTCGCCCGCCACGCGCGCAGTGTGCAGCCGCGCACGGCCTGAACCCACCCGCTACCCGAGTGCGAGGATCGCCGATGCAAAGCGCGCCCAAGGCCGGGATTTATCTCGATTGGAACGCGACCAGCCCGCTCTTGCCGGAGGTGCGAACGGCCCTGTACGAGAGCCAGGGGACGCTTTGGGCCAATCCCTCGAGTGTTCACCGCGCGGGCCGAGTGGCGCGCTCCAGCTTGGAGTCGGTGCGCGAGAAGCTGGCGCAGGCCACTGGGTTTTCAGCGCGAGACGTCGTGTTCACTTCCGGCGGTACGGAAGCCAACAACAGCGCGCTCGAAGGCATCTCGAGCGTAGTGCTCAGCGCGCTCGAGCACCCGAGCGTCACGCGCGCAGCCGAGCGCGCGAAAGCGCGCGGCGCTGAAGTGCGTTGGGTGAACGTGGGTGCCGAGGGCCGAATCACGCCCGAGGCCGTCGCGGCCGCGTTGGGCGCGCTGCCAGACGCTCACGGCGCGACCGTCGTGGTCACGGCCGTCAATCACGAGACCGGCGTGATCCAGCCGGTGGACGAGATCGCGCGCGTGGTTCACGCGGCCCAAGCGCGTTTGCACGTGGACGCCGTGCAGCTGCTCGGCAAAGCGAACTTGGACGTACTCGACGCGGCGGACAGCGTCGCCCTCGCGGCGCACAAAATCGGCGGACCAAAGGGCATCGGCGCGTTGCTGTTTCGCGGCACAGCCCCCAAGCCGGTGCTGGTCGGCGGAGCGCAAGAGCGCGGGCTACGCGCCGGCACGCAGGACGCGACGCTTGCACTCGGTTTCGGCATCGCGCTCGACCACGCGCTCGCCCACCTGGGCGAACGGGCCCAGCTGGCCGTGCTGCGCGACTTGCTCGAGCAGGAACTCGCAGCCGTTGCGCACGTCAACGGCGCGCGTGAATCACGAGTAACCCACGTCAGCAACCTGTCGTTCGAGCGAGTGGGGGGCGCGGAGCTGGTCGCGGCTCTGGATCTCGAAGGCGTGTACGCTTCGAGCGGCAGCGCGTGCAGCGCGGGCACACCGGAGCCCTCGACGCTGATCGCTGCGATGCTTGGTTCTGAGCGCGCCAAAGGCGCCGTGCGCTTCAGTCTGGGCTGGCAGACGCAGCGCGAGGACATCGAGTACACCGCGCTGGCCGTCAAACGCGTGCTCACGCGTCTCGGATGAAGGCCGTAGTCGGCGCGACTTTCGTCTTGGGTTAACGCGCTGTCAACGGTGTCCGGCGCGCTGCCTTTGGGCTTCGTAAATCGCGAGCGCGACCGCCACCGAGGCGTTCAAAGAATCGACCACCGCGTCTTGAGACAATCGCGCGGTAGCGGTGCAGGCTTTACGCACGGCGCGGCCCAAGCCTTCGCCTTCGCTGCCGAGCACGATCACGGTCGGTACCGAGAGATCGACGTCGGTCAGGGTCGTGGTCGCGTGACCGTCGAGGCCGACCACGCCGAAGCCTTTTTCCTGGGCTGCGAACAACGCCTCCGGGAGCGAGCGCACGCGGCACAACTGCGCGTGTTCGATCGCGCCGGCAGAGGCGCGAAAGGTGGCTGGGCTGAGCGGCGCCGAAGCCGCTTCGGGCCACAAGATCGGCGCACGCGCGAGACCCACGGCGCTGCGCACGATGGCGCCGAAGTTTTGCGGATCGACGATGCGATCGAGCGCGAGGGCGAGCGTCATGTCGGTCTCGAGTAAACGCCCCCAGTTTTGCAATTCGAAGCGCGGTCCCCAGGCCAGAACGCCTTGATGTTGCGCGCCGCGGGCGGCCCGGTCGAGTTCGCTGCGCGCCACCAACTTGACGGCGCTGCCCGAGTCCTCTGCCAAACGCACGAGCCCGGCCAAGCGCGGTATCTCTGCTTGGACCCAGACTTCGCTGACCCGCGCGCCGTGAGCTTTGAGCGCTTCACGCACGGGCTGAACGCCCGTGATGAGCCGCTGCTTGATGGCGCCGTCGCGCGGCTGCTCCTCTTCACGCGGTTGATCCTCGCGCGGGCCGTCTTGGCGCGGCCGGCTGTCGTCGCGC
Source organism: Polyangiaceae bacterium (assembly GCA_036263015.1). Taxonomy (GTDB): domain Bacteria; phylum Myxococcota_A; class Polyangia; order Polyangiales; family Polyangiaceae; genus SZUA-265. The sequence goes on along the minus strand of DATAHU010000035.1, from coordinate 53,116 downwards.
CGCCGTCTGCCTTCGCCTCGAGACGCAGCGCGCCCTTGCCTTGCTTCGTGATTCATTGGAGCAACAACGCCTCGTCGATTTCTTCGGCAATCGCGAGCGCTGCCGCACGCGGATCGCGAGCGTCGCGGATCGGACGCCCGACGACCAACAGATCGGCGCCAAGCGCGATTGCGCGACCGGGCGTGCCCACGCGCTTCTGATCACCCACCGCGGCACTGGCCGGACGAATGCCGGGTACGACCAAGATGGGTTCGCCTCCCAGCTCGGCGCGCAAACTCTCGAGTTCTTGCGTCGAGCACACCAGGCCGCTCAGACCCGCGTTCGTTGCGAGCGAGCCAAGCCGCAGCACTTGCTGCTGGGGCTCACAGCTCACCCCGACGGCGCGCAAATCGGCGTCGTCGAGCGAGGTGAGCACGGTCACTCCGAGCAACTGGAGCGAGCCAGAGACGGCCGCTCGAGCCGCCCGCAGCATGGGCTCCGCGCCAGCGGCGTGGACCGTCAGATAGTCGACTCCGAGCCGCTCGGCGCTGCGTACGGCGCCGGCCACGGTCTCGGGGATGTCGTGGAGTTTGAGATCGAGGAAGATCTTGCGACCGAAGCGCTTGATGCGTTCGACGGCGCGTGGACCTTCGCTCACGAACAACTCGAGCCCGATCTTGAGCACGCCAACCGCGTCTCCGACGCGCTCTGCGAGCGCAACGGCTTGTTCGAGATCAGGCGCATCGAGCGGCAGACACAGCCGCTCGATGGCGCGGGGAGAAGGCGTCACGTGTTGCCTTCAACTCAGAAACAAGAGCACAGCGGATCGCCGGGGGTGCAATCGCACTTGGTCTCTTTGCGCGGCTTGGTCGTGCCGCTGCTGCTCGAGCCCTTGCCGCTGCTCGAACTCTTGCCGCCACCACCACCACCGGCGGCGCGCACTTTCTTGTCGAGCTCGGCTTCCAAGGCTTCGCGCTCGGCGCCCGTCGACTTCTCGAGCTTGGCCCGCAGCTCTTCGATCTCGGCCGCAGATTTCTTCTGATTCTCTTCGGCTTCTTTGCGCGCGGCTTCGGCCGCTTCGGCCGCTTCTTTGGCTTGGCGACTGCGCTCTTCGGCTTCGAGGCGCATGGCTGCTTCTTGCTGGCGTTGCTCGGCCGCCTGCTTGAGCACGAAACCGCCGCCAACCAATGCGAGCAGCAGCGCAGCGACGGCGGAGCCCACCATCACCTTGAGCTTCTGCTTGCCCTTGTCTTGCTTCAAGGCCGCGAGCTTCTGCTCGTGGGCTTGCTGTTCTTTCATCGCGGCAAGTCGCGCTTGGTTCTCGGCCTCGGCGCGAGCGCGCTCGATCTCGCCTTGGCGAATCGCTTCCAGGCGCGTCTCTTCTTCCCTCGCGCGGAGCTCGGCCGCGCGGCGTTGCGCTTCGGCTTCACGCGCCTTGCGCGCCTCTTCCTCTTGCATCCGGCGCTCTTCAGCTTCGCGCGCGTCACGGTCGGCGCGATCGCGCGTGGCTTTCTGCTCCTCTTCCTGCTGAATGCGCCCTTGTTCCAGGTTCATCAGCTCGTTGAGCGAGAATAGAACGGAACTCTCTTTTTGTTCGGCCATCGGTGGGGACATCTCCTGCGTCGCTCGCTCTCTGCAACCTCTAAGGGGCGGGGCAGGTTAGCTCGCTCAGCCTCGCGCGCCTACCAACCACGAAAACACCCGTCAAATCTAAGCCAGGGCTGGGGAGTATATCTCAAGCTGCTCTGCAGATTGACACTTTCGACGCAAGGCCCTTGGGCCGAGTTGCCGCAGGTGATCGTCTCCCAGGGTAGGGCGTGCTCGCCTTCGCGAGCTGAGCCCTCGATCCGGGTCACTACTTTGGTTTCGCAGCATCACGCCGAGACTGCTAGCGTCGCAGGACGTTTCAAGGAGGACCATGGCAGTCGACATCTGCGCACACATCACCGGTACGGTTTGGAAGATCCAAGTCAAGGAGGGGGACGTCGTGAGCGAGGGGCAGACCCTCGTGATTTTGGAATCGATGAAGATGGAGATGCCGATTGAGGCTACGGATGCGGGCACCGTGAGCAAGCTCGTGGCCAAAGAGGGGCAAGCCGTCGACGAGGGCGACGTGATCTTGGTGCTGGAAACCTGAGCCACGTCGTAGGATTCGGTGGGCGATTTTGGGGGGTCGAGCGCGTTCACTCGCGCCAGAACAGCTTCCAGGGATTGTGCTTCAGATCGCGCAGCAGTTCCTGCAAGTCGTCGTAAACGGCTTCGTCCTGGAGCAGTGCGCCGACCGTGCCTTTGCCGGCCTTGACCCGTCCCAGCAGCGCTTTGGCGTCCGCCGCGACGTCCCTGGCGTCGCCGGTCATTTGCGAGGCTTGTTTCGTGATGTCCTGGTAGCGCTTGAGCTGCTCGTCGCTGCCGAGGGCGGCCGAAACTCGCGATAGATCCGTCACCAGGGCGCGCGTCTCGTCGAGCAGAGGGCCCAAGTCCTGGCGCGCCTTGCCCGAGGCCTGCTCCAGGTTTTCGATCGTGCGCTGGATCTCGGGATTGTCGACGTAACGTGCGCGTACGGCTTGCAGCGTGTCGCTGGCTTCGTTGCTCAGCTGCTCCAAGTTGTCGACCAAGTGATCGATCTTCTCGGTGTTGCGGCTGAAGAAGTGGCCGCTGCCGACCAGTGTCTGGCGCAAGCCGTCGAACGTTTCGCGCAGCTCGTCCTCGTGCTCGGTGATGCCGATGTAGGTGTGATGCAGCAGTTCGTAAGCCTCGCTGAGCAAGAGATCCAAGCGCGGCGGGCTGACACCACGCACCACCGCGCCGTCCTGTAGGACTGGGTGATCGGGCGAGCCGGGATCGACCGCCAAGAAGAACTCACCGAGCACGCCCTGCGTCGAGACGAACCATTTGGCGTTGTCGAAAATCGAGGGCTGGTAGCGCTTCTCGAGCTCCGTCACCACGCGGATCAAAGAGCCGCCCGCGAGTGCACCGGGATCTTCGCCGCGAAACTCGATCGCGGCGATGCGTCCGATGCGCATGCCGCTCAGGCGCACGGGCGCTCCCGCCTGTAAACCTCCGGGATTCATGAAATCGACGTTCACTCGATAAGTCGATTCGAAACTGAGCCCACCCATCACGACGATGAACCCGCCCAGTAAACCCAGCGCCACGAGGATCAGGATCCCGACTTTGACTTCGATGCTCCGTTGCTGGCTCATGGTTTGCTTGGCTCGCGCCTGGTTATACCTGCATCGGCCCCTCGGCGCGACCGTGGATGAACTGTTGAACGATCGGGTTCGGGGAGGCCTTGAATTCGGCAGGGGTGCCGAGCAGCAACAGCTCACCTTGGTAGAGCATCGCAATGCGCTGGGCGATGCTGAAAATCGAGACCAGATCGTGCGAGACTACGATGCAAGTCACGCCTAGACGCTGGCTCAACTCATGGATCAGCTTATCGACCCGACGCGCGTTGATGGCGTCCAAACTGGTCGTCGGTTCGTCGAACAGGATTGCCTCGGGATCCAATGTCAGTGCTCGGGCGATGGCGACCCGCTTCTTCAGACCGTCGCCCAACTCGGCGGGAAAACGCTCTGCAAACGCCTCCATGTGCACCTGCTCGAGGCGCTCCATGGCTCGGCTTCGCGCCGTCGTCGGGTCCAGTCGTTGGTGTTGGCGCAAGGGCAAGGCGACGTTGTCGATGCACGTCATCGAGTCGAACAGCGTCGAGTGCTGAAACACCATCGCGCAGCGTTTGCGGATCGGAAACAGTTCCTCCTCGCTCAAACCGGTCACTTCACGATCGCCGAACCAGATCTCGCCCCCGTCGGGGCGCAAGAGGCCGATCAAGTGTTTGATCAACACGCTTTTGCCGACTCCAGAGGCTCCCACGATGAAGAACACCTCGCCCCGTTCGACGTCGAAGCTCACTCCGCGCAGCACCTGCTTCGGGCCGAACGACTTGCTGACTTGACGGAACGAGATCATGGGGGAGTTGGAAGGCCAGCGTATTGGAACACGACCTGTTCGGACACGGTCCTATTCGAAAACAGCCTCATTCGAACACGACATAGCCTAGCGAGGTGATCACGAAGTCGAGCACGATGATCGCCAGCGAGCAATTGACGACCGCTCGAGTGGTGGCGCTGCCCACGCCCTCGGAGCCACCGCGCGCGCTGAGGCCGGACGACGCGCTGATGATCGGGATGGCCGCACCGTAGGCGACGCACTTGCACAAGCCGACGCAGACGTCGCCCAGGTCGACCTGATCGAAATTCACGAATACGCTGGGGCGCACCTGGAAAAAAGCCTCCGCGGTCCACATTCCGCTGAGTCCCGCCAGGGTCCCGGCCACGATCACGAGCACCACGGTCATCACGATGCTGGCCAGAAAGCGAGGTCGCACCAAGTAGTCGATCGGATCCGTTGCGCACATACGCAAAGCATCGATCTGCTCGGTGACCGTCATCGAACCGAGCTCTGCGGCGATGCCAGCGCCGACCCGCGTAGCCAACATCAATGCGCAGATTGTCGCGGCCAGGTCTTTGACGAGCAGCTCGAGATACGTCGCCCCCAGCTGACTCATGTCCGGGATCACGCGCAATAGCTGCAGTCCGCCCTGGTAAACCACGATCATCCCGATGAAGCTCATGACCACCGCCAGGAAGATCAGCGACTGATTGCCGATGGTGTACATGTAACCCATGACCGTCCTGAGCGCGGGGCGACCATTCACACAAAAGTAAAGCGTGCGCGTGAGCGTTCGATACGCTCCGAGGGGCTGTGATACGCCGCGCGACTTGACCCGCGGGGCTGCTGCGCCCGGCACCGGAGCGTTCGGCAACTGCGGTAGCCCGACGGGGCTCATCGACCTGCGCGCGGCAGTCGCGCTCGCTCGCGCGGCTGAGCTCGGGGCCTTGTGGCGCGGGGAACTCGGCGCAGGGGAGCCCGGAGGATCAGAGGGGGCCATCGGTTTCCCCTCTCACGAACTGCCGCACGTAGGGATCGTCACAGGTATACAGGTTGTCGATCGGCCCTTGGAAGATCAGCCTTCCGTCGAGCATCATGCCCACGTGATCGCTGATCGCGAGCAAGCGCTCGAGATCACTCGACACAATCACCACCGTACTGCCGTGCTCGCGCTGCTCGTTGCGCAAGAGCTCGAACAGCTTTTGACTGCTCACGGGATCGAGCCCGGCGCAGGGCTCGTCGTACAAAAGCACCTTGGCTTGGGTGATGCTGGCGCGGGCGACCCCGACGCGTTTCTTCTGCCCGCCGCTGAGGCCCGCAGGCATGCGGCTTTCGAAACCTGGTAACCCGACGCGTGTCAGGCGTTGACTCACCCGTTCACGCGCTTCCTCGGCGCTCACGTCGAGCAACTGGCGCAGCGGAAACGCGACGTTTTCGGCGACGCTCATGAAGTCGAACAAGGCGTTGTTTTGGAACAACATGCCCATGCGGCGTCGCAGATCGAAGAGCTGGTGCTCGTCCGCACTGGTGACGATTGTGTCGTCGACCGCGATGCTACCCGCCGTTGCAGGCAGTAGGCCCGCCAAGGCTTTGAGCAGCACGCTCTTGCCGGACGCGCCTGGACCAAACAAGCCGAACAGGCTGCCACTCGGGACGCTCAGGCTTACGTCGTGCAAGACGGGCCGCTCGAAAGCGAGACTCAGGTGCTCTGTGAGAATCAACTCTGACCCTCGGCACGGGCAGCGCTAGCCGTGCGGACGGGGGCTCGGGCTTTCAGCCACACGAACAACAGAGCGCCCAGCAGCAGCAAGAACAGCGCGACCACGCAAGCGACCGCGATGCGCAAGGGGCGGACCGAACCCGGGCTGACCGACAAAGGGCCCATCCGCACCATTGGCTCGGAGTGAACGCTCGCGCCGATGCTGCTCGTGAACACCACGACTACTCGTTCTGGATCGAGACCCCCGATTGCGCCAGCCACCAAACGCTGGACGTCGGTCGCCAGAAGCGGTGGGCTCGAACCCTTGTGGCGGATCAAAACGGAGGCCGATGCCGGCTTCTTCTGATCCGAAAGGGCCAAAGGGTCGTCGTCGGGAATCGACAAATGGACGCGCGCTCCGACCACGCCGTCGAGGGCGGAGAGTGAACGTTCCAGTTCTCCGGCAGTGCCGATCACCAGTCGCGCTTGTTCGGTTTTGCGGCTTGCTACCAAGCCCGACTCGCCCAACGCCTCCAGCACGCCCGGGGGGGCCTCAGCGGGCAAACCGGCGCTTCTTAGCACTGCCAAGGCGTGGGGCAATTCCTCGTCGTTAACCTGAACCGTGTAGCGCCCTTCGTGCCCCGGATCCGGGCGCTTCTCGGCGCCCACGGCGTTGTCTCCGAGCTCGACGAGCACTCGGTTGGCTTCGCTATCCGCGAGATTTTCGGCCAACGGGACGCCGTTGCAGCCGGGCAGCGAGCACAGCGCCGTCAGAGCTGCGAACCCTGCCAAGTGCAGTTGCGCTCGTCGTTTCGGTCGCGTGGTCGTCAGGGGCTGGGTCATCTTTGCAGGGGTCGCTTCCAATTGCTGGCGCAGGGTGTCGCTGCTGGGTCGTACGCAGGTCCCCGCTGGTTGCGCACTTCCGACCGACGGCAAACACGCCGACGCATCGGCGTCATGACCCAAGCATGTTAGCGATCTCCCGCTCAGAACCAAAGTCCGAAACGGTCTACCCCAAGGCGCGAGGGTGCGCGCAGGCACCCACGCCGGCTAAGGCGCACCAAACACGGAGATCGCGTCTCGGGTTACTGCGCCCGGATGTTACTGGGCCCGGGAATTACTGCGCGGCGAAGCTCACGCGCACGACGTCGAGCTTCGGGTGAGCAGGGAAGTGCAGATTGCGGACGGCGCTCGTGATGCAGGCGCGGGAGCCGTGATTGGGCGTGGTCGAGACCGTGACGCCCACTGCTTTGCCGTTCTGCACCGCAACGCAGATGCTGACCGCGACGTTGTCCGGCACGCCGCAATGCGAGAAATAGGCACCGCTGTTCATGATCGACGCGTACTGACCGCGCGTGATGTCGGCTTGACCACCGCCGGACATCTTGATCTCTTCGACATAGGCAGATTGCGCGGCTTCGCAGCTCATGCCGCCAGCGAGCAGCGGGATGCCACCTTGACTGCCGACCACGCGCTTGCCGCCAGCGCCACCCGGGCCGCCTTTGACGTTAAGCGCGCCTTCGGCTTCGACGTTACTCACCGTTTCCGTCTGAATCGCGACTTCGTCGTTGCGCGTTCCGACCTGCTTCAAGAACCAGAGCCCCGCACCGACGAGTACGACTCCGAGCAGCAACAAACCGATGAAGGCCTTGCCGCGCGTGCGCTTCGACTCTTGGGCGACGCCGCGGTCAATCGCGGCTTTCTCTTCCTTGATGTCGCGGTGCAAACGCGCGTGCTCCGCAAATGGCGCGAAATCAGGCCATTGAGCGATCGTGCGTTCCTCACGAGTGTTGTTGTGACGCAGCACGTCCGTTTCGATGAACGAGTGCGAGCCAATCTGCTGCAACAGTTCGACCGCGTTGAACGGGCCGTGGTCCATGCCGTCTTTGACGACCACGTAACAGGGCGAAGGATCCGCCTCGAGGCGGGCTTTGAGCTGCGCGAGCTCCTGCGTGGCCGAGCGCGGCCCACTGTCGGGCCCCGGCTGTGCAGCACGCGCGGCCACTGGGCGACCATGCGGGCCGCTGGGGCCCATGCCCGGTACCATTGCCGGGCGCGCGGGGCGCTGGTTCTGGGCGTGCGACTGTTGACCGCGCGCCGACTGGCCTGGGGCAGAGTGGGGTGCAGAATGTGGGCCGGGTCCAGAATGTGGGCCGGGTCCAGACCGCGGACTCGAGTGCGGTCCAGAGCCGAGCCCTGCCGCTGCGCGTCCTGCAGTCGGGCCGAGGTTCGGCACTCCGGGGACTGGAATGCGAGCGAGCAGCGCTGCTTCTTCTGCCGCTGGCGCGACCGACGGCATCACCGAAAGCGACACATCGACTTCGAAATCACCGACGTGGTCGAGGTGCGTGAGATCAGCCGCGGGCGGCGGCGGAATCGTGGGCTTCGGGGCGAACGCAAACAAGGCCTGCGCCAACGCGTTCAAATCGGAGGGACGTCGCGCGGGATCGGCGATCAGCGCTTTGGCCATCAACGTCTCGCACGCAGCGGGCAAGCCCTGCACGACTTCACTCGGACGACGCATCCCGCGCCCCGCTTGCAACCCCGTCAACATCTCGTAGAGCACGGCGCCCACGGCGTAGACGCTGGCACTGGCGGCTCCAAGTTCCTGCGGCTTGACCTCGGGAGCCAAGCAAGCGCGGTCTTGTGGTGTCGTGGGTTCGGTCGCGGCCTCTTCCGTCGACAAGCAGAGCCCGCCTTTCGGGCTCCACACGATGTTCGACGGGTGAACATAAACCCCGTACCCCTGGCGATGCACTTCGGCGAGTTGCACGCAAAGCGGCACCAACAACTCGACTGCCTCTGCCAAAGCAAGACGTGCACCCTGCGCACGATTGTGGTTGAGCAGCTGGCGAAGAATTTGAAAGCGAGGAGCGCTGGTAGCGGGCGCTTGGTGTGCGGGCCTTCCCGGGGCTTCGGCGATGGTCATGAAGCTTTCGGACCTTAGCAACGGTTCGGTTGGGGATCCACCTTATCGATACCGCCGCGATTTCTATGCTGGACCACGTGTGCACCGCCTTCCCACTCACAGCGCCATGCGCTGGTGTCAGCGGCATGTGTCGATTGCAGTGCGCACATTGGCCGCGGGCGGGTCTGAAGCCGTTGAAACATTACACTCATAGTGACGGCACGCGATTGCAGCGATCTGTTCGCGGGCTGCTGTCGATCAAGAAGAGTCCATGTCGCATGCAGTGAGCAGGCCTCATCGGGACGTCGCGAGCTCGAGGTAATCAAAGCTGCGCATTTCAGGACAGGCACGGGGTTGGCGCATTGCTAGACAAAGTCGCCGCGTGATACGGTCGCCAGCGTATGGATCCCCGTCAGCAAGAACAACTCGTGCAGCGCCTCGTGCGAAATCCCCAAGATCAGGGAGCGATCGCCGAGGCCCACGCCGCTGGGATGCGTGATCCCGAAGCGTACGCACGTCTGCTCGAAAAGATCGGGGTTTCGACGCCCGAGCCCTCCTTGTCGAGCCATTGGCTGAACGAGGCTGCCAACGTTTGGTTGACGACGTTTGCCGATCCACAGCGCGCGGCCAACGCGTTACTCGCGGCCATCGACCGCGATCCGTTGTCGGAGCCAATCGCCAAGCGTCTGTCGGAGTTGTATCGCAGCAATGGTGATGCCCAAGGCTTGGTCGGCAGCATCGAGCGGCGCGCCAACGCGTTCGCGCAGTTGGCCACGCGTGAGCCCGACTGGTTACCGCGAGCGGCAGAGCTCTACGAGGAAGTGGGCCGATTGTGCGCCGAGCCGCCGTTGTCCGATGTGCTGCGCGCCAAGGCCGCATTCGCACGCGCGGTGGATTTGGATCCGACGAGTCAGTTCGCGATTTACAGCTTGCGTGAGTTGCACAAGAGCGCGGGTGAGTTCAACGAAGCGCTGCCCTATTTCGGCATGGAAGTCGCGCTCGTCACCGATGCGCAACGAAAGCTCGCGCTGTTTTTGGACGAGGTCGAAGTAGCCAAGCTCGCCGGAAGGCCCGAACGGGCGCAAAGCGCGCTGCGCCAAGCCTTGAAGATGGAGCCTGCCGATCCGTCTTTGCGACAGCAGCTCGCGACGCTCACCTTGGAGCGCTATCGCTCGGGGCAGTCGCCGGCAGATGCCGAACGCATCGAAGCCTGTGAGCTGTTCGTGGGCTTGGCTGAGCAGTACCCGGGGGAACACGGCTTTCTGTACTCACTGTGTGCGCTCGAGCTCGTTTCGAACAACGAGCGCGGCATGCAGTTGGCGATCTATTTCGGTGAGCAACTCGGGCGCTTGGCGGAGGTCGCGCCGTTGGCCGCCTCTTATGCGCGCGATAACCCACAGGGACTACTGATCGGCGATGCGCGGCGCGTGGCTGGCACTGCCGCACCGCTGCCACTACCGACTGCGCAGCATGCGCAACTGCACACGGCGCCGCAGCACTCGCCCCAAGCTCACGCTCAAACGGGCAGCAGAGCCGCCGCGCAAACGGCCGCCGCCGATCCGAGTCGGCAATCGGGTTATGGACGCGAGGCCTTCGTAGCGCCCGCGCACGGCGCGCCGTTTCAGGCGACCGGGGGCAGTGTCCATCCCGCTAATCCGGTGCCTGCAGGCGTGAGCATCGACGATTTGCTCGAGCGCGCCGATCAGCTCGCCAAGAAGAGCCGTAAGAACGAAGCCATCGCGGTCTATCGCCAGATTTTGGACATCGATCCGATCAATCCCGACGCGATCGCGTACTTGCAAGAGCAGCTTTCGCTCAAACGCAAATACGCCGAGCTGCGCGACGTGCTGTTGAGCGCCATCAATTGGCCGGAATCGTCCGACGACGATCGCTTGGGTTGGTTGCGTGAAGTCGCTGCGCTCAGCGAGACCCAACTGCGCGATCTCGATGGCGCCATCGGAGCCTGGCAGCGAGTGATCGAAATCGATGCTCAAGACGAGGAGGGCACCGATCAGTTGAAGCGGCTGCTCGAAAAGGCGCGCCGTTGGGACGAGTTCGCGGCCTTGTTGGAGCGAGAAGCGGCGCGCACCGAAGACAGCGAGGTGCGCATGTCGCTCGAACGCAACTTGGCCAAGTTGCATGCCGACAAGCGCAAAGATCCCGCGGCTGCGGGTGAAGCCTGGGCCCGCATCGCGGAACTTTCGCCGGGTGACGAGACCACGTTGCAAGAGGCAGTGCGTTGGTTCGAGTCGGCGGGCCGCGGGGATCGCGCGGCCGACGTGATCGCGGCGCACGTGATGTCGATCGACGACGATCTCGCCAAGCGCGAGCTCTATTTCAAGCTCGGTAACCTGCGGGCATCACAAGGCCAAGCGCTGGCCGCGGCCGAAGCCTTGGCCGAGGGCGCCGAGGAATTGGGCGACGCGGAGATGTGGTCGCGCGCCGAGGGTTACTTCGGGCAAGTCGGTGCTTGGGAGCCAGCGGCCAATTGCGCCGACGAGCAAGCCAAGATCGCCGAAGACGACGAGCAACGCGCGGCTCACATCGCGCGCGCCGCGGGCCACCTGGTGCAAGGGGGCGACGCGGGCGAGGCCATCACGCGCTTGGAGCAAGCCGTTGATCTAGCGCCCACCCACGAGCCGTACGCCAATCTGCTCGAAGAACTGCTGGTGCGCGCCGATCGCGTCGACGAAATGGTCAGCTTGTTCCTGACCCGTGCGACCAAGCTCGACGACACGAGCATCAGGATGCATTTGCGCAAACGCGCCGCGGTGATTCAGCGCGATCGCATGGGCGATGCTGCAGCGGCGCGCGCGAGCTTCGCCCTGGTGCTCGAAGACGCAGAGGATCCGGATGCGCTCGAGTGGTTGGCCCACGAGGCCGAAGAACGCGGTGACGCGGAACTCGCGATCGACTACTTGGCGCGACTGGTCAACACTCTGGCGGACGTGCCGCGCAAGATCGACGTCAGTCTGCGCCAAGCCAAGCTGTCGGCTGAGTCGCTTCACGACGTCGCGCGCGCCGCGAAGCACTACGAATTCGTGCTGCGTGAACTCGATCGCAACCACGAACCCACGCTCGAGCTGCTCGGCGATCTCGAGATCGAGCGCGGTAACTTCGAGCGTGGTGCGGAGGTGCTGGAGCAGTTCTTCGCGATCACGCCGACCCGCGAGCGCAAGCTCGAACTAGCGACGCGCCTGGCCGATATCTACGAAGCCAACTTGGCACGTCCGAACGACGCGATTCGCCTGTTGAACTTCGTGCACAGCACCGATCCCGACGATTTGGACGCCACGCAGCGCCTGTGCGAATTGGCCGAGGCCGCTGGCCAATGGCCGCTAGTTGCCGAGCTGATGGTCGAGCTGATCGCGATCGAGGGCGAAGATGAACAAGTGAGCGAAATGACGCGCCGCTTGGCGCGCATTCTGCACACGCACCTGGAGAATGGCGCCGAGGCGCTCAACGTGCTGGGTGGCGTTGCCGATCAAGGTGACGAACCCTGTCGCCAGGCGTACATCGAGCTCGGCGATCAATTGGGCGAGAAGGCCGTGGTCGCACGCCGGATCGTGGCTTGGTATCAGAACGTCGCGCCGAGCCCCGCCCGCAGCGATGCGCTGCACGCCGCGTTCGAGCGCTTCGTGGCAGCCAAGCAGGGCTCCGAAGCGATCGCGGTGGCCAAGGACTTGTCGGCCAGCGATAGCGCAAACTCCGAGATCGCGCCAACGCTCGAAGCGTTGGCAGTGGCGGCGAGCGATCGCGAAGCGCTCGGCTTGGCACACGAGCTGCGCGCGGAAGGCTTACTGGGCAACGAGCTAGCGAACGAACGCGTACGCCAAGCCGAAGTCTTGGCCGGGATGGGCGTCGATCCTGCGGAGGCCGTGGGTCATGGCGAACTCGGTTTGCCCGAGGCCGAGGGCGAAGAGGTCGAGACTTTGCTGGCGCGGCTCGCGAAGCTGTGCGTGGAGGCGAGCGCCAAGATCGACGTGTACGAGCGCCACATCGCGCGCTGCGAAGGGCTCGAGGCGCGTTTGGTTGCCCTCGGACGCACGGCTGAGGTGGCGGCCGAGTTGGCCGACTTGGTGCGCTCGGGAAGCCTGTTCGAAGTCGCGCTCGGCGGAAACTTGGATGATTCTGCGCTGGCGCTGCTCGTGGATCTGGTTCGTAAATCCGACGCGCGCACCGGTTCGCGGCAATTGACCGAGAGCTTGGTCGCCGCGCTGTCGAACGCCGGACAAGGTGCTCGCGATGGTGGCCGCACGCGTTCCAGGATGCTGCGCATGGCCGCTAGCTTGGCGCACACGGATTTGAGCGATCTCGATCGCGCGTTCCAGTGGCTCGGAGACGCGCTGCTGGCCAGCGTGGACGACATCGCGCTCGATGCGCTCGAGGCGTTGGCCGGCGAAGCCAACGACTATGGGCGTGCCGAGGACGTGCTCACCCGCGCGCTCGGCGAAGTTTTCGACGGGCCGTTGGTTCGGCGTTTGCTCGGGCGTCGCGCCCGTCTGCGCAAGGAGCGCAAGGGGGATCTGCGCGCGGCATCCGAGGACTTGAAGCGCCTGCACGAGCTGTCTCCGAGTGACATCGAGGTCAGCGAACAGCTCTCTGCCGTCTACGAGGAGTTGGGCGAGCACCGCGGAATGGTCGCGTTGCTCGAAGATCAAATCCTGCGCAACCGGGACAAGGAACAGCGTTGCGAGTTAGCGCGTCGTGTCGCGGTGATCTGGGAAGAGCAGCTGAAGGATGCGCGCGAAGCCGCCGATGCTTGGCGTCGCGTGCTGCGCTTGTTGCCCGGAGACGAACAGGCCAAGCAGGGCCTGGCGCGCGCCAAGGAAGGCATGCTCGAGCAACGCAGCCACGAGCTACCGAGCAGTGTCGAGGCTGCAATCGAGCCGCCGCCGCCGATGCCGCCGACTCCACCCATGCCGCCCGCGCCGCCTACGAGTGCAGGCGATGCCCGAGCGCTGCCGCCCTTGCCTGGACTAGGTTCACAGCTGCCCGAGGCCAGCGTTGCGGCGCGCAACGCTGGGGCGGGATCCAAGCCGGAGCACGCGTTGCCCGAACGTCCCGTTGCCGAAGACGCGACTTCCGAGGCAGAGGCGCGAGCGGCTGCCGAGGCTGAGGATCCCTCCGCGATGGCGGGTGAGGACGAGGCGCACGAAGCGCTCGTCGACGCTCTGCGCCGTTCGGATTTGCCTCCCGACGACGAAACGGTGTCGATGGGGCATGGCGATCTGATGGGCTTGGCGGCGAAGGTTGGCGCGGTGGCAGCGGCAGATCTCGATGATTTCGACACCGCGACCGAGGTCACGGCCTCTCCGCTTGCCCACACCGTGCAGGGTCAGGACGAGGAGGGGGAGGTCACCGTCGAGGATGATCTACTCGAAATCGACTCGGATCACCCACCCGAGCCCAAGCCCAAGCGACAGGGATCGGCGGCGCCGCCGAAACCCGCCAGTCGGGTTGCGCCGCCTCCGCGCCGCGGTAACGCGCGCTCGTGAGGCGACTGCGCTTTCTGCGTGGACTGTTCACGTAGAGCGCGTAGTTCGATTACCCAACGAAGGCTAGGCGCGCTGCTCCAACACCAGCTGCGTGTTCGCAAGCGTGCCCAGGGCGCCCAGCACCAGCGGTGAGTTGGGCCGTTCGTGCCCCGCTTGCAGGCCCCAGCCCAGGCTCAGGTGGTTACGCTTGGCTAGCGCCACGAACGCCTCCAAGCACTCGGCGGCGCGGCCGTCCGGGCCACGCGGCGACAGATGGCCCACGACGATGCCCGCCGCATCGTCGAAGACGCCGGCACTCTCGAGCCCCAGCAGCAGACGCGCCACACGATAAGGCGCTTCGGAGACCTCTTCGAAGAACAGCAGTGAGCCGCGCGGCACGCGCCAGCGTCCGGCGATCACGCACTGATGGACGAGCGTCAAGTTGCCGCCCAGCAGTCTGCCAGTGCGTGCGGGTCCGATTTGGCCTTGCAACGCGTGGCTCACGGGCACGTCGGTCAATCGCATCAGCGCGTCGAGCCAATGTTGGCGCTCGCGGGCATCCCCGGGACCCAGGCCCGTCACGTTGTGTGCGTGCAACGAGCAAACGCTCATGCGCGCCGCTTCGACGTGCAGCGCGGTGATGTCGCTGAAGCCGACCAGCCACTTGGGCGCAGTCCGCAAGTGAACGAAGTTCGCAGCGCGAGCGATTTCACCGGCGCCGAAGCCGCCGCGCGCCGCGACGATGGCCCGCGTGTCAGGACAGGACAAGGCCTCGTTCAGTTCGTTTGCACGGCGTGCGCGACTGCCGGCGGTGAACAGATCCCGTTCGAAGATGTCGGGGCGAAAACGCACTTTGAAGTGCTCCCCGAGCCAGCCCAAGCCGCGCAGGAACAAGCTGCGGTTGAACGTCCCGGACGGCGCGATCACACGCACGAGATCGCCCTTCTGCAATGCGGGCGGGGTGAGAAACTGGAGCACGCGTGCGGGGCTTGAGATAGCATGCCGGCCGATGCGGTTGTCCAGTGTTCACGAGCGACGTCGATGCCCCTGTGGGGCCGCGTGGGGGATCCCTGCGCTGGCCCTCTCTCTGGCCTGCGAGCGCGCCAGCACGCAACCTGCGCCGCCAAACGACCCATCACCCGTGATGGAGCCTGCGAGCGCGGCGGTGAACGCCATCGGGCCAAACCTGCCGACGGCGCGCGCGGCCTTTCCCCGCATTCCCGTCGTCACTGCCCAGGACCCGAGCGCGGGCAGTGGCAACCACAACGACGCGGGCGTCGCCAAGGGCACGCAAGGGGTGACGCTGTGACCGAGAGGGCGAAGCGCTCGAGCCAGTGCGCCAGGGCAACGGCTTTGCTGTTTTGTGTGGGGACCTTCAGTGGCTGCTCGGGACCGCAGCGACTGCCCGGGGGACCCGCCCCGGAGTACGAAGCGCGTCCGACCCTGTCTTGGCCGCCGCCCTCCGCCCAAGCTGCGACGGCGTCCGCAGTAGCGCCCGCTGCCCCTGCGCCACAGCCAACCAGCTCAGCCAGTGAGCCAATTTCGCCAGGCTCGAGCGGCCCAGCAACCACGGCTCCGTGCGATCCTGGCCGCGAGGGGCTTTCGTGCGGCGACGACGCGCGGTAGGAGCGCTGCGTGGCGGCTCAACGTACCAGTATTCCCAGACCCCCTCGTTCGCGCACGGACAAGCCGGCCCGAAGCACGGCCAAAGATCCGACCTCCAAAGACGACAGCCGCAAGGTGGCGCTGCTCGCCGCCGAAGCCGGGCTCGAGAAGAAGGCCACGGCGATCGAGATCGTCGATGTCTCCGGCAAGGTCGATTACGCGGATTACCTCGTATTGATGACCGGGGCGAGCGACCGCAACGTGGCCGCGATTGCGCATGAAGTCGACGCGCACTTGGGCAAGCAGGGCGTGAAATCGATCTCCGTCGAAGGACTGCCCCAAGCCCACTGGGTGCTGATCGATTTCGTCGATGTCGTCGTGCACGTCTTTCAGCGCGACGTGCGATCGCTCTACGACTTGGACGGCTTGTGGATGGACGCTCAGCGCGTGCCGGTGCCGAGTGCGGCCAAGGCCGCCGTGCCGAAGGCTGCGGCGCCCAAGGCGACAGCAGCAGCGAAGCCTGCGGCCAAACCCGCGGCGAGCAAAGTATCGGCTTCCAAATCCGCCACCCCAAAGACGGCGGCGAGCAAGTCCAAGGCTACGCGCGGCTCGGACTGAGCTGTCGCTCAACCAATAGCGCAGGAACGACCGCGTGAAGTTCTCGATCCTCGCCGTCGGCAAGCTCAAAGACAGCGGCTTGCGGGCTTTGTGCGACGACTACAAGCGCCGCGTCAGCCACTACGCCGCGATCGAGGAGCACGAGCTGAAGGACGACAAGGCGCTGCTCAAAGCGCTGCCCAAAGACGCGCAGATCATCTGCCTCGAAGTCTGGGGCTCAGCGCTCAGCAGTCAGCAGCTCTCGGACAAGGTCGTGCAGTGGGGGTCGCAAGCTAACGGCCACGTGTGCTTCGTGATCGGCGGCGCGGAGGGCATCCCCGCCAAGGTCAGGGACGCGGCACGCTTCAACTTGAGCTTGTCGTCATTGACGCTGCCGCACCGCTTGGCGCGCCTGATCTTGCTCGAGCAGCTGTATCGCGCGATGAGCATCTGGCGCGGCGAGCCGTACGCCCGCGAAGACTGAGCCGAGCCACCGATCCGAACAAACAGCGGGGGCGGGCTGTACTCCATGGGTGCCTGCCCGCGTTCGCTAGGGCAAGTCCCAGCAGCCCCGCAGCCAGAACCACCCTCGCCGGGAGGTTTACGCGACGGAGGCTTTCTTGCGGTTGAACGCCCACGCGATCACGATCGACACGCAGTACAGCAGGATCAGCGGCACCGCGAGCAGGAACTGGCTCAAGATGTCCGGCGGGGTCAGCACTGCCGAAATGATGAACGCCACGACCACGAAGTAGCGGAAGAACTTAAGTAGATGCGTGTGGTTTACGACGCCGGCGATCGTCAAGAAGAACACCACGACGGGCAATTCGAAGACTGCACCGAAGGCGATCAAGCTGCGCGCGATGAACTCGACGTAGTCGTCCACCATGATCGTGGGTTCGATGTCGAAGTCGGGGAGATGGCCAGCGAAGCCCAACAGGTATTGAAAGCCCGCGGGGAACGCGACCGCCATGCCGAAGTAAGCGCCGGCGGCGAACAGCAACGTCGAGATGAAGACGAAGGGTAGGGCGAAGCGCTTCTCCTTCGCGTACAAGCCGGGAGCGATGAACGCCCACAGCTGGTAGAAGATCACCGGCATCGCCATCAGCATGCCGGAGATCACCGTCAGCTTGATGTAAGCGATGAACAAGCCAGCGGGGTTCGGGAAGTGCAGCTGCGGCTTCTGTTTGAAGCCTTGCTGCTGCCAAGCCGTGCTGAACGGACCAACCAGCCAATTGAGGATCCTCTCCTTGAGGAACCAGGCTCCGACGCCGCCGCAAAGCGTCGCGGCGCCCATCTTGAGCAGCCGGCTGCGCAGTTCTTCCAAGTGCTCCCAGAAGGTCATTCCGGGATCGTCTATTTGTTCCTCTTGACTCATCGATCAGGCTGTTAGCTTGCCGCGCTGCTCTCAGCGGGCTGGGTCGATTGGGCCGGATTGGCTTCGGCATTTGCCGCCGCAGGATTGCTGGCGGAAGGTGAACTAGTGTCCGCACTGGCCGAGTTCGGATCGGCTTGGGTTGCAGCAACACTAGCCGCGCTACTCACGCTGACGGCGTTGGTCTTGCCGTGCTGGGCTTTGGGATCCCACCACAGATCGTCGGGCAGGGCGCCGTGCGCGTCACAGCCTTCCGAGGGATATTCGCGCGAACGATCGTAAGGCACGTGCGCGTAGGGATCTTCGTAGGGTTTCGCGTTTGCGTTGCCAGCAGTCGAACCGGAGGCGCTGCCGCTTTGCGGAGCCGAGCTGGTGCTGGCAGACCCTTTTGCGGGCGTCTTGCTGCCGTTCGGGAGCACTGAGCTCGACGCAACCAAGCTCTTGATCCCGCCGCGGGCTACGTTCTGCAGCTGGCGCAACTCATTCAAGCCGCCCGAGAAGCCCTCCTTGCGCAACAAGTCGTCGATGCCGCTCTGATGACGCATTTCCGTCGTGATACGACGGACTTTCGCGGTCCAGCGACCGAGCGTACCCAGCACGGCAGGTAACCGGTTTGGACCCACGATCACGAGGGCCACCGCACCGATCAACATCAGCTCGCTGAAGGAGACACCAAACACGATTGCACGCTACCCCGCGACCACGTCTGCCGCAATACCAGCCGACTCTTTCCCCAAAGCAACCTGCCAAAAGCTGCAAGTTGGACAATCTCGAGCAGCGTTCCAGGCGATCAGCGACGGGCGCGCTCCCGGCCGCGCTGTAGCTCTTGTCGAACCGCGCGCGCGCCGAGCACGTAACCCAGCGTGAGCCCGACCAACAAAACGCCCGGAATATAGATGATGTGTTCGAGCGGCATGGGCACAGCCTTTTGGGCAACGGGCTTTGAACGAACCGGCTCCGAACGAACCGATCCTACGTGTCGAGCTGTTACGTTAGCGCGAATCGAGTGACCGTTCCACGTCGTCCAGGCGAGCGATGATGGCCCGCTGACGCCGCCAGTTGATGGCCACGAATACCATCAAGATGATCCACAACAGCAAGTAGGCCCCAACGAGAATCGAGCTCGCGCTCGTGGTCTCGCCGCCACCGCTTACGGGGACGAATTCGGTCGGAATGGTCGATGAGGGCTTTGCTGGGTCCATGGTGCTCGTCTCAGTCCAACGTCAACGCTCGTTCTTCGGCGTGTCGCAAACGCGCTCGCGCGATACCCACCTGGGCGCGCCACCACAACAGCGCAGCGGCCAGCAACGTCATCGCCAAGAACCCGATCATCAGGGCAGTTTGCATGTCGGGGTGTTTCAAGCCGCCGCCCTTGCCCGTGATCACTGCGGGATGGGTGCCGCCCCATTTTTGAACGGCCCAATGGATGATCGGTAAATTGAAGGTGCCCAGCACTCCGAGTGCCGCTGCGAACTTGCGCTCCGCGTGCCCCTCGCCGGCGAACCCCCGCATCACGACGATCGCGAGGTAAATCATCACGGTCAAGAGCGACACGGTCAGGCGAGGGTCCCAAGTCCAATAGATGCCCCACGCCTTCTTGGCCCACAATGGACCACTGGTCAGAACGACTGCCCCGAAGGTCACAGCCACCTCAGCGCCTGCTTCGGCGACCGCGTTGAAGCTATCTTTCGGATTGAACAGGTACAGCGCGCTAGCGACGAAGCAAACCACGCCGCTCAGATACATGGCGTAAGCCGAAGGCACGTGAAAGTAGAAGATCTTCTGGGCGATTCCGCCGGCTTCGGGTTGCGCCAGCGGCGCCTTGAAGAAAACGAAGGCGAACAGGTAGAGAAACGTCGCAAGCGTCGTGGCGAGCAACGTGTAGAAGCCTATGTCCGCGCGTTTCATCGTGTTGGCTCGAGGCGTTGTCGCTAGCGTAGTTCCCGGCGCCTGATCCGTGCCAATCTTTTTCTCGCCAATCTCTTTCGGGGTGAGACGATCGGTCGCAGCGGGTTCGCCGTGCGCCGAAATTCGATCCGAAGCCGCGTGCATGCGTCGAGCAAGACGGCCTCGAAGCGAACTATTCCCAGGCCTGCGTTCGTTAGCCCATCGCACAAGTGCCAACGGAAAAATCCGAGGGCACTCCGCGGGTCATTCGCTCGCTGAGGGCTCGTGAGTTGCCGTCACAGATCGCAGTTCGATTGCGCGAGCAACGCGCTGATGCGGGCGCGCACTACGTCGAACTCCTTCACTGCCAAGTCGAGTTCCGCTTGCTGCTCGCGCCGGGTCGCGTCGACCAGCTCGAAGCTGGTGGCTTTGCCGTTGATGAACGACAGCTTTGCCAAGCGCGAGGTCTCTTTGGCCAAATCGCGAGTGGTGCGGCTGAGCTCGAAATTCTGCGTGGCGACATCGACCGCGCGCGTGGCTTGCACGACTTGCAGCTCGGCGTTGCGCGAGGCTTGGGTCAAGGTTTGCTTGGCGCTGTCGATACGGGCGCTGTTGAGATGACGCTCCGCATTGCGCGAGCCACCGTCGTAGATTGGGACCGACAACAGGGCGCCGACGGTCCACTGCATGGGACGCCCGTTGGGCGTCACCGGACCCGTTTGCACGGTGACGTCGCTCACGAGATCGAGCGTCGGCGCGAGCCGATAGCGTGCCGCTTCACTCGTCGTCTTGGCTGCGTCGAGATCGGCCTGGGCCGCCTGCAGATCGGCGCGCTCCGCCAGGCTGTTCACAGGTGAACACACGGAACGGGCGTCTTTGCCGAGGTCGTCGAGGCGGATCTCCGGGCGCACCCCCCACGCTCCCGAGTAACCCAGCGCCATCCCCAAGCTTTCGCGCGCTTTGAGCAGTGACTCGTTGCTCGCGACGACCTGGGTCCTGTTGAGCGCAACCTCCTGCTCGGCTCGCAGCACGTCGAGCGCGCTACTGGCTCCCAATTGCGCGCGCCTGCGCGTCAGATCCAAGCTCGACAACGACGCCCTCAACGCGACCCGGCTCACCTCCGCGAGCCGCTCGGCCGTCACCACGAGCACAATCGTATCGGCCACGCGTGCCAAGACCTGACGCTCGACGTCGAGTGTTCGGATCTGCGCCGCATGTTGCGTTGCGCGCGCCGCTCGGACGTCTTGCCAAGTTTGCAAATTGACCAGCGGTTGGCGCACCGAGAGCTTCGCGCTCCACAACGTCGATGGGTTCGGAATGTCGACGTTGTTTTGCGGGCCATCGGCCGTGAAATTCGTGCCTTTGCCGAGCAGCAAGTGCTGCTGCAGACTGCTCGTTGCGCTGACGATCGGGTAGGCGCGACTCAACGCAGTTTCGGCCTGCGCCTGAGCTTGCTCGACTTGAGACAGCGCGTTACCGAGTTCCGTCGAGCGCGCGCGCACCAGGCGCAACGCCTCGCGCCACGAGCCGAGAACGTTGGCTGGAAGCGGGATTGGCTCCAACATTGCATCGCTCACGCTGACCTCGGGCGTAGAGGTAGGTGGTGACTCTGAGTTGGGCGAGCCGGAACCCGAGGCAGCCGTGGGCGCGGCGGGGCTACTTGGCGCGCTGGCGACCGGTGGGGTCGTGGCTATTGGAGCGGCTGAGGTCGACGCAGGAGCAGCAGCTGGGGCTGGGCGCGCTGCCTGCGCTTGGATCGACGCCGCCCAAAGACAACCGACGAAGCAGGACGTAAGAGTCAGGCGGCAGCGCATGCGCCGCAATTCGATAGCTCTCAGGCCGAAGGTTGCAAGCCATAACTGCCACCTTGCCGTGATTCAGCCAGGGACTGTGACGTGAAGTTCAGGGCTCGCGTCCGAGGGCCGCACCTGGGGTCGAAGCGCCTTGGGGTGGTTGCCGCTCACGCCCAACTGGCGAGCAACTGTGCGATGCGTTCTTCGTCGTCGATCAAACGAGCCAACACTTTGCGCGCCGCCTCGAGCTGTCCCACGGCCACCAGTGCGTGCGCGAGCGACGCTGCCACTTCTGGATCGTCGGGCAATTGACGCTGCGCGACCTGCAGCCAATACAGGCCCGAGCGCGGCCGACCCAGGCACACGACCTCGAGGTGCCCCAAGTTGTGGGCAGTGACGGGTTCCACGGGATCGAGCGCGAGGGCGCGGCGATAGGCCGAACGCGCTGCGCGATAGTGTCCCAGCACGGTCAGCGCCAAACCCTGAACGGCAAACGCGCGCGCCACGAACTCAGCCGCATCGAGGTCGCCGGGCGGGCATTGGGCAAGCACTGCGCGCGCCAGGTTTGCAGCCTCCCAGGCACTCGCTCGGGTGGGGGAGTGGCGTAGCAGTCGCTCCGCCAACTGAACGCGGCAAGCCCACCCCTCGATGCTGGCCGCAGACGTCGCTCGCACCAGGGGCCGCAGCATCATCACCAGTTCGCGATCGGAGACCTCGTTCTGCAGACCCCAAGCCAAGCTGCGCTGCAGGCGGGCAACGTCGAGTTTGGAGGTCACGATCTTAGAATTAACTGCTTTCGTGCGATGCGCAATCTACTCTCTGCGACGGGCGGGCTCGACGAGCGCTTCGCGTCCACAAATGGTCGTGCCATTGAGGCGCGCGATCACTTGTTGCTGAACGTGAGCGGCCACCTGGACGAGGCTGTGTCCGTGTTTGACTTGGATACGTCCCAGGTCGGGTTGAGAAACTCCCGCGCTATTCAGAGCGTCTTCTAGATCTTTCGAACTAGCGCCATCGCGCTTGCCGACCCCGAAAAACAAGTTAACATAAGACCCCTGAATCTCGTCCGAAGCGTGCTCCGACTCATGGGTCCGAGCTCTCGGGGGAGGCGGGCCGTGGCGATCCGAGCTGTGGCGATCCGAGTCGTGGCGATCCGAGCCGTGGCGATCCGAGCTGCCGGCATCATCGGCTCTGCCGTGGTCGTCGCTTCCGACGCTGACCAACGGGAGCTCTGGCTGAGTCGCCTCCATGCCCGCGCGCGGCAGCGTGGCATCAGTCCCAGACGGCGCGTTGGTATCCACCCCATTGGCGTCGTGCACCTCGTAACGGAACAGGTGCCCCGTCCGTGCTGCGCGTCCGCGTGCGCGATGTCCTCCGCGTTCGCGATTGGCACCAGCGTCGTTCTCCCAACGTAAACCCGCGGCAGGCACACGTCGTTTGTTGGCGCCCTCGCTCGGTCCCGGTGGTCTCAGCGCGGGTCGCGGCCGCTCGGCACGGCGCTGTGCGCTGGCCGCTTCTTGTGCGGCCTCTGGATTACCGAGTAGCTCGCGCAGCAGCCCCGCAACGAGGTTCTCGGCGCCTTCGCTCGCAAGCAAGCGGCGCGCCAATTGGCGATGGGTTTCGCTCAGCGGCGCTGCCGACAACTTGAGCGACAGGGACGCGATGACATCGGCTTCTTGGCGCGTGCGCAGCTCTTGGCGCGTTGGCAAATGGCGCTCTTGAGGCTGGATCTTGTACTTGAGGCGCAGGTAGTACAGGTCCCCGATCGAACCCGGGTTGATCAATGAAATCGCCGTGCCCACGCGGCCAGCGCGCCCCGTTCGACCGGTGCGGTGAACGTATTGTTCCGAGGCCTCGGGGAAATCGAAGTTGATGACGTGCGTCAAGTGCGAGATGTCGATACCGCGCGCCGCAACGTCGGTGCAGACCAAGAAGCGCACGTCCTCGTCGCGGATCCGCTTCATCACTTGTTCGCGTTCGGCTTGCGACAGATCGGCGTTCAACCAATCCGCTTTGAAGCCTTTTTCTTGGAGTTGGAGTGCGACGCGCTTGGTCTCGTCGCGCGTGTTGCAGAACACGATCCCGCTCTCGGGGTTCTCGACCTCGATGATCTGGAGCAGCTCCGACAACTTGTCGCCATGGCTCAAATAAACGAAGTGCTGAATCTCGAGCGCGCCGACGTGGTCGCCGCTCAGGGTGATGAACGTCGGATTCTTCAAGCGCGTTTCAGCGATCCGGGTTACCTCCTTGGGCACGGTCGCGCTGAACAACAGCGTCTGATGGTTGGCGGGCAATTGTGCCCAGATCTCGTTGATCTGCGGCAGAAAGCCCATCGAGAGCATTTCGTCGCATTCGTCGAGCACGAACGTACGCAGAGCGCTCGGATCGAGCGTCCTGCGCTTGAGGTGATCGAGCACACGGCCCGGAGTGCCGACCACGACGTGAGCCCCCGCCTTGAGTTGCTCGATCTGCTTCGTGATCGATGCGCCTCCGTAGACGCTGGCGATTTTCAATGTCGTGTACTTCGCGAGCGCTTCGATCTCCTGAGTCACTTGCAGCGCCAACTCGCGAGTCGGACACAGGATCAACGCCTGAGGGAGATTGGGCTCCAGCTTGACGCGCGCGCTCACCAAGGGCAGCCCGAAGGCTGCGGTCTTGCCCGTTCCGGTGCGAGCTTGGACGACCAGATCTTGGCCCAAAGCTGCCGGCTCGAAAGCGGCGGCCTGTACGGGCGTCGGCGAGCTGTAGCCGCGCTCTGCGACCGCCTGCGCGACCGCTGGGCTCAGGTTGAGGTCTTTGAAGCTCGGGGCCTTGGCGTCTGCGTCTTCCATCCACGTGTCCAAACGCGGCAGAGACTACGGGCCGTGCGCCTGTGAAGGAAGGACTTTCCCCAATCGCGAGGGGTTTGCAGTCCGATCACGGCGCGGGCTCGGAACTCGTGCCCACTTGGGCGCTGACGAGCTTGGCAACCCGGTCGCGCGATTGAGCGAGCCCGCGCGCCTCGTAGCGCACGCTGTTCTCTTCTTCGAAGCGAAGTTGGAGCAGTTGGCGCAGCAAGTCCCGCTCCGTTGGGCTCGAGCAGGCTCCGTGCACCTCGGGCAGCGTCTGCCAGCGCCCACCCAATTGCGCGCGAAAGCGTTCGAGAGCGGCCTCTTCGGAGAGCTCGAGCTGGGCCGACCGGCGGGCTTGAAGCAACGAGTCCCAGAGTTGGCGCACCTGTTCCGAGCACGAAACCGCACTCGGGACGGGCGGGGCGAACGCCGAACAGATGATCTCGATCGACAGCACGGCGGTGATCCCGCCGACGATGAGCGAGAACACGGCAATGCCAACACGTCGTCCCGTTCTCGACTGCGTTTGCGCTGGCTCGGCTTGATTGGACATTGGGCGGCAACGGAGCGTTCTCGGGTTTCCTAGTCGTCGGAGCGTTGTGGGTCAAACCGCTTCGGCCGCGCGCTCGCAAAGCGCGCTGGGTTTCGCCTGGACCTGGTGCCCGCGACTGCGATTTGATGATAAGGCCGCTTACCAGCACCATGAGTTTATCATTCGATCGCGCGGTCCAGAGCCTTGCACAAAGTGCCAACGCTCTCATGGATCAGCCCACAGTGCTCGCGCTCGAAGACATCAGAGAACTGTTCGAGGACGACTTGCAATGGGTAGAGCGGGCGTTGACGGAAGCCGTCCGCGCGCAGCCCGAGCCTGCAACTCAGGCCGCTGAACACCTGGTCTCTCGGGGCGGCAAGCGCATTCGTCCGACGACGCTGCTGCTGGCTGCAGCGTGTTTCGGCAAGATCCCCCGACCAGCGCATGAAATGGCCGTGGTCGTGGAGCTGATTCACACCGCGACGTTGCTGCACGACGACGTGATCGACGATGGGCGCGAGCGACGCGGGGCCCCGACACCCCGTGTCTTGTGGGGTAACGCGCTCAGCGTGCTTTCGGGTGATGCGCTGTTGGTTCACGCGCTCGAGAAGACTCAGCAAAATGCGCCCGAGTTGTTGAGTGAACTGCTCAGCACCTTGCGCAGCTTGGTTGGTGGGGAGATCGTTCAGTTTCGCGGACGGCATCAGACCGATCTGTCGCAAGCGACGTACGAGAGCATCCTGCGCGACAAGACGGCGTCGTTGTTCCGCTTTGCTGGCCACGCCGGGGCGTTGCTCGGTGGCGCTCCAGCCGCTGAGCGCGCGCAGCTAATGCAGTTCGGCGAACACCTCGGCATGGCGTTTCAATTCGTCGACGACGTGCTCGACTACACGAGCACCAACACGGGCAAGACGCTCTACGCCGATTTGCTCGAAGGCAAGATCACGCTGCCTCTGGCCCTGGCGACACGCTCCGACCCGCAGCTCGGGGATTGGGTCAAGCGCGTGCGCGAGGGCGAAGTGCAGTTGATCGATGAGCTGCGCGCCCGCGTGGTCGCGACCGGTGCTTGCACGAGCGTGCGGCTGCGCGCTCAAGCCGAGACGGAACTGGCGGCTCGCGCGTTGGATGGTGTTCGCCCGAGCCCCGCCCGCACGCTGCTCGTGGGGATCGCGCAAGCGCTGGTCGACCGCGACCGCTGAGTGGCGGCGAGCGCTGCCGAGCGCCGAAGGGGGCCAGCGCCGCTCAGGGATCGGCGTGCTCGGATCAAGCGTCGCGCGAACGGCGCGGCGTTTCGCTTTCGCCCAGGAAGGCGGAGCGGATCTCGCGTTCGAGCGCACTCGTGAGCTCTTGCGCCAAGCCGTCGATTTGCGTCGTGACGCGTTCGATGTTGCGCTGATAGATGAACACCCGGGTTGGCCGCGCGCCAGCCCCGGCTTCGGTCGTTTCGCCTTCGGCCTCCGTCACGCTCTCGGGCGGGGCCGCATCCAAGAGCAGCAGTGCTCGCGGATCGACGCCCTCGACGATCACTTCCACACCGGGCAAGTCGGCGAAATAGGTGTGCTCGAAGCTCACCAGATTACGGATCTCTTCGGGCAGTGCCGCCATCGCGTCGCGGGTTGCCTCGTGAAGTTTCTCCGAGGGCAGGGCCCATAGGGCGCGGGGGGCTTCGAGTTCGAGTTCGCGCGAGCGCAAGAAAGCCTGCGTTGCCTCGCTTGGTTTGCCTTGTTCGTCGCGCAACAGGCCCAGGTAGTAGAAGCTCTCGGCGTTCGGCGGTGATGAGGCCGTGGCCTGTTCGATCAGTGGGGCCGCGCTGGTCAAATCCCCGATCTCGTACAGCGCCCGACCGACCAAGAACGTGTGCGCCGGGTTCTCGAATGGCCCACGCGGTAGTCGCGCGCACAGGGCGCGGGCCGCGGGCACTTGCTCTTGGCCGAGCAACGCGTCGAACTTGAGCAGGAGCGCGTCGACGCGCTCTTCATCACTCTCGGCGAGTTCGAGCGCGTCGTCGCACATGCGCTCCGCTTCCTCGAGATCGCCGAGCGGGTGAATCAACACCTCGGCTGCGTTCAAAATCGCTTCGAGGTACGTATCGTCGAGCGCGATGGCTTGTTGGTAGTGTTCCAGCGCCTCGTCGAACTCGCCCTGCATCGCGGCGACGTAACCGAGCAGGTTGTAAGCTTCCGGGGATTCCTTGTCCAACTCCAGCGCGCGGCGAGCGGAGGCTTCTGCGCCACGATGGTCACCGCGTTGCACGAGATCCCAACCGCGATCCAGATGCGCCGAGAATTGATCCATCCCACGATCTTACATCGTTCCCGGAGCGCTCCAAGGCTTCGGGTAACGCGGTCATTCATTCGTGGATCACGACTCGGCTGCCGGGACGGTCACTGCTGCTCAACGACCCCGACAAGCCGTCGGCGACCGGTGGATCCGAGTGAAAGAACAGGTATTTCGCATCGAGCGGCGCGAGATTCACGCAGCCGTGACTCATGCGTACCCCGAAATTGCTGTGCCAAAACGCGCCGTGGAGTGCGTAGGCCTTGTGGAAGTACATCACGTACGGAACAGCCTCGATACTGTACGGTAAATCTCCTGCCGCAGTGCCGTCGCCATCCATGATCGTGGTCACGTGCTTCTCGCGGATCCGATACTCCCCGAGCGGACTGCGGTGATCTTTTTCTTTGTCATCGCTCTCCTTGCCACTCGAGATGAGCGTCGCGTAGATCGCTTCCGTTCCGCGGAAAAGCACCAGTGATTGTGTGCTTAGATTAACATCGATCCAGAGCTCGTCCGGACCGATGTCCGCGGGTGGGGCGCCGGGCTTGGTGGCACGCACGTCGGCTTGCTTGACCCAAGTCCCGTCGACGGTCTCCAGGTAAGTGGCCTTGCCGATCTGCAATTCCTTACCAGTCAGCGCGACGACCGCGTGGTGAGCGATCGTGCCGCTGCTCTTGGCCGTGCCGTGCTCTGCGTCGACGGTGTACAGCGGCTTGGTCTTGCTCGCTCCGTAGGCCCAAGCCACTGGCAGTTTCAGATCCGTGCCGAGCTCCACGCCGTGAAACTCGGGCCCGGCGACTTGCACGAAGCGGTCTGCCGGCGCGATTTGTCCTTGGGTCGTGCGGTACCAGGTGCGGCCACTCCAGTTGAACGTGCGCTCGATCGCGACGTAGAAGCCTTTGGCCATGCGCCCCGAGATCACGTCGTCGGCGTCTTGGGCCAGATCACCCAGTTTGAGCTTGGAGAGATCCGGTTTGTCTTGTTCCCACCACTGTTGGGGTGCACCGGCGTCGGGATCGTCGTTGGCCGCCGCTACCGCGGGCTGGTCGCGTTTTTTGCCACGCTCTTGGCTCTCTTCCTCTTCGAGTTTGCGGGCGGCTTCCTCACCGAGCATGGCTCGTTGAGCGTCACGCAAAGCGGCCATGCGCCGGGCTTGATCTTCCCGGGCTCGGCGCGTCGCCTCGTCCAGCGTCGGCGCAGGCGCGGCGACGGGCGGGGCTTCCGCCTTCTTCTCTTCGGCTTCCTTGTCCTTGTACAGGTAGGGTTCGTACTTTTTGATCTGCTCGCGCGTTGGCACGCTGCGATACAAGGGCGTTCCGTTCGACACGTTGCGGGCGTAGACGTACGGCAGCACGCCCTCGACGTTGGCTTGCTTCGGAGGATGCTTGACGCGCTCGTCGTTCGCGTTGAGTGTTCCCTCGTTGCCGCAGATGTAACCGCCGCTCACCAGTTGGTACCAACCAGCACTGCAACCGGCCTTGGACACCGGCAGCGATTGCACTGCTAACTTGGCGCCCTCCTTGGCGTAGCCGAGCTTCGTGGTCTTGGCCGGCTCGGCGTAAATACCCGTCGAGCGCGCCATCACGATCAGGAACGGGCCCGGCCAGGGGGCGGTCGCCGTCGAACTCGGGAGCGGCAAAGGCCCTTGGGTGCTCAGCGGCGGGGCACTCAGTGCGGCCGGTGCACTCGCGACCGGCGCGCTACCCTGGTCATCGGGGTGTCCGCTCGCCCCCGGAGGAGGCGTCGTTTCACAGCCGGCCAAGGCAAGGAACAGGGCAAACGGGGCGAACCGAGCGACGGACTGCTGAAGCATAGGGGGATTGGGGAACAAATCAGTGAGCCACTAGCGGTGGGCCGAGGTCCCGGCCCAATTTGAGACCATGTTTTTCGCGCGTCGCTTGCATAACTACGGATGAGCGACAACGCCACAGGTTGATACAACCTGGGAACTTGCACTTTGGCTCGATGACGGACCCGAACGCGCGGTAGAAGCGGCGTTCGCAGCGTAGGACGAATGGATGACGCGCCAAAGCGCCGAAAACCCAATGGAAGCACGGAAGCAAAGCCGGCCGGCGTCCAGCCCTTGGGCTCGGCGTTTTCGCTGGCTGCTTGCGGCTTCGATGGTCGCCCATCTGTTTCTGACGCCCCTGGCAGGATGGATCGGCCTGGCGAGCCAGTGGCTCGAAAAGAAGGCCCCAGAGCCTCCACACGAGGAGTTGGACGCGATTCCGATCGATTTGATTGAGGCTCCGCCCGC
Organism: Polyangiaceae bacterium; assembly: GCA_036263015.1. Taxonomy (GTDB): domain Bacteria; phylum Myxococcota_A; class Polyangia; order Polyangiales; family Polyangiaceae; genus SZUA-265. The sequence goes on along the minus strand of DATAHU010000035.1, from coordinate 23,948 downwards.
GCCGGCCGTGGATGGACCTTCCGAGCTGCCGGACAAGGATCCGATCGAGGTCATCGACAAGCTGATCCCCCCGCCACCCGCTGCGGCCCCGCCCGAGCCCGCCGCAACGCAGCCCAAGCCACCGCCGAAGAAACCGCGCAAGCCGGTCGTCGATGGGGGAACTGGGCACCGCGCATCCAAGCCCAAGCACAAGCCGAAGAAGCCGCGCCCCGACGCAGGGGTGCCGCCCGCAAGCAGCGCACCCTCAGGCAGCAGTGCGCCGGCGGGCTCGGGAGCGCCGACCCCGAACGAGCCGCCGCGCACGATCGAAAATCCGGTCGCCGTAGCGGGTAAGGCTGGGGACCTCGTCAAGTCGAACGCGCGTTTGCAGATGATTGTCTACGCCGACAAGTTGCGGGGGCACCCGATCGGAGAGCGCGTCGCGGACCTGTTACCTCGCCTGCCTCAGTGGAGCGACTTCTTCGCTGATTCGGTTGTAAACCCCGTGCGCGACTTCGATCGCTTCTTCGTCGCGGGGCCGAGCTTTTATCACTCCGATCAACTCGTGATCGCGATGGAGTACAACACCAAGCGCGAACGCATCCTAAAGGCGGTGGATGGACTCGTCAAACGCGGCGGACATTGGGTCGATGGCACCCCGGTTCCGACGGCGCTGGCCGTGGCCGATCGGGCGGAGCGCGTGTTCGTCGTGAGTGAACAACCCGTGGTGTGGGTCGTGCCGCCAAAACTGCAGGATGCGGCGCTCAAACTTCGCGAGCGGCGAATTCCGAAATCGCGCGGCGCCGAAGCGTTGGTCGCCACCATCGCGGAGCCGAAAGTGTCCCTGGCGCGCTTACAGCTCGAGATCCCCGAGTCCGTGCGCGACGTGAAACTGAGGATCACGCCGCTGCCCAAGGGCGAAGTCTTGATCGAGCTGAGCGCGCTCGACAAAGACGACGAAACCGCCAAGAAGACTGCCCAAAGCGTCAGTGCGAGCGTCAACGCGATGGTGGATTTCTTGACGGGTCTGTCTGGAGTTCTCGATCGGATCGGCTTCGGCGGGCTCGCCAGCAGCATGAAGCTGCCACGGGTGGAGCTGCAGACGCATCAGAAGGAGATCTGGGGCCAACTGACGCTGACCAGGGAGCAAGCGGACTTCATTCTCGACCGCGTGGAGCGGGAACTCGCGCTGCCGCCGCCGAGTGCGAAGAAGAAACCGAGTCCTGGCAACTCGGGCTCCAAATAGGCAGCCCGACCAGGGCGTCGAAGTCCCGAGCAGCTTACTCAGCTGCTGCGCGGGCCGCCGAAAGCGCGCAGCACGCCGACTTGTTCGAGCCACGCATCGACTTCGCGGCTCGGCAGCGGGCCGAGCGCAAAGCTCTGTCCTTGCTTGTGCTGCACGAGCAGTCGCGTCTTACCACTCGTCGCGCGCCCGAAACCGTTGAGCAGCGCATCGATCGCGATCGCGACCGCGACCAATCCGAGTCCGAATCCGACGAGGCTTGGGGAGCCCCCGGGGACGCGCACTCCGTCCACGAACAGTCGCACACCCAAGTAAGATCCGACGACGAGCGTGAACAGGCCCGTATACAAGCCAAGTCCGGCAAAGCGAGTCTCGCGAGAAAGCACCCCGAGCTGGTCGAGTGGGATCCAGCGCTCGCGCTGTCCTAGCGTCTGACCGAGCACGCTGTGTTCCTCGCGCAGACACAAGCCGCGAGCATCGATCTCGAGCGTGCCCTTGCGGCGTCGAAGTAACAGATGACGCCCGACCGCGCGGACCAGGCTGCTGACGAGCAACCAGCCCGACAACGCCTGCAGCACGAGCAGCCACGCTTTTTGCGGAGCGCGTCCAAGCTCGGCGCTAATGCGTGACACGGGCGTGCTGCTTTCGAGCAGCTGCGCTAGCGTCGGACTCTCGGTGTGCGTCAAGACGCGCCGCTTGAGCTCTAGCGCGGCGTTGCTGCGAGCGCTGCTGAGCCCCGCCGCCAGCGCGAGCTGTTGAGGATGGGGCAGCGCCAGGAAGCGTTCCCCAACTTCGAGCCAAAACTCTGCCGCGTCATCCAGGCAAGCATCCAAGAACAGCCAAGGGTTGCAGGGCGTCTCGGCCGCCAACCACGCGCCGTCGACGATCACGCGCGAACGATCCAAACGCTGCCACGTCGCGCCGACGTAGATCGCTACGGCCGCGCCGAGCAGCAGCCAATCGCTGTGGCTCCGAGCGCCCTGGTCCAAGATCTGCAAGACGTTACCCCAGCGCGTGCTGGCCTCGTCGTGAGCGAGCGCTGGTAGTTGTGAACTTCGCGCCAGCACTTCGGGCCCGCTGAGGCTTTCGGCCCGGCGCGCCGCCGCAGCCGCAAGCACCACTTCGCTCACGCGCGTGCACATGGCATGCGCGTGCGGGTGCTGTCGCAGTTCTTCGAGTACTTCGAGTGGACTCGGGTTCAAACCAAGAAACCGCTTTCGATGGGTCGCAGCGCGGGACCCGCGAGCTCCGGCGCGTGGGTGTCGAGTGCGCGGTTCTTGGCGTCGACGCGCACGACGACCGGCGTGTGTTCACGCGCTTCTTCAGGGGTCATCTCGGCAAAGGTCGCCAGGATCACGAGATCGCCCGGGCGGTTGTGATGCGCCGCCGCGCCGTTGACGCAAACGACGCCCGAGCCCGGTGCCCCTTCCAACGCGTACGTCATCAAGCGGGTACCCTGAGTAACGTTCCAGATGTGCACGGCCTCGTAGGGGAGAATGTTCGCTAGCCGCATCAAGTGCGAATCGATGGTTACGCTGCCTTCGTATTGGAGGTCTGCGTGGGTGACGGTGGCACGATGGATCTTGCTCTTGAATAGTTGCAACTTCATGGTCTGCCTCCGCATGGCGGCCGCGAGCGGTCCACCTGGGTGTTCGAGACTGGGTAGAACATAGGACCATCTTTCAGCGGGTTCAACCCGCGGCCCACAGACCCACGAGATCGCCGCAGGCGCCCTGATCGATTTCTTGGCCCGGCGCCGCCGACGGAGCTAGCAAGATTTGGAGTCCGCGCGGTTTGGTCGCTCGGCGCTCAGCCCTTTACGAGGCCCCATGCAACGCGTGAACAAGAGTCAATTCGTCAGTGAAATCAAGCGCATGCTCGCGGATTTGTTCGGCGAACACGGCCGTGGAGCGTCGGGGGTGCGGCTTGCCCGCGCACACGGCTACCTCGACGGTTACATGCGAGGCTTGGCCGACGCGGGAGTTTTGACTCAGCGCGAGCTTCTGCAGCTCGTGTCGCGTGAACGCACCCAAGCTGCGGGTCCCGCATCCGCCAAGCTCGCGGCTCCGGAAGCTGCCTGAACGGCCTTACGCCAAGGCGTGCCAACACGCTTGCTCCCGTGGCCCAGCTGAGCCAGGACCCCAGCTCTCGTCAGCTAGCGGGGCAGCCTCAGAGCTTTGGGGGCAGAGTACCGCCGAAGCCTCGGTCTTCGGCCAAGAGGCGCTCGGCCCGGTGGGCTGCACGTGAACGGCGACATTCCTCGGCGCGAAAGATCGCGACGAGTTGCTCGACCGCGATGTCCAGATCGTTGTTCTCGAGCACGTAGTCGAAGAGACCGTAGTGCTCGATTTCGCGTCGAGCGTTGTTGAAACGCATGCGCACGGTGGCTTCGTCTTCACTGGCGCGACCGCGTAGGCGTTGCTCCAGGACGTGCATGCTGGGTGGCAACACGAACACACCGATCGCGTCTGCTCGCGCCGCCTTGATCTGACGAGCGCCTTGGTAGTCGACGTCGAACAAGAGACAGCGGCAAGCAGCGGCTTCGGCGATTTCGTGCTTGCTGGTGCCGTACAAGTTGTTGTGAACGTAGGCCCACTCGAGGAACGCGTCCTGCTCGATCAAGCCTCGGAACTGCTCGTGGGAAACGAAGTGGTATTCGCGCCCCTGGGCCTCGTTGGCTCGCGGTTTGCGGGTGGTGTGCGAGACGCTGAAGCGGATCTCTGGGAAGCGGCGGCGCAGTTCATTGGTCAGCGTCGTCTTGCCCGCGCCCGACGGCGAGGACAGGATCAAGAGCAGGGGTGCCTTCGGCCCCATGCCGAGCAGTGGCTCTGCGACTGGGTGGAGCGGACTACTCGACATTTTGAACCTGTTCCCGCATGCGCTCGATCTCGGCTTTGAGTTCGACGACCAAGTGCGAAAGCTCCACGTCTTGGCACTTGGCTCCGATGGTGTTCGCTTCGCGACTGATTTCCTGGAGCAAGAAGTCGAGCCGGCGTCCCACGGCTTGTGACTCCGAACACAGCGCCGCAAAATGATTGAAGTGGCCTTCGAGCCGCGTCAGCTCTTCGGAGAGATCCGCGCGTTCCGAGAGCAGCACGACTTCGGCCTCGATCCGAGTGGGCTCGACGGGCAGGGGGACTTCTTGCAAGAGCTTGGCCATGCGCTCTTCGACCCGCTTGCGCAGCCGTGCCGTGAGCACGGGGTAACCCAACTCGATGCGTCGGCGTAACTCGCGGGCGCCGCTGAGCTTCTGTGCCAAGTCGCGAGCCAAACTGACGCCCTCGGTGCGGCGCATCTCGTGCAAATGCGCGATGGCCGCCTCGAGTGCACGGTCGAGCGCGCTGCGCACGACGCTCGCGTCGAGCGCCACGTGCACGTCGAACAGGTTCGGCATCGTAGCCAGCAGCGTCAGCGGCACCTCGCTGTCGGGCAGAACTTCATCACGCAGCTTGCACAGCGTTGCGTAGGCGGCGCGACAGCGCTGCAAATCGATGTTCGGCTTTGGCAGCGCTTGCCCCTCGAGGCGCACCGACACGTCACAGCGGCCGCGCTGCAGCCAATCGCGACAACGCTGCTCGACGTAGAAGCTGTGATCGGTGAGCTCCGGGGGGAGCCGCACCCGGGTCTCCAGAAAACGATGGTTGAGGGAACGCACCTCGACGAACAAGCGGCCTTCACCCAACGCCGCTTCGCCGAGCCCAAATCCGGTCATGCTGCGCATTCGCGCTACATTCCCTTGCGGCGGCGCACGTCCTCCAGGATGCGTTGGTACTCGACCTCCCAAAGCGCGCTTCCTTCTTGGACGTGTTTCATCTGACCACGGACTTGAGCGTCGAGGGAGGCGTCCATCTGCTGGAGGCCGCGCAAGGGTTCACGCAGTACCCGTCGCAAACGATGATCGGGGGCGTAAATCTCCTCCACGTTGTGCGAGTGCATCAAGAACTCGATCAACTGGTCGACGATGTAGTCGATCGCTTCGTCACCCAGTTTGAGTTTCTGCTGCTCTGCGAGCTGCGTCCGGATCTGCCCGAGTTGGCTTTGCGGTAGCCCGCGGCGCGCCATCAATTCTCGGGCCTTATCCGATAGATCCTGCTCATCTTTCACGTACTGATTGAGTACGGATTGCAGGTCCAGCTCCACTTCGGCGGGGGTTTCGGTCTCGATGTCTCCCTCCGCGGTCAGCCCGCGTAGCATCTCTTTCGCCAATTGAGGCACCCGCGCCTTGGGTATCTTCATGGCGTACCAGTACCCTTTCGCCGGGCACCTCGCTACCGAAAATCGGCCACAGAAGCCTTTTCGTGGCGGACGGGCGTGCTCAGGAACTCTGTTCGCGCGGGTCTTTGGGTGTCCTCGTTCCCAGGCGCAGGCGACGGAAAACGGCCTCGCGCTGACGCTCTTTGTAGGCGCGATGGTTGGCTGAGCCAGTCTCGTTGGCGGCCTCGGTCTCTGCGTCGATCAGCTGGATCTCGCAGAGCATGTAAACGACTCTGCCGAGGTCGGCAGTGCCCGAGGGGGCGACGTCCAAAATATGCGGCGGAACCCGCACGGGGACGTCCGAGATGAACTGGATGGTGCGGTATTCGCGCGCACTGAAACGGTTGTCGATCCCGCCAAGGTCGCCCTCGTCGCGATCCTGCATCTGGGGCACCAGCGGAGCCAGCTCGGGCAGCGTGCTGCAGAACGCTTCGAAGTCGAACATCGTATTGGTGCTCTGATTGGGCACCACGTAGTTGAAGGGAAACAAGCGCTCGGACAAGTAGAGCAAGACCGGCAGGATGTCCTCCCGATCACGCGTCACGATTCGAAATCGCAGCTTGTCGTAGATCGCCACGGCCGTCGATTCGCGCTTGCTCAAGAGCTTCGTGTAGGTCGAGTCCAAGTTCTTGCGGCCACCGACGAACTCGGTGATCGGGAAGCCTTCGCTCAGCATTTGCCCAACGACGCGATAGACCTTTTCCTCCACCAAGTGGAACAGATCACGGTCGCTGACCGGCAAGCGAAACAACAGCTCGCGGCCCGCCATGTGATTGATGATCTGCATGACTTTGAGGATCGTGCAGGCGCATTGCTGGCGATGGCCGCTGCCTGGCGCCGACGCCATCAGCACGAGCTCGGCGAAGCTGGCACCGCGCACGGGCTTGGGCATCGCGAAATTGAAGTTGCGTTGCAGGTAACTCGTGGCCTGCTCCTGGACCCCACGCAGGTACGCTTGGTCGCGCTCTGAATCGGGATCCAGCTCGTGGTTGCGCACGAAGTCCCGCACCATCTCGGGGCCGGTCAGGTTCAGCCGATGCCAGTCGATCACCGAGCCGCCGCGCAAGATCAGGCTCACGCTGTCCAAATCGTGGAGCGAAAATTCGGAGAGGCGCTTCAGTGCGCCCCGCCCACCCGGATTGGACCCTCGAATCGCCAAACGTCTCACCTCATGGCTCTGGCTGCCCGCGTTCTTGCTCCGCAGTGGGCACGCAGATTTTCAGGACCACCCGCGAACTTGGGTCGAACCCAATTTCGGGTCAAAACTCAGAGCCCTGGACGGGTCGTCGTAGCATCTCCCGAACTCGGGCGGCGCAACGACAAGGTGCCGAAGAAGATCGCAAACGTCACACCCAACACGAACAATTGCGCACCATATCCACCCTTGGTGAGCAAAAAGGTTCCTGCGATGAGGGCTGCCAGATACCAGGGGTTCAACTTCATTCAATGCTCCCGGAGACTCAGACCACGGCCTGCAAGTTTGAGGTGGATTCTGTAGGTGTTCGAATGTATGTCAGGGTCGCACAAGTTTGCGCAGGGGGACAACTGGTTAGCGTCCGCTGAGAGAGCGAGCAAGAGGCTTGGCGTGCCACCGACATCGATTTGTCGCAGAGTACCCCACGCCTACCGGCGGTCTGAGGGCGCGTCATCCACAGGCGATTGTGCTTTGAATTCAATGTTTTCGGCTCCTGCAACGATTCTGCTTGAGGGCCGGTATCGGGGCGGTGTTTCGAGCGTGTGACTCAGCGCGGTTGCGCTCGAGCGAGGGTCGTGACGTCCCTGCCTACATCCAGCCACAGCTCGTCGCTGTCCGCGGTAACCTGGCGCAGGACGGTGAGGTGATCGCTAGTTGCGGCCAGCGATACCTCGCATTCCAGGTGAACGCCGCGGAAGCTGAACTCATGACGGAGCTCGGCGCTCGCCGCCGTCGCTAGCGACCATTTCACCCCGCCCGCGAGGCGCTGGTCGTCGTGACAATCGAGCTCGACCTCGCTCAGAGTCGAGGCGTCAGGGCCCAGCCGCAAGTGAACCGTTACCGTGTGCGGCGCTCCGCGCCACAACCACGCCAGCAGTGCGCCCGCCGCGACCAACGGAAGCAAGTGCCACAGCTTGCGCGGTCGTGGCGGCAAGTTCTCGAAGCTCATACGGATGCTTTGGAGGGGATCGCGAGAGCCGGCTGCGATGAGTCGTCGTTGCAGCCCCAGGTTAGCGCGAGCTGGTCGTTCAGGGTTTGCGGGTGACGCTGGCGGCCGCGGTGGCGGTTTGCTTCGCGGCAGTCTGTGCAGGCGCCGCGGGGCCGCGCGCTACGGACCCCGAGGCGGAAGCGCTGGCAGCGGCGTCGGCTTTCGGAGCCGCCATCGGTTCACCCAGGTGAGCACGGTCGAGCAAACGCACTAGCGCTACTAGGTTGCGCGCGACCTTTTCGGGCAGCGCAAAGCCCGGCATCTTGTTCTTGCCCTTCTGAATCGACTGGAAGATCTGCTCGTCGCTCGTGGCTTTTTGCCAGACCGGGTCACCCAGATCGCGCGGTTGAAACATCGCTGCTTGGGGCCCGTCGCCTTGACCCATCGCGCCGTGACAGTTGGCGCAATTGGCTCGCCAACTCGCGATCGTCACTTCTTCGAGTCCAGGGGTCGTGTTGGTGTCCTCGCCGGTCACTTGTCGCGGATTGTTCTGAGCGGGACTGGCGGGCGAGCCCGAACCGGCATTGGTGTGATCGCTGGGTTTCCAAGGCCGCAAATCGCTGGGCGCTTGTTGGCACGCCACGAACAGGCCACAGCCGACCAGCAGCGCGCCCCACTTCGGGGCGCGCCGGGAGCCATGCCTCGAATGACGAGACCCGCTAGCGGAGGAAATTGCTCGAATCGAAGTTCGAAGTCTGGCGCTCACTTGAACTCGGTACCGCCAGCCAGGGGCTTGCGACCCAGATAGGGCTTGTTGTTGATGGCCGCGACCTTGAACTGGGTGCGGCGATTCTGCGCGCGACCCTCTTCGGTCGAGTTGTTGGCGATGGGCTTGGTCGCGCCGAAGCCAACCGCAACGAGCCGCGACTCGGCGATGCCATGAGCGGTGAGCCACTTCTTGACGGTCAAAGCCCGCTCGCCAGACAACTTCAGATTCGCGTCGTCCTTGCCGACGTTGTCGGTGTGACCCTCGATGCGTAACAGAGTGATTTTTGGCGTGGCTTTCAAGTACGCCTCGAGTTGGTTCAAGATCTCGTCGTTGGCGGCACCCGCCGTCAGCTTGGCCGAGCCCTTGTCGAACACGAGGTTACCTGGCACCTGCACGGTGTCGCCCTTCATCTTCACGGGCTGCGCTGGCGGAGCCGCCGGAGCGTTCGGATCGGTGGTGGGCGGAGCACTCGCGGCCGGGGGCGGCCAAACGGTGGGGATCGTCGTCGGGATCGTCGTCGGGATGGTGGTGGGAATCGTCGTCGGAATCGTCGTCGGGATCCCTGACGCCGCAGGTTGTGTTGGGGCCGCAGTCGGGGTTGGCGCGGGCGTCACTGCCGGCGGAGCTGCGGGCGGCTGGGTTCCCGGAGGCTGAGCTGCGGGCGGCTGGGCAGCTGGCGGCTGGCCCACAGGCGGTTGTGCCGCGGGCGGCTGGGCGGCAGGGGGAGCGTTGGGATCAGGGGCTCCGCCATTCGGGGCGCCCGCGACGGGACCTTGGGGCATCGGTGCAGCGGGCACGCTCCCTTGGGGCGGGGTCGCCGGATCTTGCGCTTCGGCCGATGTGCTGGCCTGGCAGGCCGCAAACGCCAGCGCGGCCAAGCCGCTGAAAAGCCCGAACTGTGCTCCTCGTAACATTTTTCCTCCGTCTTTCGACCACGCACTGGGTCCGGCGCACGAGCGCCGGTTTCAGTCGCGATGCGTACCGAACTCGGACGCCGACTTCAAGGCTCGGCCCAGTGCGGGGCCCGCCTTCCACGCGCTTACGCGCCAAGATCGACGCAGCTCCCCGCGTTCGGGGGGCTTTGGGCTTTTTCTCAGCTGCGGGCAGCAGGCCGTTCCGCATTGGTTGCCGCGGCGATTTGGGCCCTGGGGGGGATGCGATTTGCGCTAAGTCCCGAGTGTGCCCGCCGAGTTCGTTCACCTGCACGTCCATACGCAGTACTCGTTTCTGTTGAGCACCGTGAAGCTCGGCGAGCTCGCACAACAGACCAAGGCGCGCGGAATGCGCGCCGTCGCCGTGACGGACTCGGCGAACATGTTTGGTGCGATACGCCACTACAAGAAGTGCAAGGACTACGGGCTGCAGGCCATCCTGGGTTCCGAACTCAACGTGCAGCGCGCGGATGGGTCGGGCGCCCACGACCACTTGGTCCTCTTGGCCACCAATGGCGAAGGCTACAAGAACTTGGTCCGCTTGGTCTCGCGCGGGCACACGAACTCGCGTTCCGATCGCTGCCCCAGCGTCGATTGGGACGTGATTGGTGAACACAGCCAAGGCCTGATTGGGCTCACCGGATGCCTAGGTGGGGTGTTGGCGCAACAGGTGATGGAACACGGCGCGGAGCGCGCCAAGCGGTTGCTGGGGGAACTCAAAGACCGCTTTCAACCTGGCCACTTGTTCGTCGAGCTGCAGGATCACGCGTTGCCAGAGCAGCCGGTGGTCAATGGGATTCTGAGCGAGTTGGCGAGCGAGCTCGAGTTGCCGACGGTCGCCAGCAACGACGTCCACTTTCTCAATCGCGACGATGGCGAGGCGTACCTCTACCTCGAATGCGTGCGGCGCAATCGCCAGTACCAGAGCGAACTCGAACACCATCACGGCCAGTTCGAGATGTATCTGAAGACGCCGGCGGAAATGGAGCAGCTGTTCGGCGCGGGCTCCGAGGCACTCAAGAACACGCTCAAGATCGCCGAGATGTGCAGCGGTTTGGTCCTCGACTTGGACAAGCCGATGCTGCCCAGGTTTCCGGTCCCCGAGGGACACTCGGTCGACAGCTATTTCCGTCACGTCTCGCAAGAGGGCCTCGAGCGCCGTTTCGCAGAGTTTCGTGCACAGAACCTCCAGGTAGACGAGGAAAATTACCGCGAACGATTGCGCGTCGAACTCGACGTGATCGTCGGCATGCAATACCCCGGCTACTTCCTGATCGTCTGGGACTTCATCCGCGAAGCCAAAGCCCGCGGTATTCCCGTGGGACCCGGTCGCGGTTCGGGCGCCGGCTCGCTGGTGGCCTACGCGCTCGGCATCACCGCGCTCGACCCGTTACCTTACGACCTCCTGTTCGAGCGCTTCTTGAACCCGGAGCGCGTCAGCATGCCCGACTTCGACGTCGACTTCTGCATGTCGCGTCGCGACGAAGTCATTCAGTACGTCGCTCAAAAGTATGGCCAGGAGAGCGTAGGTCAGATCGCGACGTTCCAAAACTTGAAAGCGCGCAGCGTGATCAAGGACGTGGCGCGCACGATGGGTATTTCGCCTGTCGACTCCCAGCGCATCGCGAGTCTGGTGCCCGATCTGGGCCAAGGCAAGACCGCCACGATCGCCGAAGCCCTGCAGCTCGAGCCCAAGCTCAAGGGCATGCAGGACAACGACGAGCGCATCCGTGAGTTGTTGAAGCAAGCGTCCAAGCTCGAAGGCCTTTCGCGACACGCGGGCATGCACGCCGCGGGTGTAGTGATCAGCGACGGTCCGCTATACGACCACGTGCCGGTGTTCACCAACGACGGCTCCTACGTCACGCAGTACGACAAGGACGACGTCGAGAGTGCCGGCCTGGTGAAGTTCGACTTCCTCGGGCTCAAGACCCTGACGGTGATCGACATCGCGGAGCGTTTGGTCAACGCGCGCCCCGATCGGCGCGGCAGGCCGCTCAACGTCGCGGCTCTGCCGCTCGACGACACTCCGACCTTTCAGTTGATTTCGAGCGGCGATACGACGGGCGTGTTCCAGCTCGAATCGAGCGGCATGCAGAACTTGCTGCGCTCGCTCAAGCCCGATTGCTTCGAAGACGTCGTCGCCGTAGTGGCCTTGTATCGCCCGGGTCCACTCGGCACCGGCATGATCGACGACTTCATCGCGGGCAAGCACAAGAAGAAGGAGATCCGAAAACTTCACCCGCTGGTCGATGCGGTCCTGGCTCCGACTTACGGCGTGCCCGTTTACCAGGAGCAGGTCATGCAGATCGCGCAAAAGCTCGCGGGGTTCTCGCTGGGTGGCGCGGATCTCTTGCGCCGTGCGATGGGCAAGAAGAAGGCCGAGGTGATGGCCCAGCAACAGAAGGTGTTTACCGAAGGCGCCAAACAGAACGGCGTCGACGAGCAACAAGCGATCGACATCTTCAAAGAAATCGAGGGCTTCGCCTCGTACGGCTTCAACAAGAGTCACTCGGCTGCCTACGCGGTCATCACTTATCAAACCGCGTATCTGAAGGCGCACTATCCCGCCGAGTTCTTCGCCGCGCTGATGACGGCAGACAAGGACAAGATCGACAAGGTGGTGCGCATGATCGCCGAGGCCCGCGCTTGGGGCGTGAGCGTGTTGCCGCCAGACGTGAACGCGAGCGACATCGATTTCACCGTCGTGTATCAGTCGCCCGAGGGGCGCGGGCGAAATCGCGCCAACGGCAAGCTGCGCGATCCGTTTCTGCCGCAGATCCGCTTCGGCTTGGGCGCCGTCAGGGGCGTCGGCAGTGCCACCTTGGAAGCGGTGTTTGCGGCGCGCACCGAAGGCGGCATTTTCAAGGACTTGTTCGATCTGGTCGCTCGAGTGGATGCGCGCAAGCTGAACAAGGGGGTGCTCGAGGCGCTGATCCAGTGCGGAGCGCTCGACGCATCGCTGCAAGAACGCTCGATCACGCGAGCCCGAGCGCTGGCCGCGGTCGACGTCGCGATGGAGCGCTCGCGTCAAGCCACACGCGACCGCAGCGTGGGCCAGACGTCGCTGTTCGGATTGCTCGACGCGAAGCCCGGCGCGGCCATCACGCTCGACACGTATCCCCCCGCGACCAAGGAATGGGATCAGCTGGAGCTACTCGCCCGCGAGAAGGCGGCGCTCGGATGTTACGTCACCGGGCATCCACTGCACCGTTACGGATCGAAGCTGACGCGCATCGGAAGTACGGCGGCGGAGACGCTCAGCAAGGCCGAGCCTTGGAGCGTCGTCAGCATGGCTGGCATCGTCGAAAGTTATCAGGAGAAGGTGTTCAAGGGCGGTGGTGGCAAAGCCGCGTTCTTCGAGTTGGAAGACATGACCGGGCGCGTGAAAGCGAAGCTGCGCGGGGACCGCGTCGAGACGTACGGGCACATCCTGACCAATGGGGAGCCCGTGCTCATCACGGGCAAGGTCAGCTTTCCGATGTCCGAGGAAGCGAGCGAGGAGCTCGAGCCCACGCTCTTGGTGGACGAGGTCGTCCCGCTCAGCGACGCGGTGCGCAGCTCGACACGCTCGGTGCGCCTGCGCTTGTCTGCAACGGAGCCGAAAGGTTTGCGCTTCGATCGGCTCAAGGATGTGCTTCAGTCGCACATTGGCGCATGTCCGGTCGAGATGGTGCTCTCCTTGCCGAATGGAGCCGAAGCCCAACTCGCGCTCGACGGCCTCAAGGTCGATCCAGGGGACGGCGTGTTGTCCGAGTTGGAGCGTTTGTTCGGTGGGTACGTGGCCGAGTTAAGATGAACCTTTTCGGACTTTTGACATAGGGGGGTCGGGTCCTGCTAGGCTAGCGAGTGATGAAGTACGCTCGGGACGAGCTCGTCCGAATCGACGAGCGGGGAGAGGCCCATCCGATTGGTCCGATCGCCAGCCAGCGTATGCGCGCGCGCACGGGCGCTTTCCGCATGCTGCCGTCTCCCCAGCACGTCGTCTTCATGCGCTACACGGGAGAGGACGGGCGGCGCGACGACGAGGACGGAGCGGTAGTTCGGCTCTCGGGCGAGATCACTCATCCCGGCGCGATGTGCGAGATCTTGGGGTTGATCGCGCAAACCAGTTGGAAGGGTGAGTTGTGCACGTTCGATGGCGAGGACGTGCGCAGTTTGTTCTTCGAGCAGAACAACATCGTGGGCATTCAAACGAGTTGCGAACAAGAGCGGCTCGGAACCATCATGTACCGCTTCGGCGGCATCGATGAGGCTCAGTACAACGCGTTGATCGCCAGCATGCGCGAGGGTGAGCGGATCGGCAAGGCTGCCGTCGAGGCTGGCTTCGTCAAGCAAGAGCAGGTGTTCAAGTATCTGCGACGGCAGATCGAGGAAGTCGTGCACGCGACACTGACTCTGTCCGATGGAACGTTCTTCTTCTTGGACGGCTTCGAAGAGTCGAGGCTCGTGTCGCGCCAAATCCTCAGCGCCAATGCGGTGCTGATGGATGGCGTAACCCGCTTGGACGAGATCCGCTTCTTCCGGGAGAAGATCCCTTCGGCCGAGCACGTGCCAGTGCACGGCCCCGAGTCGACGATCCCGGTCGCAGAGGAGTTCCGCGCTACGTTCGATGCCATCAACGGTGAGCGCTCGATCCTCGAAATCGGCCGGCTCACGGGGCGAGGTGAATTCGAAACCACGCGGGATCTGTATGCGCTACTGCGCACCAAGCAGGCGCTGCTCACGCCGCCGCGATTGACGGGTGGCTTGACGGCGATCGTCGCGATCGCAAACGAGGCGCTACAACAGCTGCACGACTTCGCCGATGTCGAGGGTGCGGGCGTCCAGCTGCGCGAGGGCTTGGCCTCCTTCGCCAGCGGCGCGGGCGTCTACGACATGCTCTTCCGGCGCGCTGGACCGGCCAACAACGGCACTCTCGATCCCGAAATCGTGGCAGAGAACCTGTCGCTCGTGGCGGGTGATAGCCCCGAATTCACGCTGCGCCAGATGCTGCACGAATACGTCGGCTTCGGCCTGTTCTGCGCGGGGGCAGCGCTCGGGGCAGCCAAGGAAACGGATCTGAAGCGCCAAGTGGGGCCGTGCGTTTCGAGACTGCAACCGCCCGGCTGACCACGAAGCGGGCACACTTCGGGTTGTGGCCATCCGAACCTTCGACTAAGAAAGGCGCCCCGTTGGGTCGATAGCTCAGTCGGTAGAGCTGTGGATTTTTAATCCATAGGTCCGGGGTTCGAGTCCCCGTCGACCCACAACAACCAAACCCCGTTTTTTGCAGTAGTCGAAGGGCCGAAGTCCGGCGCTTGTACGAGCCTCGCGTGTTCATCGCAGGCGGCACTCCGACCGTCGCTGTCCTGCTCACCTGAGCCAGTGTTGCTTCCGTTGAGGATGACAATTTGTGCAGGACGGACAGACGACTGACTTTCCGAGGTCGGACGGATCGCGGCACGTGGTAGGTTCTTCAGCCTTGGAGGTTCCGTGCCTGTTTGGTCGAAAGTAGCCCCGGTCGTTGCTCTGGTCCTTGGTAGCTCTGCCGTCTTGAGCGGCTGCGGAACCGACGAAGCCATACCGCTCGTCGAAAGCCAAGATTCGGGATCTGCGTCGCCGGGGCAGGGAACGAACACAGATTCCACGGGCGGGGATCCGACGATTCGTCCTGCACCAACCCCGGGTCCCACCGTGGTCTCGCCCACGCCGTCCACGCCTACCGTGGTTGGTCCGTCGTTGGTTGGTGTTGCCTGCTCGACCGATGACGACTGCGCTCAGGGGTTGTTCTGCCTGACGTCGGACTCCGACAAATGGCTGGGTGGCGGCCCCGCGGGCGGCTATTGCACGGCAGAGTGCTCCCAAGATGGCTCCGTGTGCAGCACGCTCGATCCGACGGCGGGATGCCTGCAACTGAGCACGGGCGACTCGTTCTGCATCCAAGCTTGCCTGGCGGGAGACGACGGCATCAAGTGCGGGGGACGTCCCGATCTCGCTTGTGACACGACGTCGGCGAGTCAGCCGGGAGCCAGCGTTGGATTTTGCCGTCCGATTTGTCGCGGGGATTCCGATTGCCCCGGGCGCAAGTGCGACCTGGGAACGGGTGCGTGCGTCGACGAGGTCAAAGGAGATCCCGTTGGCACGCCCTGCGATCCGAATGCCGATACGAACAACTGCGCTTCGAAGCGTTGCATCACTTGGGGGGACGGGTTCTCGTTCTGCTCGGGTTTGTGCAACCTGTCCGAGTTCGGTTGCGGCGAGCCCGAACGGCAGGGTGAGGCAGGCAGCGCGATTTGCCTGTTACCCCGCGCCGATACCTTCGCGCCGGGTGAAGTCGGTTTGTGCGTGCAGAGTTGTTCCTGCGACGGTCAATGTCTCAATTCGGATGCGACCTGCCTCGTTGCTCCGTCGGGCACACCGGGTTTTGCAGGCGCGTGCGTGTCTCCGGACTTCGACGTGACGGACTTGGTGGATGATGGCTTCAGCTTGGGTGCGATCTGCCCAGCGACGCCCGACGCAGGTTCAGCGATGGATGCGGGGATGACCTCAGAACCGCCGGTCGATCACGATGCCTCGACGGGGGCCTCCGGGTCACCGAAGGACGCCAGTGTGGGCGGCGAAGTGCAGGACGCACAGTCGTCTCAAATTGAACCAGATGCGGCGTCGAATTCGCACACCGATGCGGCTTCGACGGCGGATGCCAGTCGTTGACAGGTGTTGGTTTACAGGGCTTCGCGAACGAAGCGCGCCGCGTCGCATTTTTTCCCAAATCCGAGGCAGCGCGCCTAGACGCCGAATTGGACTTCGGATAGCCTGCGTCTCAGGGGTGTCGCCACTCAAGTCCGCCACAAAGGTCAACGAGGACCTGCATGCGACCTCAGTGCACCTAGCTGAGATCGTGTGCGAGGCATTCGCAAATGCGGAGTGCCAAGTCGCGGTCGTGGCGCGTTCACCCGAGATGGACAGTGGCCGGGCGAGAGAGGGCAGCTCCAGGCACGCCTTTTCGGAGCCGGTCGTCAGCGCAGCCGCGGGCCACGAAACCGCTGGCGCCACCAACACGGCGAGCAGCGAGTCTCTGACGGTGCCGAAATCGGGTCGCTGGCAGCTGCTGGCGAGCAGTGAACGTTTACTGGCTGCCTGGCGCGCTAGCGACGGTGTGGTTCGCGTTCCTGGCGCCTTGCTCGATCAGCTCGGACTTGCGCTCGACGCGTGCTGGATCGCCGGCGTTCGCCAAAGTACGGAGATCGACGTCATCGCTGGGCTCGGAGCGGGCGCCTGGCGCGTCGAGTGCGTTCCTTGGAACCTCACTGCCGAATTGCGGGTCGCGCTCTTGGTCTTGACCTGCGACACCGAAGCTGCGCTGCTTCGCCGTCGGATCGAACAAGTCAACCGCTCGGAGTCGCTCGGCTTGCTCGCGGGCAGCATCGCGCACGACTTCAACAATTTGTTGACGGGCATTCGCGGCAGTCTGGCGTTGGTGCGTCACCACACCTCGCCCGAGGGGCGTGCCAATGCCTTGGCGGCCGCAGATCTTGCGGCTCAGCGTGCTGGCGAGATGACGCGGCGTTTGCTCACGTTTTCGCGGGGTCCGGAGCGCGTGCAGCGGCGGGCCGAGCCATTCAGGGTCTTGCAAGAGACCGTCGACCTGATGCGTTGCATGCCGGACACGAGCCGGGTCGACATCGAACTCGATCCCGAGCTCGGGCTCGTGGAAATGCTGCCTTCGGAGCTGCACCAAGTGGTGCTGAATCTGCTGGTGAACGCCAGCGATGCCGTGCGCGGAATGGGCGGCGCAGAGAGCGTCATGTTGCGGGCAAGCACGACGTGGCGGACGGACGCGGGCGGAACTCGCGGGAGTCGCCGCTGGCTGCGGGTGAGCGTGATCGACCAAGGCCCCGGCATGGACGCCAACGTGCGGCGGCGTATCTTCGAGCCGTTCTTTACGACCAAGGCGTTGGATCGAGGCACGGGTCTCGGCCTGTGCAGCGTAAAAGATTTGGTCGAACGCGCGGGCGGCTGGCTAGAGGTGGAGAGCGAAGTGGCAAGGGGAAGCGCCTTTCACGTGTACTTGCCTCTCACCGCCGAGCCCGAGGTCGCGCCGCCCGCGTCGCGAGAAGTCGTGCGAGCGCGTCAGCGCGTGTTGATCTGTGACGATGAGGGGCGTTTGGCCGATCTCACCGTCGGCTTGCTCGAGGAGTTTGGCTTCAGTGCCCAAGCCGTGGTTCGCGGCGAAGAAGCGGTCGCAGTGCTCAGCAACCCGCAGAACGCCCAACGGGCCAAGGTCGGGGGCGAGGTAGCACCGAGCGAGACCGAATTGCCGCGTGTGTTGTTGCTCGATGTAAACCTCGCGGGTGGAATGCCGGCGCAAGAGGTGCTCGACACGTTGCAGCAGCGTGAGGTTGCCGTGCGCGTCATCCTGTCGAGCGGTTTGTCGGCAGAGGACGTCCCCGTGAGTCTGCGACAACACCCGCTGGTCGTCACGTATTTGGCCAAGCCCTACACGGTCGATAGCTTGGTCCTGGCCATCAACAACGCGCTCGTTTGACGCCCAGAACCGGGGTGATTCGGCGTCCGAGTGATTCGGGCACGTGATTGCAGCGCTTAGCTGAATGCAGCGCGTGGACGCAGGCGCGCTGCATCGGCTATAGATTGAGCGAGGTAACCGATGGCGAATCGTCCCAAGCAGAAGCCGCAGCAGCCAGCTCAGCCGAAGGCACCGAAGCCAACACCGAGCAGTGCTTCTGCTTCCGATTTCGCGGCAGACGAGTGGATCCGCGCACTGCAAGCCGAGGGGGTACAACGCGTCAAGGTCGGCGGTTTCGATCTCGACGGGGTGTTGCGTGGCAAATACATCTCGCTCGACAAGCTGAGGTCGGCGTTGAACAGCGGCTTCGGTTTTTGCGACGTGATCTTCGGTTGGGACGTCGCCGACGCGCTCTACGACAACGCCACGGTCACGGGTTGGAACACGGGATACCCGGACATACTCGCGATTTTGGACCCGAAGTCTCGGCGCAGGATCCCCTGGGAGCCCGGGGTCGCAGCGATGCTCTGCGATTTTCACTTGGCGTCGGGAGCTCCACATCCAGCCTGCCCCCGCTCGCTGTTGAAGCGTGTAGTGGCGAAGGCTAACGCGATGGACTTCGAGCCCAAGGTGGGTGTGGAGTTCGAGTTCTTTTTCTTCAAAGAGACGCGCGACACGCTACAGGCCAAGGGCTTTCGCAACTTGCAGCCGCTCGACCCCGGCATGTTCGGCTACAGCTGGGTGAGGACGGGGCAAGACGCGGAGCTGATGCGCCAAATCTGGGACGGCTGCAAGAGCTTCGGCATCGAGCTCGAGGGGCTGCACACCGAAACCGGTCCAGGCGTCTACGAAGCAGCGATTCACTACGACGCGGCAGTCGACGTCGCGGATCAAGCGGCACTCTTCAAGACGACGCTGCGTCAGATCGCGCATCAGAATGGGCTGGCGGTGACGTTCATGGCCAAGTGCAACGCGAATCTGCCCGGCTCTAGCGGGCACTTGCACCAGAGCTTGTGGAGCCGTGGCAAGAATGCCTTCTACGACGCGCGCAAGAAGCACGGCATGAGCGAGTCGATGCAGCACTACATCGCCGGGCAGCTGCAACTGATGCGCGAATTGACTGCGCTCTATTCGCCCACCATCAACAGCTACAAGCGCACGGTGCCGGGATTGTGGGCGCCGCTCGTCGCCTGTTGGGGGGTCGAGAATCGCACGTGCTCGGTGCGCGTGGTCGCGCCCAACGACCCGAAGGCGGTGCGAGTCGAGTACCGGCAAACAGCGGCCGACATCAACCCCTACGTCGCGATTGCGTCCTCGTTGGCCGCGGGTCTGTACGGCATCGAGAAGCGTTTGGCGCTCGGTCCAGAAGTCGTCGGAGACGCCGGAGAATCGGGACCGAATGCGTTGCCGCGTTCACTCAAGGAGGCCACCGCGTTGCTGGCCCAGAGCAAAGTCGCCGGACAGATCGTGGGCGCTGAGTTCGTCGATCACTACGTGCGGACACGCGATTGGGAAGTGAGGCAATTCGAACGCGCGGTGACCGATTGGGAGCTGCAGCGCTACTTCGAGACGGTGTGATTCGAGACAGCGTAAATCTGGTACAGATATGGCAACGATTTGGAACTACCCGACGCGGGTGCGGTTTGGTTTGGGTGAAGTCGAGAACGTCGGGACCGAGGTCGGTCGTCTGGGCGCCACGCGCGCGCTGGTCGTCACCGATCGCGGCGTGCAAGCCGCGGGCTTGTGCGAACCCGTGCTGGCCTCACTGCGTCAAGTCGGCATCGCTGCCCAGGTGTTCGCGGAGGTCGATCCCAATCCGACGGAAGCCAACGTCGAAAGTGGCGTTACGGCGCTGCGCGCTCATCGAGCCGATCTGATCATCGGGCTAGGCGGCGGCTCGCCGCTGGACGTGGCCAAGCTGGTTGCAGTGCGCAACGCCGTCTCGCTGCCGTTCGAAGTGCTCGACGACAGCAAGGGAGGGGATCGGTTCATCCCAGCAGAGCTGCTCCCCATCATCACCATCCCGACGACCGCAGGGACGGGCAGTGAAGTCGGGCGCTCAGGTGTCGTCACGCTCGATTCCACTCAGCGCAAGACCGTTATTTTCTCACCGTCACTGATGCCCAAGGTTGCGATCTTGGACCCGCACTTGACTCGCAGCATGCCGCCCAAAACGACGGCGGCAACGGGCTTCGACGCGTTTACCCATTGCCTCGAGGCGTGGGCGTCTACGGGTGATCATCCGATGGCCGACGGGATCGCGCGCAAAGGCATCGAACTGTGCGTCAAATGGCTCGCACGCGCCGTCAAAGACGGAAGCGATCTCGCGGCCCGTGGCGCGATGATGAAAGCGGCCATGATGGGCGCGGTGGCGTTTCAGAAGGGGCTAGGCGCTTGCCATTCGCTCGCGCATCCGTTGTCGAGCGAGTGCGGTTTGCATCACGGTCTGGCCAACGCGTTGTGTTTACCTGCGGTCGTACGCTGGAACCTGGCTTCGGCCCCCGAGACTTACGCGGATGCCGCAAGCCTGTTCGGATTGGCGCGCCCCGAGGATCTGCCGAACGCGATCGCGAGTTGGAGAGCCGAGCTCGGGTTGCCTGCGGGTCTCGAGCAGGCCGGCGTCAGCGCGGACAAGCTCTCGCGCTTGGCGGATTTGGCGATCGAAGACGCTTGCCACCAATCCAACCCGCGCGCGTGCGACCGCGCGGCCTTGCTAGAACTGTATCGACAAAGCCTCTGATCGCCTGCGCGAGAGCGCCCGACCTCCGCGCCAGCCAAAATGATCGCAACCCGTCGCGTCGAAAAGCCGATCGGCGTGCATGATTGGACGGCGAGGTAAGTGGTGGGCGGTTTTTTTGGGGGGCGCATTGCTCGTCACGGTGCGCGTGGTGGGGGCGTGCGACGTTCGGCTGAACAAGCTCAGTTACGACGATCCCGGCACCGACGACGCTGAGTTCATCGAGCTTGCCGTCGTGTGTTCGGCGCCCGCGAACGCGTCGGTCGAGTCCGGCGCGACGGCGTCGGACTCGAGCAAAGCCGGCGTTGCGCAGATCCGTTTGATCAATGGCGGCTCGAATGCTTGCGACGCATACCGCGAGATCTCGCTGCCGGATCAGCGACTCGCAGCCGCCGATTTCATCACTATCTGCGCCGCCGGTTCGGAGCTCGATCTCGATCTCGGCTGCGATCTGACTTCAGCCGTCGACGGCCCGCTTGGCTCGGGCTGGTTGCAAAATGGACCGGGCGATCTGCTCGAGCTGGTCGACGCGGGAGGCACGGTGTTACTCAGTTACGTCTACGGCGCCGAGGATTCTCCCTGCCGGCTGGCGCAAACCGAGACATTGCCGAACGATCCAGGGCCAAGCGACGGCGAGGACGAGGCCATCGTCGATTGTGGCAACGGTTACGAAGTGCGCTCGCTTGCGCAAGCGCCCTTTCACGCGCTTGCGCAGTGTGAGCTCTCGGCTGCAGCCAGTGGCAGCGCGGCCGGGCTTGTTGCAGCGCCCGTTTGGCCCAGCGGCACGATTGCCAACGGACAGATCGAACGCGTTCAGACTCCGCCAGCGTACGCGACCAACCCCAACGCCGCGAAGAATCAGACCCCATCGAGCAAGAGTAACCCGCCACCCTCATTGGGTTGTGCGCTCGCCAGCGCGAGCGCCAATCGGGCATGGCAGGCCTGGCTCGCTCTGGCCTTGGCGAGTGCGGGTCTCGCTAGCCGTCGACACTGGGGCCCGAGTCGGGCCCAGCGTCGATGGCAGCGTTGAGCACTCACGCCACGGCAGGCGCCGCGGGACGCGCGTCGAGCACGGAGCCCGTGTTCTCGCTGCGCGCTTTGGCGGTCTCGTTCACCTTGACGCTGACGACGCGCGACACGCCGGGCTCGCCCATCGTCACGCCGTAGAGCACATCGACGGATTGCATCGTCTTTTTGATGTGCGTGATCAGCACGAATTGAGAGATGCCGGTCATGGCGCGGATCGCCTCGTTGTAACGACCCACGTTGGCCTCGTCGAGCGGCGCGTCGACCTCGTCGAGCACGCAGAAGGGTGAGGGGCGGTATTGGAAGATCGCGAAGATCAGCGCCGTGGCCGTCAGGGCTTTCTCGCCACCGCTCATCAGCTCGATGTTGCCGAGCTTCTTGCCCGGCGGCTGCGCAATGATGTCGACGCCCGTCTCCAAGATGTCTTCGGGGTTGGTGAGCATGAGCTCACCGCGGCCACCCTTGAACAAGCGACTGAAGGTCTTCTTGAACAGTTCGTTGATCGCGTCGAACGTCTCTTTGAAGCGCTTCTTGCTCTCGCGATCCATGAGCCGAATCGCGCGGTCGAGTTCGTCGAGCGCCAGCTGGATGTCGTCGCGCTGCACACTGAGCTCGTGGAAGCGCTTCTCCGCGTCGTCGTACTCGGCTTTGGCGTCCAAATTGACGGGCCCCATGCGATCGATCAGCTTGCTCAACTCGTCGATGCGTCGACGATGCTCAGCGTCGGGCGCTGGGCGCGCGTGGTAGTCGCCGACGACGCGAGGCAGCTGCAGGCCGCGGAAGCGCTCCGCCACGTTGCGGATCAAATGCTCGCGCTCGAGCTGAAGTTTCTGAACGTGCATTTCGGCATCGCGGCTCTGGTCATCGACCTGAGCCAGATCGACGCGCATCTGCCGCAGAGTGCCCTCGTGTTGCCCGAGGCCCGTGCGCACTTGTTCGAGCAAACGGCGCACTTCGTCGAGCTCGCGCTGGGCTTCGGAACTTGCTTCGCGTGCCGCAACGCACGCGGCTTGACCCTGCGCCAGCAGCTCGACCGTGCGTTCGAGTTGTTCGGTCGATTCGCCGCTCTCTTGACGGATACGCTCGAGCCGCGCTTGGGCGGCTTGCGTCTCGGTGTTGAGCCGCGACAGTGAAATGCGCGCCGAGTCGAGTTGTTCGCGCACCTGAGCCAAACGCACTTTGCGTTCGGTGACGCGCGTCGTCTGCGCACGCGTCAGCTCTTTGCACTCGGCCGCGTGCGCTTCGGCGTTGCCCAATGCTTGGGCGACTTCCTCGCGTTCACTGACCAGGGCAAGGATGCGTTGCTCGGCCTGGGCGATCTCGCTGCGCGAAGTCTGGGCGCGAATGTCGAGCTCGGCGGCATCGTCGACCAAGCGTTGGTGCCGTGCACCAGCGACCTTCAACTCGTTCTGCAGCCCTGCCAGATCTTTTTCGGTCTTGAGCTTGGCGATCTCGCGCTCGTGCAGCGTCTTCTGTCCGAGTTGCAGGCGCACTTCGAGTTCCGCGATTTGCGTCTCGAGCTCCGCGCGCGTCCCTGCTGCGTCCGCAACGGCTTGCTCCCAGCCCGGCATGCCTTCGGACAGCGTGCGCAGCTCGCGCTTCTGCTCCAGCATCGCTGCGGCCATGTCGTCACCGCTGCCACCGCTGACGAGCCCCGCTTCGCGCACCACCGTGCCGTTGAGCGCCACCACGGTGGTGCCGGGGTAACGCGCATTGATGGCCACCGCCTCGGAGGGCGTCTCGACCACCAACGCATCGCTGATCAACGCGCGGATCAACGGCTCGTCCTCGACGTCGTACTGCACTTCGTCGATCAAGCGGGCAATCACGGACGGATCGCCCTCAGCGCCACTGCGCGCTCCGGCGACATAAGCCAAACGCTGCGCCGCGATCGTCGCGCGACCTGCGCGGCTCTCGCGCAGTTGGTCGAGCAGCTCGAGCCCGCGCGCTGGATCTCTCACGATCACGCATTGCAGCCGATCACCGAGCAGGCCGGCGAACGCTTCGGTGAAGCGCTCCTGGACCTCTACGCGATCACGCAACAAGCCGACCACTGCGGGATCATTGGCCGAGAGCAGGGCCTTGGTGCCCGCGCCAACGCCTTCCAGGCGCCGATGCAAATCGGTGAGCACCTGCAGGCGCGAACGCTTGTGCGACAGATCACTCTTGAGGCTATCGACCAACTTGGCTTGCTCTTTGAGAGCAGGACGCAACAGAGCCAACTCTTTGCCGAGATCTGCCGTCTCGGTGTCGCACTCTTGGCGGCTCGCCTCCAGATGCTCCAGCGCAACGCCGAGCGATTGCTCCTCCAGCTTCTTGCGCTCGACATCGGTGCCCAACTGACAGCGCTCTTGGTCGAGCTGCTGCTTGCGCTGCTCG
>DATAHU010000034.1:0-100532 GCA_036263015.1 Polyangiaceae bacterium | reverse complement strand
CGCAGAGTTGGCGAGGTGACGGTGCTCGGCATGTTGCCCCTCAGTTACGCAGGGCAAATCGTCCAGCGCGTTCCGGTATCGTTCGTGTTCGATGTGAGCCCCGCGGGCGCGGCACCCGCCGTTGCCAAGGGAGCCGTTTTGCAAGTCGTCGTCTCGACGGGCAGTGCCCAGATCAGTGCGTTGGCGGAGGCTCTGAGTGACGCTGACGTCGGTGACACGGTTCAGGTTCGGGTGAACTCCACGCGTCGAGTCGTGCAGGCCGTCATCGAATCGAGCGATCGCGCCAGGGTGGTTGCGCGATGAGCTCCGCCTGTGTTCGCGTATCGTTGTTGGGCCTAATCGCCACTGTTGCGATTGCGTGTGGGCCAGCGCACATCAAATCGTTCGAACCCCAAGAGCGCAGCTACGAAGCCGGCAAGTACGCCGCGACCCAGGAGGGTTCCAGACCCGCGACCGGCTCGGTTTATTCGGACGCTCAGGCGGGTTACTTGGAGGATGCACGCGCGATGCGCGTCGGGGACGTCGTGATGGTGCACATCGACGAGCAAGCTGATGCTCAAGGGGCGGCTTCGACCGAGCTCGGCAAAGACTCCTCACGCACCAAGGGACTCGTGGCCCTGCTCGAGCTGCTGCCCCAAGTGAAGAACGATCCGAACATCAATGTCGAGGATCTGCTCTCGTCCTCGACCGACTTCGACGGTAAAGGGTCGACTCAACGCGCAGGCAAGCTCAAAGCCAACATTGGCGTGCGCGTCAAGAAGGAGTTGCCCAACGGGGACTTGTTCGTCGAAGGCACCAAGGTCGTGATGATCAATCACGAGGAATACCACCTGTACATCTCGGGCGTGCTGCGCCCCTCGGACATCATGCCCGACAACAGCGTAGACAGCGAGTTGATGGCTGACGCCCGCGTCGAGTTTACGGGTCGCGGCGACATCAACGATCAGGTCGAACGGGGTTGGCTCACCCAGTTTCTCGATTTCATCAACCCTTTCTGAAGTTGCACTCGATGTTCAGCTCACGTTTCCAGTTGTTGCTCATTGGCTCGCTGATCGCCCTCTTCGGGCTTTGCTTCGAACGCGAGGCACGAGCAGACAAGCTGCGTGATCTGTGCGACATCGTGGGAGCGCGCGAGAACCAACTCGTCGGGTACGGCGTAGTCACGGGTTTGAATGGCACCGGCGACGACGTGTCAGCGCCCTTCGCGGCTCAGTCGTTGAAAGCGTTGTTGCGTCGTTTGGGCATTCAGATCGACGGCCGCACGATGCGTCTGCGTAACGTGGCCGCCGTCGTCGTCACGACGAACATCCCCGCGTTCGCGCGCTCGGGCGCGAAGATCGACGTCACCATCTCTTCGATCGGTAATGCGCGCAGCTTGCGCGGCGGTGTCTTGGTGCAAACGCCCCTGCGCGGCGCCGATCGGCACACGTATGCCGTAGCCCAGGGGCCGCTCGTCGTTGGCGGCTTCGAGGGCCAGGGTCGCAGCGGCACGAGCGTGCAATCGAACGTGACGACTACGGCGCGCATCCCGAGTGGCGCATTGGTCGAAGCCGAGATCCCAACGACGTTCAGCAAGGACGGCAAGGTCTTGCTTGCGTTGCGTGCGGCAGACTTCCTGACCGCGGATAGGATTGCCGAGGTCTTGAACAAAGAGCTCGGCAAAGATAGCGCCAAGCCGCTGGACGCGGGCGTCGTCGAACTCAAGGCACCCAAAGATTGGAACAAGCGCGAAGTCGCATTGATCGCGAAGATTGGGGAGCTAGAGGTCGTGCCGGTCGTGTCGGCAAAGGTGATCATCAACGAGCGCACGGGGACGATCGTCGCAGGTGGCGATGTTCGCCTCATGCCAGTCGCGATCTCGCAAGGCGGCATCACCATCTCTGTCGCAGAGCAAGCCGAGGCGTCGCAGCCGAACGTGCTCGCGGGAGGTGATACGAAGGTGATCGACCGCTCCCAGGTCGAAGTCCAAGAACAGACGCCGCCCGGACTCAAGTACATCGACGGCGCCGCGACGTTGGCCGATGTTGCTCGTGCATTGTCGACGCTCGGGGTTTCGCCGCGCGAGCTGGCGAGTATCTTGCAAGCGTTGAAGTCCGCAGGCGCGTTGCGCGCCGAGGTGATTGTCCAATGAAGCCACTTGCCCTGATGGCCCCGCCGGGGAGTGTCGAGATCTCGACAGCCGGAAGCGTCAAAAAGCCGTCGCCTTCGGCTGAAGCCGCTCAGCAATTCGAGCAGATCTTCTTGCGCAAGATGTTGTCGCAGATGATGCAGACCGCGAAGCTCGGGTCGCAATCGAATGTGGCCGGGTCCGGAGTCTACGATTCGATGGTCGTGGATGCGCTGGCGGGAAGTCTTTCGCAGAAGGGCGGGATCGGGCTCGCCGCGATCATCGAGAAGCGCCTGGAGCGCGGCCTGGGTACCGGGAATGACGACCCGACGTCAGAAGCGGGGCTGCCTCTAGGTGTAGGGCCAGCCACTCCGATGCAGGGCAACACTCCACCTTTGCCCCTGCCAGCTGTCGCTGAAAGGTATATGCGGGAGTTGGGTGATCTCGGGCCTGTCTCGGCCGAGCGGCTGAACCAGGTTCTGAGAAATCACTCAAGCCCTGACCCCGAGAACCGTTTGTCCCCCTTAGAGCTCAACCATCCAGAGCCAAGGGTCATTCGGAGGACGCGATGAAAGGAATCAACGGAAATCCAGCACTCGACGCATACCAGCGGGTCGCGGTCACTTCCGTCAACGCAACTCGCCCGGTAGCAAAGCCATCGGAGGGTGACGCGCAGGCGTTGCCCAGCGAGCATGCCGCCAAGGTATCCATCTCCAACACTGCTCGTGAGCTGGTCGGGTCGAAGAGCTCGCACGGTGCGGAGCGTGTTCAAGAACTGAAGCAGAAGATCGAGGACGGAACGTTCCAAGTGAATCCGCAGATGATCGCCTCGCGGATGATGGACGCCCTGGGATAATCCCAGCGATCCCCCGGGATTGATTTAGGAGCGTAGGGCGCACCATGAGTTCTGTTGATCTCGCACCAGCACCAGTGTTGACATTGCCGGCTCTGTCGGGTGACGTGCTTTGCGATCTGGAGCGGCTCTTGGAAATCGAAACCGACTTCCTGAGTCGCCTCGACATGGCAGGAATCGATGCCGTGGCAGAGCGCAAAGAACAGTTGCTGAGTGATCTCGGGCGTGTGAAGCCTCAAACAGAGAACGTTCAGCAGCTGCAGCGAATCCGTTCCAAGGCGATCGAGAACCAACTGCTGACCGTGCATGCGCGTGACGCCGTGGCAGCAATCATTTTTGCGGTGGAGCCGGCGAACAACACGACCTACAGCCCGGCGACCGAGCGGCCTCTGCCGAAACCCGGTGTGCGGCTGAATGTGAGGGGATGATGGGCGCCGGATTATCGAGCCTGCTGAACACTGCGCGCGACGCGTTGACCGCGCAGGCGTATGGCGTGACCGTCACTGGTCAGAACATCACGAACGTCAACACGCCAGGGTATACGCGCCGCGACGTCATTCTCGAGCCACGCGCGCTCGGCAGTGATTCGTATGGCGGCGTTCAAGTTCGCGGCCTGCGACAGATCGCGGATACGGTCCTCGACCGCCAGCAACTGATCACTCTCGGAAACAAATTTTCGGCGTCCACTCATGATAGTGAGTTGGCCGGCGTAGAAGCCACCTTCAACGACGCCGATGGGGCTGGACTTGGTAATCAGCTCGACCGTCTGTTTGCCAGTTTTGGCCAACTCGCCGTAAACCCGAACGACACCACCGTTCGGGATCAAGTTCTGCAGAGCGCGGACGACTTTGCGTCACGTGTGCGCAGCATTGGCGACGACTTGGCGTCCACGCGTGACCAGCTGCTGAGCAAGGCCAAGCAGATCGCCTCCGACGTCAGTGAGCGCGCCAGGGCCATCGCCGAGCTCAATCGCAAGATTCAGGTCGAAGAGGTGCAGGGCCACGACGCAGCGGACTTGAAGGACCAACGCAACAAAGTCTTGCTCGATCTGGCGCAAATGGTCGACGTGAAGACCACGATCGACGGCAACGGTGGCGTACTCGTTCACTCTTCGGGCACAACGCTGGTGGAGGGTGGAAATGCGCGCAGTCTATCGGTTGGGCTCGACAGCAACGGCGCAATTGAGGTGTTGGCTCACAGCGGCAATGACCCCGGGCAAGACGTAACCCGTTTCCTCAGCGGCGGCTCGCTGGCTGGCGTCAAAGAAACCCGTGACGTCGATGTGTTCGCCGTGGCGAAGAAGTTCGATCAATTCGTATTCGACACGGCCAATGCCATCAATGCTCAGCACATGCAGGGCTTTGGGCAAGATGGCGTCAACGGTCGAAAGATCTTCGATGTGTTCGCGACCAGCACCGGAGCGGCGCGTGGGCTCACCGTGAGCACCGACGTTGCCGGTAACCCGCAGGCACTGGCTGCCGCTGGCGCGTTGGGATCGCTACCAGGTGACGCGGACAACGCAACCAAACTCGCGGCTCTGGGCGACTCGGCCATCGGCACCGGCGGACGCAACGTCTTCGAGAGTTATGGCGACATCGTCGGGGACGTGGGCGTGCGCAAATCGGCGGCTGAGCGCGACGCCGAAATGAGGGAAGCGCTGCACGCGCAGACTCAGGCCATGCGTGAAGCCATGAGCGGCGTTTCGCTCGACGAGGAGATGGTATCTTTGAGCAAGTATCAGCGCGCGTACAGCGCAAGCTCCAAAGTGATCACCGTGGTCGACGAAATGATGCAAGAACTGCTTGCGAAGGTTGGCCGATGAGAGTCACTGAGGGAATGCGCTATCAACAGGTGAGTCGTCAACTCGACCTGGCACAGACGCAGCAAGCCGAGGGCTCGCGGCGCGCCCTGACCGGGCGCAGCATCAATGATCCATCCGACGATCCCTACGGCGCTTCGCAGCTCGTGCAGATCGCGTCGCGCAAGGCGCGGGTTTTGTCGCAACAAGACGCCGTGAACAAGGTTCGCGGTGATGCCGAATTGGCCGAGGGCGTGCTCGACGAGGCCGGCGAACTGATGGCGCGTTTGCACGAGATCGCGGTTCAAGGCGGTAGCGACGAGAACGACGCGGGGGCGCGGTCTACGATGGCCGACGAGGTCAAAGGCTTGAAAGAGCAGCTCTTGAAGATGGCCAACACCAAGGGCAGCAACGGCTACCTGTTCTCGGGGTCCAAGGTCACGACCCAAGCCTTCGACGCGACCGGGGCTTTCCAAGGTGACGACGTTGCGCACTCGGTCGACGTCGGATCGGGCTCGCCGACACGGGTGAACGCTTCGGGGGCAAAAGCCTTCACGGCTGCGGGCGGCCGCGACATCTTTGCTGACATCGACGCACTGAGCACCGCGCTGCAGAACAACGATGGCGTTGGGATTCGAGCAACGCTGGACAACCTCGCCTCGGGTCAGACTCAGATCCAGGCCGAACGAGGCCAACGCGGCCTGCTCATGGGACGTCTGGACACGAGCGAAGCTGCGCTCGACCATGCCAACACGCTGTTGACCACAGAGGACGATCGTGTAGGTGGCTTACCCGCCACCCAGGCCTATTCAGAGTACGTGAATCTGAACAATGCGCTGGATCGGGCGATCAGCGTCTCGCGTCAGTTGTTGTCGCTGGGTACGCTGAACTCGCAAGGCTGAGTCTGGGCTCGTCCTTGGGACGGCTCGTGTTGCCAGCGCCGACGAAGAAGCAATGCTCGTGGCACGGTGAGTGCTAGGCTGAAGGCAAATGCTGGTCATTTCTCGGCGCGTCGGTGAGCGCATCACCATCGGTCAAAACATCGAGGTGGTGGTGACGGAGGTAACTCGCAAAGGCGTGCGCCTCGGGATCAGCGCCCCGAGTGATACGCCGATCTTGCGGGGAGAGGTGCGTGACGCGGTCGAACAAGCCAACCGCGCGGCCGCCGAAACCGAGCTGGGACCGGGCTTCGGAGAGAAGTCGGCGGACGTTCCAGCGATCGCCAGCCCAGCGGTGCTCGTCGGTGCATTGACTGCAGTCGCGTCAGAGCGCTGACAGCCCAATGGCCTGCTTCGTGCGCAACTGCGAATAAAGTCTCAAGGACCTTCGGCGGGGGCCGTTCACTGGATTGGGCAATGACGCCCAAGGTTGGCTTCAGACGAAGCGACCTTTTTCTCCAAGAAGGAGTCCAGGAACATGAGTTTAACGATCCAAACCAACGTAGCCTCACTGCAGGCCCAGAAGAACCTCGTCGGCAACCAGAAGGCGTTGATGAGCAGCTTCAACCGCTTGTCCAGCGGTCTGCGCGTCAACACCGCGTCCGATGACGCCGCGGGTCTGGCCATCAGCGAGAGCATGAAGAGTCAGATTCGGTCCTTCACCGTCGCCGAACGTAACGCCGCTGATGGTATCTCGATGGCGCAAACCGCTGAAGGCGCGCTGGGCGAGGTTCACGGGGTGCTCGGGCGTCTGCGCGAGCTGGCGATGCAATCCGCCAACGGTAGCTTGTCGGACACGGACCGCGGCTATCTGGACACGGAATTCACCCAGCTGACGTCCGAAATCACGCGCATTCAGGATTCGGCGAAGTTCAACGGCGTGACCTTGATCGGCGTGACGAGTTCGGGTCTCACGTTCCAAGTCGGTCTGAACAACGCCACTGCAGACCAGATTCAAATGACTTTCGGTAGCCTCGACCTCTCCTCGGTCGTGAGTGCCGGCGTCAGCAGCGCGACGGCTGCCCTGGCCGCACTCAGCACCATCGACGCAGCCATCGGCTCCGTCTCGAGCAAGCGTGCGAGCTTCGGCGCGGCGATGAACAAGATGGAAGTCGCGACCAGCAACATCCAAACCATGCGCTTGAATCTAGCGGCAGCAAACTCACGCATCGTCGACGTCGACGTGGCTCAGGAAACATCGACGATGTCGCGCAATCAAGTTCTGACACAAGCGGGCGTCTCGATATTGGCGCAGGCAAATCAGTTGCCACAGATGGCGTTCGGGTTGTTGAGTCACTAACGCTCACACCTAGCGCTTTTGGGATAACCAGCGGGTAGGGCAGGAGAAGCAAGATCATGGCGGGCTCAGTAAGCTTTGGCGGTATCGGGTCGGGCATCGACACCGAGTCCATCATCAAGGGACTGAGCGCCGCCGCGACCGCTGGCCTCTCCACGATCAAGACCCAATCCTCGCAGGTCAAGAGCGCAGTTTCAGCCATCTCAGACATCGGATCGCTGCTCGGAAAGCTCAAGTCGGCTTCGGAAGCGCTCGACACGGAGCGTGAAACCGGAAGCTACAAGGCCAGCTCTAGCAGCTCCGCCATCACCGCTAGCGCGAACGGTTCGGCAACTCCCGGCCGTTACGCCATCAAAGTCAATCAACTTGCCTCCGAGCAAAGAACCTACTCGAACGAGCAAACGTCAGACACGGCGGCTCTCAATCTCACCTACAATCTTGGCATCAAGATCGGAAGTGGGACGGAGCAAACCGTCAACATCACCGCCTCCGACAGCCTGAGCTCCATTGCAGGAAAGATCAATGGACTGGGCTCGCGCGTCAGCGCATCTGTCGTCTTCACCGATAACAAGTACGCGCTTCAAGTGCGCGGCCTGGATACGGGCAAGGACAACGCCATCACCTTCACGAACGGTGATCCGCTTGGTCTGAGTCTCACGGACAATACCAAGCAGAAGGCGCTCGACTCAGAGCTCGAAGTGGACGGCTTCAAGATCACCCGCCCCACGAACCAAATCTCGAGCGTCATCCCAGGCGTGACCTTGGCGGTCACCCAGAAGACGACGGATGCGGTTACGGTCTCGGTCGACAGCGACCCGGACGGGCTGAAGAGCAAACTCACCGACTTCGTCAACGCCTACAATGCCGTGGTGAACAGAGTTCACTCGGAGGCGGGCTTCGGCTCGCAGAAGGCGAACAATGTGGTGCTCGCTGGTGATTCGACGTTGCGTAACATCACTTCTCGGCTTTCAACCGCGATAACGACGCCGGTTGGGTCGACGACGAGTGGCGACTCGCTCGCTTCGATAGGTATCAAATTAGCCAGTAACGGTACCCTCAGCCTCGACGGAGCGGCGCTCGACAAAGCGCTTCAAAGCAACCCGTCGCGAGTGTTGAAGGTTATCGCAGGCAACGATTCGACAAGTGGCGTAATGGACGTGATGCGGGACCTCGCGGCTGGCTTCACTCAAACAGGCACGGGCGTCATCGGAACCAAGACCGATGCGCTCAACAATCGAGCCAAGACTCTGGATAAGCGCATTGAGACCGAGCAAGCGCGAATCGATCAACAGGCGGAGATGCTGCGCAAGCAGTTCACGCAGATGGATTCGACGGTTGCGGGGAACAACTCATTGGTCACGTATCTGCAGAAGATTGGCTGAGCCCTTCAGTTGAATTAGGTTTCAGATGCTCCAGAACGCAGTCGCGCAGTACCGCAAAGTTCAAGTTCAGACCATTTCACAGGGGGAGCTGTTGCTCGCCCTGTACGACGGATTGTTTCGCTTCCTCAACGAAGCCAAGGATTGCCTCGACAAGGGTGACGCCAACCGTGCGCGGACGCTCAACTCGAAGTCCTACGCCATCTTGTCCGAGCTCTCGATCGCACTCGACCCGGAAATCGCGCCCGAGTTGTGCGCGAACCTGCAGGCGCTTTACAGCTTCTGCATGGATCGAATCCGTGGGGCGAATCGTTCGGGCACGAGTCAGCCGCTCGCCGAAGTGATTCGTGTCCTCACGCCGCTGCGCGAGGCTTGGCAAATCGCGGTTCCGCAGGCCATGAAGGAAGGGGTCCAATTTGGACCCCGTGCGAGCCAGCCATGACACTACGCAGTCCGGCGCTGCCGAGGTTCGACCTCGCGCAGGCGCCGACGTACGCGAGTGGTCGCACTGCGAACACCGTGGTGGCGTCGTTTGCCTCGGGCAGGCAGCTCACGCTGCAGCTGGGGCGAGGTCGCAGCTATCCGGGTGTCAGGGGCTCTGCACCAGACACGCGCGCATTCTACGAATTGGCGCTGGCGCTCGATCCCAGCCTCGACGTGATCGATTTCGGATCGGGCTCGGGTGAAGGCTGCCGTTTACTCGCGCAGCATTTCGCGAGTGTGATCGGGGTCGAGTCGAATGTTACGGCGTTGGCATTCGCGCGTGAGTACGCCCCGGCCATCCAGTTCCAGTTTCGAGATTTGGCTCAACCCTGGGGTGAGCCGTTGGCGGATCTGACCGTGGTGGTCGATGTGCTGTCGCAGGTGCGTGATCCACAGAGCGTGTTGATCGCCGCCAAAAGTGCGCTGAGACGCAATGGTCGCATCATCGTGGCTGAACCTTTGGCCGCAATCGGACAACGCATCGAGGCGCCCCAAAGGCGAACTTTCACCGAACGGGCACTCCACGGCCTTCTGACGCGCGCTGGGTTTACGGCCGTGACTCGCTTGCACGGGGCCTTTGGGTTTGTCGCGTTCGTAGCCGAGGTTGGAACAGCCGTCTCTGAGGTTTCCTGCCTGAGCTACGCTGTGGCGCGCGCACGACAGGGAGCCCATTCAGAGCTCGAGGCGTGTTTGCAGCTGCTGGACACCCGAGTGGTGCACGAAGCTCGCTTGGCGCTGGCCGAGCTCAGCTACAGTGCTTCCCGCTGCGACGAACTGGTCGGGCACTTGATGAAAGCCTGCAAGCTCGAACCCCAGGACTCGCGCGTTTGGACTCGGCTTGCCTGCGTTGCGCTCGAGCTGCGTGATCACTCCCGCGCGACCCACTTGGCGATCGAAGCGTTGGAGCGTGAACCGTGCGATGCCGAGGCGGCCAAAGTGCTGGCGGAAAGTTTGCAGCTGGCAGGGCACCCACAAACGCAGGAGGCATGGCAAGTCGCGTCGCGTCTGGCACCCGATAACGCAGCCATCGCAGTGCGCTTCGCCCAAGTCAGCGCTGCGGACGCCGACTACGCGTCGGGAATCGAGGCGTTGGCGCGCGCGATCGCCTACGAGCCCAACGATGCCGAGCTGCGTGTCGTTCTGGCTTGGCTCTTGCTGCTGGATCAGCGCGTCAGCGAAGCAATCGCCCAGGCGAGGCGAGCTTGGAACCTGGCGCCGAGTTACGCGGGGATTCACGAGCTGTGGCAAGCGATCGGCGTCGTGGTGCCTTCGATTCTCGTCGAAGCCTGAGGCGCTGTTATTCTTCCTCGTCTAGCATCTCGTCGGCGGCGGGGACGCTCGGCGGGGCGCTCGGGGTCGGAAAAGCCTCGCGCTCGAATTCGTCCAACTCGGCGCGCTGACGCCCGAGCTCACGCTTGCTACTGGTTACGACGAAAGGTCCGCCGAGCTCGTCTTCCCACACACGATCCTGCGCCTCGGCATGCGTCTCGTTTCCGGTTAACGCTGACGTCAGAAACTGCTCCGCGAAGTCTTGGGCCATCGATTCGAGTTTGGGAACGTGCCCCGCTCCATCTTCGGCGAAGAACGCCATCTCGGCATCACGCAGGCGGCGCGTTGACGGTGGTGCCCCGCGTTCCCGCGCCGCTCGGTGTGACGCGCGTTTGCCTCGTTGTGAGCCCGGGCCGTTTGCCTTCGTGCTCGACGCTTTGTCGCTAGCCATCGTGAACCCCCTTTGCTTTCAGGAATCGTCCGCCCGCCATCGAGCCTTTGCAAGGTGTTTCGCGTGCTCGTGAGATTCCGAGCGTGACGAGTTCGGGCATCCCTGGAGACGACTCCTCGTTGTCATCGTCAACTCGTTGACGGCACACGCGTCAGTAACCCGGCGCCGTCCTTGGAGGGCGCACATGTCCCGAAGGGTGTTCCCGCAGTATTTCCACGCGTTGGCAGCAGTGGCGATGAGCTGTTCGGCAGAGAGTTGTCGCTCACGCTGAAGCCTTGCCACCAGAGCACCATGGCACGAGCGTTGCAGCTGGAGGGTGCCCCGCATTGCGCGCAGGAGGTGAGCAGAGTGCTTAGGAGTTCGCGACACATCGCAGACATCAAGGTCCAGTCCTCAGGCGGGCGCCCCAACACGGCTTTCAAGCGCATTCGGGGTTTGATGGACGCCTCCAAGTGGAAGCAAGCCTGGAGCGAGATGGCGCCGATCCTCAAGGCCGAGCCAAAAAATCCCACAGTGCAGTGGGTTGCCGGCTTGTTGAAGAATGAGTTAGGCGACCAGCAACAGGCGTTGACGTATCTGCGCTACGCAGCTGAGCACATCAAGGACGAGCCAACTCTGTTTCAAGCGCTGGCGGGACTCGAAAGCGCAGTCGGCGATCCGAAGCGCGGACGAGACGCGCTCGAATACGCGCTCAGCCTCGAAGTATCGGTTCCGGGCCTGCTAGGTTTGGCCAAGGCGTACCAAGTCTCGGGTCAACGTGCTCTGGAAATTCAGGCGCTCGAAGAAGCGTTCGAGCTCGACCCGAACGACGCAACCATTGCCTATCGTTTGGCGTCTGTGCATCAGGCCTGTTTCGATCCGACGCCAGCGCTCGAATGGGCGATGAAGGCGGTCAAACTGAAGGAGGACTATTGGGAGGCGTACATGGTCTTGGCGACCGTGTTACAGCGTCTCGAAAAGCTCAACGAGGCGATCGAGATCTATCACTCGCTCCTGCTCGTCTGGCCCAACGACGGCAAGATCAACCGCAACTTGGGCGTGTTGTGCCTGCGACTCGGCCTCAACCGCGAGGCGATTCGCTACTTCACCCGCGCGGCGGAAGGGGAGCCGAATCGAGTCGACCTCGAGTGCGACATCGTTCATCAGCTGCTCTATGTTTGCGACTGGGAGGAGCTAGACTCGCGTGTGCAGCCGCTGCTCGACCGAATGCGATCGAGCACCGAAGCCGTCGCTCCATTCGGCTTGTTATCCATCCCGCGCACGACACCGAACGATTTGAAAGTCGCGGCGGAGCGCACCGCAGCAAACATCGTCAGCGGCTTGAAGTTCGACGCGAAGGCCTTCGAACGTCACGTCGAACCTGGTGAAGCCGAGCGGCGCTTGAAGATCGGTTATCTCTCGTGCGACTTGCACGACCACGCGACGGGCTATTTGATGGCTCGGCTATTCGAGCTCCACGATCGCTCACAGTTCGAACTCTACGCGTACACTTGGGACAACTACTTGAATGCGCCGCTGCGCAAACGCTTGACGGAAGCGTTCGAGACAGTCCGCGACGTACGTGTGTTGGCGGATCAGCAGGCCGCCGAACTGATTCGCAGCGACGAGATCGACATCCTGATCGATCTGAAGGGCTACACTCGGGACGGTCGCTTGGCGATTGCGGCGCACCGGCCCGCGCCCGTAACGGTTCACCACGTCGGGTTTCCCGGCACGCTGGGCGCTCCGTTCATCGACTATCTGGTCGCAGACAGCTTCGTGGCGCCGCTCGATCACCCCGAGTACTTCACGGAGAAGATCGCGCACATGCCGAACTGCTACCAACCAACCGACGACACGCGCCCAATCTCACCGCGCCCCAGTCGTGCCGAGTGCGGGTTGCCGGAGAATGGCATTGTCTTCTGCAGTTTCAATCAGGCGTACAAGTTCATCCCCGAGGTGTTCGACGCTTGGTGCCAACTGCTGCTCGAAGTACCCGGAAGCGTCCTGTGGCTTCTGCAATGGACCAAGGCGTCATCCGAGAACCTGACCGCATGGGCGAAGAAGCGCGGCGTCGAGCCGGAACGTCTAGTTTGGGCGCCTTCGCGCAAACAGGCTGATCACTTGGCGCGTCTACAGAATGCGGATATCGTGCTCGACACGTTGCCCGTCAACGCGCACACGACCGCCAGCGACGCGCTATGGGCGGGGGTGCCAATCGTGACCCGCCCGGGCGAAGCTTTCGTGTCACGCGTCGCTGGAAGCATCGTGTTGACGATGGGCTTGCCAGACTTGATTGCGCGCGATGAACAAGATTACTTCCGGATTTCGAAAGAGCTCGCCACGCAGCCCGAATTGTTGGCGCGAACCAAAGAGCGAGTCATGGTCGGTCGCACCGAGTCGCCACTGTTCAATACCGCCCGATACACGAAGGACCTGGAAGCGCTCTATCGCGAGATGTGGCGGCGCAGGGCCAACGGATTGCCCGCCCAAACCTTGAAGTTGGAGTCGTCTAGATGAGGGTGTTCGTACTTTGTCCGACGGGCAGTGAGCAAGAGGGGCTGGAACAACTCGTCTGGGTTGGGCGAGGGCTTGGGTTCGACGTTAGCCTGGCACGCGTCTGGGAAGACAGTTTTCAATCGACCCCATTGGTCAGCGGCACGTTCTCACTGCGTTCCCCGGTTGACGCGCCGGACTGTGTGGTCGTTGCGCGTGAAACCGACGTTGCTCGTCTGCTCGAGTACCAGCTCGCCCGACGCGTGATCTGGTGGTCGGATGTGGACCGCTTTGCGCGCTCCAACGAGGCTTTGCGGCAGCTCTTCAATCGCCCACAGGGCCCGTTGGAGTTCGCGTTCGATGGGCGCTTGCCGGTGGTGCATTGGGCGCGCAGTGAATACGCGCGCTCTTACCTGCACAAGCGTGGGGCTTCGGCCACGCTTCTCGGGGGTTACCTAGAGCCAACACTGCTCGCGGACGCAAAGAGGCTCCGAGCCCACGAACGCAGTGATTTGGTGCTCGTCGACACGCGCCACGGGGGCGGTGATCTGATTCGCCAGATTCAGGCGCGCATGCCGCGCAAGGCGCAGTGGATTGCCTTGGATCATCTCAGCGACGAAGACTTGCCCATGCTGTTCGCGCGCGCCAAGGCGTACCTCGACTTTGGTCCGCAGCGGGACTTCTCTCCGATCCTGGCGACCGCGGTAGTCAGCGGCGCAGTTGCGCTGGTAGGTACACGCGGCATCGCCGGCAACGATGCAGATCTACCCCTACCCGCCGACTACAAATTCGACGAGCGAGCGGAGCTGGTGGTCGAATCTGCGACGGCGCAGCTGATGCGCGTGCTCGATCAGCACGCAGAGCACCAACGTGCTCAGCTCGCGTTTTGCGAGTGGGTTGAGGCTCGACAGGTTGCTTTCGTCGACCAGGTGTTCACTTGTCTCGGAAGTCTGGAAGCTGCCATCGAACACGCCCAACGCGTGGCCGTGTAATGGCAGTGGGTTGGTTGTTGGCAAGCGTGCGGCGTTGAAGTTTTGAGCGAGCGAGGCGGAATCGAGATGAAACAAGCTCATTTGTGCGTGATTCAGCCTTGGGGGTATGTGCACTCCCTGGGATTTCTCGATCAGGCTCGCTATTTGCGCTACCACCTCGGCCGGATTGGGGTTCCAACGAGCATCGGCAAGAACCGGCTCAAGCACGGCGCCATCAATTTCGTGTTCGGAGCACACTTGGGTTTCGACTCGCAATTGACGCGTCAATTTGCTTGCGTGTTCGTGAACCTAGAACAACTTGGCAATGGCGGAGCGAGCGTCGGGCAACACTATTTGAGGCTGTTATCCGGCAACAGCAGCATCGACTACGATGCACATAATCTCAGAGCTTACTCTGGGCCCAAACACGCGCCGCTTTTGGAGTTCGTGAACGCTCCCTACTTGCATCCCGGGCCCGAGCTGATGCCCTTGGAAGAGCGCCCCATCGATCTATTGTTCGTGGGCTCGGTCAATCAGCGGCGCATGGAGCTGATCCGCGCGATCGAGGCCTGCGGCGTCACAGTGGCGCAGTTCGACGGTGCCGTATACGGGCCCGAACGTGATTCCTACGTGAGACAGGCCAAAGCGGTGCTCAACGTCCACTTCTACGAGACCGCGCGGTTCGCTCAGGCTCGGGCGTCATTCGTGTTGTCGCAGGGCACCCCGTTCGTTTCCGAGCAGCAACGCAGTGACCGAGCACCGGCGCCTTACGAACAAAGCACGTTGTGGTTCGGACTCGGTGAACTGAGGCCCTTTTTTGCTGACTATTTCGCATCGGAACGCTTCTACGACGATGCGCGCAAGGCTCATGCGGCGTTCACCGCCTACGATCCGTTGCCGCGCGTCCGGGCCGTCTGGGACTATGCCCTGGAATGCGAGAAGAGTCGTGTTCGGGAAGGCGGATTGCCGCGTTGGATGAACGCTGACATGGCACGTCGGGGGTACTGCTTGGGGCAGATAAACGCAGACCCCGTGGCTGGTCGCATCCCGGATTGGATGGTGGACCTGCGCCGGCCTCTGCCACTGACTGCCGAGCTCGAGGCACTGGCCGGGCTCGAGGGCATGACGCTCGGCGAGCTGGACCTGCGCCTTCCGAATACGGCGACGATGTTCGACAACGCGCTGATCCTCTTGGAGGTTGGGGGGCTGTTGGTGTTCGAGGCAGTGCGGCCTCGAGAGCGGGACGATGCCGACGCCTGGATTGAGTCCGAGCTTGGGCCATACACGCGCGAATTCTGGCGCAGCCAGTGGCTCGAGTATCGGTTCCAAGTGAAGCACGTTGGCTGGTGCGACAAGACGGGACGCCCGAGCACCCAAGAGCGCCAACGCTGCCGGGTCGTGCTCCAAAAAGTCGGATGTTCACTCCACGAGCGCACCCGGGCGCGCGCCCAGCTCGAGGACTTTGGACTCGTGCCCGACGTGTACGAAGAGCTACCCAACCTCGAAGCTCTCGACGTTTCCGCGTAAGCCCTGAAAATCAGGCAAAGCCTTTGGCCCGTGCGAGTTGTTGGTGGCTCGCCGGGCTTTCTTTTTGTGTTGCTCGGATCCTAGGACGCGCCGAGGCGCGAGGCCAGCTCAGGCCGCAAGCGCGGAAGCGTGCTTGCAGACGAGCAGGTACTGGTAGCGTTGTAGATCGTCGAGCAGATCACTTGGGTTGATCCCCAGCGCGATCAGTTGCGAGAAGACGCCTCCAGGTAAATCCAACGGCATCATCGAGGCTTGAACGTTCTCCACCTCGAAGCCGTTCCTTTGCAGCACTTCGAGCATGTTGTGACGCGTGAAGAAGCGCAAATGCGTGCGGTCCAAAATCCCCGCGTCTTGGTAGTCCCAGCGCCCCCCCAGCAACGGCAACACGACCGACCAATGGCGCACGTTGGGGATACTCAGCACCAAGCGCCCCGCTGGGGCGAGCCGCTCGCGCGCCAGACGCAGCAAGCGATCCGTGTCATCGACGTGTTCGAGTACATCGGCCATCACGATCGCGTCGAAGTGCGCTTCGGGCAGCGCGTCGAGCTCGACGAATGCATCGCCTGCGATGGCCTCGTCCAGCACGGTGGCAGCGCGCTCAGCGACTTCGGGGACATATTCGATCCCAGTGACGTGGCAGCGCTGACGCTGTTTGATCGCGAGCCCCAAGGCGCCTGCGCCGCAGCCAACGTCCAGCACCTTTCGTGCGTCGAGGGGGACCAACTGCACCACCTCGGGGCGTGCGTGGCCATAGTAAGCAACGTCGTTGTTCGGCTTGGGCAGTGCGGCTGGCGCCTCCTCGCGCGTTGCGATCGCCTCCGGAGACTTCTGTTCACTTCGAGCGGCAGCGGCATGTACTGGCGTCGCGTCGGGCGTTGCCTGTTCACCGCTCTCGGGACTTGCGTCTTGGTTGGTGAGCAATGCCGATACCGAGATCGGTTGGGCAGCGCTCCAACCCGCAGCGGGCTGTTGCATTCGTCGCTGGCACTCGGTCAACAAGTATTGGGCTCTGGCTCTGGTCGTGTGGTGCTCGAGGTAATGCGCCTGTCCGCGCGCGGCAATTTCGAGGCACAATTCTGGTCGGCTCATGTAGTGGGCCAAGCGCTCCTCGAATTCGGCGAAGTTCGAGAAGGTTACGCAGTTGACCCCATCGGTGAACGGGTTGGGAATGACGATGTCGAGTGCCTGGGTGAACAGCATTGCTCCCGCGGCCAAGATCTCCCAATAACGCGCACAGTCCCAGCCTGCGCCGGCTGCGCTGATACCAATTCGACTTTGCCGCAGCAGCTCGCGGTACTTTGGCGTTTCGACCGGACGCGCTTTGGATTTTCCCGGATCGTAAGCGCGCTCGCCCGTCGTGCCCGAAAGCACCGACGGATCCTTCAAATTGACCAAGCGCTGGTGCAGGCCAAAGCGCATCGGATTGGTGTGCAGGCTCGCCAGAAACGCGGCCTTCACAGAACGCTCGCTTTCTGGCGCGGTGCGCCCGTAGCGTTGTTCGCCGCCAAAGGGCAGGGGCAAGATCCCGAGGCGTTCCGCGTCGCGATAGGTCGTGAGCAGCTCTCGCTTGAAGACCAACTCGAAGTTGAACTCCTCGGGGGCGGATATCAACGGGTGGTCCGCCCCATCGACGTAGATCTTGCGAGGGTTGCGGTTGCCGTTCAGAAGCTGCGTGCGGACACCTTGGTTGCTACCGACGATGATCAGATCTGCAGTCTCTGCCGCAGCCACCAGTTCGCGCTCGTCCGTGCGGGTCCCATAGTTGCTGTCTTCGCTGCACAACACTTGGTGACCGAGCCCTTGCAACCCCTCGATCAGCGTTGCAGTGAGGTAGTCGTAGATCGGGCTATTGATGTAGACGATGCGCACGCCTGGCTCCCTTTGTTGCGTCCGGACTCGTAACCAGACGTAGCAACGGCCAAGCCAAGGCGTTGTTTAACGGCGCGCGGGAAATGTCCCAACGTCGTAGCGCTGCGCAACGTCGGTTGCAGAGCGCTTGGCTATCGTGGCCGTGTCAACTTCTTGACACTGCGTTCGTTCAAGAGAACAGCGGAAGATCGTCGCTCAAGAGCGGATACTGCGCGGTCAGCGCATCGTCGAAGCCGGCCAGACGTCGCAGGGCGACGTGGATCTGACTCGGCGTCAGCTTGACGCCGTCACTGCCGGCTGCGAGCGACTTGGGATCGAGCATTTGAGCGTTCTGATCCTTGGTGGTAGCGCCGATCACGCGGTCTCCCTGAATGCCTGGGCCGATCGCGAGGAAACTGGTGATTGGCCAGTGATCCTTACCCCCACCGTCACCTTCTTGATTGTAGCTTGGTGTCCGACCAAAGTCTGAACCGATCATGACGTAGGTTCGATCGCTCAGCCCCTGCGCATCGATCTGATCGAGCAGACCCCCGATGCCCGTGAGCAATTGAATGACCTGGCGTCGTTGTTGCTGGTCGTGGTTACCGTGTGTATCGAACCCGCCCATGCTCAGGCTGGCGGCCACGCCGAGACCGGTGCTGAAGGCCGAGAGAGCGAGCTGTCCAGCGCGGATCAGGTTCTGCGCATCGTTCATGTTTCCCGGCAACTGTACGAGCTCCGGCACTTTCAAGGCAGCGAGCTGCCCGTCCGTGGCGCGCGCCTCTTGCAGTCCCAGAATCGAATGATTCAACTTCGGCAGTTTTTGAGCTGCCACGAGCTCCGCGATTCGGTCAGTTTGGGCGGCACGAATCCGCTGCCAAGTATCGGCAGTGTGATACAGCTGCGTGTTGTCGTCATCCGGGTTCTGTTCATTCGGCGCAGCTACACGGCGAACTTGTCCCCCCGAGCCAATGCGCGAAAGCGGCGCCAGATCGAAGGTCGCGTCATAGCCGCCGAAGCTCATGAAGGGCAGCGGCAACTTTTGCCCGTAGGCCGCGGCCAGCAGCGCTCCCATCGCCGGGACGTCTTCCTGAATCGAACCCGTCGTGACGGCCCGCGCCCCCGCGTCGTGGTTGTTCGTGGAGGTGTCGACGCCGTTGAAGACCGTCATGCGTGAACCGAAGCGGCCGAGGAATCGCTCCGGATTCAGATAGGTGCGCTCGGCATCCATCTCGAATCCGAATTCTTCGGGTAACGCATCGATCGGCGAAAACGGAATGTTGCCGACGTGGCCAATCTCTTGAGTGATGCGATTCTGTTCTTTGCTGGTGCTGGGATCGAACATGAAACGCGGATCCCAACCGCCACCAGCGGTGACGAAGATCCAGAACTTGTCACCCGCCTCGGCCGCGCGGGCACGGGGCAGGAACCATGGCGTCGCGAGCGACAGCAGGCCACCAGTGGCCGATAACTTGAGCAATGTGCGTCGTTGCATCGTCGTGCTCCTGAATCAGTCGTAGAGGAAGCGGTAATCGGACAAGAGGTAGGTGATGACCGCCATCCAGCTACGGATGACGTAGTTATCGTCTTGGGTTAGCATTTGAGCATCGGGCAGATCCTCGTCGGCACCGGGCTTTCGTCGGTACTGACACTCCCAGTTCAGATCGCGTTGGACCTCCGTCGAGGCGAGTTTGGCGCGACCCTCGCGCCAAGTAGTGAGGAACAGGTCGTAAATGCGCTTTCCCTCGCTGCTCTCTGGGTCCAGTGTCTCGCCCAGCATGCGCTCGTAGAGGTACGCGAGGTTTTGTTGAATCTTCGCGACGTTCTCGGGGATGGCTTGGGCGATCTCGTCCTCGGGAACGGTCGAGGTTTCGACATTGGGGAACAGTCTGCGGTCGGACGCCGCTTGCGCGAAGTCGAGGGCGGTCCCATGGCACGCCATCTCGGTTGCCATGCGCCACGAGATGGCACTCATCATGCCGTTGGGCGTGCTCAAACGCTCCGTCACGGTTTCGGAGTCGATGCCGCCGTACAGGATCTTGAAATCGTCAGAGAGCGCGGTCCGGTCCCCGCCGTAGTTCCACGAGAAGCCGAAGACCTGAGTGATCTTTCGGTCCAAGAGTTCCGGAGTCAGCAAGCGGCCGGTTCCGACCGCGGCCAACTGAGCCAAGCGAGCGCTGCTCGTGGCGTCGGTGTTTGCGGCCCGAAAGTAAGGACTCAGCACGACTTGCAAGACAGCCGTCTTGAAGTTGAAGTTGTCCTCGACGAACGCCTGCGCGATGGCACGTAGCGTTGCTTGTTGTGCTTCCCAAGCGGCGTAGCTGCCGTCACTGGGGTCGGCAGGGAAGGCCATGGGCTCTTCGCCGATCAAGCTGCGATACAAGTTCTGCACGACCGAGATCGGAAAGCGAGGATCCGCTGCGATGTGGCTTCCCAACCAAGGCAGGCCATTGCCGCTTTCGGCCTCTGCTGCGGTGAGCTTCTCGTCACCGATCCCGGGCGGGAACAACTCGTCGTGCCAAGGTTCGTCTAGACGAATGCGCTCGTAGTCATTGTCGTCCCAATGCTGGAACGTGCCCGCGATCGGGTCGATGATCACGTGGCACATCTTGCACGACTCTTCTTCGCGCGTCGGGTTGGCGAAAGTGACGGCCTTCGTCGGATCGATCGGACGGTTGGCAACCTTCAGGATGTCCGTGGCCAACAGTT
The DNA here is from genome assembly GCA_036263015.1 of Polyangiaceae bacterium. Classification (GTDB taxonomy): domain Bacteria; phylum Myxococcota_A; class Polyangia; order Polyangiales; family Polyangiaceae; genus SZUA-265. Next base: position 80,427 of record DATAHU010000034.1, on the reverse strand, counting down.
CACGCAGCACGATGCGTGCGCGATGCCGATTCAGATTGGTGCGGGACGTGGGGTAACGATTCAAGAACATCGGTGAACTCAAGATACCGGCATGTGGGAATGCTAATAGCTTGCCGTCGTCCTCGACCGCGTAGATTCGCCCTTCCTGGTACTCGTTCGCATCGTACTCGTTCTTGAACGCCAGCTCGCCGTTGTTGTAGACGACGGCGGTGAACGGGTTGAGCACCGTGTAATCAGCGGTCACGATCTCCGTGAACGGCCGATCATTGAGCACCACGTGGGCCATCAGCTCCAATGGTTCGCGCGCCACCGAGCGGCGCGCTTGATACTTCTGATCGTCGGGCAGGTTGTCGTAGTAGTCCTGAATGTTCGGGAACTCGTCGCCATTGAGCAGGCCCGTCCCGTCATCCAAGTAACGATCGGTGAGCCACTGATCGTTGAACATCTCGATCAATCGATCGTGGAAGCCGGCTTCGGTGAACAAGCCTTCGATGGCCGCAGGCAGCGCCTGCTCGCCGCCGTCGCGCAGGGCACTCACCTCGTTCGCGGTTGGCAGGCGTCCGGCCAACGTCAAAGCGGCCTTGCGGAACGTCCCCGCCGGGTCCAAAAGCTGCACATCGTCGAAGTGGGCGATCGCTGTATCGTCGGGACACTTCTCACCAGCTTTTACGCGCTCCACCAGCTCGGTCAGGATGCGATAGCCTTCGCTGTCCTTGGCGAGCACGGCACCGCCGCCATGCTCACGCTCACCCAGCGGCTTGAGCAAGAGCACGCTCTTGCCATCGACTTCCAGTTCCGCGTTCGTGGCTACTGCCTGGAGATTAACATCGATGAAGCCGGGGTAAGCCGACGGCTCCAACGTAAACTTGGCGCCTTGCACGACCGCGGTTCCACCGGGGCCGTGGCATGAAGAACAGACCCCACCCAAAACCTTGGGCCAGGCCTCGGTGGCCAGGAACTCCCGATTCGACAGGCAACCATCAGCGCCCGCAGGGGCCAACGTCACGCCGCCATCGGCAGCTGGCTGCGCGACGACTTCGGTACCGCCGTCGGGCAAAGTAACCACCGTGGGCCCGCCCTTCGACGGTGCTTCGGTATCGTCTTTCGCCCCTTTGCCTGTGCTCTTACCTGCGCCTGAGCTTTCGACGCCGTTCTTGGCGCAGCCAACGCCAAGCAGTCCCACTAACCCGAGGCACGCAGCCCCAACCGTGCGAGTCTTGAACTTCATGCAGGGCACCTCACCGAAAAGGGGATATTCACCGGAAACCAACGCGAAGCGCAAGGGTGTTCACAATCCGCTAAGCTCCCGAGCCATGTTTGGAGCACGCCCGAATGCGCCTTGTCCATCTGCCAAGAGCGAGGAGGGCAGTCTGACTCGTATGCTGCTTGGGCGCCGGCCAAATGCGAGAGCGAGCTTCTGGCTATCGCGTCAACGTATCAAATCGGCGTAGTCTCGCGCCCCATCACCCACTGGCTCCGACCTCTACAGGTAGGAGCATGCGTTTCGTATTGGAGATCGTCGTTGATTGACCCCAAACGGCCATCTCATCGGCACGGGCCGTGCTTCGCGCGAGTACTGCGCGAGTGAAGGCTCGACATGCCAAGGGGCGAGCGATATGAGATGAACCGTCAATCTGGGTGTTTGTATTGGACAATTCAAACTTGGTCAGGAGTCTGATCCCCGAGTTGTTCTCGAAGGGGGTTCCGTTCGCAACTGCGCTCCGGCGAACTTTCGCCCAGGGGTATAACCTAACGTCGCTACGTCACGACCTGCTCGCAGGCGTCGTCGTTGGTATCGTCGCGTTGCCGTTGTCGATGGCGCTTGCGATCGCCGTGGGTGTTGCACCACAGCACGGCCTGTACACAGCCATCGTGGCTGGGTCGATTGTGGCGCTCGCTGGCGGTTCGAAGCACCAGGTGACGGGCCCAACTGCCGCATTCGTCGTGATCCTGGCGCCCATCGTGACGCGCTACGGGTTATCAGGGCTGCTGACGGCGGGACTCATGGCCGGCGTGCTTCTGGTGGTGATGGGTCTGGCGCGTTTCGGCAAGTTGATTCAGTTCATTCCACATCCAGTGACCACGGGCTTCACGGCGGGCATTGCATTGGTGATCGCGAGTCTCCAGCTGAAAGATGTCTTCGCGTTGCAGCTCACGAGCACGCCCGATGCCTATCTCGAGCGCATGCACGCGTTTTGGCTTGCGAGGCGCAGCGCGTCGCTGCCCGACTTTGGTGTTGCGGTCGCGACTCTGAGCTTGCTGTTGTTGCTTCCGAGAAAGTGGCCGCGACTCGCCTCGCGTTTACCCGCGCCGTTGTTGGTGCTCGCGTTGATCTCGGTCTGCGCGGAGCTGCTGACGCATTGGCGGCCGGAGTTTCGGGTCGTGACGATCGCGAGCCGCTTTCAAACCACCGTCGACGGACAGGTTGTTCGCGGTATCCCGGGCGTCCTGCCACGCTTCGAAGTTCCCTGGGGCGAGGCGGGGTTATCATTGGCGACGTTTCGTGAGCTCGCGTCGGCTGCCTTCGCCATTGCGATGCTGGGAGCGATCGAATCATTGCTGTCGGCGGTGATCGCTGACGGGATGACGGGAAAGAAACATGATCCCGACGCCGAACTAGTCGCGCTCGGAGTCGGGAACATCTGTGCCTCGTTCTTTGGCGGCATTGCGGCCACCGGGGCACTGGCTCGCACGGCGACCAACGTCCGTGCGGGGGCGCGCTCGCCCGTGGCCGCTGCCACGCATTCGCTCGTCGTGTTGCTTGCCGTCTTGCTGCTCGCGCCGCTGCTCGGCCACGTGCCGATGGCGGCTTTGGCCGCGCTACTGTTGTTGGTGGCCTGGAACATGTCCGAGATTGGCCATGCTTTGACGGTGATTCGGATCGCGCCGCGCAGCGACGTGTTCGTGCTCTTGATCTGCTTCTTCTTGACGGTGATCTTCGACATGGTGGTGGCGGTGGGCGTGGGCGTCGTGCTCGCGTCGTTCCTGTTCATGCGCCGCACGGCAGAGCTCACACGCTCTCGAATCTTCCAAAGCGATGACACTGATGCGGGACGCGCCTTGCCGGCGGGGGTTACCCTCTACGAGATCGCGGGTCCGTTGTTTTTTGGTGCCGCGCAGAATGCCATGGGTGCATTGGGGGCCATCAACGCTCAGGGCGTGATAGTTCTTTCGCTCGCGCAAGTGCCGTCGATTGATGCGACCGGGCTCGTTGCGCTCGAAAGCGCGTTGGTGCGCGCGGGAAAGTCCAAGCAGCGAGTGGTGCTGGCAGGGCCCTTGCCAGAGCCACGTGCCGTGTTCGAACGGGCGGAGTTGCCCAGGCGGCACGCTCACGTCGTCGTGTGCTCGACTTTGGAGGAGGCAATCGCTCTCGCGGGCGAGCTTGCGGCAGGGCCGTCCTCCGCGTCGGCTCCTCGCTCGGCCAAGGGCGCGGAGACGTGAGCGGGAGCCTGAAGTGTGTTGGGTTTACACCGCGTAGATGCGTTGAACTGCGGGAACCAGGCTGTGGAGTGTCGCGCTGAGCACGGCGCGCGCCAGACCGGCGCTCGTCGAGCGCGTGGTCAACAGGAGCAACGCGGCCGGGCAGTTGTCGAACGTGCGAGCCAAGTACTGGATTCCGGGACCCGCGAATTGCACGTCGATACTCTCGGAGGCTTGCTCTTTGGTGCGCATGCGTAAGCCGTCGCTCAGCAATTCCAACGCGCGTTTTGCGAGCTGATCTTCGCTCAGCGGCTTGCCGTTCGGAAGGCATTGCCCGAACACACGCCGCGAATCGAGCGCTACGACGGCTGCGCCGATCACGCCGCTGGCGGCGTCGACGGCCTTGTGGCAGCCGGCTTCCACGTCTGGATCGCTGGCGCGATCGGGGCTGGGTTCGAAGCTCGGCGGGCGCGCCGTCAACGGGGGCGCGCGGTACGACTTGAAGGCGCTGTCGATATCGATCTCGGGTTGCGCTTGGTGTTCATCGTCGAGACGCAATACGTCGAGCAGCAACATCTGAAAGGGCAGCTGGATGCTGTGCTCGGGCGGGCGCTTGTTGCGCATTCTGAGCAGCCCGGTCTTCATCTGGAAGATGCGCGGCAGCACCTTGCCGCCAGAAGTCCCGTCGAGCTCGGCGTGCACCAACTCGCCTTGCTCGAAGTACAGAGCCGCACCCGAGTGGCCCTCCAATTCCAACGCACAAGTTCGCCGACTGAAGTGAACAAGCTGCAACACATCGATCAGATTGACGCCGGAAAGCTGGGCGCTGAAGCCCGCGCTGGCAGCGGCCGCATCGGCCACGGCGCGCAGCAGTTCTTCTCTCTGGTAGGTACGCTGAACGATGGCCATGCCGGGCTGCCCGACGATCTCGTCGCTGGGATCGGACTCGCCCTGGAGTTGCAACACGACCGAGAATTCACCGCTCTGCAAGGCCTCGAGCGGTCGTGTATCGGCCGCGGCGGTTCCTACGCTATAGCCGTGCGAGGTGAGCGCTGCGGCCAGGTCATCGCGCACGACCGAGTCTGGCTCGAGGATCAAGACCCTCACGCCAGAGCCCGCCCGCGGGGATTGTTGAACTCCGACCTCTCCTGCCGTTGCCTGCACAAACGCCCCTGGTTCCCGATTAACATGTGCTACGGCGGTCGGGTTCGCCCGTTTAAGATGCCTTTTTCGGGGTGAGGGTAGCCGTGTGTGGGCACGGGCTGCGGGTTCGACGGGGCGTTCGGGCCAGAACGGAACCCATGCTCGAGCGTACCACTGAGCGCCGTGGTTTTTCGCCTCGGCCTTCCCATTCGGCGCACGACGATTCCCTCGATGCCGTGCACTGTTCCTCTTTTCCTTTTGCCGTTCGAGCCGTTCTGTGTTGGCAACTGCACGAATCACCGGAGTCTGCTACACACGGGAACTATGACCAAGGGGGATGATTGGTCCGCGCTCGTCGTTGATGATGAGCCTAACGCACGTACCGCACTTGCGCGTACGGTTCGAAGCCTTGGTGGCAGACCGGTCGTAGCTGCGACCGCCGAGGAAGCGCTTGCGCTTTCACAGCAAGAAGTGTTCCGCGTCGTGATCACCGATGTGTTGATGCCGGGGATGGGGGGCCTCGCCATGTTGCAGCGGCTCAGTCCGTTGCAGCCGCAAGCGCGCTTCATCGTGGTGACCGGCGCGGGGCCAATCGAACCCGATGCCCTGCCGTCCGGGCATCGCGTGCGGGTGTTCACCAAGCCGTGGAACACGGAGCAGCTAGCGGCCGCGATCCTCGATCGCACCGAAGGTTCGAATCGCCCACCGCCTCAAGCCGCACCCGGTGTGGCCATGCGAGTGCTTCTGGTGCAGCCCGATGCCAGCGAAGCGCAACTGTTTTGCGCGGCGCTCAAGCTCGCTTATGTAGATGTTTTCAGCGTCAAACGCGTAGGCTCTCTCGACGAGGTGCGCTCTGCAGTCGACGCCGAGCACTTTGACGTCGTGGTGCTCGATCAACGCGACAGCAGCCCGGTCCTGCACGCCATCGCAAAACTTCAGTCCGACGCCCCAGATCTGGGGTTGGTCGTGCTGGCCGCCAACGACGATTCCGATCTGGCGTTGCGATCGGTCAGGGCAGGAGCGCAGGACTACCTGGTCAAAGGTAGAGTTGGGGGGACGACAATCGGTTGCGCGCTGCGTTATGCCTCGGAGCGCAAACGCTCGGAGCTGCGCATTGCGCACATGGCCTTCCATGACCAGCTGACGGGGTTGGCCAATCGCACCCTGTTTCGACAGCGCGTCGCTCAGGCCATTGCGCGTTACAGAAGAACCGGCGGAAAATTTGCGATCCTGTTCCTCGATCTCGACAAGTTCAAAGACGTCAACGACGCCATCGGACACGATGGAGGGGACGTGTTGCTGTCCAACATCGCCGAGCGTCTGAGGGGCGTGACCCGCGAGACGGACACCGTGGCGCGTCTGGGTGGCGACGAGTTCGCGCTTTTGGCAGAGCCGATCACGTCGGCAGACGACGTCGATCGGCTCGCCAGACGAGTTCGCGCCGTGATCGGGGAACCGGTGCACGTTGGCGGCCACAAGTTCACGCCCAGCGCCAGTATTGGAGCTTCGATCTTTCCCGACTCGGGCGATGACGGCGATGCGCTCATCGGGGCTGCCGACGAGGCAATGTACCGCGTGAAGACCTGTGGCCGCGACGGGTTCCTTTTGCACGGCGCACACGCTCAAGAAGTCGTAGCCAAGCGTTTGCAAACAGAGCTGGCCCTGCGTAGAGCACTGATCGAACGGCGTTTGGCCGTTTACTATCAACCCCAGGTCGCTGCCGACCTACGCGTGATCGGCGCTGAGGCGTTGCTGCGTTGGCGCCAAGATGACGGCACCGTCGTCGCTGCGGGCGAATTCGTATCGGTGTTGGAAGACTGCGGTCTGATCTCGGAGACGGATCTGTGGGTGGTGAACAGCGTGCTCGACCAGCTCTCGCGCTTTCGGCAGGAAGGGGTGGAGCTCGAACGAGTTGCAATCAATCTATCCGTTCAACAGTTGACGCGTACCGGAGTGGTCGAGTCGCTGGGTTCGGCGATCCTCAAGCATGGGTTGGCCCCGTCGGATGTGGAAGTCGAAGTCTGCGCCGAACAACTCACCGAGCACAGGGAGGCGCTGAGCGAGACCTTGAGCGAATTCAACCGCGCGGGGATACGCCTTGCGCTGAGCAATTTTGGCAAAGCACATACCTCACTGACTGACCTGCTCGATTCACCGATATCCAAGGTCAAGCTCGACGGCGAACTGGTGCGGGACGCTGTGCGTGATCGCAAGCGCCGCGCTTTCCTTGGAGGAATCGTCCAGCTCGGGCATCGTATCGGCTTGGATGTCATGGCCGAAGGGGTCGAATCGGAGGCGGAGCTCGAGCTGTTGCGCAGCGAGGGTTGCGGCACCTTTCAAGGCTTCTTCACGGGCCGACCCGTAGCTCCTACCGAACTTCGCTCCCAGCTGCCATGTGCCCGTGCGCCGCGTTCTGGCCTGCGTGAACCCCTGGCGCGTAGAGCGTTGCACAAACCCTGAGTGTCGCACTGGGCGCGGGCCCTGCCCGAGCCGCTCGCGTGAGAAACGCGCATGTAACAATGCTTCGGGGAGCGCACGCCTGCGCCAAACGGTTGCGGCCAACGACACGACTCGGCAATCTTCAGCAGCAACGCGACATTCGAGGCCTCTGACGCAGGCTCAAGAGCAATCTGGGCGCCACATCGCGGCAACAACCGTCGCCTATGTTCACCTCATGCGGCAGTGCGCCGCGATGGCGGTGCAATGTCGATATACAAGTCTCAGCCCCCCGCTCCAGAACGTGCTCGCAAGGCGTCGAGCCCTGCACAATGGGAAGACGAGGTCACCGCGCGTTACGACGCGGACGGCATTCGACGCAATTTGTTGCTGGTGACCGGCACGAGTAGCGTACCCGAATCGGGGGTGCTCACGATCGAACCGCGCACGTTGAGCGCGCGAATCACGGATGCCCGGCGCGGACAACAGCCCGCGGTTGCGGTGCGGCCAAGCCCCGCCCCCGTTGCCATCGAGCGACGCGTGGTCGAGCGCGCTGTGGAAAGTGAACGGACTGCCAACGCTCAGCGCCCCGTCGAACCCTCCCCGAAGTCCGTCGCCGTGCCGCTCTATGTCCTGAAGGCGTTGGTTGGTTGCTATACGGAATACATGGGAGTCGCGGCGCGCGTCGTGATCCGGCAAGAGTTGACCAAGTTGGGCGTCGATCCAGAAACGGTCACGCGCGCGCAACTACCGACCTTGGTCGGGCGTCTCGCGGCGCGTCTGGATACCCATGCCGCAGCGGACTCGTTCCTACGAGCAGCCCGCCAAGTGGATCCCGCGTTGAGCACGTTCGGCTGAAGCGAAGCGTTGCTGCGCCCTGAATCTCGAAGGAATCACTATGCTGCGTAATCTATCCGCCCGCTTGGTCTTCAGCACGTCTTTGTCGTTGCTCTTGTTGCTGGCCTCGGTCGCCAGCACGTTCCTGATTCTGCAACGTCAGGCGGACGATGGCGTCGTCGTCAACCTCGCCGGACGTCAACGCATGTTGACTCAGCGCATGACACACCAGCTCTTGGCGTACTCGCGTATGAAAGACCGTGGCCAGGACGCGCAGGTGCAACGTCAAGCGGCGCTACAGAGCATGCAGGTGTTCGAAGTCACGCTCGCGAGTCTGGACAATGGAGGCCCGGCTCCTTTGGACTTGCAGTTGGTAAACGTGCGCATGCTGCCGGCCGCATCCTTGCCCGTCTCGGCCCAGATTTCGCGTGTTCGGCAACTCTGGGAGCCCTATCACGACGAGGCTCGAGCATTGCTCGACGGCAGCGCTGCTGTGCGAGAGAGTGCAGAGCGCTATCTCACCGACCACAACACCGAATTGCTGAACGAGATGAACAGCGTGGTCTCGTTGGTCCAGGCTGAAGCGGAGACGCGTGTCCAACGCTTGTACTACGTCCAAGGCGCGGCGGTGGCACTCGGCCTGCTGCTCACGCTCACCGTTTTCGGCATGGTGCGGCGCGGCGTCGTCGAGCCGCTGCGGCAGCTCAATCGCGTGTCCGATTCGATTTCACGCGGCCATGTCCACACGCCCGTAGAAGTGCAAGGGCCTGTGGAACTAGAAGCGTTGGGGGCTTCGGTGGAACGCTTGCGCGTCGCGATGAAGAATCTGTTGCCCGCGGCAGAGGCCGTCGAGGGAGACTTCCACGGGCTCTGAAGACTTACGCTAGGCCCGCGTAAATCTTCTGCACGTCATCGTCGTCGTCGATGGCGGAGAGGAACGCTTCCACCTCGGCGCGCGCTTCGGCGCTCAGCGTCACTGGGTTCTTGGCAATCCAAACCAGGTTGGCGGCGCTGACGTTCCAGCCGGCTGCGGCCAGCGCTTTTGCCGCGCTGTCGAGATCTCCTGGATCGGTGATGAAGCGGTACATGCCTTCGTCGGCAGCCTCGACCTCTTGGGCCCCCGAGTTGATGGCCGCCTCCTCGGCGTCCGTTTTGGCGTCGGGCGCCGTTGCCTCGATTGCCCCGCAGCGGTTGAAGTCCCAGCTCACCGAACCACCAGCGCCCAGTTGGCCCTTGCGGAACAGGACGCGCATGTTGGGGGCGGTGCGATTCTTGTTGTCCGTCAGACACTCGACGATCACCGGTACTTGATGTGGCGCGAAGCCCTCGTAGACCACGGTTTCGAAGATGGCACCGTCGTCCAACAGCCCGGCGCCCTTCTTGATTGCGCGTTCCAGAGTTTCTCGGGTCATGGATGCGCGTCGTGCCTGATCCACCGCCATGCGCAGTCGCGAGTTGGAGTTGGGGTCTGGCCCGCCGGCTTTCGCCGCGACCATGATCTCTCTTGCCAACTTCGTGAAAAGCTTGCCCTTCGCGTCGGCACTCTGTTCACGGCCCTTTTGCTTCCACTGTGCGCCCATGGGGCGTGCGGCCTAGCAGTTCGATCCCCGGGGTGCAAGCCTCCGCGGAAAACGGCCCCGTTCCCTTGCGGGGCGTGCTCACCCGCTCAACCATACCAAGCGTCTCGGCGCGCTCCTTTGGCCCCCTCGTCCGCCCGCAGCCAGGCGTGACTTGCGGCTGGGTTGATGGGATAACTTCCACCCGCCATCGGCTTGCCAATCGTTCCTACTCCCCATCTACACGGCAGCCCCGTCGTCATCCCCGGGCCGAGTCCAGAGCGTGACCGAGATTCAAGAACTCCAGAGCCTGCACAGCGTAGCGCGCCACGAGAGCTGGACGCGTGCCGCTCACGCATTGGGTGTCGACCACGCACGGTTGCGTGAATCGATTGCCGCACTCGAGCGACGCCTGGGGGTGCAACTCGTCACCGAGAGCAACGGCCGCGTGACACTGACAGCCGAGGGGCTTGCGTTCACCGCGCGCACACAACGCATCTTGGAGGGACTTGCCGAGGTCGAAGCCGAAGTCGGCAACAAGAGCTGGCTGCCGTCGGGAAAAATCCGGATCAGCGCGCCGGTGGTTTTTGGTCAAAGCTACGTCGCGCCACTGCTGCAGTCACTGCGACGTCGCTATCCGGATCTCGCCGTCGAGCTGACCTTGATCGATCGTTTCATCGATTTGGCCTACGAAGGGGTCGATCTGGCGATTCGCGCGGGCGCCTTGTTCGATTCGCGCTTGGCGGCGCGCCGCTTGTGCACCAATCGACGCGTTCTGGTCGCCTCACCGGGCTACCTCGAGACTCATGGCGCGCCGCGCAGTATCGAAGACTTGAATCAACACGAGTGTGTGTTGTTCACCGGGTTTGCGAACCCCGAAGAGTGGCGCTTGTTCGGGCCACAAGGACTCGTGACCGTGGGGGTCCATGGTCACCTGTACACCAACAACGGCTACGTGTTGAACACGCTCGCAGAGCAAGGGGAGGGCATCACCTTCGGCGCAACTTTGTCGCTGGCGCCTGCGCTCTTGGCGGGACGCCTCGTCAGAGTGTTGCCCGAATATCAAATGGAAGAGACGGCGTTGCTCGCGGTGTACCCAGCGGTCGAGCATTTGCCGCTGAAGACGCGCGTCGTGGTCGACTTTTTGGCCGAGCATTTCAACGATCCTCCCGAGTGGGATCGCCAACTCGACGGCAAGGTCGCCGGCTTCTAGCGTGGTGCCCGGCACTCAGGGGTCGGGACGCCGGAGTTCTCGGTTCGGGCACAAAACGACAGTGGGGTGAGCTTGCGACTCACCCCACTGACTACTCGAGAGCGCGTCTGAGCGCGTCGTATCAGCTCGCCGTCAGGATCTCTGTGAGCGGCCCAGGATTGGTGATCCCTTGGTCGACGTCGTTCGAGTCGGCCAGTCCAAACTCGCTGAAGTCTGCCGCACCGAGACCTTGCGCCAGCGCCACGTAGAACTTGTTGAGCGGGGTGCCACCGCTGCCGAACGCCGCAAATCCACCGCCGCCACCACCCGATGAGGGCGGTGCAGCGTCGACGATCTGGCCGGTCTTCAGGAAGCCGCCCATGCTGCCGGCGATCGTGATCGGCAGATCGTCGTTGTTGTGTTGTTCGCCGTCGCCGAGCTCTGGCAGCCAGATCGTGGCTGTATTGTCGAGCAGGGTTCCGTCGCCCTCAGGGATGCTGTCCAGGAGCTTCACCAACTGCGCGTACTTGTTGCCGTACCAGGCGTCGATCTTCTTGATGAACGGCTCGTAGTACTCGGGATCGTAGGTGTCACCACCCACGGCTGCGCTGCCGGTGCGGTGCGAGATGCCGTGGTGATCGGCAGGGGCGTCGATGCCGTCGAAGTCGAACGTGATGAAGCTCTGGTTGTGCTGCAAGATGACGCGATTCGCGTCGCAGATCATCGTCAGCGCGGCGAGATTCTGTAGCATCGCCATGCCCGTGTTCATCTGATCCGCGACGTTCCCGCCACCGAACCCGCCGCCACCAAAGCCACCACCGCCGCCGCTGCTGCTCGAACCCGTGGTGACCGTGCCGCCGGCAGCCTTGATTGAGTCTTCGCTGATGCCGAGCGCGGTTGCAGCGTCGGCATTGCACGAACCTGGAACGATCACCTTCTCCGTTGACAAGAGCAGCTCGGCCCAAGCCTCCAAGCGGGCTTTGTCGGCCGCGCTCATGGCCTGCTTCGCCTGCAAGGACTTCAACTCCTCGCTCGTGACGTCGAGGATGCTCTTGCCGCGCAGCACCTGGTAGTCCGCCTCGGTGGCTGGACCCGCCGCCATGCCTTGACCGAACAACCCAGTCAGCGTGCTGTAGATCTTGCCGGGGTTGCTCTCGGGAGTGAACGCTTTGCCGTCACCCGCGACCTTGTACGACAAGACGGTCTTGACGTCTTGAAAGCCCACGGGCGTCGATGAATACACGAGCGGTGTCTTGTCTGCGCCCGGGTTGACCAGTTCCGCGATCACGTGATCGAACGAGCGTCCCATGGCCCACTTGTTGTCGGGGTCGTTGTAGGCCGCCGTCAGCTTGGAGCCGGTGCCTTGGTCGTGCGGATCGAAGTAGATCGTCGTGCCGCCGACGGTGACGTTGGTGCCGCGGGGGAACATCGCCAACCCGCGGATCTGGAGCATCTTCTGCTCCATTCCGACGAGCGGTTCGAAGGTCGACAATCCGGACAGGTCGAGGGCTCCGGTGCGATCGGTCTTGCGATAGTTGTCGAGCAGACAACCGTTGTGCGTGAAGTACATCACCATGCGCGTGGGAAACGCGCTCTGGGCCCGCGCCGCCTTGGGTAGGAGCGATGGCAGGAACGGGGCCATCAGGGCGGCCCCGCCTGCGCCTTGCAGAAAACGTCTACGATTCATTGTGCCACCTCGGTCGTCTCTAGGGCTCGGTAACGGAACGACTCGACGGTTGCCAAGTCTGTGATCAGCTGGCTGAGGGTGTAACCACCGTCGGCCATCTTCTGAGCGATGTCGTCCACAGTGCAGGCATCCTGGTCGGACAGCACGCGGTTGTAAGCGATTTGCGCCCAATTTTCGGTGTAGCAGCGCTTTGCTTCGGGAGCGGCGGCAATCGCGGCCATCAAGTCGCTGGCCCCCGTGACATGCACGGTGTTGGCGCCCACGATCACGTCTGCAGTGGTGTCGATGTCAGCGCCGTTGTCTTGCGTTTGTGTACCACCTACGGCATCGAAATTCTCGAGCGCGAAGCCCGGTGGGTTGATTTGCGTTTGGTGGCAAGCCTTGCAATCGGCGCCGATCGCAGTCTGTGCGTCGGTCTTTTGGCGATTGGTGACGAGACTTGGGTCGTCGGGCAGCGGCGTGCTGGCTGCGTTCGGCGAAGGGTCACCGATCTTGGTACACAGCACGTCCTTCATGATGAAAGCGCCACGGTGAATGGGCGAGGTGCGGTTGCCGTAGGAGTTGGCTGCCAAGAAACCTGCGCGAGTCAGTAACCCGGGGCGGTTAGCGCCGAGATCGACTTGCTGCAGGTCCGTACCGTAGTCTGCGGGATTGAGGCCGTACAACGGCGCCGTGTCGGCGTTCACGAAGCCCGTGGTCGTCGTCATCAGATCGGCGAAAGTACCTCCCGCGAAGACCACCGATTCGGCGACTTTCAGGGTCTCGGCTGCCAGTGCGTCGCTCTGTGTCGCGCTGTACGCCGGGTACTTCGTCGCGTCGCGGGTGTAACCCGTCCAGCGCGTGTTGGCGCCCATGCGCATGTAGTCCATGTGCAAGCGCTGCACGAGGCCCTTGGCGCGATCGCTCTGCAGCATGCGCTTGGCTTGGTCGGCGAGACCCGTGCCTTGGGTCAGCTGTCCAGCGGCGGCAGCGTCGGTCAACTCTTGGTCGGGCTTGGTGTCCCACAACATGTAGGAGAGCCGCGCCGCGAGCTCATAGTCGTTGAGCGCATAGCGCTGGTTGCCGTCTGCATCTGTCGACGCCGTCTCGGAAAGCTCCGCGACGCTGATGAAGAAGGGCGACTCGAACATCGCTTCGAACACGACTTGCATCTGCTCGTCGAAGGTGCCCGTCGCCGTCAGCGTGGTGTCGGCGAAGAGCGCCTCGTAGCGAGTAGTTTCGTCGGTCGTGAGGGGACGCCGGAAGACCTTCGCTCCAAAATCGGCAATCAGCTGGTTAGCGCAGGCCGCATCTTGCGTGGTGCAAGTTATCACCGCAGCGCGCGCCGTGGTGTCACTCACGATCGTGGTTGCGATGAGCTTTGCTGCATCCTGGTACGATTTCCAGGTGCGAGCGTCCATGTTGCCCTTGCTGTCCGCTTGCAGGGTCGAAGCGGCAAGCCCCAAATCCACGTTGAGCAAATCGCGGACCGTGTTGTCGTATTGCACGTTCGTCAAGCGCGGCAGCTGGCTCGATTGCGGTGTGCCTGGCGCGCATCGCGATTTGACGGCGGCCGGAGTTGCCGTGTCCGGATTGGCATTCGCTGCCGCGGGTGAATCGGGATTCACCGCGTCGGGATTGGTCGGGTCGACCTGGGCCGGCGTAGAGCTGATGACCATGCCGTTCTGATCGACCGTCGTCGAACTGCCGTCCGAGTGCACGGTGGTTACCGTACCGTCCGAGTTGACGACCATGGTTACGGCGGCCGCGCCCGGATCCGTCGCCGCGCTAGAGTTGGGATCCTCGGTTCCCGCTCCGTCCGTTACCTTGGTGCCGCCAGTCTTTGGGGCGCCGATGTTCGGGGCTTCCGAACCGATGTCGCCCGAGCACCCTGCTACCAGCGCAGTCGCAACTGCGATGCCTCCGAACCGTCTAAGAAACATTGGCCACTCCTTTCGTGCCTGGCACGCGTCCACACGTCGCCCTGCTCCAACTTTTGCTGCCTGCTCGACCTGTCTGGGCCGCCGGCGTCACGTCGGCGTTGCGATTCATTCGCTGTTCCGAATGCCGCATTCGACGCGGTCGATTCGGTAAACCCAGTACCATAAACCCTAGTACCATAAACCCAGTACCAACCCGAAGCCTCGACACGCACCGAGCGACTCGGGTAGGGCCAGACGAGACAACGCGTCCGTGCCCTGGGCCACAATTGAAGCCTCTATGGGTCCAAAGGCAAGTGCTTGTCCGAGTTCTTTCGAGGATTGTTCCCTCCAGTTATCAATAGATGAACTCAGTACGCCGCTTGCCCAGATTTTCAGTGAGGGTGGTCGCCGAGTCGCAGATTCTCAGAAGTCACAATGGGGATCTGGGTGCCGCTGAGTTGCTACTCGCTCAATCATCCAACACGCGTATGTGTCAGACCGTCGCAAAGCCATTCGCTAACCTCGGCCACTGCACGCGCGTGTGTCGGACCGCCCCAAATCGGGAGCCAAATCAGAAATAGGGGGCGCTGTAGGATACGAGCTCTGCGGAGCCGATTGTGAGGTTTCCAAAGGAGCGGATCTCGAGATCTCGAGCCTGCTCTCAGGTTCGGCAGCGGTTTGTCTGGAGTCTTTGGAAGCCGGAAGGAGCGTTCGAGTTCGTGCTCTGTCGCGGGCCGTACCAGGCCAGCCGAGATGTTCTGTAGTCGCGGCTATGCCTTCGACGCGAAGCCACGCTGACTGGCGAGTGCGCGCAGCGTTCAAGGGCACCAAGACGCGCGGCCAGCGCCCGATGGCTCACGCAGACCAGTCGATTTCAGATTCCCGCGCGATTTCGAAAAAAGCGCAAAGTGCGTGAGTCGAATCGGGAGTGCCACGCATCTGTTCTCGGGCAGTGCGCACACGAGGTGCGCCCGAAATGGAGGCTTATGGAAAACATGACGACCAATGCGGCCGTGAGGCGAGGTTGCGCCTTTAGGTTATCGAATGACTCGTGTCCAGTGCGGCCGGGGTTGCCACTTTTGATCCTGCTCGCGGCGCTGGCGGTGGGCTGTGATTCAGGCAGCGCGAGTCGAGAAGACGACGGAGGTTCGACGAAGCAAGCGACCGAAAAGCTGGACGCTGGCGACGCGTCGGGGACGCTATCCGTCTCACACCCAGAAGATTCGCTTGGCCAGACCGAAGCGGACGCGGCCGGATTGTTCGGGGGAACGCCTGTCGTGACGGTTGCAGCTGAAACAGACGCGGCAACCAACGCCGCTCGAGACGCGGGCCCGCCGCCGTTGCTCAGCTGTAAACCTCGCGGGGGCAACGATGCCCAGAAGTTGATTGACGACTTCGAAGACGAGGACAATCTGATCATCGCATACCCCGCTTCCACAGGGGAATGGTACGCGTCCAAGGACGATAGCAACGGCACGTTCGCCCTGACGTTCGAAGCGCTTGCGGAGCCAAGGGGCGTCAGTCTTGCAGCGCTGCACGCGGTTGGTGCGCACAACACCACTTGGGGCGCTGCGCCGGGGATCGACTGGCTCGGCTGTGTCTTCGACGCGAGCCGCTATGTGGGCGTTCACTTTTGGGCGCGCGGTGTGGGGCAGATCCGCCTCGCCTCGGCCGTGCCAGCGGTGGTGCCTCAGTCGTTCGGCGGGAGCTGTACTCGTGAAGCTGCCGGCGGTTGCTGGGATTCACATCAGACGACAGTGGCCCTGAGCGCTGACTGGCAAGAGCACTTCATTCCGTTCGACACCTTGAAGCAGATGGGCTGGGGTGTCGACGCGGGTCCTTTCGATCCGTCGCAGATGTTCAACCTCGAATTCCAGACGCAAATGGGCACCGCCTTCGACTTCTGGGTTGACGACCTGTCGCTCTACGACGCGGCGGACCTCACGTCCCAGCCCGACGCGGGCGGCTCAATAGGCGACGCCGCCGATGCCTCTGCCAGCGACGCGGATGCTGCGCTGCTGGATGCGGGTGCTCGCGCCACGGATTCGTCGCCAGCGCCAAGCGCCCAAGATGCGTCGCCCAGCGATGGGGTGTCCAGGGATGCGGCGACCGGCGAAACTTCGATGGCCGACGCAGCGAGCGATTCCGGGCTTTAGCGCGAAACTCGTGCTCAGTCGCTTGCGCTGGGCGCGGCCATGGCGGTGTCTCGCTGGGCGACGACGGTCACGACGCTGTTGGGGGGTAGGTCGAACTTCAACTGTTCGCCCCGCGACGTAATTTCGGGATCGTCGTTCGCGCGCTCGAGCGAATGCTTGGCATCGGTGACCCACAGTTGCGTGCTGACGAAATGTTCACCCGGAACACTGACTATCTGAGAGATCGCATCCGAACGATCACTCACGAACACGAGCACGAGCTGTGAGTGGTCCGAGTTTTGATAGGCGCTGCCAAGCACTTGCAGCGCGAGCTGGTTGTTGGACTCGACGCGCACGTAATCGGGACGAATGAAACGACTGAACTGACCGAGCGCGTAGGCGCGCTTGGTCAAGTTCAACTTAGGGTCCGTCAATCCCGCATTCGTGTCGGGAATACCCTGATCGGTGCGCGGCAAGAGCCACCAATGGTGCCACGCGCTGGCGTTGGCGCGCGTCAACGCCGCGTGGATCTTCGAGGCGATGGTGATCGCCGACTTCATCCCCGTATCGGCGTTCTTGTTGTTGTCACTGGTCTCCGTCATCCAGAGTTCCTGGCCAGCTTCGGCTGCCCGCGTCAATTCGAAGGGCGCGCCCCCATAGTCGTGGGTCGCAATCGCAAGCAGTCGATCAGCCAGCGAGGGTTGATCGAGGATCGCATCTGCGTACTCTTCCAACGACTCCCAGTCGGCCGTTTCGGGAGCGATGATCTTAACGTCGGGGGCGCGCGCCGCCAGTGCGGGCGCCAAGTGATCGGCGGTGAAAGTGGCCAACTCTTGTGCGCTGTAAGTACACGCGTCCCAATCGGCGTCGAAGTCGGGTTCGTTCTGTGCGGACAAACCGATCAACGGCGTTCCGCGCTCTTGCATGGAAGCCGCAAAATCCGCCAGCGTCTTGGCCCAAACGTCGTAGTTGGCCGCTATCAGCGAGCCATCGTTGTTCGTGCCACTAGTCTTCAAGTCCGACGGCGGCGTCCAGGGGGTGGCCCACACTTTGACGCCGTACGAGACCGCCGCATCGACGGTTCCGAGTTCCGAGGTCATGCCGTCCGAGCGGATCTGGACGCGCAAAAGTGATAAGCCGAGACCCTTCTCAACGGAGAAGAATTGTTCGGCCATTGCGCTGCTCAAAACTGGCGCAGTCCAGGCCGATGAAGCGCCGAAGCCCGAGATGTGTTGATGAAGCGTCCGCGTATCGACGGTCATCACCGGATCGCGTCCAGGCTCTTGAACGACGACGCTCGTTTCTTCTGGGATCGGTGCTCGACAGGCGACGACTACTACAGCTGCTGCAAGACCGGCTAGAAGCCTCATGGGACGCTGCGCGTAGCGCGAAACGCGCCTCGATGCATCCGACAAAAAGCGGGCTGCCGCCAAATGTGCACAGACTTCTGGCGGCTGTTTCAGTCTCGCATGAGGCTTCGCGCCTTGTGTCGCGTGGCAATCCAACTTCCGTTTCGCCCAGAGTCTGCCTTAAGGTCACAGGGTGAAATCCGTCAGATTTTCATTCAGGCAGCTACGACTGGGCACTCCCGTCGTAAGCAAACCCGTGGCGACGATTCGCAGAGCGCTCGGACGTGGGATGTTCGGGATCGCGGCGTCGCTCTTGCTCGCGGCCTGCACGGCTAGCGAACGAGGGACGCAAGCCGAACAGCTGAAGTTGCCACCGGGTGAGAAGCTTCAGATCTTCCTACTGATTGGGCAATCGAACATGGAAGGCGTGCCGACGCCCGACGCCGTGGA
The DNA here is from genome assembly GCA_036263015.1 of Polyangiaceae bacterium. Classification (GTDB taxonomy): domain Bacteria; phylum Myxococcota_A; class Polyangia; order Polyangiales; family Polyangiaceae; genus SZUA-265. The sequence continues at coordinate 62,321 of DATAHU010000034.1, read as the reverse complement.
CCGCTCGCCAGCAGAGCGAGTGTGGGTTCTCGGTTACGACGAGTGCGGGGATCGACACTGGAACCAGTGGGCGCCAGCGCATGCCCCGTTGCATCGCTGCGGCAGTGGCGTAGGCCCCGGAGACTCGTTCGGTCGCGCGATCGCCAAAGCGTGGCCCGATGCGAACATCGGACTGGTTCCGGCCGCGATCTCGGGCGTCGATGTCGACTTCTTTCGCAAGGGCGTCGTCTCGTCGCGTCGAAAAGAGTTTCAGATCCCGCCAGACAACAAGCGCTCAGGGGCTTACGACATGGTGATCGAACGCGCGCGCCTCGCGCAAGAGAGCGGTCAGATTCGTGGGATCTTGTGGCATCAAGGCGAGTCCGACAACACGAGCCCCGAGTGGGTCGGCAAAGTCTCCGAGATCGTCTCCGATCTGCGCAGCGATCTAGGCCTCGAAGTCAGCGTGCCGTTCCTCGCCGGGGAACTTTTGTACACGGGGTGTTGTTCTGCGCACAACGCGAGGATCGGTGAACTTCCGGCCGCCATTCCCAACGCACACGTGATCTCGGCGCGCGGCCTGGTGGGCCAGGACAACTTTCACTTCAATCTCGCGGGACAGCACGAGTTGGGCCAGCGCTATGCGGAACAGTTTCTCGAGCTCTGGCCAACCCCATGACGTCCAAGCTCTGGTGCTGGCCTCCCGCAGAGCCTGGCCAGAGCCGGGCTTTGCAGGAGGCCGCGCGACGGCGCGCACGGGCTCAGCTGGTGGATTCTGCTTTCGAACGACGCGCTTCGAGATCGCTCGCCACTTGCTCCGTCAGTTTCTTGTTGAGCTTGTACACGACCAACAGACCCGTGCAGACGGCGAACAGGAACGCGACCACCAGGCTGCTGCTCGCGCGGTAACCCACGATGGCCTCCGCCGAACCCGGCGCGGCCGTGTCGTAGTTGAACAGGCCAACCATGATCCACAGGAACGAGGCCGAACCGAGCGCCAAGCCCGACTTCAAGGCGAAGCCGATGGTCGCGAACACCATGCCCGTGAAGCGGCGCCCTGTTTGCCACTCCGAATAGTCGGCCACGTCGGCATAGATTGCCCACACGAGCGGGATCGTCGGCGCGTAGACGATCGACCCGAACACGGTCAAGAGCCACATGCCCAGAGTATCGGTCGGGCCGAGGAAGTAGAACGCGAAGGCGTTCAACGTCGACAAGCTGAAGCCAACGATGGCCACTGCCTTCTTGCCATAGCGGCGCGCCAGAGAGGGGGAGAGCAAGATCACGACGATCGTGACCAGGGTGCCCGTCACGTTGATGATGCTGTTGAAGACGTCAGCGACGTTCGAGTCCGAGAGCGAACTGCGATCGCCGTGCACCCGATAACCGATGAAGTCGAGCAGATCGCCCGAGCCGGCGCCAGCACCACCGCTCGACGTCAAACCGAGCTTGTCCACGAAGTCGAACATCGCGGCGCGGTCTACGTAGTGATGGTAGTAGTTGTAGTGAGCGCCGCCGCGATACGAGAGGATCGCGAAATGAATCAGCGTCATCGCCACCATGGCGATCCACGGCGCGTTGCGCAACAGATCCACGAAGTCCTGCTTGGGTGAGGACTTGACTTCCTGCGCTGGGCGCACGCGTTCACGCGTCGTGAAGAACGTCGTCAAGAACAAGATCAGACACAAGACGGCCCAGATCGTCATCGTCATCTGCCAGCCATGCTGACGGTCGCTGTCCTTCGCGAACTTGGCGACCAACGGCAGCGTGAACCCACCAACGGCAAACTGAGCGATGTTTACGGCGATGAAGCGAAACGAGTTGAGCTTGGCGCGCTCGTTGAGATCCGCCGTCATCACGCCGCCGAGGGCCGAGTACGGCATGTTGTTCATCGAATACAACGTCATGAGCAGCGTGTTGGTGATACCCGCGTACAGCACGAGCGACGTCGTTCCCCAGCCCGAAGGAGTGGTGTACGCCAAGATCATCACGACGGCCCAGGGCAGGGCGGTCCACAGGATCCAGGGACGGAACTTGCCCCAACGTGTCTTGGTACGGTCCGCCATCACGCCCATGATTGGGTCGAAGATCGCGTCCCACAGACGTGGCCAAAGCAGCACTGCGGCCGCAGCGCTCGCGCTCAGACCGAAGACGTCGGTGTAGAAGTTGAGTTGGAACAACACCATCGTCATGAAGACGAAGTTTGCTGCTGCATCGGCGGCGCTGTAGCCCGCCTTTTCCGTGAACGAAAGAGAACCACTCTGTGTCATGAACGCCTCATCTCGCTGCTGCAGACTTCCCGAGCCTGCCCCTCATGCCGATGACCTGTTTGCGGCCGCGGCTTCGCGCAGCCACAGAACCGAGCTAACTCCGCGCGGGTAGTAACGACTGCCGCAAGTCTCACCCGTATCGCTTCGGATCTGATCACACATGGCAAACGCGCCGCATCCCGGGACGCGCTGCCAAGCTGCGTGCACTTCGTCGGCGGCGCGCGCTTCGGCGCTCAGGGCCTCGGGGAACAGGCTGCGCACGACGTATTGCGAGATCGCGATCTTGCTGAACCAGGTGTTGGTGCTGGTGCTGCTCATCTTCCAGGCGCCTGTAGTCGCGTCGAGACAGACGCCGCTCTGCAAGATGTTTTTCAGATGTTGGCTGAACAGCTGCAACAAGTCCTTGAACGGTCCCTCGCGTTGGGCGTCAGGTAAACCCAAAAACAGTGGGTAAGCTAGCCCCTCGATTGCCGGAATGATGCGCGACACGTTGCCGGCTTCGAACACGGCTGGAAATGTACCCGTTGAGTCGTCGAACTTACCGCGGACGGTGCGCGCCAGTTGAGTCGCCGCTGCGGCGGCGTTCTCGGTATCGCTCGCTAGTCCGAGTCGATCGAAGGCAGCCGCCAGCAAGATCCAGGCTCCGAGCGCCTTGACCGAGAGATACAGGTTGTTGCGCGCCTGTCCCAGCGAGACGTCGAGGCTGTCGTAAGTCGTTATCTCTGAACCACTACCGCAGCGCGAGCTGTCGTGTTTGGGAATGCCGTCGCGTTGCTTCGCCACCGGATTGTCGCGCAGTTGCAGGCTCCGAGCGCACTCGAGCAACACGTCTTGCTTGCGCTTCAGCCAGCGCTTGTCCTCGGTTTTGAGCGCATAGGTGCAGGCGCAGAGGATCCAATTGAGCAGTTGCTCCATCGTCATGTGGCTGAAGCAACCGTGCAGGTTGTCGCATTCGTAGCTCGAGTGCCCGGCTGGAGTGAAGTTGTTCTGCACACCCATGTCGTGGGTGAACGAGATGCCTCCGGGTTTCGTCTTGCCGTCGGGCAGCTTGATCCGGTCCGTATACGAGTAGCGCTCCTGGAAGAGCTCGAGCACGTTGCGGACCGCCCAGGGAAACCATTGGAGCTCGAAGAACAAGTGGTCGACGGTCAAGTCGAACGTGTTCATCATTCGATATTCGCCTTCGTTGACCACCCAGATCGGGCCCTTCTCACCCCACAACAGTTGGCTGTTGCCGAGATAGCTGTGGGTGGCCTGTGCGATCAGAAACTTTTGGTCGAGGCTCAGCTTGGCGCTTTCGAGCTCAGCGTCCCGAGTGCGGGCGAGCTTCTCGTAATGCGCCCGCTGCTCGAGTCCGTGAGTCGCAACGTCGACCAGGTCGCCGAAGTAGCGCGTATAAGCATAGCGAGTCTGGATGCCCGTCGTAGCGACCCCGCCCTCGAAGAACGCTAGCACCAGTGGGAAGCGTTTCTTCGCCCCGGCGGGGACGCGAAAAATCAGCGCCGATTCGCCGCCGATCAGGCACAGCCCTCGGTGATCCCGATATTGCGGCGCGAACACGTCGAAGCCTTGGCGCGCTTCGGCTTTGCTCTGCAGGGTCGTGGCATAGCCGAACTGCGTGCCCAAGGCGAACCCCACCAACTCGGGCTCGGCGTCTTGCAACGGGCGAAAGATCGAATCGGGCTCACCGAGGCCGAAAATCAGCTCGATGCCTGAGGTTCCTTCACGATTGTCGAACTCGATCCAAGCGTTGATGTGGGGCGAAAAGGCCAGACGCGCAGCCTGTTTTGCCATGCGCGAAGGCTCGTCGGTGTGGTCGAAGGGTGATAGAAGCGTGAACCCGAAGCGCGAGTCGTGCGCTCGCCAAGTGTCGCTCGCCCAGCCGAGGGTGCGTCGATACTCCGAAGGGTTCAGCGCGCGTACGTTCTTCGGGGCTTGCACCACTGCGGCTTCGGTCGTAAAGGCGCTGGCTTTGGACTCGGGTGGGTTGAAGAAAGGTAACAGCTGCCAGTCGCCCTCGCCGATTCGGAATCCCACGTACACGTTTTGACGCGCGGGCCCGCGCAGGGCGTACCCGAAGCCCCCCGGGCTGCCAACGAGCCCAACCGTGAACGTCGCGAACGCACCCAACGGCGCGTGGTGTGAGTGATAGCTCTCGACTGAGACGGACGGGGCGTTGGGTCGTTGCATGATGGGGCGTACGGCGCGCGCACACGACAGTGCACGAGGTTAGCGATCACGCGCGTGCTTCGCGCTCGGGAACGGCCCACGACGATACAGGACTTTGCTCCAGCGCGTCGCCCCTTTCCGAAAATGTCCTTGCTAGTTTTTGGAAACGTTTCTAACCTTGGCGGGCTTTCGCCGTCGAAAGTTGCCGTATTTTGCCGGGGTAACTCGGAGGCAGTCCTCTGGGCGCAGCTTTCGCCGCCCAAACTTGGAATCCTTTCCAAGCGTATCGACTCTCATGGCTCAGTCCCCTGCGACCATCGTGCAAGTTGCCGAACGCGCCAGCGTCGCGGTGAGCACCGTGTCGCGCGTGCTCAACGGCGGCTCGGCGAGTTTGGCAGTGCAAGCGCGCGTGCGGCGCGCTGTGAGTGAGCTCGGTTATCAGCCTTCGCTCGCTGCACGAAACTTGAAGCTGGGGCGCTCTGGGATCATCGGTTTGGCGGGCGCCACCACCCAGGCGCCGTGGTTCACGGTGTTGCTCGGGGGCATGGAGAGCAAGCTGGCAGAGCACCGCACGAGCCTCGCGATCGCCAGTTTGGAACGGCGCGGGCGCTTCGACGGCAGCGCCGTCGAAGCTTGGATTCAGTCGCGCCGCGTTGACAGCATTGCATTCGTCCGTCCGGGCGAGAATGAACGCGCGCTGACACGATTGGCGGATCGTTACAAGATCGCTGTGGCCTATGTCTTGCCGGAATACGAGGCGCGACGGGGGTTGATCATTCGGGCCGACAATGAAGGCGGGGGGCGCCAAGCGGCCGCTCACTTGCTCGCTTTGGGACACCGCCGAATCGCGTTCTTCGGTGGGCCCGAAGCCAGCGTGGACACGCAAAACCGTCTGCTCGGTCTACGCACGCGCCTCGCGGAGGCGGGGCTCGAACTGCCGGCGCACCGCACCTGGTTTGCGCCCAACTACGAGCTCGGCTCGGGGATCGTCGCGGCCGATATCTGGCTCGCCCAGCGCCAGTTCCGCGAGGCGACCGCGGTCGTGCTCGGCAACGACGCGATGGCCCTCGGTTTTTTGCGCCGTGTCCAGGCTCATTCGCTGTCGGTTCCGCGCGACGTGTCGGTCGTCGGGTTCGACGGGGTGCCCGAGGGCGAGTTCAGCTTCCCGAGTCTCACGACGGTGGCCCAGCCCACCCACGCCTGCGCCGAGGACGTCGCTCAATTATTGCTCGAGTCGCGCGCGGCACTCTTGTCATCACTGGTCGTCCGCAGTTACGACCTACAGCTGGTGGTGCGCGAAAGCACATCGCCGCCGCCCACGGGTTCGAACAGCGGAGGCACCGGCAACTAATGCAGGGGCAGCCGAGGCTCGGACAGCCGAAGCTCGCGCAGGTCTAGCCTGCGCGCCACGGGCAAGGGCCTTTCGCCCGTTTTGGATTGGAGCATCTCATGAACTATTTCGTCGGCAACAAAGAGTACTTCCCAGGCATCGGCAAGATCCGCTTCGAAGGACCGAAGTCCAAGAACCCCTTGGCCTTCAAGTTCTACGACGAGAATCAGGTCGTCATGGGCAAGACCATGAAGGACCACCTGCGCTTTGCGGTGTGTTACTGGCACAGCTTCTGCGGCACGGGCTCCGATCCGTTCGGCGCGGGCACGCGCGTCTTCCCCTGGGACACCGGCAAGGGCCCGATGGACGACGCCAAGGCGCGCCTCGACGCCGCGTTCGAATTTTTCACCAAGCTCGGCGTTCCGTATTACTGCTTCCACGATCGCGACATCGCGCCCGGTGGCAGCAACGTTCGGGAGTCGCTTTCGAATCTGAAGGCGTTGATCGAGCTCGCCAAGGATCGCCAGAAAACCACGGGCATGAAGTTGCTCTGGGGTACGGCGAACTTGTTCTCGGATCCGCGCTACATGAACGGCGCGATGACGAATCCGAGCTTCGACGTCGTCACGCACGCGGCCGCGCAGGTCAAAGCCGCGATCGACGCCACGATCGAACTCGGCGGCGAGAACTACGTGTTCTGGGGCGGGCGCGAGGGTTACACCGCGCTGCTCAACACCAACATGAAGCGCGAACTCGACAACATGGGCCGCTTCCTGACGATGGCCCGCGACTACGGTCGCGCCAATGGTTTCAAGGGCACGTTCTTGATCGAGCCGAAGCCGATGGAGCCCTCCAAGCACCAATACGACGTCGATTCCGCGACCGTCGTCGGGTTCTTGCGTGAGCACGGCCTGGCCGGTGACTTCAAGCTCAACATCGAAGCCAACCATGCGACGCTCGCTGGTCACTCGTTCACTCATGACCTGCAGGTCGCGTCGGACGCTGGCTTGCTCGGTAGCATCGACGCCAACCGCGGCGATCCCCAGAACGGCTGGGACACCGACCAGTTCCCCACCGACCTGTATCAGACGACCGAGGCCATGATGGTCGTGCTCAACCAAGGTGGTTTGGGCAGTGGTGGTCTGAACTTCGACGCCAAGGTGCGCCGCAACTCGACGGACCTCGAGGACATGTTCATCGCGCACATCGGCGGCATGGACGCCTTCGCGCGCGGTCTGGCCGTCGCGGCGCGGCTGATTACCGAGTCGCCGCTGCCTGAGTTCGTCAAGCAGCGTTACCGTTCGTTCGACGAGGGTGATGGTTTGCGCTTCCGCGAAGGCAAGCTCGATCTCGCTCAACTCGCCAGCCTGGCCGAGTCACGCGAGAACCCGGCGCGCATCAGCGGCAAGACGGAAATGATCGAAAACCTCATCAATCAGTACTTGATCACCACCTGAGCCGCGCTCGTCGCGGTCCCGGAGCTTAATGATGACCCGATCCCAGATATCGTTCTTTGCGCTGCTCACGAGCTGCGTGGTTGTACCTGCCGCCTGCGTCAACTCCGACCCGGTCGATGACGCACCGGCAATGCCGAGTGGCACAATGACCACGCCTGTGATGACCAGCGCTCCGGCAGAGTCGAGTGCGCCGATGATGGAAGACACCACCATGTGCGGTGGGACTTTCGACGCCTCGGGTGGCGTGGTGATTTCGCCGAACTGCACGAACGAGGCGCCCGTGAACTGCAACATCGTTTCGTTCGACGGGACCACGTACACGCTTGGCGACGACACGGAACACTGGAAGGGCGATACCTGGGATGATGGGCAGAGCTTGACGGGTGGGGTTTACGAGTACACCGCGGACGGGCAAGCACCGCTCGTCCGCGAGCTCGCAAGCGACGCCTTGCACGTGACCGGCACGATCACGGCGGGGGCCTACGCGGGTTTTCTCTTCTGGTTTGGTCCCTGTCAGGACGCTCATGAGTTCGATGGCGTGCAATTCACCATCTCCGGTACGGTCGGCGTAGCTTCGATACAGGCACAGGTCCAAAGCGAGGAAAACTACCCGCTCAATACCGACGACAAGGGCGCCTGTCCGTTTACCGACGACAGCACGAAGTGGGACGAGTGCAAGAACAACAGCTTCCCGATCCAGGGCATGAGCACTACCAGCTTCAGCTACTACGTGCCGTGGGCGAACTTCACCGGTGGTATGCCGGCGGCAACGTTGAGCCCCAATCAGTTGCGCGGCATCCAGTTTCAGGTCGATTGCCCAGCGACGAGTGGCGACGCGGGGGTAGCCGTCGATTGCCCGGTGGATCTCCAACTCTATGACCTGCGCTTCTATCGCGCTCACGCCGCTGCGCTGGCCCCCTGAACGTCACTTCGCAAAATCGCTGTTAGACTTTTCTGAAAATATAGTGTGCGAGGGGTGAACGTCTCGCTCGCCGCAAATCGCGGCGAGCGCTGACGAGTAGCTCTGCGTAGATAGGATCCCTCTGACCGATGGCCACGCGCGACACAGCTTTGCAAACGACACACGGACGATCCTCGGGTTTGCGTCGTTTACTTGGGGCAGTGATCGCGCTGGTCGCGGCGTCAGAGCTCGCGAGCTGCATCCGTCGCGAACCGAGTGACGTCCCGGTAGAGAGCGCGCCGGCCGCCGCGGCAGCAGCGCCGGCTGCACGCGATCAGTCGAAGCCCACGGGCTTGTGGGGCACCGTGCAAGGCGCGGACGTACTTGATGGAAAAGGTTTACGCGCCTTCGCCGTCTCCGGCGATCCAACCAAGTTGGACGCGCGCTGGATGCCAGTGAGTGGACAAAGCTTTCCAGAGTCAATCCGCACCAAGTCTCTGGGTGGCACCAAGAACCCGTGGGACGTGCAGTTGCGCGCCGCCAACGCGACGCCGATCGCGAAGGGCGACGTGCTTTTGGCGCACGTGCGTATGCGCACCGAGTTCGTGCCCGTCGAGAGTGGTGAGGGCATGACGGAGCTCGTGTTCGAGCTGGGTCGTGATCCTTGGACCAAGTCCGTTACCCTCGGCATCCAAGCCAGCTCTGAGTGGAAAGAGTTTACGGTCCCGTTCGTCGCTGAAGAGGACTACGGGGCGGGGGAGGGACAGTTCGTTTTCCGCATGGGTTATCCCGATCAAACGATCGAGTTGGCGGATATCTCGCTCGAAAACTACGGCCAGCAATTGACGTTGGCCGACATGCCGAAGACGAAGCTGACCTACCCCGGTCGCGAACCCGACGCGCCGTGGCGCGCCGAGGCGCAGGCCCGGATCGAGAAGAACCGCAAAGCGGATCTGCAAGTGGTCGTCAAGCAGGGTGGGCAGCCCGTCCCCAGTGCGCAAGTCAGCGTGCAGCAGACGAGTCAAGCGTTCAACTTTGGCACGTGCGCCCCCGCAGAGTTGTTGCTCAGCGGGCGTGAACCCAAGGTCAATCAGCTGACGGCCGAGTTGTTCAACACGGTGACCCTGGAGAACGACTTGAAATGGGCACCGCTGGCCGGCGATTGGGGTGGCGGGTTTACGATTGAACGCGCGCAAAAGGCCTCGGATTGGCTGCGCGAACACAACCTTCGGCTGCGCGGTCACGTCTTGATGTGGCCTGGCTGGGGTAACTTGCCCGCGGGCATCAAACGCCACGCCAAGGAACCCGATTGGCTCAAAACTGAGATCGCCAAGCACATCACCGACGTCGCGGGTCAAATGCGCGGACGCGTGATCGATTGGGACGTGCTCAATGAGCCGTTCACCAATCACGACCTGATCGACATCCTAGGTAAGGACGCGATGGTCGAATGGTTCCGCTTGGCGCGCCAAGCCGAGCCGAATGCGCACTTGTACATCAACGATTTCGCGATCCTTTCGGGAGGTGGCGGCACCACTGGGCACCGCGATCACTACGAAGCGACGATTCAATACCTCGTCGATCATCACGCGGAGCTCGACGGCATCGCGTTCCAAGGCCACTTCGGCACCGCACTCACGAGTCCGGACGATCTGCTCAAGCTGCTCGATCGCTACGGCAAGTTCGGCAAGCACATGGCCGTCACCGAATACGACTTGCTCGTCGACGATGAACAGCTCGCCGCCGACTACACGCGCGACTTCTACACGCTGCTGTTCAGCTACCCGCAGGTCGAGAGCATCGTGATGTGGGGTTTCTGGGACAAGATCCACTGGAAGAAGAACGCGCCCCTGTATCACACGGACTGGAGCCCGAAGCCGGCGTTGGCCGTCTACAAGCAGCTCGTCCAACACGATTGGCAGACGCACGAGCAGGGCACTACCGACGCGCAGGGCGCGTACGCCACGCGCGGCTTCCTGGGCGATTACGACGTCAAGGTGACCGCGGGTGGCAAGACTCAGAGCGTTCACGTCTCGCTCAAGGCGGGATCAGCGCCGGTGGTGATCAACCTCTAGCCCGATGGATCAAACCCCTGGTTGCGGCGGGTTACCGCGGCTCTGGAGGCAGAAGGACGAATGTCTAGATTTTGCGAGAAACGCGAGTTGGTGAAAGAGGACCAACCCCCGAGGCAGGGAGGCGAGGGCAAGAGTGCCTGGCAGTGGCTGGCTACGCTGGGCTGTCTGTTGTCGTTCGTCGCGTGCGAGACGGGTGGAGGGGACTTTGTTGGGACTGCGGCGAGCGCGAGCCGCGACGTGAGTTGCTCATTGTGCAACACCGATCCTCCTGCACTACCGGTCGACTGCGCTCGCGCCGAAGAGGGCGTCGAGTTCTTGCCCGTCACGATCTGGGATTTCGAGAAAGTCGACGGCAAGGACGTCGCTAGCAACATGTACACCTACAACGATGGCAGTGGGGTGTACACGACGCTGAACCATTCTTGGCAGCCCGCGACGACTCCCGAAGATCGCTGCATCGGCGTCACAGGGAACAACGTGTTCCACTTCCGCAGCGGACCCTTCAGGAACTGGGGTGGCGCCATCGGGCGCCACTTCAAGTGCTTGAACGGATCCACGACCTACGGGGAGGACAAGATCGGCGACAGCCCGTCGTGGAGTAACGGCATCGGTTGCGACGGAACTGATCACGTCAAGGCTTGTACGGATGTGCCCGGCCCCGACGCTACTCCGGAGCAGTTGCTCAAGTGGAGCGTTTGCCCCGATCGCGACAAGGCGATGAAAATGGCCGGGACTGACTCGGATCCCGGAACCATCGGCAAAGAGGAGTACCTCTTGGCGATGACCCTCGATCTGTCCCAATGGGACGGCATCAGTTTTTGGGCGCGCCGCTCGACTGACAGCCAGCAGGGGTTTCGCGTCGCTATCGGTGATAAGTTCACGGATGACGACCTGAGCTACATGCAAGAGCACATCAACCCAACCGATCAGCGCTCTTGTGAACGCAATATCGAGTGCGGTTGCAACGGGACGTCCGCGTGCACGCTGATCACGGACAAGGCGCAAGCTCCAGCTGCATATCAGGAGTGGTGGGCCGAGCGGGGCATCCTCGAACCCGTGGACGAGGATGGCAACAGCCCCTTCTCCCGCCCCGGCTGTTGGGATTTGTCTCCGCGCCCCGACAACACGCCTGTCGAATGCGGTCAGCAACTGTGTACGGACGAAACCGGCAAGCCCCACTTCTACGACGCGCTTCAGCACGACGACATGCAGCGCTACAACACCACCTGCCACGACTACACGTTCACCGGCGGCGTGCGCGGGGCCTACTGTTACAACGACGCGGATCCCCCCAAAGAGAACTCGAGAATTTGCGGCGATCACTGGTCGTATCCCGTGTATCTGAGCACGGAGTGGAAGTTCTACAAGGTGCCGTTTACCTCGCTGCTGCAGCAAGGCTGGGCCAAGACGTTCGACAAGCTCGACCTGAAGAACCTCTCTCTGATTCGCTTCATCTACGTCACCGGTTGGATCGAGTTCTGGCTCGACGACGTGCGGGTATACCGAGACACACAAAACAGTGAGGAGCGTCACCCAGCCCCATGAAGCTCGTGCACCGTCTCCTCGCTTTGTTGCCGTCGACGGCACTCATCGTCTTCACTTCTGCTCGGGTTGTCGCTCAAACGCCGCCAACTGCGGCGCCCGCACCTGCGACGTCTGCCGCCGACCCCGCCGCAGGCCAGGCACCGGTTGCAGAGCCTGCGGCGGCAGACCCCGCACCCGCGGATCCCGCGCCAGCAGCGTCGAGTGCGGCCAGCGATCCTGGAACGCCCCTGCCCGCGGAGGGTTTACCGCTGCCGGTTTACGTCCCTCCGCCGGAGCCGACCGACGAAGCCAAAGCCCCTGCTGCTACGCCGACCACGCCTGGTGCTCCCACCGTCGTGCGCGACGAGATCAAGTACTCAGGGTACCTACCGGGTTACCGCCGCCACTTTTCGTTCGGTGAGGGGCCGGACAGCCCGGCGGTAGAGGCGCGGCCCGGCTTGCTCACGCCGGGCTTCGGCGCTCCGGTTCCGCCCAACGAGTGGCAGTTCAGTTTCAACGGCTTCATGTCCGTCTCAGCACAGCTGGGCATCAATCGGCGCGTTCAGCCCGAGCCCGATCAGTCGACGATCGTGACGCATGTGCCGCCGCTCACGCTCGACTACTACATGCATTTCACGAGCACGAACTCCGTGCCCGGCAACTGGGTCAACCTGCGCTTCAAGTACGGTAACTCGCGAGTCAGCGTCAACTTCTCGGTCGACAGCTACAACCCGACCGTGCCCACGACCTACTATCAAATGGGGTCGCAGTTCTTCATCAACAACGCGTTCTTGAGCTACACGCCGGCGCCCCTAGGCAAGTTGAGCTTCCAGATCGACGCTGGCCGCATGGGCATCTCGCATGGCCAGCTCAGCCGCTACGGCAACGGCCTGTATACGAACTTGATCGCTGGACTGATCCAGGGCAACGGCTTGCGCGCGCAGGCTTTCTACGATCTGAATCCCGAGTTCAAGTTCGTCGGTGAGTGGGATCTGATGGCCACGCCCGACGGCACGCTGCCTGCCAGCACGGTGCGCAACCAAGAGAACGGCTGGCGTCGCGCGCTCTGGGCAGGTTCGTTCATGCACGGCCTGCACGTCGGCTTCAACGCGGGCAAGGACACGCAATACGAGTTCCGCGTTCGTTACATGGGCAATCACGCCTACGAAGACCGATTGGCGCCCGGCGCGTTCGATGATCCCACGACGCGTGTGATCAACGAACAGCACTTGCCAGACGGCAGCATGGACATCTTTGCGACCGACTTCAAAATGCTCGACAACGTGTTCGGCGTGCTCGGGGTCGGCGCCAGCTTGACCAGCACCAAGAACGTGTTCCCGTTGCGCGGCCTGGTCAGTTACGGCGGCAATGGTGAAGAGATCACCGAGCGCTTCCTTGGCATCAATTCTGAGGGCACCGGCAAAGTCGCGGCGATCGGCACCAACTACATGGTGAACTTTCGTCCGCTATTGAACCGCTTCACCGGGAAGTTCGAGGGCACGGGTCCCGACGTGGCTCTGAATCTGGCTGCCCAATACGCGCACACGAGCACCGATGGTCAAGGGTTCGATGGTCGCGCGCGCTACAAGTACGGCGCGGACGTCGCGGTGCAGCTCTCCAAGTATTTCGGCTTTGGGGTGCGCGGCGATCAAGTGATCCCGTCGTCTAGCGATCCCGGTCAAACGTTCGAAGTGTTAGCTCCGCGCCTGCAGTTCAAGACGGATTGGTACAGCCGCGAGGCGCTCCAGATTCTATTCGTCAAGTGGTTCTTCGGTCCGCACACGCGCAAGGAAGGCACTGGCGAGAACATCCAAACGCAGTTGGACGACATGCTCTTTGCAATCAATCTGAATATGTGGTGGTGAGAGATGAAACGATTCTTACGAAATTGCTCAGCTGTCGCCGCTCCCAAGCTGTCACGTTCCAAGGTTCATGCGCTGTGCGCGGCTGCGAGTCTCGGTGCGTTGTTGCTGCCCGGGCAAGCATTCGCCGCTGACGATGAGCCCCAGGCGCCGCCGGCAAAACAACAGGTGCTGGATGCTCCCAATCCGCGCCTGGGTCTCGATCCCGCGGCCCCTGACGCTTCGCCGTTGCCGGGTGGAACCTTGCCGACCGACGTCGCGCAATCGTCGGGTGCGGGCGATTGGCGCTTCGGCTTTCACGGCTTCTTCACGATGCCGATGGTCGCCGGTCTGAACGAGCGTAAGAATCGTCAGGCGGGACAGAGCTCCACCGTCGTTCACACGCCGCCGCTAGTACCTGGGGATCTCGAGACGTTCTCGTACACCGGGGTCGTGCCGTTGCCTTACGCGCAGCTCAACTTCTCGTACGGCAACGACATCGTAACCGCCAACGTTCACTTGCTCGCGCGACAAGCCTCTGTCTCGATGGGTTACTTCGACCCACCCTCGCAGGCGGGCATCAACGATGCTTATTTCACCGTGCATCCAGATCTGGGCAAAGATCTGAGCGTGAAGATGAACTTCGGCGCTTACTCACTGCGCTACGGCACCGCCGGTGAGTACGACCAGGGTCGCTACGGCACGCCGCTGATGTTCCGGATCAACGGCGTTGGTGAAGCCATCAGCCTCAACTATGCCTTGAACAAGGACTGGTTGTTATCGGTCGAGCAGGGCATTCACGCGCAGAGCAACAAGTCGCAGGTCGACATGACGCCCGACGTGTGGAACGGTTTCGCCGATCCCAATGCGGGCTCGAGCTTCGTCACGCACCTGCACGCAGGGGTCAACTACGGGGGCAAGGTCTCGCTCGGTTTGCACTACGGCAGTGCCTTCAGCAACGACGACAAGGCGACCGGCACGCTTGCCCCCGATGGCACGATCAAGATCGTCGGCGCAGATCTGCGGCTGACGCTCGGTCGATTTGGCCACCTGTATCTCGCGGGCTCGAAGGTTCAAGCCAAGGACTCGCGCACCATCGGTCGAATCATCGAGGTGCTCAATGCGCCCGGTGGCAAAGGGTTGATCGACAACTACCTAGGCGATCAGAGCAACGGTACAGGCGACCTCAGCATCTTTGGTGCTCAGTACGATCTATCGATTGGCCGTCTCGTGAGTTACCCCGTGCCGTTCTACGGCGACGGTCCAGACATCGTGGTCAGCCTGTTCGGCATGGGCGTGAACGTCAAGAGCGACGACAAGCGCGCTGACGGCGTGGGCAAGCTCAAGGTCGGTGGAGAGGCAACGTATAGCTTGCTGTCGTGGCTCGCCGCGTCGCTGCGCGTCGATCAAGTGACTCCGAACTCGAACGAGACACGCTACTCGTTCGTCACGTTCTCGCCGCGCGTGATCTTCCGCACGGATTGGCAAGCGAGCGACCAGCTCGTGCTGCAGTACTCGCGGTGGATGCACGGCGCGCTCACGACGACGCGCACCGGAGCCCCTCCAGTGGTGGACCCGTTCGTCAAGCCGGATACGGACGTGATTTCGTTGACGGCGAGCATGTGGTGGTGAGGAAGGGCTCATGAAAGCAGCGCACGCGTTATGGGTTCTCTCGCTCACCGGTTGCATCGGCGTGTCCGAGAAGCGCCTCAACCCAGATGGTAGCCCAGCGCCATTTCGCTACTGTCCAACCGGATCGATGGTCCCGCCCGGGGGCTTGATCGACGACATGGAGGACGGCAACACGCGGGTCGATCAAGTCGAGGGTCGAGGTGGTTATTGGTGGAAGAGCGCGGATCCAACGGGCTCGGTGATCGGTCCCGAGGACTTCTCGCCGGTGACGCCGCCTGGTGAGACGGGCAAAGCGATTCATGCCGTCGGCGAGACGACCGCGGGTGAAGGTGACCAATATTGGGGTGCTCAGTTTGGCGCTAACTTCGCGCCGCAAGACGGTTACGACGCGAGCAAGTACGTGGGCGTCCGATTTCGCGCAAAGATCGGTCCGGGCTCGACCCCGAACGTGCGCTTCAAGATCAGCGATGTGAACACACACCCGAGCTTCGGAGTGTGCACGGCGTGTTGGAATCACTTTGGTGCGGATCTCAGCCTCAGTGAACAATGGCACGAGTACGAGTTCTTCTTCGGCACGCTGTCGCAAGCCCCTTACTGGGGCGCGCCGCGACCTGCATCGATCACGCCGAAACAACTCTACGCCTTCGACTTCCAAGTGTCGTCGGGTAAGAAGTTCGACATCTGGGTCGACGATCTCGCTTTCATCGCCTGCCAATGACGCGCTGGGGTTACGCTTTGTGAAAGTTGGTTAACACCCGGCTCGTCTCGTCAAAACAAGGAGCGGATTCGATGGCTCTCATTGCAAAGCGGTTCTTGCCACTTCTGGCGCTTCTCGGGGCTGGATTGGGAGGCTGCTCGTCGGATGGGGGCGAGGCGAATCAGACGACTCCCGGCCAAGTTATCCCAGGGGCCGCCCCAAGCGTGGGCGATCCGGCTGCGACCGGGACCAATCCTGCTGGCCCTGGACCTGGCCCCGGGGGGTTTGTGGATCCGAGTGGCACGGGGCCAATGGGACCGGGTGACGTGGCGGAACCGCCTGCGGTAGGGACGGACGCACCCGCCGCTAGCGGTACCAACCCTGCCCCGGGTGTGGATCCAAGCATGCCGTCAATGCCCGGCGATCCGTCGATGCCGACCCCGGGTGACCCCACAGCCACCAAAACGCTCTGGATCAATGCCCAGGGCCACATCGACGCCGCGGGCAACAGCTTCGGCATTCAAGGGGATTGGTACGCTTATGGTGACGGAACAACGTCCACTCAGAGCGGCAATCCTTACAGCGACGGCAAGTATTGCGTCACGGGTACAGCCGACGGTGCGAGCGACCACTGGGGCGTCGGCATCGGGCTCGATCTGAACAACACGGGCGACAAGCAGCCCTACGAGTTCAGCGGCAAACTCACCGGGTTTCGGATCAAGTTCACGGGTCAGGTTCCGGCCGAGGCGCGATTGAACTTCGTGATCGATCCCGACCTCGGCGTAAACCCCTTCATTGGGGTGACGCTCGGCGAATCGGTGGTGTACTCGATCGCCGACGCCCAAGTGCCGTTCAGCTGGGACGTCGATAACGCCGGTCAACGTGTCGACAGCGTATTGTACTCGATCCAAGTCCTAGCGCCCGGCGACTCAGCGGCGGGCCCCATCGAGCTTTGCATCGAAGAGTTCGAGCCGATTTTCGACGCAGCCGCTGCTCCGGGCGGTACGCAAGGTACGACGTTCATCAACAGTGACGGCTTCGTCACTGCCGATAGCAACACGTACGGAGTGCAGGGGCCGATCTATGCCATCAGTGACGGCAATTCGACGACCCAAAGCGGTGTCCCCTTCGAAGACGGCAAGTACTGTGTCCGCGGTGAGTTCAGCGGCAATGCCGATGATTGGGGCGCCGGCATTGCTTTCGACTTGAACCATGCGCCCGGCGCGGACAAGCAGCCGTTCACTCCCGCTGGCAAGGTAGACGGTTTTCGGATTGGGCTCAGCGGCAACACGCCGGGCAGCGTTCGCATTCAATACGTGCTCAACGAGCCAGCCGAGGGGGACCAACCGTTTCTTGTTGGGATGATGAACCAAACCGCTTTCTACCCGATCTCCTGGGCGCAAGTTCCCACGAGTTGGGAGGTGGACAATGCGGGGCTCGAGGTCGGTGACTCGCTATACACGGTGCAGGTCTATTTGGACGGCAGCGAGCCCGGCCCGTTCGAAGTGTGCGTGGAAGATCTAGCGCCCATCCTCGCGTCGGAGTTCACGTACACGGCACCTGCTGCAGCCGCAGGTTATCAAGGCTCCCAGACGATTGATCCGAGTCTGCTCGCTGCTGAATACGCGAAGTGGACGAAGTTGCACTTGCAAGACTGCGGTGACGGCAGTGCCTGCGTTCCGCGCGAGGAAGGCGATTGCATCTCCGAGGGCGTCGGTTACGGCATGCTGCTGAGCGTAGGAAACGACGACCAGACGAACTTCGACAAGCTTTGGGCCTACTACTCGAAGAACGAGAACGGCAGTGGTTTGATGAAATGGCAGACTGCCGCGTGCGGTGCCTCGATGAACGACGGCTCCGCGACGGATGGCGATCTCGACGCGGCGATGGCGTTGATTCAAGCGGGCTGCAAGTGGGGCGGCACCTATCAAGACGATGCCAAGACCCTGATCAACGCAATCAGCACGAGCGCGGTTGCCACCTGCGGTTCGGGCGCCGTATTGAAACCGGGAAATGGCTTCGGCGGTTGCATGGAGACCGACCCTTCGTACATTGCCCCCGCCTATTTCAAGGTCTTTGGCAGTCTGACGAACGACAGCGTTTGGCAGACGCTGACCGACACGGGTTACCAGCTGTTGGAAGCCAACCAAACGCGAAAGAACGGCGCGTTTTCCGACTGGTCGAGCGACAGCGGCGGAACTTCCGCAGGCAGTCACAGCGACGACTTCGGCCCGGACGCATCGCGTGTGCCGTGGCGTTTAGCGACGGATTACGTCTGGAACGGCGAGGCGCGAGCCACCGCGTTACTCGACAAGTTCGCGGCCTATGTCGACGCTCAAGGGGGTCCCGCGCGTGCGTTTACTCCCAACAGTAACTATCGGGGCGGTTCAGCTTTCAGCGTCATTCACAAGGACGCTGCGACCGCTGCGAAGTACCGTGACGCCTGGCTCATGACTTCAGCCGACGATGATGGCTACTTCCCGGGCACGCTCCGCGTCGTCTACATGTTGCTCGCCGCAAACCAGTTTCCGCAAGCCTGCAACTAGAGCGTCGGTGCTCTAGCTACAGAGCATTGGCACTGAGCGCGCCTGGGTGTATGGGATGCGCATGATGCGTGCTCTGCATAGGCGAAGACTGGGACTGGGGCTCTTGCTGGCGGGGCTCGTGGCATCCGCGTGTCACGAAGCAGCACCGGCCAATGACCAAACCCAGGCGGTGGCCAAGCCAGCCGGGATCTCTCTACCAGCGCCGGTTCCGCCGAAAGAGGGCGCAGCCGTGACGGGCGTGTACCGCAACCTCTTCGTCGACATGGGCAAATCCGCCGACGAAGTGAAGCAGAAGATCGACGCGGCCTACAAGCAACTGTTCCACGGCGAGCCCGGTCAACAAGCGGTGATGTTTGCCGGCAAGGACAACGAGTTTGGTCCCACGGCATACATCATGGACATCGGCCACAACGATGTGCGCTCGGAGGGCATGTCCTACGGGATGATGATCGCGCTGCAGCTCGATCAGAAGGCCGACTTCGATGCCCTGTGGAACTGGGCCAAGACGTACATGTACCACGCGGATGAACACCATCCGGCGTTCGGGTACTTTTCTTGGCAGATGCGTCCCGATGGCACCGCCATAGACGAGATGCCAGCACCGGATGGCGAAGAATACTTTGCGACGGCGTTGCTCTTTGCCGCGAACCGTTGGGGTAACGGAAAGGATCGCTTCGACTACGCGCAAGAGGCGAACGCTCTGCTCTCACGCATGAAGAACCGAGGGCCCATCACTGGAACGGTCAACGGCAACACGACGGCTACCGGAGTTTCGCTCTTCAACACCGAGGTGAAGATGGTTCGCTTCACCCCCAACAGCGGTAACTTCGAGGTGAACAAGGACCACACTGACCCTTCGTACCACCTACCAGCGTTTTACGAGATCTGGGCGCTGCAAGGGCCCGAGGCAGACCGTCAGTTCTGGGCGGACGCAGCCAAGACGAGCCGCGACTATTTCGTCAAGGCGACGCATCCGAAAACCGGACTCGCGCCGGACTACGCGCACTTCGATGGCTCACCCAAAGCCGCGTCGTGGGACGCAAACTCGGTCGACTTCCGCTTCGATGCCTGGCGCACGGTGATGAACTGGTCGATGGACGCGGCGTGGTGGGCAAAGGATCCGCGCGAGACAGAGCTCAGCAATCGTTTGGTCACGTTCTTCGCCAGCTTCGGCAAGTACTACCCTAACACCTACAAGATCGATGGCACGCCTACGAGCCAGAGCTCTTCGTCGGGCTTGTACTCGATGAACGCAGTGGCGGCCCTTGCTGCGTCGGATGCCAACGCGTGGCAGTTCGTCGAGACGCTCTACAAGCAGAGTGTTCCGACCGGGCAATGGCGCTACTACGACGGGCTCTTGTACTTGCTCGCGATGCTCAATGTCTCGGGTGCGTATCACGCGTATTTGCCTGCACACTAAGATGACTCGCCGTGCGTGGCGCCGGAACACGCCACCTGCCCCCGGGGTTTGAAACGTCCGCACGGGGCCAGGGCACCGAACGACGACGCTTACGGCTGCTCGAGCGCGGGCGTGAACTTGACGAACAGCACGCCCGGTGACGGGATGCTGAACATTCGCGAGAAGGTCGCGCCGCACAGGGCTTGCGCTTGCGGCTCGGCGGGAGAGTCCATGACCGAACGCAAAGCGGCCCAGTTGTCGTCGCTCATGTCCGGCATGTGCGGACGACCCAGCTGTTGCCAGGCCGTGTACGCGTCGCCATGGGTCTCGTCGATGCGATACGCGTCGACATCGTAAGCGACGTCGGGGTCGAGGCCGGACACGGTTACGCCGATCTGCTGCGCTCCGCCTTCGGCGTAGTAAGTGTCGTCCGTTGGACCGTTGCCGGGGCTCTGTCCGTTGTAGATTAATACCTGGACACCGCCGCTCTTGTCGCGCGAGGCCATGCCGCCCACGCCGCCGGATGTGTTCACGTTGAGTCCAACCTGTTCGTCACCCATCTGGGCCAAGAACTTGAACGCGTTGTACGCCGGCTTGTGGATGTCTTCACGGCTCGTGAGCCCCATGCAGCCGATGAACGGATCGTCCTCGCGATACTTGCTCTCTGCGAAAATATCCGAGAGCACCCACCAGGCGTAAGTGACCGGGAAGCGTTTGCCGTCCTTGGCGCAGCGCTGAGCGATGTTCGAGTACGTTTGCGCCACGAACGCAGCCCCCTGACGGCTCTCTTGCGGCTCGTTGTCGAGCCCGAACTCCCAGGTCGGCCCGAACTCGCTGATCGCGATCCCTACGTCGTCGAGTCCGAATTGACTCAGCAGATCGATGCCCTGGAAGTAACCGTCGATGGCGCCGCCGAGGAAGCTCCAGCTGTGATAGATGAACAGATCGAGTTGGCCCGGCATACCCGGCGTGACGTAGTTGTCGGTGGTGACGTGCTGCAGGAACTTGGTTCCGGCTTCACTGTTGGAGGTCAACTCGAGCGGTTGACTCGACACGGGACCCCCCACGCGCCCATTGGGAAGCGCTGCTTTTACGGCGGCTGCCGAGTGATCGTAGAGCTCGAAGTATTGGTCTAGCGAGCCCGTCCAAAACTGACCGCGGCAACACTCGGGCTCGTTCCAGACTTCGAAGTACCACTTGGCGACCGTCTCTGCCCCGTAGCGATCGACGCTGTGCTTCACGAAGTCGTAGATCATGTCTTGCCAGAGTTGGAAATCCTTCGGCGGCGAGATCCCCATCTTCCAATCGAAGAAGGTTTGGCTCGGATCGCTCGCCAGCGCCGAAGGCATGCTCGCAAGTTCGACGATCGGTTCGATCCCGAGCGGAACCAAGAAGTCGAAGATCTGATCCGACTTGTCGTAGTTGTAAGTCGGAACGCCATCGACCTCGCTGTAAATCCCGAGATCGTCATGAAAGAGTCCGTGGGCGCGAATGCTCGTGAGCCCCAAGTTCTCCACGCCGTCCTCGACGTGCCGCTTCAGAATCTCACCCCAGTCTCGATCCTTTTGCAGAAACAGCGCCATGTGCCCGATGCCGTACGTGTTCCAGAAGTGCGGCAGGTTACCAAGCGAAGTTCCGAGATCGACGTTGGCAGAGTGCTGCGCACCGTCGAGCGCGTCGGTGGGCAACGCACCCACGCACATGGCAGGCTCGGGCGGCGGGGGTGGGGGCGGCTCTGTCGCCGTCCCGGGTGGATCCGCATTTGGAGCCCCGCCCGTTTCGCCAGTGGGGTTCGGAGTAGGGTTCGGGGCTGGGGTTTCGCTGGGGCCACTACCGCTCGCAACTGGCGTTACCACGCTGGGCATCTGCATGGAGCCCGGCCCAGGCGGCATGCCAGTCGCGCTATCGACCCCTGGCGCCGTAGAGATGGGCGCGACAGGAGCACTGGGCAGCCCGGCGCTGGTAGTAGCGCTCGCAGGATCACTCGAGGCAGGGGGGACGAAGGAGCCCGTCGACTCAGTGGAATCCGTCGGCAGAGCCGCTTGATCGTCGACGCGTTGTTGGCGTCCGCAACTCTGGAGCGAGCCCGAGAGCAAGGCAGCGATGCTGACACCGCCCCAAAAACGAGGGCCATTGGCAACGGCTGAGCGAGCGAATTTCAGGGAGGGAACGACGAATCGGATCGCTACGCCTAGCATTTCGAAATTGGCTCCTTCGTTAACGAAGGCCAGGAATAGCAGCTCAATTCAGGCTTGTCCTGCTTTGAGGGAGGACGTTCCGAGCGAGGCCAACCTGCGTGTGTACGTTTCTCAATTTCGCGGAAATATGAATGAACCCGTGCTCTACCGGAACGGCAGCGCACGGGTTGCTGGCAGTGATCCGATCGCACTAGCGATCGCTCAGTTGACGTGTGCGGGCGAAATTCAGTCTGCTGCGCCGGGCGAGGTCTCCGTGCAGACTCCTTCGACGCAGGCTAGCTCGAGCGCAGGGGTTGTCGGCGGGCAGTTGTCGTCGAGCGTGCAATTGGACTGATTGAACTCGGTACACGAACCTTCGATCTCGGTCAGGCGCTCTTCGAAGGCTTGCTTGTGAATGGTCGCGATTGCGGCCTTGGCGCCGCAGGCGCCGTCGTCCTGAGTGCAGCTGACGTGAGGCTCTGGGATCTCTTCGCAATCGGCGACGCTCTCACAGCCCTGTGCCGCTTCATCGAGCGCACTGAAGACCAACTGCAGTGCATCGGTCGACTCTGCGCGGCACGCGTCCTCTCCCACCACCAGAGTGCAAACTCCGCTTGCTGCGGTATCGCCACCCGGGACTGCGGGCGCAAATTGGCAAACGCCTCGCGGATTCGGAGCCGACGTGCACGGCGGTTGAAGCAGCACACAATCCATGTCACTGAAGCTCTGGCATGCGCCTGCTTCGATGTTGCTCAGCAACGTCTGGAGATCCGCGCTGGCGTTGATCGACACCGCGATGTCGTAGGTGCACGCCGTGCAACTCAGGCTGGCGTCGACCACCGTGCAGTCTGCGTTCGTGGTGCAGGTCTGATCGAGCTCCGCGATGCCGTCGCTGCGCGTGGTTGCCGCGCTGCTCGACAGTTGATCGCACGATTGCGCTACAGGCCCCACGTTGGAGCCGGGCCCCATTTCGCATTGACCCGCCTCACAGTGTGAACCTTGAGCAGGGGGAGTGCACGGTGGGATGGGCGGCGGCTCGCAACCATCGGCCTCGAAGGCCGTGCATTGAGCGTCGAGTGCTCGCGCGCGCGTGTCGATCTCTGCGGCTGTCGACGTGTTGACGGCCGTATAGAAACCGCAGCCCCAGTTGTAGCAGCTGAACGAGGGCTCCGTCGGCATGCAGTCGGCGTCGACTTCGCACGAGCGATCTAGCCCGTCGGTGAATGCGCCCAACGCATCGCTGAAGCTCGCGAGCTTGTCTTCGCAGGTGCCGCCCGGGTTGGTGTCCGTGTTGTCCGGGGTGGTGCCGTTGGTGTCTTGGCCTGCATCACCGGTATCGCCCACGCTCGTCGAGTCGTCGTCGGCGACGCCATCGGGCACATCGTCAGAGACGTCGTCAGGCACGCCTCCATCGTCAGCCGCCTCGGTCCCCAGGTGAATGACCTTCGATGCTCCGCCCTGGCTCACACTGACGTCGATCGTGTCACCCGCTTTGGCTGGTACGCTGGCGCTGAAAGCACCGTCGTCGTCCGCGGTGGCGTTGGCGTTCTTGCCCGTGCGGGCGTTGCTGACCGTTATCTTGGCACCTGCCGGTACGGCACCCTTCTGGCCTACCACCTTGGCCTTCCCGCCCGAGATCGTGACTCCGACGGCCCCGCTATCGACGAACGGCGGATTGCCTGTTTCCGTGACCATGTCGTTTGCGGTCTTTGCGCCGCAACCCGTAACGGTCAGCGCGCCCAATACCGCGCACAAGACCAACCCAATATTCGAAGCACGACGTTTCATGACTTTTTTCACCTTCCGACTTTGGCACCTTTGATGAGCATTCCGCTACTCAGGCTTTGTTTCCGACGCGTTGTGCGGGACCCGTGTCCTGAGTTAACGGGAACAACTGCAGATTGAGCTGCAAGACTTGTGAGGGCTCGACTTCGCTCTCGCAGAGCTCGATCAGTTCGCGACGAAACTCTTGCAGGCGTTGTTTGAGTCGCGCGAGCGCTTTGGGCCCGAGACACATCGTCAAGGACGAGACGTCGCGCTCCGCTGCCGGGATCTGCTCGATGCACGCGCTGGCGCGTTCGATCATTTCCTTGTGGTAGTTGCGAATGTGCATCCCGCTCGTCTCTGGTCCCGTCGAGACCACGTGCGCTCGCTGCACGAGACGACCCTCGGAGTCGCGTTGCAACAAACCCAGTTGCAGCAGGGTGGCCAGGGCGCGTTCGGCGTCGAGCGCTTTGATCGCCGGACGCAGCATGCCGGCGATCCACTCCGGATCTTCGACGAAGTGACGGCTGAGCACGAGCTCCCGAATCGCCGGTAAGTACCAGGTCGAGTGATACGCCGCTTCGGCCAGCTCCAGCTTGTGAGCTCTGCGATAGCGCCGGAATGCCCCTAGCCGTTGATAGTGAGCAGTGCGCTCTTCAGCGTTGCCAGATTGGTTGAAGGCGACGAGCTCACAGAAGTACTGAGCCGCTTCGCCCGTCAACCCGCAGGTACGTGCAAACAGTTGCGCGGTCTCGGGGCTGAGGTTGCGTTTGCCGGTGATGACGAGCTTGAGGTAGTTTGGGGCGCCCAGGCCCGCGGCTTGGGAGAAGGCGCGATACGAGAACCCGCGACCTTTCTTGGCGGCGTAGTAGTCCGATAGAAACGCCCGATAGTCGTGGTATCGGAACACATCGATCGGGCAACGCAGTGGGGTTCTGGTCGGCTTCGGCACGCTAGGGATATCGCATGCCCAAACCCGGGTCGCCACGCGTCAGATCCAAAAACCGTATTCATTGGAATACAGAATCGGGTCCGGTGCTTTGCTATTTGCTGTTTTAAATCAATGGGTTGTGTCTGTTGCGCCAGTTTCGCCTAATGCCCAACATGCAGCCTTTTGGTTCCAGCTTCGGGAGCCAGGATGGCGCACACGACCAGACGCGCGACGTTTACACGTCGCGCTCACCGAGCTTGGGCCCAGGCTTTTTTGGCTCAGGGATGGTGCGAGCTTGGCGCGGACCGCGGCTCAGGGAATGTCCGCGAAGGCCGCGTCGGGCCCGAGCTCGTAGCTCTTGGCGACCACGGTTTCGCCGAGCGTTTCGCCGTAGATGCGGAACTCATGCAGCGTGGCATCGAGACCGGGGTCGTCGGGGAACAACGAGCGTCCCAGCCGATCGATGGTGTCACCGATATCGGCTAGTGCCGGCGTGAAATCACCCGAGCCCAAACGCACACCGTTCAGATACAGAGCGGCGCGGTTTGCGCGCGCGCTGAGCACGACCGCGACGTGCGAGGGCGTGTCAATCGGAAGTTCGTCATCGCCGTGCAGGTGGACGGTGTTGCCCGAACCCGAGGTCGTGTACGCGAACAACAGGGCTTGTTTACCTGACGCACTGCCGCTGCGCGGCGACAAATAGATGTACGCCTCGGGGCTTCCATCGTCGGCGAGTCGTCCAAAGTCGAAGATGCGCTGCCAATCGTCACCACCGTGCCAAGTGAGCCAAACCTCGTACGTGGCGCTGGTGGACTCCAACGGGACGTGCGCGGGCAATTCGACACTGCCGATACCGGCCAGCTCGAGATTCCCCAAGCCATCCAATTCGGTGTCGACGATCTCGCCATCGGCGTCACCGACGCTGTCGACGGCGACGTGACCTTCGCCGTCGAAGCTGTAGCGATGCGTGAGCTTCTGCGCCAACTCGTTGCAGGCTTCATCGGGTGCAAAGCCACAGCCGCAGGAACCCGCGACGTATTGATCGGGTTGGTGCGGACATTCATCGTTGGGATCGACGTTGGCATCGGGCTCGGAACCCGCTTCCACGACGCTCGGCGCGGCAGCATCGTGCGCCGCGTCCCCCGCATCACAGCCGCCGTCGACTGGGCAGGTGCTCGCGTCGCTAGGGACCACGCCGGACGGTGTGGGAAGCGTCGCACCGGTCGTGCCGTCGCTCGACCCTGAATCCCTGATAATGCTCGTGCCCGAGTCCGGACTGTTTAGTTTATCCCCACCGTCGTGGCTGCCCGAGTCGAGGGACGCTGGGCCCCGCGTGCTGGCGTCCGCGGGGTCTGAGCCGAGCGCTGCGTCGGTCGCGGGCTCCGAGGTCGTTGGAGTCGGAGCTGCGCTGTCCGGGTAGGATGCTTGCGAAGTTGGCTCGCTGGACTCGAGCCCGCTCGTTGGGAGGCTGGCGTCTTGCTCGTCACTGCTCTGGCTCGTAATGCCAGAGCCGACTTCGGCATCCGTGTTCGATTGGCTCGAGCCTGTGTGGCCCGCGTCTTCGGACTTTGGCTCGTGGTTGCGCGTCGTAGTGGTGTCGCGCCCGGCGTCGGTGGCCGCGTCGAAGCGGGTCCCGGTACAGGCAGACAGCGCGAGCGTGATCAACAGACTCGGCGTACCCGGGAGCAAACGAGTGGAACTGTTTGGGCGTGACTCGCTCCGACCGTAGGGAGTAGGTAACGCCGACTGGGGGCAAGGTTGTTGCGGCAACTTCGTGAGCGTCGGGGTTGGGGGAGGCGTGTATACGCAACCATGACAAGTAGGACTTTGCAACACGCTCAGTTTGCTTGCCTCGCGAAGCCGGGCGAGAAGTTTGCGAGGGCCGCGCTCTCTGCCTTGGAGACAGCCGAAAATTCGGCTCTACCCGACGCGGCGAGCTGCTTCTGCGCACCGGTGCGATCTGTGCCGAATCTGGACTCGCCTCCGGGGCTGCTCCCGTTTGGTGCACTGCTAGCTTGTCTCGCCCCGTGGGCTCAGCTTTGGCGCGGTCGTTCGCCGCTGCCGCCCGAGCAGCTCTGTGCCTCGGAGCGGGCGTAGAGGCCCAAGCGCTCGAGGCGCAGATACAGCTGGTGCCGCGACAATCCGAGCAGCTCGGCTGCTTGCGTCTTGTTACCGCCCACCGCGCGCAACGCGCGCTCGATGTGCTCGCGTTCGACGACGTGCAGCGGTGCCAGCGATACGTCGTTGGCGGCCGTTCCGGTCTTTGGCCAATTCTCAGCGTGCGCCAAGTGAATGGGCGCTTGCGGGTCCGCTCCAGGTAACGATGGGCGCCCGAAGAGCGCGCGAGGCAGATCACGAGTGTCGATGACGCCCGAGCGCGCCCGCGCGCAGGCATGATCGATTGCGTTGCGCAGCTCGCGCACGTTGCCCGGCCAGGCATAGTTCATCAGCGCCGACAGTGCATCGGCAGAGATCGCTTTGGGCGTCTGACTTCTGGACGACCCGGTGGCGTCGGCCGCCGCCAGCGCCAAGAAGTGCTCGACCAGCGCGGGGATGTCCCCGAGCCGCGAGCGCAGCGCGGGTACCTCAACCCGATGCACGCAGAGTCGATAGAACAAGTCGGACCGCAACTGACCTTGGCTCAGCGTCGCCTCGGGATCGCGATTCGTCGCGGCGATGATCCGCGCACCAAACGCGATCTCTCGCAGCCCGCCGAGCGGACGCACCGCGCGTTGTTCCAGTGCGCGCAATAGCTTGGGTTGCAGAGCCAGTGGCATTTCGGTGATCTCGTCGAGGAACACACTGCCGTCCTCTGCAGCCCGCATCAGTCCGATCGCGCTTTGACGGCTACCGGTAAACGCCCCGCGCTCGTGCCCAAACAGTTCGCTCTCCATCAATTCGTGCGGCAGTGCCGAACAATTGACCGCGACGAACGGACGCGCCTCGCCGGAGCGCAAGCGGTGCAGCGTCTGCGCGACGAGTTCCTTGCCCGTTCCGCTCTCCCCGACGATCAAGACTGGGCCGCTAGCGTGGGCCACGTCCTCGATTTGCTCGCGCAACAGACGGATCGCGGGGCTGTCGCCCACGAACTGGGTGGTTCGAGTGCGCAGGCGCTCCTGTGTCGAAACGAGCTCGGGATCCAGGGACGGATTGCTTGCCGCGTGTATTGCGACGCACGTCAAAAATCGTCCCAATTGGCGGCAACCTTCCGCGCATTCGGGATTCTCGACCTGGCCTCGCGCAGCGTTCTCGAGGCACTCTATGGCGCGCAAAGTCGCAGGGGTTTCGAAGCTCAGGGCGCGCAAATCGGCGAAAAGCTCCAGTGCGTGCAGTTCGCCGATCTCGTGGCGCCCGAGCGCCAACGCTCCAAGCAGAGGTTCTACGACGCGCTTGAGGGCGCCAGGGTAATCCGGATGTTCGAGGCTGAGCTCCTTTTGATTGGCGCAAGCGCCGACCCAGTTGCTCGCCAATGTCTGCCAATTGCGGTGCAGGCGTCGCGCGAGTAACTCCAGCTCGCGCCAATCGCTGCGTTCCCAACTCCGTCGTGGAATCGGTCCCCCAGCGGCGTTGTCTCCAGTCGTTGCTCGTCGAGCTGCGCTTTTCAATCCCCCGGCCATGTCCAGACTGGACGGCGCTCGCCCAGGGGGCTTAACGCTTGTCGGTCGAGCTAAACAAACGAAACAAACGAGTTCGCCCTTGGCAATACACCGCGAGCATTGCGGGCCGTTGTTTCCGCTAGGTTACGCAGCTCGAACGGCGTGAGTTTCCTCTGTTGCATTGCTGAGTTATGAGTTCCAGCACAGCCAGGGCGGAGCACGAAACGAACGAAACACGTGCTCCGCTTTTCTAGCCGCTGTCGCTGGGGCTCCCGGATCTCGAAGCTCGGGGACCCGACGCTCACAGGTCGTCGTCGGGAAGTGTACCACCCATGGCGCCGCCCATCGCAGCAACCATGCTCGCGCGCATCCGATCGAACGAAGCACCCAGCTCTTTCACCTCGCGCGTGCCCTCCAAGTTCAATTCGACGTTCAGGTTGCCCGTGCTCATCGAGCGCGCGGCCGCCGCCAGCTCCGTCAAAGGCCGGACGATGGTTGCTCGGGCGACCCAAATCCCGATGCAGGCAAGTAGGAAGCCGAGTGCGAGCGACAGCGACTGCACCAGGACCAGCACGTTGACTTTCGACTCCGAGTCGCGCTGCATCAGATCGACTGCGGCGTTCATCATGTCCATCAACTGCATGTTGCTCGCGATGATCGTCTGGGCTGCAGCGGCGTCTTGTCCGTTGCTCGCGATCAGCGTCGTAAGGTTCTTCTTGAACGGCTCCCAAGTAGCAGCAACCGTCTCCAGCGCCTTTTGAATTTCTGGTACCGTCGTGGCTTGGGTCGGACGCATGCGTGTCATGTCCAGATTCAAGGGTGCGGAACCCCCGTCCTTGAGCGCGAGCAAAGTCATCTCGAACACGCGCATGGTGTTTTGCAGGAGTTCACGCTGTGAGGTGACCTGAGCTGGGTCATTCGCCTTGGACAGATTCACGAGCAAGGCAGCTTCCTTGGTCATCTTCTGCGTCAGCATGCGTTGCCTACCAGCCAGGTTGACCACGAGTGCGTCATCTGCCTGCTGCTTCAGCACGATGTGGCTGGCAGCTGCGCCGCCGGCGAGCAAGACCGAGAAACTGAGTAGAATGGCGATGATTCTGCCGCTGATGGTTTGGAGCATTGTCGTTACGATCCTTTCGAAATAGAGCGCGGTTCGAATCGCTCTTGAAATGCGGTTCACACCGCGACGCTGTCGGAATTGGGGCGCACGGATTGGCTGGCGATGGACGGGGCGCTGCGGCTCTTGCTCGGAGCGTCGTCTTCGAGTGCGCTCTGGGAGCCCGCGAGCCAAGGAGGCCAGTTCAATGGGCGTTTGCGCAGGGCAGCAGGAACTTCGCTCGGGTCGTGCCACAGCACGGGTTGGTCGCAGGCGCGTTGGACCGCCCAGCTGGTCACGACCCGCATGCCCGCAGCGCTCGCGACGAACAGGCTCTGCAGCGCCAGGGTGCCCCAAAAGCGCCCACTCTCACTGCACAGCTCTGCCAGCAACTGCTTGCCGTCGAAGGAGAACGAAAACTTTCCGCCAGTGGTCTCGCGCAGCCACAACTCCAAGCGCTGCTCGAGCTCTGAGGTGTCTTCTTGCGGCTCGAAGACGATCAAGCGCTTCAAGCCGCTGGCTTCATCCTCCGCGCTGGGCGACTCGCCGACAGGAGTGATCAACACGCAGCGGACTTGATGCGGCTCCAGAGTTTGAACCACGAACTTCACTTCGTCGCGCTGCTCGCGCGTAAGCCCGCGTGGCGCATGCAGCACGACCACTGCTTCCGAACCGCTGCGCCTTGCGGGATCGACCAGATGTTCGCACGCCTCGGCGAGCGTGCCCGAGCTGGCGAGACCGAGCTTCTGCTCGATGACTTCACACAACGACACCTGCGTCTTGATCAGCGTGAGACGTGCGAGCAGTTGCCAACGGCCGCCGCCTTGCATTGCGACGTCGAGCAGCACACAGCCGTCTGCGCTGTTGGTCGAACTCAGCTCGAGCGACTCGCCGCGCGTGAGCCGCTCGATCAGCTCGCTTGCGTAGACGCGATCGCGTCCCGAGCGAAAGACTTCGCGCAGCGCGTGGCTGGGACCCCCCGCGGAGAACAGCGCCGCCAGCGAGGCCGTGTCTGTCGGCTTCTTTCTCGGCGGATAGCGATAAGGAGCGCGACCGAGCTCGCCAAGCAACTTCGGGAGCTCTTTGCTCGTGGGCCGTTGCGCCGGATCCTTTGCGAGCATCGCTTCTACCAGTTCGGCTACGGGTGGCGGCGTGCCTGGCGGGAGTTTGGCCGCGATCTCGGCATGCGCTTGCTTCAGCTGTTCACGATTCGTACCCAAGAAGGGTAAGCGGCACGTGAGCATCTGAAACAAGCACACGCCCAGACTGAACACGTCGGACGCGGTGGTGGCAGTGCTGCCTTGCCAGAGTTCCGGCGCCAAGAACGCCGGCGTGCCGACCACCAGGCTCTGCGGGCGCCTTTGGCTCCGCAAGTCGAGCGCGAGTCCGAAGTCGCACAGCTTCAACTCACCGCGACGGGATAACAGTAGATTGTGAGGCTTGAGATCGCGATGCAGGATCCCGTGCTCATGAACGTAGGCCAGCCCTGCTGCGGCTTGGCTCAGCAGATCCAAGGCTTGCTCGCAGGCCATCGCGCCGTTGCGGTCGAGCGCGTTCTGCAAGCTTCCTCCAGCCAAATACTCGAATACCACGAACCAGATCCCTTGGTGCCTTCGTGCGTGTAGAACACGCACGACGTTGGGGTGTTCGAGCGCCGCAAGCAAACGTGCCTCCTCCACCCCGCGAGTTTCGCCGACTTCGGCGATGCGCAACGTCTTCAGCGCCACTTGCCGACCGAGCAGCGAATCGCGAGCGACGTAGACCGAACCTTCGGTGCCCTGCCCCAACAGCTCTTCGACCACGTAGTTGGCGATCAAGGTGCCGGGTACGATGCGCAGATCTTCCGCGTTGGGTCTTAGGGAGTCCATGATTGTGGCGCGGGAGGCTGGGTCGTTGTCTCAGGTGAGCAGCATGCGTTCTTGGAACTTCTGCACGGCCAGGTTGAATTCACGCTGGCGTTGAGGCACCGGGATTTTGGACGTGAGCCGGGTTACCAGATCACCGAATTGCGTCCGACGCAGAGTGCGCGACGTCACTCCCAGAGCTGCCAGTTGTTGCTTCAACACCGCTTTCGCAGCAGGGCCCAAGTACTCCTGATAGATCGACAACAGCTGGTGCAAAATCGCCCGATCGACTGCGTCCGCTGGGACCTCCAGCCCCGCCGTCGAGCTCGTAATCGACGTGATCGAACCCGAGCGCATTGCAAACGATTCGGTCGAGGCGCCGGTTGCGGCACGCGTGCCGCTGTGCTGAGTGCGACTCAAGTTCAGGATCGCGACGTTCATGGCGACATTGAGCAAGTTCATGTTCACGTCCGCCTGCGTGAGCGCAACCACCCAGTTGTGCTCTACACGCCTGAGCACCACGCCGCCTTCCTCGCAATCGACGCTGAAGGAAGCGACTTCCCCCTCGTCGAGCGAAGAGAACGCGTCGAACGCGGAGCACAGACGCCGAATCACGTCACTCATCAGGATTGGCTCGTAGGGCGGTGGCAGCTCGTTGGCCACGCAACGGCCCTGTTCATCGAACACGACAACCCCGATCACGCCGTCGGTCTTCGAGAGTGTGGCTAGCGCTTCGTTCATGGTAGGGCTCCGCAGTTCTTGGCGAGCTTTCTCAGCGTCACGCCTGGGTTCTTGTTCAGCCCGCCATGCCCAATCACGAGTTCGTCGCGGTCGTGAGCCACGTACCAACTCGACGAACCGAGCGACAATTGCCACGCCGTCGGGCGCCCAAAGCCGAGCTCGGCGGCGGCTTCGAGCACGCTCTTGGCGGCGATCGTCGCGACCGCGGCGCAGGATTCGAGGTCGCCCTCGCCAGCCGCGTCGACCACGCTACCGTGACGATCAGCGCGCGTGATTGCCTTTAGAGTGTGGTCACTGGTTAACAATTGTTGCGCACTTGGGCTGCTTCGGTTGGGGCTCACGGTGTTCTCCTCTGTCGACGAGCTCGCTATGGACTTGGGCAACGCTACGAGCGTGGGGTCTGGAATGACTGGTGCTGGAGCCCCTGCGGGTCTCGGGGGAACGGGCGGCAAGCGCGGCTTGGCACGCGACGGCAAGGGTGGGGGCGTGCCCGGCTGCAGGCTTCGGCCGGCGCCTTCGGCTCGCGCGCTAGGCGGAACCGGGATCTCTCCGCTGCTTCTGGAGCTGACTTCGGTCGGGCGCGGTACCTTGGTGACTTGTTGCTCGCTCTGTTGAGCTTCGTCGGCGTGACGAGCGGCGTCGATCAGCAGGTGTTCGAGACTACCACTCAGATTCGACTTGGCGATCTTGGCAGTCAAAGGTTTACACGAAACCTGCACCTGCTGGAGCAACGCCAGTCGCCGAAAGGCGGCTTCGCCTTCACCCTGCTTGTCGCGTGCCCAGCGTGGTTCGCCCTCCTGGACGATGATTTCGCCGACCAGACCCTGTTCATCGCGCAACGACAGCAGCACGCTGCGTCGAGCCATACCTGCCAACTGCAGATAGTCGGCAACTGCGAACGCTGCGGGCGGCGGCTCGGTTTTCGAACGCGCCAGGCGAGTCTTTACGATGGACACCAAACGGCTGATCTCGAACGGTTTGGCCAGGGCCTCGATGTTGGTGCTCTCTGGGAGTTCCGCCTGGTAACGGGTGAGGTGCGCGCTGATGATGACCACCGGTAGACGCAAACCTCGAACCGCCAGTTCCGGCAGTAGATCCAAGCCCGAACCATCGGGTAGATCGAGGTCCGCGATCAGCAGTTTTGGAACGGCAAAATCGAGCGCTGAAATCGCCTCGCGCAGCGAGCCTGCTCCGATCACTTCGATCTCGCCAGACTGCTGCAGCGTTCGGCTCAACGCTGCGCGCAGGAGCGGTTCGTCCTCGAGTAGTAGCACCTTGTCCATGGCTGGCTGAAGGGCCACAAGTGCACTGCACGTGCCAGCTTCGAGCGTCTGGGGAACGCGCGTTCGGCCGAGCCAATCGTCCGCCCGTGCAAGCTGCGAGAATGTCAACGAAACGAGCCTGCACGCAGCGTTCACCGCTAACGTACAGCATCAGCCCGAGTTGCGGTTCTCGCCGTGCCCGGCGTCGTGAGAGTGTCCCGATCGGCGCAGCGCGCGCGGATCGGGACGTGGGTGAGACGGCGGGTGTCGGCGCACTTGCGTTCAGTTGGGTACCCGTGACCAAGGGCTCGTCAGTCGATAACCTGCGGCCAATCGTGCCCCTCTGGGATGACAAGCACAGGTGCTGTTGTGGTTGCGCGGCAGCTACACCTCCGCGCAGGATTACCAGGAAGAGGTCGTTGGCATGATCGTAGACAACCCTTGACGAGCGCTGAAGGGAAGCTGATCGCCTGCGACCTGCTCTCTGTGCGGGCGCCCGCGACGTCGGCAGCGTTATGGACGCGCGGCTCCGCATGCGTTCCGAATCGGTATGGATGAGGCCAAGACTGCGAAGCAGGGGTCTCATCGCCGCGCATATTTCCAAGCGTTCACGGTGGTACGGGTGACGGAGCAAGGCGCGGCTTGACGGAGAGGAGTGGGTGTCCGACAGTGTGGGCAAATGGCCACGCGGTGCACACGCTCGACACCCGGATTCGTCTACCCGCGACTCGGGTCAGCGACGCTCGCTCTGCTCTTGGCGACAGCATGTGGTGGCGCGGACGAGGTGGTTGCTGCAGGTGACGGCGCGCAAGGACTGTCCGCGGAAGGCGCCTCGACAGACGGCGCACCTCGAGGGGGTGCCTCTCGGGACGGCAGCGCGTCTGACGCCAAGACCATGCCGGGGCCAGTGAACACCATCGAGTCGGATGCTTCGATGGAAGTCGTGCTGCGAAACCAGGAGATCGCCGAAGGGCTGAAACAGGCACGCCTACAATGGGCGAGCCGCGGCAACAGCGACTACCAGGTGCACGTGAAGCGCAGTTGTTTCTGTGCTCCGCGTTTGCAGGACGACGTCTTGGTCGAAGTCGAAGCCAATCGCGTCGTCGCGGCCTTCGGGTTGGGGGCATCAGGTGAATACGATACGGCCGTCGATACCGAGAAGTACGGCGATTGGTACACGGTTGCCGGTATGTTCAAGCGCATAGAATCGAATATCGGCTCGGCCGCGAACATCGGCGTCGAATACGATCCGAGCTTTGGCTACCCGGCACAGGTGGCTCTGGACTACTGGCTGCTCGCGTCCGAGGAAGGCGAGGTCTTCCACATGTCGGATTTCGTGTCGGACGCAGACGTTCGGATTCAAGACCAGATCGCTGCCGGCGCAGAGCACTGAGCGACCCATCATCGATCGACCCAAGCTCACGCCGAGTCGTGGGTCTTGTGCTGCCATGAGTCTGTTTCGACGGATTGAATGCATCGCCGTATTCGCCTGGGTCGCCGCGAGCGTGGCTTGTGAGTCTCCGCCCGCAAATCAACCCAACACGAGCCCCGGATTCGTTGCGGCGATGCGCGAGGTCTGCGACGTGGATCGCTTGGCCCAGCTGGACCCTGCCGGCAACTCGATCGCGGTAGAAGGCGCGCGGGAAGACTGGATGAACGAGCACGTCAAAGATCCCGACGCCATCGAGCTTTTGACTTTGATGCGCGTGGAGGGCCCCAAGCGACGCGCCGAGATGTTGCGCCAAGCGCTCGAAGGCAGCGCCAATCGAAACTGCGCGCTGGCAGACTACTACGAAGCCAATCCGTGACGCTCCAGCAGATGCCTATTCTTCGTCGGGGGCGCCGCCACTCCGGGCCAAATCCTCGTTCTTGATCTGGTCGGTCTTCAAGCCGCGGGCGCGCTTGGTCATCGTGGCCAACAACTCGTCGAAGCCCGGCGGATCACCTTTGATGAAGCGCAGCGGATTGATGCGGCCCACGACGAACGATTTGAGATAGGGGCTCGTGAGTCCACGCTCCTTGAGCTTGCTCACGGCTTCGTTCACAGCGTCATCGAGCTCGACCAGCAAGGTTGCACGGCGTTCGCGCTCGATTGCCGCTTCCGGCAAGGCCTCTGGGATCCAAGTGTCCACTTTGCGCAGCACGGGGTGGTAAGCACCGCC
Source organism: Polyangiaceae bacterium (assembly GCA_036263015.1). Classification (GTDB taxonomy): domain Bacteria; phylum Myxococcota_A; class Polyangia; order Polyangiales; family Polyangiaceae; genus SZUA-265. The sequence goes on along the minus strand of DATAHU010000034.1, from coordinate 26,928 downwards.
CGCGAGTCGCGGTCGCAATTCGTACGCAAAGCCAAGCGTCACGAGCGCGGGTTCCTCGAACTCGAGCTCGTAGCTGTTCTCTTGCTGCGTGGAGTGTTTGACGAGCTCACGAGCCATGCGCACCACTTCGAGCGCGCGCTCGCGCAGCGAGTGCGCCTTCTCGATGTTCAGCGCCAGGATTTGATACGCCACCGCCGTCTCGGGCACGAGCAACGCGATCACGGCCTTGGCGCCCAGCTCACGCAGCGCCGTCAGGCGATGGTTGCCGTTGGGCGTCCAGTACTTGCCGTCGGAAGCGACCGCGATGATCGGATCCAGGAAGCGCTTCGTCTTGTCCATCGCCCGAGTCAGTTTGCGAACATGAGTATCGCTGACGTCGCGTTGGAAGGGTGTGGGCTCCACGCGTTCCAAGGGTAACGCCGCCAAGATCAGAGCATGGCCGCCCAAGGGTTCGCGATAGCGCGCGAGCACGGCGCCCCCGTCGGCCTCGACGCGCTGAGCGAGCTCCGACAGCGCTTCCGTGTCGACCAATGCGAGTTCGGGTGCCGTGAGTTGCGTAGGCTCTAGCGCGACGCCTTTGCGTTTGCGCGTGCCCGCCGCTTTGGGTGTCTTGGGTGCTTTGGGTTTCTTCGTTGCGGAAGTCTTGCGTGCAGCCACGCGGCGAGTTTAATCGCCGCGGCGCTACAAAGCGCGGGTTATGACGTAGCCGATCGCCGCTGCGACTGAACCTGCGAGCACGGTCAGCCACACCTGTGGCCAATTTCGCCCCGCTAATTCGGGCGCTTCGTACACACCCGGTCTGTCTTGGGCTTGGGGCGGTGTCTTACCCTTCTTGCGCTTCAGCTTTTCGAGCAACGCCGCCTTCGTATTCTCGGCGGTCTCGGGGGCGCCGAGCACGAGCTCGGCGCGCGTCGGGGACACACCGCGGAAGAATGCCCACCAGATTGCGGGCTTTACGGTGCGGCTCAGAGCGCGACTCAAGCTGCGATGGGGTACGAAGCAACTGGCTCGACAATAGCTACACGTCTGAACACTCGACGGTTGAGTGATCGTGAGCTGCCCGCCGCAACTTGGACAATTGAGCGCCATGATGCCCGCCGCGGTCAGCGTAACCTTTGCGCTCGGCCGATCGGTGCGCTGATCATCCGCGACGACACCCAATAGACCGCCGTAAAGATCGTGGGCGCTGGGCGGCAATGCGTAGGTGGGACGATTTCCGCAACTCGGGCACAGCGCCTCGAGCATGCCCTGCTCGCCTTGACGGATATGATAGGGCTCGTGGCAATGATCACAGACGGGGTAGCCGGAGCTGGCTTCGACGCTGAAACTGTCACCCGCATAGCGCGCGAAGACCTCGTGTTCACCGATCAGCGCATAGGGATTGTCCGAGCCAATCCAGATCTCGGGATGCGGGTTCCTACCTTCCTTACCGGGGGCCGCGAGATCCGCCACCGAGTGGGCAAATGCCAACGCACCACGCCATTGCTCGGTGTCGAAGCGTTGGCGCAGTCCGCAGTGCGCGCATTCGACCGCACCATCCGTGTCCATTGCGTCGAGCGGCGCTTCGAAGCGGCACGAGTTGCAAGTGAACGTGCAGCGCAGCGCAGCCCAGCTGAGCTCCGGAGGGAGATTCGGTATCGCGCGACGGTTGCCGACCAACGCGCTATCGCAAGCGCCGCATTGTTGAGCGAGCGGGAGCGCTACGACTCCGCAGTTTCGACAGATTGAAGGAGGGGACGCGCTCATCCTGAATTGGATTGTCAGAGTTCGCTGAAGAGAGTCACCAAAAAGGGCAACAGATCGTTACCGACGATTAGCCACCAAGCGACTCCGAGGCCCACTAGACCCGTGAGCTGGAAGCTGGCGCGGACCTTGAATCCAGGTTCCTCGTAGGGTCGCGGTGGCACGTGCATGATGCGTTCGCAGACCAGCACGTCATCGTAACGCACGACCCATGCGAACACCGACAGCATCCGACCCGCTTGCTCAGCAGTGCCCTTGGTCTGCACGAGCCGTTGGGTCGCCTTCAAAATCGCGCGGTGGATCTTCATGGGCAAGCGTGCTCCCCCGGCCACGAGCGCCAGTGAGCCGTCTGTTGGTTCTAGATAAACATCCAGCGCCACCCAGCCGGGCTCCCCTCCGGCTTGCACTTGCGTCAGCGTCATCGCCGTGGGGGTTACGCGCGGTCGTCCAATGCCCGGGACGAGGGGCAGCACGCCGCCAAATCCTCGACCCCCAATCCCCAACATTCCAACCGCGTGCCACAAACCGACGCCGGCTTGTCCCCAACCGATGAAGCCGAACCCGAGCTGGCCCAAGGTGAACACACCGCGCGCCAGTTGCCCGATGGCGATGAAGCCCGTTGCGGCTTGCCCAATCGCGATGAAGCCGGTGGCGACTTGTCCGATGGCGATGAAGCCCTTTGCCTCGTCTCCCACTGCAAAGAAGTCCACCCGCCGAGCCTAGAGTCAAGGCTGGTGCAGCTGCTAGAGAAATCTCACAGGGCAAGCGTTTCCGCCGCACGAGCTTTGTAGGGAGACATCGCGCTTGGTGTGAGCTTGACAACCGAGCTGGTAAGCGACAAGTCCGACTCGCGATCGAGGAAATCCATGAAGCACCCGTTGGCTCGCTTATTCGCCCACGCCCAAGCGCAGCGCAAGACTGCGACCCGAGCTGCCATCTATTCGGTGCTCAACAAGTTGTTCGATGTTCTGCCAGAGGTATTGATCGGAATCGCGGTCGACGTGGTGGTCAGTCAGAAGACGTCGTTCTTGGCGCGCCTTGGCGTGAGCGCGCCAAGGCAGCAGATCGTATTGCTCGCTGTACTGACGGTCGTGATTTGGGTGTTCGAATCGGTTTTCGAATATCTGTACTCGGTGCGCTGGAAGAACTTGGCGCAAACGCTTCAGCACGAGTTGCGCTTGGACGCGTACCGGCATGTGCAAGCGCTCGACATGAGTTGGTTCGAGAAACGAAAGACGGGCCAGTTGATGGCCGTGCTCAACGACGACATCAACCAGCTGGAGCGCTTTCTCAACGGCGGAGCCAACGATCTGATTCAAGTGCTCACGGGATCGCTGTTGGTCGGAGCCGTGTTCTTCGCGCTCGCGCCCAGCGTGGCGCTCTTGGCGCTCTTGCCGATTCCGGTCATCGTCTACGGCGCGTTCTGGTTTCAGAGCCGCTTGGCGGGTCGCTACAAAGCCGTGCGCGAAGCTGCGGGGGTGCTCAACACGCGACTGAACAACAACTTGCTCGGCATCGCGACGATCAAAGCCTATGCCGCCGAACAGATTGAAGCCGGGCAAATCGAACAAGTGTCGGCCCAGTATCGCGACGCCAACCAGGACGCGATCCGTTGGTCTTCGGCGATCACGCCCGTGATCCGTATGGGGATCTTGAGCGGTTTCACGGTGACGCTCTTGTACGGCGGTTTCCTGGCGCTCGACGGCGCGATTGGCGTCGGTAGTTACTCGGTGCTCGTTTACCTGACGCAGCGCCTGTTGTGGCCGATGACGCGTTTGGCGGACATGAGCGATCTGTACCAACGTTCGATGGCCTCCGTCGAACGCGTGATGGACTTGATCGAGTCCAAAGTTCAGGTGCAGTACAGCGGTCGAGCGCTCGAACCGCGCGCGGTGCGGGGTGAACTCACCTTCAAAGGGGTCGTATTCGGATACGGCGAGCAGCCAGTGCTGCACGACCTTTCTCTGCACATTCCGGCGGGAACCTCGATCGCGTTGGTTGGCACGACGGGCGCGGGCAAGAGCACGATCACGAAACTGTTGCTCAGGTTCTTCGAGCCCTCGGCGGGCTCGATCACTTTGGACGGCGTTCCAATTTCCGAATACGCGTTACAAGACCTGCGACGCTGCATGGGATACGTCGCACAGGATAGCTTTCTGGCCGACACCAGCGTCGCGGGCAACATCGCCTACGGTCTGCCTTTCGCCCAGGCGCAGCAGATCGCTGCGGCCGCCGAGGCGGCGGAGGCCGACGAGTTCGTGCGCGCACTGCCGGACGGCTACCAAACCGAGGTGGGTGAACGCGGGCAGAAACTGTCCGGTGGCCAGCGTCAGCGCATCGCGCTCGCCCGCGCGCTCGTGCGCAATCCTCCAATCCTGTTGCTCGACGAGGCGACCAGCGCGGTCGACAACGAGACGGAGGCGGCGATTCAGCGTTCACTCGCGACAGCACTCCGCGGACGCACCAGTGTGATCATCGCCCACCGACTGTCGACGGTGCGACACGTCGATCGCATCTACGTGATCGACGCCGGACGCATCGCAGAGTCGGGCACTCACGATGAGTTGGTCGCGGCCAACGGCGCTTACGCGGCCTTGTGGCGCTTGCAAACAGGCGAGCGCAGCGAGCCTGTGGGCGCTGTACAAAACGCGAGCGTTGCTCAACCGCTCGTGGAAGTGCCGAGTGCAGCGAGCTTGCGCTCGTAACAGACGCGCTCGGCACGGCTCTTGGCGAGCGTCGTTGCGCGCAGATAGTGAACGCGCGCTGGCTCGTAGTGGGCTCCGCGCCGCTCGAGATCTGCCCGAGCCGCCCAATAGAACGAGTAGCTTTGCAGCGACGTTTCCGTCTCCAACGGGGTGAGCGCTGCGAGGCCCGCGTCCAGTCCACTGGCTTCGGCCACTGCCAGGGCGCGATTCATTGCCACGACGGGGCCCGGTTCGAGCGCGAATAGCGCGTCGTAGTAAGCGACAATCCGCGGCCAGTCCGTGGTTGCGACCGATGCTGCCGTCGTGTGCTCGAGCGCGATGCCCGCTTCGAGGTGCCAGCGCGTGAGCTGCTCGCCGCTTGCGCTCTGCGCCAGATGTCGAATTCCGCGTTCGATCAGAGCGGAGTCCCAACGTGCCCGATCTTGATCGACCAGGGGCACGAGCACGCCCTGTTCGTCGAGCCGTGTCGCAAGTCGCGCACTGTTGAAGCAAAATAGGGCAGCCAGCGCGTGAGCGGTCATGGGTTTACAGCCTTCGGCGTTTGCCAATGACTCCACGAGACGGAGGGCGTCGCTGCAGATCGCCGGCTGCAGCGGAAATTCAGGGTCACTGCCGTGGTAGCCCTCGTTGAAGAGCAGGTACAAGGCGCGTTCGACCACGGGTTGTCGCGCGCGCAGCTGCTCGGCGCTACTCATGGCGCTCGAGAAGTCGAAGCTCTGCAGCCGCTTGCGCCCGCGCTGCAGGCGGCGCTCGATGGTCGCAACGTCGACTAGGAACGCGCGCGCGATCTCGGTCGGACCGAAGCCACACAGCCAGCGCAGAATCAAACTCGCCCGGGTGTCCGAGCTCAGCTGTGAATCGCAGACCGCAAACATCATGAATAGTTGGTTCTCGGCCTCCGCCTCCGGCGAAAGCGCGAGGTCGACCTCGCGCTCGACTTTGCCCTCGGTTTCGAGCGTTACGCTCAGGTCGGCAAAACGCCGAGTGCGGCGCAGCGCGTCGATCGCGCGACGACGCGCCACTTGCAAGATCCAGGCTTTGGGATCATCGGGCACGCCGAAGCGCCAGGCCTCGACTGCGCTCGTCAGCGCGTCCTGCACGACGTCTTCGGCGAGCTCTATGTGCCGTGCGCCAAGCAAACGCGTGAGCGCGGTGACGAGATGCGCGAACTCGCGCCGGAACAAACCCTCGATCACCGCGCCCGTCACGTCCTGCATTGGCGTTACTTCTTGCTTGCCGGTTCTGGCGTTGGGATAACTGGCCGGACTTCCACCGAGCCGTCGAGCTCCAGGATCGGGCAACCTCGAGCCAGGCCGAGCGCCTCGTCGAGTGACGCGACCTCGACGATCAGCGTGCCACTGACCAGATCTTTGGACTCCGCATACGGTCCATCCGTAACGTTGCGTTCCTTGCCACGCAACGTCTTGCCGGTCGCTGGAAACTCGAGCGCGTTGGCGCTCGACAGTTTGCCTGCGGCAAGCAGTCCGTCCGTCCACTGCGTCCACTTTGCGAGGTGAGCTTGTAACTCGGTGGGAGAGAGCGAATCGGGGCGTGCGTAGCCGCCTCCGCGGAAGATGAACATGAACCTTGCCATCGTTGTCGAACTCCTTGTTGGGGAAGATGCATCGAGGACGAACGAGCGGGGCCCAAACCGAACATCGAAGTTGCAGCCAGTGAGTTTTTCCAAGGCGTGCCACGGCCCAGCGCCCGATGCACACCCAAGACATGGCCGAAGACGCGCGAGTCGGGTTCGAGCCCCGTTTACTCGGTATGGCCCAAGCGCGAGAACTGGTTTCCGTATTCTTGGTCCAAGGGACTGTAATAATGGAGATAAAGTTCGACTAACGAGGGTGTTGTCGAATGCTCCAGAATACGGAGTTTCGGAATTGGCTAAAGACCGGCTGTGCCCCTTGTGACAGAACCCGAGCGTGGAGACTCGGGCCAGCAAGCGCCAAAGGGCGGCGGTGGATGTATTTCGCTACCGCGACTACCGGGAGTTTCTGGCTGCCTTCTACGCGTTGCAGCGAACCACGCGCCTGTCGTACCGCGGGTTCTCCAAGGCCGCAGGACTCGGCGCGCCGAACTACTTGAAGTTGGTGATCGAGGGCAAACGCAACTTGAGCCCGAGCATGGCTGAGCGCTTCGCCAAAGCGTGCCGGCTCAATCCGGAAGCAACCGACTACTTCAAACTGCTCGTCCGCTTCAACCAAGCCAAGAACGATGCCGAGCGCAACGAGTTGCATGAGCGCTTGAGCGCCTTTCCTCGATTTCGCGCCGCACAAAGCCTAGGCGTCGCGCAACACGAATACCACTCGACTTGGTTCCATCCCGCCTTGCGTGAGCTAGTGGCTTGCCCCGACTTCGTGGAGGAGGCCGAGGTGCTGGCGAAGGTGTTGCGGCCCGAGATCAGCGACAAGCAAGTCGCACGCGCGCTCGAGCTACTCGTGAAACTCGGCATGCTCGAACGCGACGAGTCGGGACGCTTGCGCCAAGTCGACCGAGCCGTAACCACCGGTGAGCAGGCTACGGGTTTACATATCCGCAACTATCACGCTGAGATGATGCAACGCGCGTCGCAAGCGATGGAGCTGGTGCCCGCCCCAGAACGCTTCATCACTTCGCTCACCTTGAGCGCGAGTCAGACGACGGTCGACGAGATTCGGCGCCGCGTCGACGAACTGCGCATTGATTTGATCGCGCTAGCCGATGCTGACCCCACGCCCGATCGCGTCGTGCAGTTGAATCTCCAACTATTTCCACTGACCCATGTTCTGCCCAAAAAGCCCTCCGAAACGAAACCGAAAGCGCCCGACGGGGATCCCAAGCATGAATGACGAGCCCAAACGCAGTGGCAGGTTAATGCGCCTGTTGGCTGCTTCGTGCCTGGTTCTGGGGTGCGGAGCCAAGGCTAGCGATGCGTTGCACAGCACCAATACGGGCAATCCCCCGGTGATTGACCAGGGCCAAATCCGCGTCGTCAAGACTGCGGGTGGGGTCGAAGTCAGAGGAGGCAAAGGTGCCGCCCGGCCCGCCGGTAGCCGGGTCGAGGTAACGGACGTCAACAGCGACAGTACTGCGGGCACGGAAAGTGCGATCGACGGATCCTTTGCGGTTGCGTTGCCCGGCAATCCAAACGACGCGTATCGCGTGACCGTGCGCACTCGCGCCGGTGCAAAGAGCGTCGAGTTGCTCCCCGAAGTAAACGGGATCGCCGAGGCGCAGAGCTGCGCTGAGGTCATGTCCGCAGCGGCTGACGAGCGAGAGCAGATCCTGATGCAACGGCCCGCCTGCAGCAGTGACGACGAGTGCATCTGGGTGTTGTGGGATCAACTGGCGGGGCAGTGGGCGCCGTCGATTTATCGCGGAGGACGCGAGCCGGACGCGGTGCCCGACGCGAGTCGGTTTTCGGACTTGGAGGGCCGCGTCAGCCAAAGAACGCGGGAGCTCCAATGCAGTCAGCCGGGAGTGCTCGGGGACGAGATCTTGAAGCCGCTCGGTTGTGTGAGCGGAGACTGCATCATGCAGTCCGAGGCAGAGGCCTGTACTTGGGAGTCGTATCGAGCGTTACACAGGAGCAGCGAATACCTCGACTGCGGTGAATACAGTGCGCCGCTTGGCAGAGACGCTGATGCGGCGTCGCCCGAACAAGCGTCGAGCGACGCGTGCATCCGAGAGGCGATCGCAAATTGCCGACCGGCGTTTCAGCGCAAGTGGTCATCCGGAACGGATTCGGGCGTTACCTTGGTTACGGCCGTCGTGCCCAGTGACGCGGACTGCGAGCTCTTGTTGTTCTCGGCCGACACGGGGTTGATCGAGCTCCCCTACGAAGCAACACGAGAGCATTGCCGAGTTGACGGCAGCACTCGTGGGCTCACGGACTGTGTCGTCGACAGTCAGTGCTCTTTGATTGGTAGCACGGTGACAAAGGTCGACTTGCACTTGCCGGTGGGTTGGTCGCCCGCCGATGCGGGAGCAATGACGGACGCTGGGGCCTTTTCAGAATGAAATCATTGAAGCCGGGGATCTCAAGCATGAAGTCAGTCGTCGATGTGTGTGCGATTGGGTTGTTCACTTGCGGCATGCTCAGCGTGGCGTGTGGGGCCAAGAGCAGTGAGTCCCCGCAGAGCACCAACACGGGTAACCCTCCGGTGATCGATCAAGGGCAGATTCGCGTGTTCCAGACGCCCGAAGGGGTCCAAGTCATTGGAGAGAAAGGCGCGGTTCCTGACGGCAGCGCCGTCGAAGTCGTCAACTTGGGCGACCAGAGCAAGGCCAAGACGAAGAGCGCTGACGACGGATCGTTTTCGGTCACACTCACGGGTGACTTGAACGATGACTATCGCGTCCGTGTGAAAGCGGATGGGCGCACGGAGAGCGCCACTTTGACAGGGCAGGCGAGCCAATGCTCGGAGATCTTGCCGGCCGCGGCGCGCGATCGCGATTACTTGGTCAATCAGAGCGCGTCGTGCGCCAAAGACGCGGACTGCGAGTGGCTTGCTTTGGGCCAAGAATGTCCCGCCTTGTCGTGCGCTTGGCAACCGCTGGTGATCGGGGTCGACTGGACGCCCTTGGGTGCACAGTACGGGTATTCAGAGTCGTTGTTCGAGAGTCATGTGTGCCAACAGCTCGATGACTTGGCTTGTCCTGCAGAGACCTGCGTTGCGCCCAACGTCGTGCCGCTCGCCTGCGGCAAGGGAACCTGCGTTCGCCAGGATGCCCAAGGCTCTTGCAATTGGGAGGGCTTTCGTGCGGCGCACTCGGACCTCGATTTCTTGGATTGCGGGGAGTTGGATTCCGGGTACTCACTCGACGGTACCCAAGCGTTGCCAGCGGGCACGTTCGAGAGCGACGCGTGTCTGGAACATGCCATAGGGCAGTGTCTAGCAGCGTTTCGTCGCAGGGTGAACCCGACCCTGGACTCGGGAGACTCGGTGTCGACTGCGGTCGTCGTTCCCAGTGACACCGGTTGCGAACTGCTCACCTTCCAGGACAACTACGGAGGTACTGATGGGCTAAGCTATCAGACTCGTTCGAAGTGCGAGTGGGATGAGGAGACTCGAGCCCTCACGGATTGTGTCGAAGCGGCTCGTTGTAACTTCGCCTTTGCACGTACGGCGCCCACACCCAATCCGCACTTGCCCGTAGGTTGGACGCCGCCAGACGCTGGAGCGCCGAGCAGCGACGCGGGAGTGTCTCAAATTAACGAAGCGGGAGCTCGCCCAATGCCATAGCTCTCGCCCGCAGGGGTTGAGCGAGGCTTGGCGCTTCGGCGACGCGTGCCAGCTCGGGCCGTGTGCAGAGCCACAACAGGGGTAGAGTCTGCCAAGTTGGCAGATCGGGATTGTGGAGCAACCCCTGGCGTACGCGCGGCGCCATCAGCCAGCGTCCCTCACGAGCCAGCATGCAGGCACTCTGCGCCGGCAAGTGGCGTGTGCTCACCAAGCGCACGACGTCGGGTTCGGTGAGCAATGGATTCAACAGCAGTTGTTCGATCACAGCGGGGTGTGGATCAGCGAGCAATCGGACCAGCCCTTTGCGTCCTGTTCGGCGCGCCAAGTTCTTGCGTTCACCTAGCGTGAGCACGCGTTCATGCGCTCTTTCGGGGCTTCGAGCGCCTAGCACTCGAAAGCTCAGCGGGCACTCGTGCGCGTGTGCCAGCATCGCGGCCAGCGCCGTCGCGGCTTGGCTCTGAGCCTGCTCTGCGAGCTCATGTTGCCGTGTGGGGTTTACGGCCGCCGAAATCCACTGAACGAGGCTCACCAAGGCAGGCATGGCGCCGGCTGAGCGAGCTTTCGTCTCTGCGAGTAGCGCTTCGAGCTCCGCGCAAGCTGTGACAATATCCGCGCCCTCGAGCCAGTGGGTCAGACATGCGAGTCGGATGGAGGCCTCGCTCAGACCACGCAAGCGGACGACGAGCTCGGACACGATGCGAGTCCAAGGCTCAATGGCCGTAGCCGGCTGTAGCGCGATCCGTCACAGGACTGCGTCAGCGCTTGACGGCCTGTTGGGCCTTTTGAGCTTTTTCGGCGACCCGTTTGAGAAACCGCTCGCGATCGATGACGAAGCGCTCGTGGGTGCCCTCGCCAATCACGTCGAGATCGTCGTGCGCTTTGACGCGAAAGGCGATGCGCCGTGCATCGACTCGCTCGACCAGGACTTCCACGTTCACGCTGAGATTCACGGGGGTTGCCGCGGTATGCGTGACGGCGATGGCCGTGCCCAATGACTGCTCCCCAGGTTCCAAGTGCGGCTGCAGCAACTCCATGCACGCCCATTCGATCAGCCCCACCAAGTAGGCTGTGGCGAACACTGGCGGCATTGCGCGGAACAGCTCTGACTCCCGATAGACGTGGGGTACGGTCTTCTCGACGGGTATAGTATAGGTTAACGACTGTCCGAGTCCTGCGACCAAAGTGCTCTTCATGGATTTTCCTTCGGGCCGTGAATTCGACGCGCTGAGCTGCGAGCGGTGGTCGACGATAGCAGATTCGCTGTGTGCCTCCTGCCTAGTTTGCAGCGTTTGTCCCGTGTTTGTGCCTGAATGTCACAGCTGTGAGACCCAACGATCGTGCCGGAGCGCGAAGTCCGGGGTCGCTTTGGCGTTCCGGGCGGCGATCTCGATGGATTGTTACGCGCCTCATGCAATCACTGCCTCGCCGCAAATCGATTTCAGGGCGTCGGTTATCCGTGTCCGCCATTTCACACGCGCTGGTTGCTCAGCGCGCCTATGCTCAGCGCGTTTGGAGGCTCACATGCATTGGCTTCGCCGGTATTCGAGTTTCGCGTTTGGTTCGGCTCTCGGGTTAGCCTCGTGGGGCTGCGCGGGTGACAAGGGATCGCCCGCTGAAGTCAATTCGATTGCGACCGCGCCCAACGGCAGCGCGCCTGCGCCAGGCACTCCAGATCAAGCCGGCGCTTCGACTCCACAGACTACGGACACCAACGGACCCGACGGCACGATTGTCGGACCGATGGCCCCCGCTGCAACAACGCAGAAGCCGCCGAACGGCGCAAATGAATCTTCGAGCGTCCCTTCCATGCAAAGCACGCCCGGACAAGGCGCGACGACGACTGTTAATCCGAATCCACAACCGAAACCGAGCAACCCAGGGCCTGCCTCCGAGCCTGGACCGTTGCCTGCCGCCGGTGGCGCGGGCGGTGGCGGAGCTTCGCCCGACGGATCTGCGGGGAGCGCGCAAAGCATGGGCGGGGCGGCATCAGCCCCCGCCGCCTACGACCCAACGTTCCCAATGTTCACCCGTCACGACATTGCGGACTTTTCCAACGGCTATTCGACCGCCGCATTCGACATCGATGGGGACGGCTTGCGCGACGTGGCAGCGCTCGCGGCCGGTGGCTCCGAGATCGTCTGGTTCAAGAACCCGAGTTGGGAAAAGTACACGATCACCAAGGCCGAGACCGGCGTGATCCACATGTCGCCTCACGACGTGGACGGCGATGGCGATTTGGACCTCGCTTTCGCGAGTCAATTTTCGATGACCGCGACCAGCACCGGCGGCACGGTCTTCTGGGCCGAGGCCCCTGACGATCCGACGACCAACCAAGATTGGGAGCTGCATCCGATCGGTGCAATTCCAACTTCGCATCGCGTCAAGTGGGCAGACATCGACGGTGATGGCAAAGCCGAGCTGATTGACTTGCCGATCTTCGGCATGGGTTCTTCTCAACCCGAGTACGTAGGCCCCGTCGCGTTTACCGCGTTCAGCGCGCCCGCCGATCCCAAAGGCGATTGGACCGGCAAGGTCTTGAACGACACCTTGCTCGAAGTGTCACACGGCATCAGCATCGTCGATTGGGATGGTGACGGGGCGGATGACATCCTGACTGCCGCCAACGCGGGCGTTTACTTGTTCCGTCCAGCAGTCGGCGCTGAGCCACAGCAAATTGGTGTGGGCGCCGAAGGAGATCGGCCCAATCGCGGCTCGAGTGAAGTGGGACTCGGCTCGCTCGGAGGGCCTCGCTTCATCGCCACCGTCGAACCCTGGCACGGTACCGATCTGGTGATCTACACGCCCGGCGCGACCGACACCGAGCTGTGGAATCGAGATGTGTTCGGTACCGAATTCGGCAAGGGGCACGCGCTGTTCGTCGCTGACTTCAACGCCGATGGTTACGACGAAATCATCGCGGGGGATCAAGGGGGCAAGGGCGCCCTGTTAATCTATCGCTACAGTCCGGACTCGATGACGTGGGAGCGCGTGGAGCTCGACGTCGGCAGCATCGCCGTCGTCGGAATGGATCTGCAAGACATGAACAACGACGGCAACCTCGACGTCGTCGCTATCGGCGGCGCGACGAACAACGTGGTTTGGTACGAAAATCTCGGCAATCAGTGACGAGCCTCTGGGCCCTTTGGGCCTCGGTCATTTGCTGCACGGCCAAACTTGATTCTGCAAGAGCAGCTGTTCGTTGAGACCGAACTGCTGCAAGTGTTGCGAGATCGCGTCAAGCACGCTGGCGTATGCCGGCTCCGCCGCAAGATCGTGCGTTTCGTCCGGATCTCGACGCACGTTGAAAAGCCAACGCCGTTCCGTGCGCTCGTGAAACACGAGTTTGTAGGGCGCCATCACGATCGCGCGATAGCGGCCAGAGTAGGGTTGCACCAAGTAGATGGGCTCCGCGCCCGTATCGAACGGGTCGGTGAGGGGTTCTGGCTTCGTAACCCGATCGTCACTGAACTGTGGGCGTGTTGAAGCGCTCGCTTCAGCCAGCAGCGAGTGGCCGAGGAAATGGTCTTGGATGCCACCGATCTGCAGCAGGTCGAGCAGGGTTGGGGCGATGTCCAATTGCGAATGGGGTATCCCGCTGCGCGCAGGGGCGACGTGGCCCGGCCAAAGTACGAGCAACGGAACCCGAAAGAACTCTTCGTAGAAGCTGCTCACGTTGCTCGTGTAGCCGTGTTCGCCCGTCGGAAAACTATGATCACCCGTCAAGATCACGAGGCTGTCTTGCAGATATGGCCGCTTGGCGAGTTCGTCGAAGAAGACGGTCAGCGCCGAATCGGAGAGGTGAATCGAATTGGCGTAGTGCTCGTGCCGGTCCTGTGGGTCCGGGTACATCTGCCTGAGATGAGGCGGCACTTTGTCGAAAGGCGCGTGGTTGGAGACCGGGGCAACGGCAACGAACATCGAGCGATTGGCATCCCGCTCGTGCGTTCGATCCATTTCGAGGAATAGCTCGCGGTAGAAGACCTCGTCGCGTAGACCCCAACCCCAAGCTTCATCCGCTGCAGCGGCACCATGGGAATCTGCAGCCGATAACACGCGCTCGAAGCCGTTGCGCGAATAGAACGCGTCACCGTGTTCGTAACCGGTGTTCGCGTAGGCTTGATAGAACAGGGTGCCGTAACCTTGTTCACGCAGGATCTCGGCGATCGAATGGAAACAGTTCGTGCCGTAGTCGACCAGGATCTTGCCGCGTGTGGAGGGCACGATCGAGAGCAACATCGAAGCGTGCCCCTTGCTGGTTTGGATTGAATTTCCGTAGAACCAATCGAAGTAAGCACCTTTGGGAATCAAGGACTGAAACACCGGCATCACCGGTTGCCCCTGGGCGTTGGTAGCGCCCACGTAGCGCGCGTTGAACGACTCCATCATCACCAGGAATACCGCTGGCGGACGTTTGTCGAGGGCCGCTCGCACTGGCTCGCGTCGCACGTAGGGATAGTCACCCGGTGCGATCACAACCACTGGACCATCGCGCAAGTTCTCCAGCGTGGTGCGTGCGAGGTAAACGACTGGATCCTGCGTATCGATCGGAGTGATCACGAGTCCCGCCCAGAGCGCCAGCGTGCCCCAGCCGCCTGGCCTCGAGCTCACGGGTTCGTGTTGCCAGGGCCAGATGCGATAGCGCCACTCGAGTGCGGCCTGTGCCAACAGCACGAGCAGCGCGATCAAGAACGTGACTCCGCCAAACGAGTCGTACAGAACGGATAGATTGCCCGGTCCCATTCCGTTGGTGATGTTGGTGCGAACCGTTTGGTAATCCAACGGCACCATGCGGAAGTATCGGTAACCCAGCAGCAGAACCACCACGGCGCTGCTCGACAACAGCGCGGTAACGCGCAGTTTGGTCGTGCGAAGCAGAGTGCGTTGCGCGTACAACAGCAGGTTGATCGAGAGCAAACTGAAGCCGTATTCGCATAGACCACGGAACGTCAGAGGCGGTGAGTCAATACCCTCCTTGCGATAATCCGCGATGAAGTACGCGATCAGCACTGCGCTCGCCAGCACGCTCGGGCCATCGAGGCCGAGGGGAAACCGCTGGGGAGCCGCATCTGAAACCAAGCGTCGCGCGCGTTGCACGAAGTCCCAGGCGTGAGCCCTCATGGGCGCCCATTACGTCGCTATCCACACCGCGTCAACCATTCACGCGTGCGCCGAAAAGGGTCGGCGCTGCGGAAGGTGCTTGAGCAGGTGCGTCAGTCGGTGGCACACGGAGCCCCCAATGGCTTCCGCGCTAGTGACCGTGCTCGCACTCCTGGTCGCAGGCTACCTCCTGCGTAGGTTCGGTCGGCTGCCTGACAATGCCGCGGACGTGCTCAATCGGATCGTGGTGGATCTGTGTGTACCGGCCACCATCCTGCGTTTGGTTCCCAAGCTGCACCTGGACGTCGGACTGCTGATCCTCGTGGTCGTGCCTTGGGCGATGGCGGCCGTCGCTTATCTGTTGATGCGCCTGCTCGCCCGTCCGCTGCGGCTCGATCCGATGCACCGGGTGGCGTTGTTCATCGCCACCGCGCTGGGCAACACGTCGTTTCTCGGTTTTCCCTTGTGTTCGGCGCTCCTGGGCGAAGCCTCGATTCCGCTCGCCGCCGTCTATGATCAGTTGGGATCTTTCCTCATCCTGAGCACGGTCGTGCCGATTGCTTTTGGCAGCGTGACGGCGGGCGCGCGCCCCAGCACCGCGCAGATCGTGAAGAAAGTCCTGTGCTTTCCGCCGTTCGGCGCGCTGCTGATCGCACTGTTGCCCGTGAAGCAACCGGCCCTTCTCGAAGCGTTGTTCAGTGCTGTGGCCGCAGCCCTAGTGCCTTTGGCAATGCTGGCGGTTGGCCTGAAGTTGCGTCTGACCCCGCCACGCCCGCTGCGTGTGTTGTTGGCAGGGTTGTCCCTCAAGTTGCTCGTGCTGCCAGTCGTTGCTTGGTGCCTCGTGCGTGCCCTGGCCGCACCCCGTTTCGTGACGCAAGTCGCGGTGCTCGAAACCGCCATGCCCACCATGATCACGGCTGGGGCGCTGATGATGGCGGAGGGCATCGCGAGCGAACTCGCTGCGGCGTTCGTCGGTTGGGGGCTCGTG
Organism: Polyangiaceae bacterium; assembly: GCA_036263015.1. Classification (GTDB taxonomy): domain Bacteria; phylum Myxococcota_A; class Polyangia; order Polyangiales; family Polyangiaceae; genus SZUA-265. The sequence continues at coordinate 11,164 of DATAHU010000034.1, read as the reverse complement.
CTTTCGCTCGTCAGCGTTCCCACTTGGGCGTTTCTGCTTCGCTGACGCGCTCAGCATAGGCGGACGCTCATTCGTATTCGGTGTAGTCCAGAAAGTTATCGCTGAGCATCAGCGCGGCCATCATGATCCAGGATTCGTCGTAGTATTGTCCGCCCGCCCAGGCGCTGTTCTGGATCAGCAAAGTGTACGCCTCATCGACGAAGCCTTGGAATTGGGGATCGTGCATCGCCCCGACGCTAGCCGGACCGATGAACGCACCCGATAACCCGCCGAACGAATCCGGGAACTCGGGCTTCGGAGTGCCGTTGAGCTCGTAACCATCCACGATCTTGCCAGCACCGATCGCGCTGAAGAAACTGCTGACCTTGGCGAGGTAGGTCTTGGCGCGAGCTTCTCCGTTCCAACACGCGTCGACCCCGATGCGAAAAGGGGTGCGGCACGAGTCGTATTGATAGTTGAACGGTTGGGGATTTTCGCCGGGGCCCGGCGTTACGGCGGCGCCTGCACTCGTGGACCAAGCTGGCACCAGGCCGTTGTCTTGGTTGCCGTTGCTCGAATTGAGGCTGTTTTCAATCACCGTGTAGCTATAGGGCACGACGCCCGAGGTCCAACGCGCATCCCCCGTGACCTTTTCGAACACGCGGTAGTAGGCGGGTGCGAAGTACGAGATGTTGAGGTTGCTGTCGTCGCCCCAACTGGAACCGTTCTTGATCAAGCGTTCATCTGCGACTTCGAACTTCCAGATGTCATCGATCATCTCGTGTGCGTAATCGAGGTAGGGTCGATCCAGGCTGCCTTGCCCACCCCATTGCTTGTCGGCCATCACCAACGCGAAGGCCATGTCTTCGTCCGCATCGCTCGCAGCGCCGTTGCCCGCCGGATCGTCTCCTTGACCTGGTGATACGTTGCCATCGGCGTGGATGTACCAGTTCATCAGCAACGTCTGTTCACCCGTCTGCATGAACAAGCCCGTGGAAGTCCACGCGTACTTCAGGGCGTACTTCCACAGATCATCGAACAGCGCTTGATCGTCCATGTACACCGCGATCAGCATCCCGTAGCCGATGCCTTCCGAGACGGTCGACATGGCCTCCAAGCCATGCTCCGCAACGCGTGCAACGCGTCGGAACCCGCCTGCACCGTCAGCGGTGACGAGATCCTTTTTCCAGGCGTCGTAGAGCGCTTTGACTTGCTCGTTCGTGTACGCTGTTGGGCTAACGCAATTGCCGTTGCTGCGATTCTGTGGAAACGGGAACTGCGAGGTAGCCGATGGCGGTGTCGGTCCACGTACACCTGTGGGCATCACAGGGGTCGGGCTCGACGTGCTCGGCTCGGAAGGCGCAACCGTGGACGGCGTCGCTGGGGATACCTCTGCTGAGCCAGTTGGTTGGGGCGCGGTTGGCGGCGTCGGAGTGCTAGAGGCACTCGGCTCGGTCGCTGTCGGCGAGACGACAGCGGAACCAGGCGGGCCTGGCACGACGGTTGTGGGCGTCGTTCCGGACGGTGCCACGCTCGGCTGCGGGCCGCTCGGGACGGCCGGGCCCGTTGGTGTGGCGAGCGTGTCCACGGACGCCGCGCCCGGTGCGGGCGGGGATGCGGGATCATTTTGCGAGCAAGCCAGGGCAAGCAACGCTGTCAACGTGGCCGCCCTGGATGCCTGGGCCTTGCGCCGAATCATCGCTCCACATTTCCCGAAAACCCGCAGCTGGCCAAGGGCTTGGGGCTATGGCAACGACACGGAAGAGGCGCGGCACCGGGGGTTCGCACCCGCCGCGCACAAGCCGATCGATCGCTGCGCCTGGAGCGGGAAAATTCGCCCAGCGCCAGCCGAGTAAGACCCCGAGCGCGAGCTCACCAGACGCACGCGATTCGATTGGGTGCGAGCCCGACTTCGAAGATTCCGCGCTGCGCGTGCCCCGTCGCGTCTTTTGTCTGCCCGCATCGGCCCCAAAGGGACGACAATAGCGAACGTGAACATTTCGTCACTTCGCTCAGGGCGTCCCGATGTCGAGCGCAGTCTAGCTGCTTTGGCTACGCTCGTCGGATGTTCGGGGTGCTTCGCGGTCGACGACTTCTACATCCTTCCCCACGCGCATCAGACCAACGGCCAAGCTGGCGCCTCGGCGCAGGATCCGAGCGCCGAGATCGGGTCGGATACGGCCATGCCCGATTCCGAAGGGGTGGTCGCGGGTCAACAGCCTGACTTGCAGGGTGGAGCGAGCCCCGCGTCGAGCATTGCCGTATCGGACTCGGCAAGCGTGGCTACGTCTCTGCCGTCCGCGGCGCCCGAGAGCAGCACAGCCAACTCTGGGCCGAGCGCGGCCGATCCCGATAGTTCACCTGTTGCAGGGGGCACGGACGGTGTTGGCGCAAGTAACCCGGATGATGGCGAGGCTGATGAGGGCGCCGACGCCACTGATGACTCGGCGCCCGCGCCGAACTCGAGCGCCGCAGAGCCGACGGATGCGGGGGTAGATGCGGACACGACCGAAGCCGGCGCGGTTGCCGTAACGCCCGCGCCTTCAGAGTGCGCGAGCGCAGCCGGATTCGGCAGACCGGGAGCCTGTGCATTGGCTTGCGCCAACGACGAGCAACAAGGCCCCTCGGGACGTTGCTACTGGTTTGGGCCCGAGGCGCTCAACTTCGACGCGGCCCAGGCCGCGTGCGGCGCGCATGCCCAGGGCTGGCAGTTGGTATCCGTGAGAAGTGAACCCGAGGACGCTTTGATTCGCGCGCAGTTGACGACGGACAGTTGGATTGGTGCAAGCGACGCTGCGACTGCCAATGCCTGGCTCTGGCTGGACGACGGCACGGAGTTTTGGCGTGGTGCCTCGAATGGGCGCGCAGTCGGCGGCGCGTACACGAACTGGGGCGCAGATGAACCTTCGGGTTCGCGGGGCGCCAATTGCGCGCTGTATCGCGACGTTTCGGGCGACTGGTCTTGGGCCGCCGCCGATTGCAGGGAGAAACATCCGCCAGTCTGCGCCGGGCCCGAGCCCGCGGACGCGAGCGGTGCAGGACCTCAGGGCTCCGGCTCGGGTTGGTCTCAAGGCAGGTAGCGCTCAGTCTCTACGACGGCGTTTCTTCTTGCGCGCCGCTTTGACGGCATCGATGCAACGCTCGAGCTCCGCGCACGTGTTTTCGATCACCGCGATGCGCGCGTAGTGCTTGTCATTGGCGGGGATCAAGTGCCACGGCGCCGAGGTGGTCGAAGTGCGTTCGACCATCTCGTGCACGGCGGCTTCGTAAAGCGGCCACTTCGCGCGATTGCGCAGATCTTCCTCGGTGATCTTGAACTCCTTGTAAGGCGTCTTCTTGCGTTCGGCGAAGCGACGCGCTTGTTCGTCTCGATCGATGTGCAGCCAGAACTTCACGAGCCCGATGCCGTGTTCGTCCAAGAGTTCCTCGAACTCCGTGATCTCGTTGTAAGCCCGTCGCCACTCGGCTTCGGCGGCAAAGCCCTCCACGCGTTCGACCAAGACGCGGCCGTACCAGCTGCGATCGAAGAGCAGTAAGTGTCCGGCGCGGGGCAGGTGCCGCCAAAAACGCCATAGATAGTGGTGCGCTCGCTCCTCTTCACTCGGCGCAGCAATTGGAACGACTTGGTAGTAGCGCGCGTCGAGCGCGCGGGTGAGCCGTCGGATCGCTCCGCCTTTGCCTGCAGCATCGGCTCCCTCGAACACGGCTAGCATCGTGGCGCCGACCTCCGCCGCCTTGCGACTCAGTCGGTTCAGCTTGCCCTGCCAATGCACGAGCTGTTCTTCGTAACGGGCCTCGTCGAGTGTTGCGCCCAGATCGATGCCGTCGAGCACGGTCGGCTGGTCTTTGCTGGCGGCGGGCGCCTTTTGGCGCTTGGAACTCGCCTTGCTGGTTCGCTCGGGTGCTTTGGCAGCCTTGGCTTTGATTTCAGCCTTGGCGTTGTTTTGGGCCTCCGCGTCTTGCAAGTGCCGTTGCAGGTGAGTCAGCAGGTGTTCGGCGCAGGTCAACTCGCGATAGCGCGCGTTGGCGCCTTCGATCACCTGCCACGGCGCAACGCCCGTGCTCGTCTCGCGCAGGGCCCGTTCGGAGGTGGCCTTGAAGTCATCGTAGCGCTCGAAATGCTCCCAGTCCTGGGGACCCACGCGCCACGACAACTCGGGATCGTTGGAGAGCTTCTTCAGGCGCCGCTTCTGCGCTTGCTTGCTCAGGTGAAACCAATATTTGAGCACCAGCGTGCCGTCTTCCGCCAACATCCGCTCGAAGTCTTGGATGTGACGGAGGTCGACTTGAAACTCGGCGTCGCTCGTCTTGCCATAGGTGCGATCGATGATCGGATCGGTGTACCAAGAGCCAAAGAAGATTCCGATGCGGCCCTTCGGGGGCAGTGCGCGCCAGAACCGCCACATCGCTGGCCGTTCGCGCTCCTCCTCCGAGGGTGCGCCGAAAGCGTGGGTCTGCATGTAACGCGCGTCCATCCATTCGTGCAGCGTGTTGACGGTCTCGCCTTTGCCAGCACCGTCGACGCCCGCGATCACGATTACGACCGAGAACGGCGCCGCCTGCTTCAGTTGTTCCTGAGCAGCCAGCAGCGACGTGCGCAGCTGGGGTACCCTCGCGTCGTACTCGGCTTGCTCGATGGATCGACCCAGCTCCGCGGCTTCGAACATGGCAGTGTCTTACTACGAGAGCCGCCCTCGCGCAGCCAGTCCTTTGCGCAGTAATTGCAGTCAGAGCAAAGCCCGCCCACAGCGTCTGCTTCGGGTAGTGAATGGGTTAACGTTCACTAGCTACGATTAGGATGCGCAGGGCAGATCGCTTTCGGGCGTCAGCTGCCTGCTGACGCGGGCTGGCAAACGACTGGCAGAGTCCCGATGCTCGTCCAACGGTTCACAGTTCGAGTCCGGCCCAAATCAAAGTCGGTTGGAATGCGTGCAACGGCTGGGCTCGCTTGGTGCATGAAAACGAGCCAAATTCGGCGCGCCGCGAGCCGGTGAACTTCTTGACACTACCCAGGGCGAAGAGGCACCGCTAGGCTCGCGAGTCGCTGCGGGTAGCTGCGGGTCGCTGCGCTGGAAGGTTCGGTATGAGGCAAAGCAAGGGTTGGGCTTGGATTGTGTTGGTGGCCATCGCGCCGTTGAACTGTCGCGGTCCAGCCGAGGGGACGGATTCGGCCGGGCACAGCGCCACGCCCGGCGTGAGCGACGCGGCCGCCGCGCCGAACTCGGGCGATTCGCCCGAGTCCAGCTTGACCTCCATGACCCAGGGCAGTGGACCTGGCCCGGTCGATTCGGCGCCGCAATTTCCCAGCGCCACTACGCCTGCAACACCGACCGAAAGTTCACCCAACACCAACCCGAGCTCAGTCGAGCAAGACGCGAGTACCGGTGCGTTGATGGATGCTTCAGTCAGCGGCTCGGCGGACGACGAGGACGAGCTGGCCACGAGTGTGGTGCCCGGGCGCGGCGACGCGGGCGCCGGCGTTGACCCCGCGGCTTCACACGACGCGTCGAGCGAGGAATGGATCGACGAATCCGGGCTGCCGCCGTTCGCAGCCTCCGAGCAGTTCGACATCGACCGGGGGGACGAGCGGAAATACGTGCAGGATCCCACGCTGCTGCAAGCTCACGATGGCTATATTTACTTGGCGTGGTCGGCTGCGACTTCGGACAACTTGCTGCAAGCGCAAGCTGACGTGTTCCTCAGTCGCACGGCGGATGGCGTCAGTTGGAGCGAACCTCTGCAAGTCACGGACGACCCCTTCAACGATTTCACGCCAAGCTTGGCCGAAGACGACCAAGGCCAACTTCACATGGCGTGGTGGCACTACGGGCAATACTACTGTTCCGGCAAGGACTGTGGCTCCGATAGCTCCGATACCAATCGCGTGTTGCACATGAGCAGCAGTGACGGCCTGCTGTGGTCGGGCGAAGTGAGCACGCTCAGTCGAGGGCCCGAGGACAGTCTGCCGTCGTTGATCTTCGACCGCCAAGCGCAGCGCTTGCGCCTGTTCTTCTCGCGTTACGAACCGGCGATTGACGTCGATCACGAACCCAGTCAGCTTGGGCTGTACGAGACCGAGCAAACGCCAGAGGGTTGGAGCGAGCCCGAGGCCTTGAGTGTGAACGCGTCCGAAACGAACAACACCTACGTCAAGGCGATCCAACGCGACGATGGGGCGCTGGCATTGACTTGGACGCGCTATGACGGCGCCGAGTCACGCGATCCTTCTGCGCTCATTTATTCGAAGACGACGCAAACCTTGTTCGCGACCTCCGCCAATGGACACGACTGGGGTGAGCCACACGCGTTGAGCGACGAGTACACCAATCTTTTTCCGGACCTCTTCACCGTGGGTCACGGTAACGAGGTGCGAGTCGTTTACACGACCCAAGACCCGACCAATCACTTGCAGACCGTCACGGCGCTGCTGCCCGCTGACGGGACGTACCCGGATGACATGAGTGTGCTGTCTTCGGTCGGGCGACGCGGCGTGCGCATCATCGCCACCCGCACCCGAGGCGTGTACCTGGCCGTCTGGCTCGAGAGTGAGCAGTTGGGCAGTCGGATCGTTGCGCGGTTCTTCGAGCTCTGAGTTAGATTGCCCGGGTGTACTTCCGCGAGTCATGGCTGGCAGTGCTGACGCTCGCGCTGCCCAGCTGTGCTCCGCGTACAGCGCTCGAAGCCCGCGAGCCTTGGGGCCAAGAGGTGTTACGCTCGCCCGATTCCGTCGCACTTCGCACCGAGCGCGCCGAGTACAGTGTGCACTTTGCACGCGATCCTAGGCGCGGCACGTGCTACGTCATGGTGACCACCGAAGCGAGCCCGCCGCTGCTAGCGGATCGCATTCCAGTTTGGGTCGAGCTGCAGGCCGGTGCCCAGCGCTACCGTCTCGAGCGCATCGTGCAGCGCGCAGATCAAGAGGTCGAGCACGAGGGTAAGTTCGTCTGCGTGGGCGTGCTTTCGACCAAGTGTGGGCGACCCACAATGCTAACTCATAGGTACACTTGGCAATACGTGCTGCCGCCGGAGGCGACTTCGCAGCTAGCTCGGCTGGCAAGCGGTCGGGTGACGCTTGCGGTGCTGGGGGTTGCCTTGAGCCATGAGCTCGAGTCCGAAGAGCAAGAGTGGATCAGCCGCTTCTTCGCCCAGAGCTCGAGCTAGGAGCTCGGAGCGCTAGAAATCTGGGCCCGAGCCTCGGTTTGGTGTAAGGCCCACAGCCGTGTCCCGAGCGGCGTTCGACAAGAAGTTTGGCGAATCGCTCGTGACCGACGCACCGACCAGCGCGGGTGTGTATCGTTATTTGGGCCGCGATTCCGAGGTGCTCTACGTCGGCAAAGCGAAGAATCTGCGTCGGCGATTGTCGAATTATCGCAATGCCACGCGGAAGAAATCACAGCGCAAACTGAGGACGCTCGTGCGCGAGGCACACGCGCTCGTCTACGAGCGTTGCGAGTCCGAGGCCGCGGCGCTCTTGCGCGAGGCCGAGCTGATCCGTGAACTCAAACCGCTCTACAACGTCGACGGCGCTTATGCGTTCCTGTACCCTTCGCTCGGCCTTGGCGTTCACGACAAGCGCACCCTGTTGTGCTTCACGACAAACCCCGAAGCGTACGCTCATCTCGACTTGCAGTGGTTCGGATGTTTTCGTTCGCGGCCGCGGGTGAAGGCGGCGTTTGGCGCGCTGATCGAGCTGCTGGGCCTGATTGGCCACCGCGAAAAATCGACGCGCTTGCCGCGCGCGCCGCGTATCAAAGGTTCGCGCTTGGTGGGCATGCGTCAGCTCCCGCGCGACGTGGTCGACGCGTTGGCGCGCTTGTTCGCCGGAGAAGAGAAGCTGTTGCTCGGCAATCTCGCGCGGCTTTTGTTGAGTAAACCGCGAGCGTTGCGTGACGCGGCCGAGGTCGAGGCGAACCTCAAATGCGTCCTGCATTTCTACGAAGCGGATGCCTCGCGCTTGCGCCGGACGCTGACGTTGCTCGGGCGGGAAGGTTGCAGCGTTTCCCAGGACGAACGTGACGCGCTGTTCATCCGCGCGGCCACGCTCGCGAAACTGAGCAAGGGCGCTGCCGAGTCGAGTGTCTGTAGCTTGTAAACACAAAGGGGCCATAGGGGCCACAGAGGCAGTGAGTACGGTCAGAAACGAAGGACACGACATGAGAAGATGGAGACTGAGCTTGACGACCTTGGCCCTCGCCGGAGCCGCGTGGAGCGCACCGGCTTGGGCAGATATCGCGCCGCCCGATCAATGTTCGCAAGCGGGCGCTGCGTGTGAGAACGCGGGAGACGGTTACGACCAAGCAGGGCTCTGCGTGCAGCGGACCTGCACCAAAGGTCCACCCAGCGAGCAGTACAGCTACGACTGTCTGCGTTGCGAGCTGAAGGGTATGGCCGGCGGTGACTCGGGTCCCGCTGATGGCGGACCACGAGATTCGGGGACGGTCAAGGACTCCGGCACTGACGCGAGCATCGTCAAAGACTCCAGCGTGAAGAACCAATCGGATGCCAGCCCGCCTACTGACGGCAATGGCCCGAGCAGCTCCAAGGACGGCAGCGTATCGACCGGGGGTGATAATCCGACGCATGGTGACGACTCGGTCGAAACGTCGGCGCCCGATGCGAGCCCCGTGCCGCACCCCGGTCCGAGCGTGCCAGGGCCCGCTCAAGGAACGGACACCCTTGCGGCCAAAGACGCAGCGGCGGCAGAGCCCACGGTGACGACCAGTGACGACCAAGGCGGCAAAGCGGATGACGATGGCTGCAGCGTCTCGGCTTCGCGCGCCGAGTCCGCCAGCGTCGCGGCTTGGCTGTTGCTTGGCGTAGGCACGCTGTTGGTCGGGCGGCGGCGGTGAACTGGGGAGCACTAGAGGTTCAGGCTACGCGAGCGGTAGCGCCGCTCGATCAGCTACGGCGGCTGTGGTTTTCGCTGCTCGCGCAGAGTCCATTCCTGGTCGGAGTGTTCACTCGGCGCGATTCGCGGATCGCCGTGCTGATGATGCTGCAGACACTCGTGGCGTTCGGCGCCGCGTTGTACCTGCCGGTCCTGCTGTTCGCGCTAGTGCCGATCGTGCTGGGCGTGGCGCACGTTGCCGCCGACGTGCGCTACTTGGTGTTGCGCAGACGTTTACCCCGTTGGTGGCTCGTCAGCGTCTGGCTGGGCTCGGGCGCGCTGATCGCAGTTCGGGCCCTCGAAGAGTTCGCGCACCTGACCTCGGCGGCCAGTGTCGAGATCAGTCTAGTGGCGTTGTTCGTCGCGCTGGCGAGCTGCGCGGGTCTGGCCAACAAGGGTGCGACTTGGCGAGCCGTGCTGGCACTGCTCGTGCTGGCTGTAGCGACACGGGGTGCGCTGCTGCATCCGGAGCTCGCGAGGCTGGTGTTCGTTCACGCGCACAACGCGATCGCGTTGGTGCTTTGGGTTTATCTGTACGCCCGACGCAAGAGCGCGATCGTGCCACTGGTTTCGGTCTTCGTGGCAGCCGCAGTGCTTGCCAGCGGCGTCTTGTATCGCGTGACGTTGGGTTCTGCCTTCGTCAGCGCGCTCGGACTTCACGTGTTGGCCATTTCCGATTGGATCGCGCCGTTCGCAACGCCGCGATTCGCGATCGGTGGGGTGGCTGCCTACGTGTTCTTGCAGTCGATTCACTATGGCGTGTGGCTGATGTACGTGCCGCAGGAAGAGCTCGGCCGTCAGGCGAGTGCGACCTTTCGGCGTTCGTTGAGCTCACTCTTTGCCGATCTCGGCGGCGCGGGAGTCGTCGCGGTTGGCTTGGCGATCCTCGCCGTGATCGGCGGTGCGTTCGTGGATCTGCAGCGCACGCGAGCCTTGTATCTCTCGTTGGCCATGTTTCACGGCTATTTGGAGCTGGCCATGCTCGCGTATTTCTTCGTCTCGCGCGCTCGCAGCCACGAGGCTTGCGTCAGGTGAACCTCGTCGTTGCCTGGCTGCGCGCGTTCGCGCTGACGACGCTGATCGAGCTCGGCGTTGCGTTTCCGCTACTCGGGCGTAAAGAACAGCCGATACGCCGCGTGGGGGCGATCGTGTTGGGCCAGCTTGCTACCCATCCTCTGGTTTGGTTCGTGTGGCCGGAGCTGGGCCTGGGTCGGGGGCTGTACCTGGTCGTCGCAGAGTCTTGGGCCGTCCTGGTGGAGCTCTTGGTTTACTGGTTGGTATTCAGCAGCATCAAGCTCCAGCGCGCGGCAGCCATCTCACTTTTGGCGAACGCGGTTTCGTTCGGCATTGGCCTGTTGTTGCAGCGCTTCTGAACCCGCGTGTTCGAGGCTCCCATACCGCGACTCGCTCAGCGCCGCTGTTCCGATAGAATCGATGCGTCCCAAACTTCGCGCGGGATGTCCACTTCCGGCGGTTCCGACAAAGGCTCGCCATCGACGCTCGGAACATTTCCATCATCGTTGGGCATGTGACGGACGTTGTAGCCCGCTTCGCTCAACACCCCCGAACCGTCGAGGCCCAGTCGTTCGTCCGGCCCCGACGCCCAATCCCACGGGCCTTCGACGTCGCCCTCCACCCGCGGGGCTTGAGTGGCGCGAGCGAGAAACTCCGAGCCCAGATCGTCTGGCGACGAGTAACCATCGTCATCGTTACTCGCGCTCCGCAAGTGGGCGGCAGGGCGCGCGCTGACACCGCCATCGAGGTCCTGAATGTCTTCGTCGAATTCACCCTCCAGCGGGATCTCGAACTCGGGGGTTTCGATCAAGATCCCATCCGTGGCTTGCACGGGGGGCTTGAGAATCGCGCCGGTCGTGTCGGGCTGCGGCCACTTGTCCTGCTGCAGTTGGCCATTGGTGGCGGGATCGGCGCTCAGCCCGACCGGCACCTCCATCGCATCGGGATCCAACAGCGATTCTCCGATCGCGCCCCGGTCGGGTGCTAGGGAGTGAGCGCCTACGAGCGAGCTGACTTCGAGCTGCTTCGGGGGCGATCGACGTGAGCGCGCAACGCGCGGCGGCGTGCCTTCAGCTGTCTGGGCGTGCACAGCGTCGGTGCGTCTGCGTGTCAGTAGATACGCCAGCGCAGCACTGAGCAATCCGCTCGTTGCGACCGCGATCGAGAAACCTGTCCTTGTGGTGATCACTTTGTCATTCCTTCGGCATCAGCAGCGTGCGCCAGCACGCATGAATCAGACAGATCCTGGAAGCAAGGGTTGCGCCAACGCGTCGAGTTTCGAGT
>DATAHU010000033.1:0-5404 GCA_036263015.1 Polyangiaceae bacterium | reverse complement strand
GTTGGAGGCACTGAAGGATTGGCCGAGCGCGGCTCCCGTGATCATGATCAGCGGAACGGCGGATAAAGTGTTGCTCGCCGAGACGACGCTGTCGGGAGCCGCTGCCTACCTCACCAAGCCCATCGCAGACTTGGCCATGCTTGAAACGGTGGCGCGCTCGCTGCTCCGTGAGTCCCTGCCATGAGTACTCGCGTCTTGCTCGTCGATGACGAGGAAGGGCTGCGTCGAAACTTCCGCGCATTGCTCGAAGATGCGGGCTTCATCGTTTACGAGTCCGCCAATGGTGCCGAGGGCTTCGCGAAGTACCAGAGCGAACAACCCGATCTCGTGCTGACGGATCTGCGCATGCGCTCGGCGAAGGATGGTCTGGGGCTCGTGGCGGCGATCCACGAACGAGACGACTCCGTGCCGATCATCGTGGTTTCTGGCTCGGGCACTTTGCACGACGCGGTCGATGCGATTCGTCTCGGCGCCTGGGATTACCTCGTCAAGCCCGTGCAACTGGGCGAAGAATTGTTGGTGGCGATCGGGCGTAACCTGGAGCGCGCACGGCTCTTGCGCGAGAATCGTCGCTATCACGCCCAGCTCGAACAAATGGTCGCCGAGCGCACGGCGTCCTTGCTCGCCTCTCGAGAAGAGAATCAGGCCTTGCAAGCGCGCTTGATGCAAGCGCAGAAGCTCGAGAGCTTGGGTTTACTCGTGGGTGGCATCGCACACGACTTCAACAACCTGATCCAGCTCATTCGTTTTGGGTTCGCCGAGATCCGTGAGACGCCCCCCTCGGGCGGCGAGGACTCGATCGCGACGATTGACCGCGCGCTCGACCAAGCCGCGGAACTGATTCAGCAGATCTTCGTGTTTGCCGGGCGGGGTCCTGCAAACCCGATCTCTTGCGACCTTGCAGACGTGGTCTCGCGCATGGAGAAACTTCTGCGTTCTGCAGCGACGGCTTCGGTCGAGCTCGTGTTGACGCTCGAATCCGTGCCCAGCATCTCCGCCGATCCCACGCAGCTGCGCCAGGTGATCATGAACTTGGTGCTCAACGCCGCGCAGGCCATGTCCGGAAATGGGAAGCTGCGGCTCGGCGTGGGCCTGCGCCAGCTTGGGCCCGGGCCAAGCGAGTTCGCGTTCCTGACTGGGCCCGTGGCTCTAGGTGAATACGTCACGTTGTGCGTCGAGGATAGCGGTTCGGGCATGGATGAGGCGACCCTCGGTCGCCTTGGCGATCCGTTCTTCACGACCAAAGCGAGCGGGCACGGTCTCGGTCTGACCACCGTGATCGGTATCGTGCGAGGGCTACGCGGAGCGCTGGGAGTAACGAGCGTGGTCGGTCGGGGAACGCGTTTCTTGGCGGCATTCCCGACGCTCCCCAACGTGCGCTCGGATCATCCGCTGCCTTCGATTTTGTCACGCGGCTGAGAGCGGGACTCGAGCTGCAGCCACTCCAAGCGCAAGAGATGCGCGTGAGCGGCTAGCCGCGGCTAGATCTGCGCGCTCAACGCCGGTGCTGCAGCTCAGACGAAACGCCCTCAGGCCGCTTCCCTAGAGGATCGCCTTGGGAACGGCTCTTGCACTTGTCGAGCGACTCGCGCGCGACGCTCGCGACCCGTCAGGCCAATCCCTAACTTCGAGACCAGGAAACCTATGATAACTTACACCAACTATCGCAACGCTTCGATTCGGGTTCTAGCGCTCGCGGGCGCTACGCTCTTTGCTCCGCTCGCCTCGGCCCAAGACGGCCAGTGTGCGACCGATGCCGACTGCGACGACGGTTTCCAATGCAAGCTGACGGGTTCGAGCGGCTGCACAGGCGTCGATTGTCCGCCGAACGCACCGGATTGCAAACCCGTGGAGTGTGTCCCCCAAGACTTCTACTCGTGCGTGCCGAGCGACTGCAAGAGCGACTCCGACTGCGCAGAAGACTGGGTTTGTCACGAGCAACAGAGCGGTGGCTGTTCGACCCCTGCTTGTCCTCCGGGTGAGAAGTGCGACGCAGCACCCAGCTGTGATACCACCACCGAATCGCGTTGTACGCCGCGCTACACGTTGCCTTGTACGAAGTCGAGCGATTGCGGCGCGCACTTCGAGTGCGTGACGGAACAACAGCAGCAGTGTGCTTGCAGCGGTAGTGGCTCTACGGGCAGCGGCACCGCCACCGGGGGAGCCGCCTCGCAGACGAGCGACGCCCCTGAAGCGCGTGATGGCGGATCCGCCAAAGTTGCGCCCCCGCCCGATCAAGATTGCACGTGCCAAACCGAGGACGTGACGTTCTGCAAAGTCGAGCAGATCCCGTGCGCGAACGACACCGAGTGCCCGAGCACGTGGCAGTGCGTGGTCGAGCCGGGCACCGCGCCGGGTGAACCTACCACCGCAAAAGACGCGGGCAGCGCGAGCGTCGAGCCTGGCAAAGCCGCGCGTCTGGCGTCGGTCGATGCCGGCGCGATGGACGCGAGCGTGCTCGTCGCGACGCTGGCCGACGCACAAGTCGTCGCCCTGGCTGTAGACGCCAGCGCCGCACCGAGCGGCTACTGCCAACCGCCTTACTACTCGGGTGGACCGAAGGGCGACGACGGCACGGCCACTGGCGGCGATGGCGAAGCACCCGAGGAAGCGATCGATAGCGGTTCTGTGCCCGTTCACCAAGCGGACGCCGGCGGACAAGGTCCTTCGGTGACCCAAGAGCCCGGCACCGAACCCACCGGCGCGGCTCTGGATGCGAGCGCCCCGAGTGGCGAAAACGATGCGGGCAAGACCGACAGCGAAGCCACTCAGACCAGTGGCGATAGCGGCGACGACGGTTGTTCGTGCACGGTGGTCGGCGCAGAATCAACGCAGTCGCGCGGTGCGCTCACTGCTGCCCTTGGGTTACTGGGCGGTCTCGTACTGCGCCAAAGCCGTGGCAAGCGCCGTCAGCGGGCGGCGTGAGGGGCTGTGTAGAGCACCGAACAGCTTGAAAGCCCGGCAAATACTGTAGATCCTCTCGCTCTACCGCGCGGCCTCGTTGCTCCGCTCCTCAAATTGCTTCAGCAGTTCTCCGGTGCTCGCGCCTCAGGCGTGCGGCTCGCTTCGGTCTCCGTTGTCTTTGCTCGGGTTTCAACCTGTTCGGTGCTCTAGTTGGTCGGCGGGCGTTCATCTCCCCCCGTAAGCGACGATTCCTAGCGCCAGCGAGCCAGGTTGGCGCGCCCACGGGTCCATAGTAGACTCGTGGGGATGCGGGAGTGGAGCGTCGGACTGGCAGCGTGGACCTTGACCCTGGCGTGTGGCACGCACGACAGCGAGCCGATCAGCGTGTCCCAGGCCGAAGACGACGCTGGGGGTGCGCGCGTCCGCGACGCGGGGGACGCGCCGACCTCTGACAGCCCGGGATCAGACGCGCCCGAGACGCCTCGCGCAACGTCGGCGGAGCCAGGCTCGGGACCCAGCGCGGTCGCGACCGAGCAAGCACCGACCGTGATCTTGGACAACAACTCCACTGGCTCGCCGTGCGAACGTCACGTCGAGTTATCCCAGCTGGTGCTCGACGAGGCGCCGCCATTCGACGTCGTGATCGTCGCGGACAACTCGGGGAGCATCGATTGGTCGCGCGACGACTTGGCCACCGGACTGCGCAGCTTGCTCGATGGCGCACGCGGCCGTGATGTGCGCTTCTTCGTGCTCACCTCGACGCAATACGGCGCGGACAGCGCCGCGTTCGAAGCCACCACTCACTATCACGGCTTCGACTATGCGGACCCCGCTACGGGCGAACCTTATGGTCCGGCCGTGACGCAGTATTCTCAGTCCTGCACGAGCCCGGATGGCACGGCCATCGAGTGCCCGACGGGGCCGGTGCTCGAGCAACCGGACTACAGTCTTTCGGGGAATTTCGAGTTCGTGCTGCCTGCGCCCGCCGCGGCCATCAGTCACGAGATGGACGACGAAGTAGTGACCGCCCAGCAGGATCTCGTGGCCGATGCGATCCTGAACCTTGGCACCAACGGCTCGCCTTATGAGCAACCGATCTGCACGTTGGCGCGTTACGTGGGGCAGGAGCCGGAGCAGTTGGGCGATCACGTCGTGTTCGTCGTGTTATCCGACGAGGACGACAGCAGCGCGGATGAGGACTGCTTGGTCGGCTACGACGCCGAGCGCTACACGGTGAATTCGGATCCGAGCGCGCCCTGTGAAGACTGCCAAATTGCGAACTACCATGCAGCCTCGCCGATCGCAGTGCACAAGCTCCACATCTCCTGCACCCCGCACGACGACATGGGAGAGCCCGAGCCCGCGCTGGCGACGGAACACCTGTTGGAGGTCGCCCAAACCGCGGAGTGCGATTACACGGAGCACGACTGTGATGCCCAGGATTTGGCAACCGCATCACAGTCCTGCGGACAGACCGACACGGTCGAGTGCACCCGTACCTGTCAGATGGACAACGTGGCCTGCATCCTGCAGCTACCGGAAGACCAACTGGATGCGTGCGCGTCCCCAATCGAGGTGAATGGCCAACAGTACGACAGCTTCATCGACTACTGCAGCCAGAGCTATCCCAGTTGGCCGAACTTCGATCACTGCAGCTACGATATCCGACCAGTCACGGTGCCCACCGGAGGGACCCCGAATCTGAAACTCGTGCCCAGGCAATTGCTCGGCGACAGAGCTCTCACCACGACGCTCAGTGAGGAATTCAAAGCCCAAGCCGACTCGAAGATTGGTGCGGGTAACTACTTCGTGGAAGTGATCGGCTTGGAGCCGGAGTTCAGCTGTGAACTTCAAGCGGGTCAGAGTTACGCCACGAATCTCGGCGCGTTGGCATCGAGCCCGGACGACGTATTTCCGATCTGCGAATCGTACGCGCCGGCTCTGCAGCGCATCGAAAAGTTTGCCGAGCGCCTATTGCGCACCACTTACACGATCGAGCTCGCGCCGCGCGAGACGCTGAAGAGCGTCTCCGTCGTCGACCGCGGCGGCAACACGCGCAACTTGAACGACGACGAGTTCACCTTCGACGACGAGACGTTTCTGCTCACGATCGCGCCGGGCGCCATACACAGTGCGGACGTGAGTCTGAGCGTCGAACTCGACGTGCATTGCTCGGAAGTTCGTTGAACGACAGGGCGTTGAGCGACAGTGCACTGAACGACACGGCGCTGAGCTCCCGCGCACTCCGACGATCGGTGGCCAAGCCAATGACGACCAAAGCGAAAGACGGCTACAACTTTCGGGAGCCCGCTACCTTCGAGACCGAAGTATTGAGCATTCTCGCGTTCGAGTTCTCTACGTCAGACCGGGCGGAATCGGATCGCAAGATCAAGCGCCGACTGCGCGACAAGAAGCTCGGCCCCTACGACGCGCCTCGTGTCGCAAATCTCCGCGCGCTCAAGGACGACGTTCTATCCGAATTATCGACCAAACGGGAAAA
>DATAHU010000032.1:0-22643 GCA_036263015.1 Polyangiaceae bacterium | reverse complement strand
GCTTTGCCTTGGCTCGTGCCCGCGGCTGATCCGATCTTGCGCTTGTTCGTCTCGCTCGGTGTGATCTTGGCTTGGGCGCGCAGCCTAGAGGCCCTGCTGGGCTTTGCTCCGGCGCGCGCGCTCGAGGACTGGCTGTCTTTCCTCACCTACTTCTTCAGCATTGGCGAGTTGGTGTTCTCGACGGACCCCGTCGAACACAGACGCGCTCGCGCCGTGGGTTTACGTCGGCTGCTGCGCGGATTGGGTAAAGGGGCTCTACTTCTATTCTGTTTTGCTCTGAGCACGGCAGAGCCGCAGCTCCACGCGTACTGGCCCACGCACTACTTGTGGTGCTTGTTCGCTGCCTACTTCGCCGCCAGTGGCCTGGTCGATCTGCTGACGGGTGTCGGCATGCTGATCACTGGGCATCAAGCGGGCGAGATCTTCGATTGCCCTCACTTGGCCTCGTCGCCGCGCGATTTCTGGAGTCGCCGTTGGAACCGCATGTTCCGCAATGCCGCTCATCGCTTGGTGTTCACGCCGCTCGGCGGCGCGAAACGGCCGTTGCTCGCTGTTGGCGGCGTGTTCCTCGTGAGCGCGTTGGTGCACGAGTACATCGTACTAGCGGCGCTGGGTTACTCGCGCGGCCACATGTCGGCGTTCTTCGCGCTGCACGGAGTCACCACGCTGGGAACGGGAGTGCGTCGCTCACCCTGGCCAGTCCCCCGCGGCCTCGACGTCGCTTGTCACAGCGCGTGGTTGCTGGTGACCGCGCCGCTATTCTTCATCCCAATGGAGCAAATCCTGCCCGCGCGGGATTGGGCGCTCTGGTGAGCACCCCTGCGGCTAGGGGTGTCGCCAGTTTTCCGTCGCGAGAGGCAGGACGCAGCCAACTACTGCAAGTGAACGTCAACCTTTGGGAGCAATGCGCTTGGCCGAAGCAGCGATGGCATCCTCGAGCAACGTGTCTTTGCGCAAACAGGGGTAGCAATCCCCGTTGCTTGCTCCACCACACCCCTTGACCGCGCGCAATTTGGCCATCGGTCGCAAGCTGCGCGTATCGCCGTCCGTCATCGCTTGTTGCAACAACTTGCGCGTGTCTTCGCAAGAATGGCGTTGGCGAAGCTCGAGCGCCAAACGCACTGCCGGCGACGCCTTCTTCAAGATCGCATCTTTGGTCAGGTAGCGTTCGGCGAGCGAGCTCGCGGGGGAGCGCCGCGCCGTGTCGGCCCAAACGCTGAACAAGACGTTCACCCCGCGTTCACCCAACGAATCTGCCGCGACCTCGACGGCGCGGGTTGCCGTACTCGATTCCTTGGTCGCCATGCGCACGTTTTCGGCGATCTGTTCGTTCTCGGCGAGCACAGGGATCCGAGCAATCGCCGCGGTGTAGAGCTCGAGCGCGAGGCCCGCGCGCTTCGATTGCATGTAACCTTGCCCGAGCGCCAGCCACTCTTCGACAGTGCGCGCATTCTCGGGGACCTTGAGCAATTGATCGATGGCAGCAACGTCACCGAACTCGGCACGGGCCATCAATTCCAAGCGTTCATCCCGAACCGGCAGCGGCGGTGGCGAGGGCTGCCCTTCGGGCGCGGCTGAGGCGATCGGGGGCGCGCTCGGTAGCTCGTTGGGAGCGGCCGTAGAAAACAAGGAACCCAGCCAGAAGAGCAGAAAGAACGTCGCGAGCGGCATCACCACCGCCCAGCGCGGGACGACGAATCGACCGACGTTCAACGTGCCGAAGAGCCAAGCGCGTAAGCCGTGCTGCGGCGGCGGCGCGAGCAGTTTCTCTAGCGTACCCACCACCGCCAACGCCGACTCGGGACGCGCATCGGGGTCCTTTTGCATCAGTTGTTCGGTGAGCTCACGCAACGGCACCGGCACGCTCTCGGGCAGAGTCGCTGCCGTCTCGGTAACCTGACGCCGCAAGATATCGCGCACGTCCTTGCCGTCGAAGGGCCGGCTGCCTGCCAACATCTCGTAGAGCATGACGCCCAGCGAATACAGGTCCGATCGTCCGTCGACCCGTGAACCACTCAGCTGTTCGGGGGAGATGTAGTGCGGAGTCCCAAACACGGAGCCCGTATTTATGCTCGGCTCGTCACCGCTCTTGGAGCGCAACTTGGCCAGACCGAAGTCCAAGACCTTGACCACGAGTGCGTTGTCGGCCGAACGCGTGAGCATCACGTTGTGCGGTTTCAGATCGCGATGCACGATCGCCTCGGCGTGTGCCGCAGCCAACGCGCGCGCCACTTGTAAGGCAATGTTGGCGCTGCGCTCCGCGTCGAGTGGCCCTTCGCGTTCGATTAACTCCGCCAGGTTACCGCCCTCGATGTACTGCAGCGCGAGGTAGTAAGCGCCGTTGGGCAACTTGCCGAAGTCGGTGGCGGTCACGACGTTCGGGTGTTCGATGCGCGAGAGCGCTACGGCCTCGTGCTGGAAGCGCTCCATCACGCTGCCCACGACGGCCAACGTCGGGTGCAAGACCTTGAGCGCGACCTTCTTCTCCATGAGCACGTGCTCTGCGAGGTAGACGGTGCCCATGCCGCCGGTGCCGAGCACCGACTCGAGCCGATAACGCTCACCGATCATCGTTCCGAGCAACGGATCGGAATCGGCGGCGGGGTCGGACAAGCGCGGATCTCGAACTTGATTCACTGGGTCGTCCTGACGGCCTCGGGGCAAACTACCATAGGGTCTGGGAGTTGGACGAGGGCGGGTCTCGCTTCCGACCTCCAAACGGCTCAGAAAAGTGCGCCCAGCCGACTCACCGTCGACACGAGGATGTCGCAGTGCTGAATCGCGCCATTCAATCCTGAATTGTGACGTTCCGAGACCGGAGTCCAAATAGTTGAAATAACATGGCCAGAAGTTGGCACGGTCCCTGCTTATTAGGAGGCCAGCGGCAGTGCAAGGCGTTCGTCTCGCCCGTGTCTGCCGCGTCATGTTCAGCACAGGGGTGCTCCTTCCCCTCCCCTAACCCCTGTGCCCTCTTCGCGCGGCGGCCCGAGGTCTCCCCCCCTCCCTCAGGTCGCTGCGCATCTTTTTTTGTGCACAACGCGCGAGAGGACGCGCCTGGAGGTAAGGCACCGATTGGCGCGCCGGCTGATTGGGTCACTCGCCGCGTTTGCTAGCGATCGGCGGTGGACGAACCGTGTCGGCGTTCTGATGGGCAGGTTCGCGGCGCACGACCCAGCTGTGTCTCGGCGGATCGAGGTCCGCGGCCTCGCCGCTCGACTCCTGGCGGATCCGCTGCACCTCGTTGCGCAGGCTCACGATCTGCTCTTGCAGCTCTTGTTGCAGGCGCAAGCTCGACCTTCGCTCGGCGCTCAACTCCTCGATCAGACGCGCGTTCTGCTCCCGCAGCAGTTCAATCGTAATCCGCAGTAGATCTCGTTCGGAGTTGCTGGACCCATCGCTCGGAGGAATCATCGGTGTACGCTGAGCGCCCACTGTGGGCGACTCGTTTACGCAAGCTAAAGCCCTAGACGCGCGCTGGGCAAGAAACCCATGCGATTCGAACTAGGCGCGCTGCACTAATCCGTAACGGGCTCGGACGAGGACCCGTCTTGGGCGTTCATCGCTTTGGCGAGCGGCCGATTGAACCATTGGATCGCGAGGCCCGCGCCTATCCCGAGCGCGGTCAGCAACGCGAAAAACGCTTCGGCGCTCCAACGCGTGTACAGCACGCCGATCATGCCGCTCAAGAAATTGCCAACGAAGCTCGCCGCGAGCCACACACCCATCATCATCGAGACCACGCGCAAAGGAGCGACGCGCGAAACCAACGAAAGTCCAATCGGCGAGAGATAGAGCTCCCCGACGGTCAACAGCAGCGTGCAGGCGAGTGGCCAAAACGGGCTACCCACGCCCTGACCAACGCTGCGAGCGCCGATGATCATGATCACGAAGGACACGCCGAGCAGAACGCAGCCGATCGCCATTTTGGTAACGCTCGACGGCTCAGTGCCGCGCCGAGCTTGGCGCCGCCACCAGATGTCCAAAAGCGGCGCCAGGACGACGATGGCCAGCGGATTGAAGGATTGAAACCAGGTCGAGGGGATCTGAAACCCAAACACCGACGGCCACGACGTACGCTCGTCGGCCCAGGTCTGCATGGTGTTGCCTTGTTGCTCGTAGACGGCCCAAAACACGACGTTGAGTAAACACAGAGCACACAGCGCCCAGACTCGACGGCGTTCCTGTGCGTTCAAAGGCCCGGCTTGGTGTGCCTGTTCCGTGCGCGCGTGCGCGTCGGACGCCAAGTGACGTCCGCCGAGCAGGTAAACGCTCAGGCCGATCAGCATGCCGACGCCAGCGGCGCCGAAACCCCAATGCCAGCCGTACACAGCTGCCAGCGTGCCGCACACCAAGTTGCTCAAGAACGCCCCCAGATTAACACCCATGTAGAAGATCGTGTAGGCACCGTCGCGACGCGAGTCGTGATCGGCGTACAGCCCACCGACCTGGGTGGAGACATTGGGTTTGAAAGCGCCGTTACCCAGGATCAAGAGCAACAGTGCGACGAAGAACGAGCTCTCGATCGCCATCACGAAGTGGCCGGCCGCCATCAAGAGCGCGCCGATCACTACGGTCTTGCGCTGACCCAACAAGCGATCTGCGAGCAGTCCCCCGAAGAATGGGGTGGCGTACACGAGCGCCGTGTAGGTTCCGTAGAGCAACGACGCCGCCTCTTGAGTGTTGCTCGGCAACAAGGCGCTCAAGCGATCCCAGAACAACACGCCACTGGGATCGCCAACCACGAGCTCGCAGGCGGGCGTATGACTGCGGCAACCCTGCAGCGGTTCACGGAGGTGGGTGAACAGGTAGTTCACCATGTACAACTTCAGCAAGCCGCGCATCCCGTAGTAGCTGAAGCGCTCCCACATCTCGGTGAAGAACAAGATCACGAGCCCGAGTGGATGCTTGAAGCGGCGTTCGAAAGCCGTGCTCGGTACAGGCGGAGCCGACGGATGCGATGTGCTCATGGGTCGACCTTTCGTACACCTGCAGGCGCTCTGCTCACAACCCCAGAGGCCTCTGCGTTGCTCACACAACGAACCTTCCGACGCTCCGACAGAACGTAGGTTCGAGTCTTCGTGGCGCTAGAGCCGGCAAAAACGGCTGGCTGAGGCCTCTAGCTGCTACGTGTGCGCCAGCCCACCTGAACCGACAGACTCCAGACGGGATCTAGCCTGGTTGAATCGCCCGAGACGTAACGCTGCAAGGTTGCTCGAACGCGTGCGACGCATCAAATCTACAAGGCTTGTCAGTTAGTCGATTTCTCGTGACCACGGATCAAAACAAGTCGTCGGGCGGACGGGCGCGAAAGGCAACCGTGGCTGCTCCAGAATTGTCGTTCAAGAAGAACTACGAGCCGGGTGAACAGATCGCTGGCAAGTATTTGCTCAAGCAGAAGCTGGGCGAAGGCGGCATGGGCGCGGTTTGGCGCGCCTACAACGAGACCTTGGACGTGGACGTCGCGGTCAAGTTAATCCGCGTCGACGACGGCGAGTCGATCGAAGGCGGG
This sequence comes from Polyangiaceae bacterium, assembly GCA_036263015.1. GTDB lineage: Bacteria > Myxococcota_A > Polyangia > Polyangiales > Polyangiaceae > SZUA-265. The sequence continues at coordinate 17,134 of DATAHU010000032.1, read as the reverse complement.
GCCTTGCTCGGCGATCGCTTACTGCAAGAGGCACGAGCCGCTGCGCGCTTGGGCCACAGCGCGATCGCACGCGTTTTCGATTTCGGCACGACCGATCACGGTGACCCATTCATCGTGATGGAACTGCTCAAGGGCGAAGATCTCGCAGACACGCTGACGAGGCGCGGTCGCATCACGCCAACCAAAGCCGTAGCGACCCTCTTGCCGATCGCGCATGCACTGGAAGCAGCTCACGCCAAAGGCATCGTTCATCGCGACATCAAACCAGAGAACATCTTCTTGGCTCGCGGCGAAGACGGCCGCCCCCAACCCAAGCTGGTGGACTTCGGCGTCGCCAAGATCGATCGCGCCAAGAACCACCGCTTGACGCAAACCGGCGCCATGCTGGGCAGCCCTGTTTATATGTCGCCCGAACAAGCGCGCGGCGACGACGTCGATCGTTTGGCCGACGTTTGGGCGCTGTGCGTGGTGCTCTACGAGATCATCACGGGCAGGACACCGTTCGAGGGTAAGAACTACAACGCGCTGTTGTATTCGATCATTGCCGACGAACCCCCACCCATCAGCGCTTCAGGCGTCGATGACGAAGAGCTCTGGAGCATCATCCGGCGCGGCCTGGAAAAGGATCACGACAAGCGTTGGGCCTCGATGCAGTTGCTCGGGGTAGCACTCGCACGCTGGTTGATCTCGCGCGACGTGCACGAGGACATCACGGGTGCCTCGGTGGCTGCGCAGTGGCTCCGACGCATGCCGTCCGGTGCCGACGTCTTGGCCAGCATGGTACCGCCTGCCAACGACGGTCAGCGCGACACACCGACCACCAAGCTGAAGATCGATCCTGCGCTCTTGCGCAACTCGGAACCGCGTCCTGCCGAAACGTTTACCCAGCGCACGCTACGTCGCCCGTCGGCGCGACGCTTGTTCGAAGACAAAGCCGTGCGTGTTGCCGCGGCAAGTGCCGGGGCGGGCATCGTGCTGGTGACGATCTTGGCGTTTCGCTCGCTGCTCACCAACGGCTCGAGCGAAAAGCCTTCGCCGAGCGTTGCCGTAGCGGCTGAGCCAGCGCACGTTCCCGAGACGAGCGACACGCAGCTTTCCGGGATCAGCGAGGAAGCGCGCGACCCAGCGCTACAAGTGCCAGCAGCAGCAGCGGCTGCGGGCGCTGCGTCGCACGCGACGCTTGGGGTGTCGGCAACCGACCCTGCGCTCGCTGCCTCCAAAGCCGCCGACAACTTCGCCGTTGCAAGCCAGGGGGAGACGCACGCGGAGACGGGAAGCAAAGTCACCGCCAAGCCCCGCGCGCGACATGTGGGTAGGGCACCGCGTCGTGTTTCGGTGGCGAGCAAAGCCAGTAAGCCAAAGCTGAAGGATCCTTTCAAAGAAGGAAAGTGATGAGACTTGCCGCAAGACCAGGCATCATGCCTGGGATGCAGAAGCAAGTGACAGCGTGGGGGGCACAACTAGTGATCGTGTGCGCTCTGCTCTTCTTGCCGCGGGTCTCAGCGGCGCAAGCAACCCCCGCCCGCGGTGCGCCCACTACGACGCCTGCCGCCAAAACGCCTGCCGCCAAGACGCCCGCCGCCAAAACGCCTGTGGCCAAGAGCGCGCCGCAGGCCAAAGCCGGAGTTCCCAGCAAAGCCGCGACACCGGCCAAGCCTACCCCTACCCCGCCTACGTCGGTCGATACGATTGAACCGATCATCGATCCGAATCGGGAGGCCTCACGCGTGATGTTCGAGGGCGGGGTCAAGGCTTACAAGGATCGGCGCTACGACGAAGCGATCGAATTGTTCCAACGCGCCAACCAGATCAAACCGAGCGCGGCGTTCTCCTTCAACATCGGAATCGCATATCAAGACGCTGGCGAGATCCCCCAGGCCTTACGCTACTTCCGCGATTACCTGAGACAGGATCCGGGCGCGGCAGATCGCGCTGAAGTGAGCGAGCGCATTCGCCAGCTCGAAGCCAAGCTGCAAGTCACGGGCCTGCAGCAGCTCACGGTCCTCACGGATCCAACGGGTGCTGCAATCTTGGTGGACGGTGAAGCCGTGGGCGCAAGCCCCTGGACGGGAGAGCTGAAGCCCGGCAATCACAAGTTGGCAGTCAAGCTTCAGGGCTACAGAATCGAAGAACGCAGCATCGATCTGCCCGCCGATCGCGCGATCGACGTACCCATCACACTGACTTACGGCACTGAAGCGCCCAAGGTCGAAGCCAAGCCCGCAGCGTTGCCGAAGCTACACTTGCCACCCGTAGCTTGGTATCGCGACGTGCGGCCCGTCACGTGGGGCGTGCTCGGCGTGGGAGTTGCGGCGCTGGGTGTCGCGGTGATGTGCGATCTGTCACGCGGTTCGGCGCAAGCAGCGGCACACGACGAACCGCGCAACGACGTCAGAGCGGAGTTGTTGGACACCGTGGAGACGCGTCGCACCTGGGCAGATGCGTTCCTGCTCTTGGGGCTCGGCATGACCGCGACGAGCGGTGTCCTGATGTTCGCCGATGTGGCGGAACAACGTCATCTGCGGCGCCAAGGCGAGGAGAGCGCGTGGGCCTTCGGCTGCGGCTCGCGAAGCTGTTCGCTGCGCTACGCCGGTACGTTCTGAAGCTTGCTCGCTCAGAACGCTGGCAACGGCTCGACACTGCCGGTCAATAGCTCACGCAGTTGCTCGTACCCACGGCGAACGCGTTGCTTGATCGCAGCTGCGGTGGTGTGAAGCTCACGCGCTGCCTCTTGCCCAGAAAGTCCCTCGAGCTTCGTCAGCTCGATGGCGTCCCTGTACTGTGCAGGAATCTGCCCGAGTGCTTCGGCCAACTGCAACGACTCTTCAGCGGTCGGGGTGAACGCATCGCTCGATTCTGGCAGCTGCCCGTCCTGGCTCAGCACTTCGCGCTTGATGTTCTGGGGCCGCACTTCGTCGATCAGAGCACGCTTGGCGATCACGGAGATCCACGGCAATACCGGCGCACCGGGAACGTAGCGTTCTCGCGCGCGGAACAACTTGAGAAACGTGTTCTGCACCACGTCTCGCGCGCGCTCGGGATCGTTGGCGCTCTTGGACAACTTGCCGAGCAATCCCGGCGAAACGCGCTGGTACAACGTCTCGAAGGCGCTGTCGTCTCCCTGCGCGAAACGCTGCATCAAATCCTCCAACGTCTCCACGGGGGTGTCGGTGACGGTGCTCATGACGTAAGCCCATAAGCAGCGATCATGCCAACCCCGAAAGCGCAGGCTTTAGCGCTCATCGAATCCGAGTTTTGGCCTTTTCGACGCCGTTTTCGGGATTCTACGTGTTGCAGCTGCCACACCTGCAACACCCCGTAACCCCGTCGTCTTGGCTTACAAATCCGCCCGGCACGCCATCCTGTCCTTACAACCCGAAGCCGTGCTTGGCAGCGGGGAACGCCCCCGGCCGGGGTTTGCGGCAAACGATTTGGCAGACCTCCGAGAGCTGGGTAACGATGAATCAAATGCAGCGCTCCGAGTTCCTCGAGGCACTGCTCCACACGATGGAGCAAAAGGTCCACTGGGCATGGCCCGCGTTCACGACCGGTCGGGTCGACAAGGCGCGCCTACACGTGCACTTCGAGCAAGAATACGCGACCTACGTGCGTGACTTTCCGGTGTTCATCGGATGGGCTTTCGTCCAATGCCCAATCGCAGCCGTCAGGCGCGAACTCGCCGAGAACCTGTACGAGGAAGAGACCGGAGGACTGGTCGCGGGACGACCTCACCCAGAGTTGTTCCTCGAATACCCACGCGGCCTCGGCATGGATCTGAAGCGTTTCCAAAACGTTAATCTTTTGCCAGGAGCCAAGGCATACCGCGACGTGCTCGACGAATACACGCAACGCCAAGGCTGGGCGGTCGCTACCGCGGTGGCAACGCTGTTCGTCGAAGGCACGGCGTACGAAAGGGGTGAAGTGACGGAGGGTGCAGCCCGCCGCCCCGAGCCGCCGTTGGCAGAGCATCCGCTCGTTGTTCACTACGGACTGCCACTCGAGGCCTTGGCTTTGACCAAGGCTCACCGCAAAGTCGAGGGCAGCCACCGACGCAGCGCTTGGACGTGCTTGCTCGATCACGTTGCACCCGAAGAGCACTCCAAAGTCGTGGCCTGCATGAACCACACGTTGAACGCGTGGCTGGCGTATCGTGACGACGTGGCCACGGCCTGCGGCCTCGATCGATGAACTAGTCCGATCGAACTAGCGAATTTCCTTTCGTGACGCGCGGCGTTCTCGGACCGGCGTTCGGTCGTGCCCGTGCGGGAAAAACCCTGCTTGGAGACCGACGAAGGCTTACGCACATGCGTCAGTGTGCGCAAGAAGTGCACACCGCAACGCTGCCGCGACAAGCGTTACTTGACCCGTCCGAGCTCATTGCAGAAACTCGACGCGTGGGGAAGAGCTCGGCTCGACGATTAACTCCGGGTGGGACCAAAGGTGGCCACTGGTGGGGGTCGTTGTTGGGGGCATGCGGGCTGCTGATGTTCAGCACCACAGCGCGTGCCGAAGACACACCGAGTCCAATCCTTGAACCGCCTGAATTTCACGGCTTTGCGAGCCAGGGGTACATCAAGAGCATCGGCAACAACTATCTCGCGAAGTCCAAAGATGCGGGCAGCTTCGAGTTTTCCGAAGTTGGCCTCAACTTCACCAAGAACTTGTCGGAAGAGTTGCGCACGGGAGCCCAACTGTTCGCTCACGACTTGGGCCCGCTCGGCAACTTTCGCCCACAGTTCGATTGGTTTTACATCGACTATCACCCGCGCGATTGGTTCGGGATTCGGGCCGGGCGGATCAAGGTGCCGTTTGGACTGTACAACGAGCTCAACGACGTCGACGTCGCGCGCCAGCCCATTCTGCTACCCCAGTCCATCTATCAAGCCGATCACCGCGAGTTCCTGTTCGCCCAAACCGGAGGAGAAATTTACGGGGACGTACCGCTCGGGCCCGTAGGGGATTTGGAGTATCGCCTCTACGGCGGCACACTTTCCTCCGACATAGAGGGTAATCCGCCGGCACCTGGGGTCACGGTCAGTAACGTGAACGTGCCTTACATCGTTGGCGGCAGGGCGATGTGGGACACGCCGATCGACGGACTTCGCAGTGGCGTGAGTTTGCAGAGCATGCGCTTCGACTCGGACTACGGGTTGGCACCGGAACTGCTCACGACGTTGCAAGCCTTGATGCTCGTTCCAGCAACGGTCACGAGTCCCTTCCCCGTCAAGTTTCACGTCACACGCTGGGTGGGTTCGCTCGCTTATAACGCGCACGACTGGGATCTCTCAGCCGAGTACAGCCGCTGGTTGGGTGGCTTCGATAGTCCCATCCCGGCGCTGTTGCCCTCGCACGTCGTGAACGAGCGTTACTACGCGATGGCCTCTTATCGGGTCAATTCGTGGTTCGTGCCAGGTGCCTATTATTCCGCGTTCTACCCAAACAAGGAGGAACGCCACGGGCGCCAGAACTATCAACACGATCTAGCAATTTCGCTGCGTTACGATCTGACGACAAACTGGTTGCTCAAGCTCGAAGGGCACTTGATGCGCGGCACCGCAGCGCTCGAGAACCGCATTTTGAACGAAGGCGTCGAACCCAAGGACCTCAAGGCCAACTGGGGCGTCTTCTTGCTCAAGACCACCGCCTATTTCTGAGAAGCGAATCAGCGAACACCGATCTTCCACCTCCCAATTCCCATGGACCCCCGAACGCAAAGCCACGACTGTCGCGACGCCGCCCAAGGCCGTCGCCGGTGGAGTTTTGTTTCGGGTGTTCGCCCGAAATGGAAACTCGTCTTACGGTTCGCGCTGTTGCTCGGCACCCTATTCGCGCTGCAAATTACGATCGCCGTCGCACAGGAGCCATCGGTCAAGCTCCGCCTGATCGTCAATCCAGCCAATCCCGTCAACAGCGTCGAGCGCGAGTTCTTGGCAGACGCGTTCTTGAAGAAGACCACGCGTTGGCCCGACGGCGAAGCGATCCACCCTTTCGATCAACGCGTTGATTCGCTGGTACGGCGCGCCTTCTCCGACAGCATCCTGCATCGCTCCGTCGCGGCAGTGCGCAACTATTGGCAACAGCGCATTTTCTCGGGGCGGGGCGTGCCTCCGGCCGAGTTGGAGTCCGACGAAGCGGTCGTGCGGCGCGTGCAAGGAGACCGCTTCGCCGTGGGCTATGTTTCAGAACGAGCCGACGCGGCCAGCGTGAAGATCATAGGCGTTCGCTAAACGCGGCTACCAGCGCGCCTTACGGCAGTCTGCAGCGCCAGCTTTAGGGTTATTCGAGATTTTGTTGGAGCATGGCTCGAGTTCCGGCTGTGGGGGGGAGTGTGTCCGAGCGCTCACGTGAACACTTGGCCGATCCAATGCGCCACACTCACTGCGGTACCTGGTTGGGTCGATGCAGGGCGCGAGCTCATCGACAGACGCAGCATTGTGTACGGTCCGAACTGGCGTTGACAGCTCCTCACGGCTCTGCCCAAACTGCGCTCATGGGGCTTCGCGCAGATTTTTCGCCGCTCGAAGTCGCCCTGGGGGCAAGGGGGATTGACCAGTGCGATTAACGTTGCGGGTCAAGTTGACGCTGATCGTGGGTGCAGCGACCATCGCGCTACTCGCGGTCATCGTCGGGGGTGCTCTCAGCGGTTTGCGCCAAGCCGAAGAACTCGCAGTCGTCGAGGGCAGACTGATCCCACGTTTGCGAGTCGGGCCCGAGATGCAAACCGACTTCGAGCGCTTGCGCCAGGAGATGCGCGATGCGGTGGCCGCTCAGGACCTGCCGGCGCTCGAGTCGAGCGTCGCGCAACGGGATCGACTGTTGCTTCTGTTATCCCAAAGCGCGCCCATGCTGAACCCGGCAGATGCGGACGCCTTGCGGCGCGCCCTCCAGGAGTATTGGGACAGCGCCTACCCGATCTCGAGGCGCTTGATCGCAGGCGAAACCGGCGATCAAATCGTTGCGGATATCGCCGACATGCAGGCGCGCGATCGACACGCGACCGAGGTGCTCGAGCGCACGATCGCCGTGCGCGAGCCGGAGTTGAAAGCGAGCTTCGCGGCCATCCGCCAAGCTGCGGGAGACGCTGATCGCTTTCGTTTGATCATGGGCGTGGGCGGCCTGTTGCTAGTGGGGCTGTTCTCGGTGTGGCTCGCGCGCGGCATCCTACGATCGCTCACGAGTCTCTCACATGGGTTCGCGCGCTTTGCGACCGGCAAGTTCGATGAAACCATCCCCGTCAACAAACAGGACGAGCTGGGCGACGTCGCGAGCGACGCCAATCAAATGGCAGATAGCCTGAAGAAGTTGGCGCAGCAGCGCGATCGCAACGACTGGCTCAAGCTCGCCCAGATGGGCCTTTCGGATCAGCTGCGTGACGATACGGCTCCCGCAGAGCTGGCGCGCCGCGCGTTGTGGTTTCTCTGCAAACACATAGGTGCAGGCAGAGGGGCGCTGTACCTCAACCAAGGGCAGGACGCGCTGCGCTTGGTCAGCGAATTCGCCGGGGGGGCCCCAGACGCCGCCGGGCTCGATGCGGAACCCGCCCAGGCTTTGACCGACGCCGCGGGCGCGCGAGTCATTCGATTGGGTCAAGGGCTCGTCGGGCAAGCCGCGCTTTCGGACGAATTGCTCAGCGTAGAAGACTTACCCGCAGACTTCTCCAAGATCTGGTGTGGTCTCGGCGCAGCGCCCAGTGCGTGTTTGGTGCTCGTTCCCTTGAAGCACCTGAAGCAGCGCGTGGGGCTGATTGAGTTCGGACTGTTGCGCGCCTGCCCAGAACACGTCCGCGAGCTGCTATCCGCGATCAGTGAACCGTTGGCCCTGGCGCTCTCGGTCGCCGATTCACGCGCGCACCAGACGGACCTGTTGGCCAAGACCCGAGAGCAAGCGGCGCGTCTGTCGTTGCAAGAGGAAGAACTGCGGGCCCGCAATAGAGAATTGATGTTGCAACAGGCCGAGCTGCAGCATGCAAATGAGGAGCTCGAGTTGCAACGCGGCACTCTGAGCCAGCGCAACGTCGAGCTCGAAGAGACGCGCAATCGCGTGCAGCAAAAAGCCGAAGAATTGGCACGCGTGAGCTCCTACAAGTCGCAGTTTCTAGCGAACATGTCGCACGAGCTTCGCACTCCACTCAACAGCATGCTGCTGTTGTCGGGGCTACTGGCTGAGAACGCTCAGGGCAACTTGCTATCCAAGCAGATCGAGCACGCAAAGACCGTGCACGCCGCCGGCAAGGATTTACTGGCGCTGATCAATCAGATCTTGGACCTCGCCAAGATCGAGGCGGGCAAGCAGGAAGTCGAACTCGAGAGCGTCTCGCTGAGCGCGTTGCTCACGCACGCACGGGGGGTATTCGCGCCACTCGCCGCGCAAAAGCGTCTGCAATTCGTGACGCTCTTGGCTCCGACCCTGCAGGATGCCTTCACTACGGACCGACATCGCGTTCAGCGGATCTTGGCCAACTTGCTCGGCAATGCGATCAAGTTCACCGATCAAGGAAGCGTGACGCTCGAGATCCTCGAGCCAGCCGCAGCTTCCATCCCCGCAAATGGCGCGTCCGAGTCGGCGGGAGAAAGTCCACACTGGGTCGCGTTCAGGGTCACCGACACCGGGCCCGGCATCGAGCCGAATGCCCAAGAGCGAATCTTCGCCCCCTTCGAACAAGCGGAGTCGACGAGCAGTCGTCGTCATGCGGGCACCGGACTCGGTCTGGCGATCGCGCGCGAGTCTGCTGGCTTGCTGGGTGGCGATCTCACTCTCGAGAGCAAACTCGGAAGCGGCAGTACGTTTACTTGTGTGCTCCCCGATCTGGTGGCCCATCAAAAACCGGCGACGGCTCCCGCGGCCGAACCGGCGGCGCTGCGCGACCAGTTGATCGACGATCGGGCTTCGCTGGCCGGTTCAGACGAATCTCTGCTGGTGATCGAGGATGACCTCGCATTTGGTGAACAGCTAAGAGACCTGATCCGTGAGCGCGGGCTGCGGTTTCTGTTGGCGACGATGGGAGAAGAGGGCCTGCGCATGGCACGGGAACATCAACCGCGTGGCATCATTCTCGATGTCGGTTTGCCGGACGTGGATGGCTGGACGGTCATGGAGCACCTGAAGCACGACCCGGTGACGCGAAACATTCCCGTGCACTTCGTCTCGGCCACGGATGCACCGCAACGTGGGTTGGCGCTTGGCGCCGTAGGTTATCTCGTCAAGCCAGCGGGTCGCGCTGAACTGATAGCTCTGGTGCAAGCAATAACCTCTAACACCGCACAGTCGATCCACAGAGTGCTGGTCGTCGAAGACGACGTCAGTCAGGGCGAATCACTGGTCGATCTTTTGAGCGGCATGGTCGCCGAGGTCGAGCATGTAGTGACGGCTGCTGCCGCGATCGCGGCGCTGGCACGCAATCCGGTGGATTGCATCATTCTCGACTTGGGGCTGCCGGACATGGACGGCCTGGCCTTGCTAGAGGCGTTGAGTTCACGCAGTGACTTGAGGCGGCCGCGAATCGTCGTTCACACGGGCCGCACCTTGACCAAGGCCGAACACCGGCGTCTCGAACAGTACGCAGAGGCGGTGATTCAGAAAGATGGCTCTTCCGACGCCAAGGTCTTGGATGAGTTGCGGGCGTTCGTGGCTCGGGTGGAACATCAACCCGTCGTGAATTCGTCGCGCACTCACGAGAGCTCGAGCGCCAATAGCCTGAGTGGCGTCAGGTTACTTTTGACCGATGACGACATGCGCACGGTGTACGCCGTCTCTGCCCTGCTGCGTAGCTGGGGCGCTGACGTCTTCGTGGCCGCCACCGGGCTCGAAGCATTGAATGTGCTGGAACGCCAGCCACACATCGACATGGTGTTGATGGATGTGATGATGCCGGAAATGGGTGGCTATGAAACGATGCGCCGAATTCGCCAGGACGCGCGCTTCGCTCATCTACCGATCTTCGCTTTGACGGCCAGTGCCCTCAAAGGTGAACGCGAACGCTGCCTCGACGCCGGAGCGAGCGAATACTTGCCGAAGCCTTTGGACAGCAGCCAATTGCTACAATTGCTGCAGACTTGGCGACAGCCGAAAGGGTCTGCTGCATGAGCGTCGCGCTAGCTCCCAGCAGCCAACCACCGGCGCCGGCTGTGCTCATCGTCGATGACGTGGAAGCCAACCTGAAGGCCCTCGAGGCATTACTCGAAGACATGAACTGCAACGTCGTCAGAGCACGTTCCGGCAACGATGCCTTGCGCTTGCTGCTCAAGCAAGACTTCGCCGCCATGCTGCTCGACGTACAAATGCCGGGCATGGATGGCTATGAGGTGGCGCATCACGCGCGTCACAACCCAGCCAGCCGCGACGTCCCCATCTTGTTTCTGACGGCAGCGAGCCGCACCGATCAGAACATACTCAAAGGGTATGGATCGGGCGCCGTCGACTTCCTACACAAGCCAGTCGAGCCCGAAGTGCTGCGCAGCAAGGTGCGTGTGTTCTTGGACTTGTACCGCGGTCGTCGTCAAATCGCCGATTCCAAGGCGGCTTTGGAGACGGCGTACAAAGAGCTGCAGTCGACTCAGGCACAACTCGTTCAGTCCGCCAAAATGGCCTCCCTGGGACAACTCGTTGCGGGGGTCGCGCATGAGATTAACAACCCATTGGCGTTCAGCATCGCGCACCTGTACACCGTGCGGCGCGGCCTGGAGAGCATAAGAGGCCAACTGGGCACGCTCGACGCGCAGGCCGAGGAACATTGGTCGCGCACTCAGACGCGCTTGACCGAGATCGATCACGGGCTTGGGCGCGTGAAAGAGCTCGTATTGAAACTGCGCACTTTTTCGCGCTTGGACGAAGACTCTTTCAAGCAGGTCGACGTGGCCCAGTCGATCGAGGCGGTGCTCACGATTCTCGGCCACCGCTTCAGAAATCGAATCGATGTCGAGCTGAGTCTCGACGGACCGAAACAAATCGAATGTTATCCGAGCTTGTTGAACCAAGCCGTGATGAACTTGGTCGCCAATGCGATCGACGCGATGACGGACGGTGGAAAGCTCCAAATCCGAACGCGGCTCGAGCAAGGCGATTTCGAGATCCGGATCATCGACTCCGGATCCGGCATACCCCCGGAGATTCGCGATCGCATTTTCGAGCCATTTTTCACGACAAAGGCCGTAGGAGAAGGAACGGGGCTCGGGTTGGCCATCACTTATTCGATTGTGAAGAAACACGACGGTGTGCTCGAACTCAGCCCAGCAGAACCACACGGCACAGAAGCCAAGATCCGTATTCCCGTGAAGTCCAAGAGTGCAAGTAATGGAACCCGCTGAAAAGATTCTCGTGGTCGATGACGAGCCGCAAGTGCTCGTCGCTTTGGAAGATCTGCTGAGCGAAGGCTTCGTGATCTTCAAAGCCGATTGCGCCGAACAAGCTCGCGCGATCATCGACAAGGAAGACGACATCGCGGTCGTCGTCACGGATCAATTGATGCCGCGCGGCACCGGCGATGAGTTGCTCGCCAGTCTGAGCGGTGCCAGCAACGCCTGCGCGATCATGTTGACGGGCTACGCGGATCTGACGGCAGTCGTGCGCGCGGTCAACGAGGGTCGCCTGTACGCGTACGTGACCAAACCCTGGGATCCAAGTGACCTACGACTCAAGGTCGCGAGCGCAGCCAACCATTTTCGACTCGCGCGTCAGCTCGAATACGAGCAGCGCCTGTTGCACGACTTGATGAACCACAGTCCGGACGGTATCTACTTCAAGGACACCCAAGGCCGCTTCGAGCGCGTCAACCGCGCCTTTGCCTCGATTGTCGGCAGTGCTCACCCGGAGGCACTGGTTGGTCAGCACGCAAGCGCGACCTTTCGAGCCCACGCCCCAGCTCGGGTTTGGCCGCTCGAAGACGCGCGCATCCTGAAAGAGCGTAAACCCGGTGCAGATCTAGTCCGTCAGTATCCGAGTAGCTCGAGCGACGGCAGCGCCCGCTGGGTTTCAGAGACGATCGCTCCGATTCTGGACAAAGCGGGTAGTCCGATCGGTTTGGTCGGGATCGCGCGCGACGTCACCGAGCGCGTGAAAGTGCAAGAAGAGTTACGCCACAGCGAGCAACTCTTCCGCGACCAGAGCGAGCTGTTGAACTCGATCCTCGACGGGATGGTCGAGGGTGTGGTCGTCGCCGATGAAAACGGGCGCCTGGTATTCTTCAACCGCCACGCAGAGCGCTTGTTGGGGCAACCCGCGAAAGGGCACGGAGTAGAGACTTGGGCGACCGTGTACGGTCTGGTGGACCCGGCAACCAATGCCCCGCTACAGCACGATCTCGATCCGCTGGTGCGCGCAGTTCGCGAACGCAGCGCAACGGAGACCGAAGTGCTGGCGCGCAACACCCCGAACGGTGAGCGGCTGTTCGTGATCTCGGCCGCACCACTGACGAGCGTCAGTGACCTGCCGCGCGGCGGAGTCGCGTTGCTGCGTGACGTCACCGAGCAGCGCGCGCTCGAACAACGCTTGGCGCAAAGCGAGAAGATGGAAGCCATCGGTCGCTTGGCAGGCGGTGTTGCTCATGACTTCAACAACTTGCTCGGCGTGATTCAAGGCTACGGCGAACTAGTGCTCGACGGCCTGGGGCCCAACGACGTGGCGCGCGACGACGTGCGAGAGATGTTGCGCACGGCCGAGCGCGCCGCGACGCTCACGCGGCGTTTGCTCGAATTCAGCCGCCAACGCACGACCTCGAGGCAACCTCTTTCGATCACTGCGATCGCCGAAGGCATGGTCAACATGTTGAAACGGGTGCTCGGCAGCACCATCTCGTTCCACACGGAGTTGGGCGATCAGGTGGGCGACGCGCGCGCCGACGCGGGCCAGATCGAGCAAGTCATCATGAACTTGGTGATCAACGCTCGCGACGCCATGCCGCTGGGTGGCACGCTGCGCTTGAGCACCTACAACCCGACGCCCAAAGAGTGTGACGCTGCGGGCCTCGGTCTGCGCGAATACGTCGCTTTGCAGGTTTCGGACACCGGCTCTGGCATGTCGAAGGAGACGCGAGCGAAGATCTTCGAACCGTTCTTCACGACCAAGCCGCTAGGTCGCGGCACGGGTCTCGGCCTGTCCACTGTCTACGGCATCGTCAATCAATCGGAGGGCGAGATCCGCGTCGAAAGTGAGCTCGGCCTTGGCACGACGTTCACGGTATACCTGCCACGAGTTTACGAAAAGCCGAAGACCCAATCCGCCGAGGCAACGGTCGCGGATCAAACGGTTCGCTCGGCGACTGTGCTGCTGGTGGAGAACGATCCCGCATTGCGTTCGGTGATCGCGCGCGTCCTGCGCCAATCGGGTCACCGGGTCTTGGAAGCGGAGAACTCGTTCGGGGCGGTTCGCGTGGCGGAGGAAGCCGAGACGCGCATCGACCTACTGTTGACGGACGTCGTGATCCCCGGCGAAACGGGTTTACAGCTCGCCAATCGCCTGCGCTCGAAAGACCAGAGCCTGCGCGTACTATTCGTCTCTGGGCAAGGGACTGATCTGCTCGCCGACGAAGATCTCGAAGGCGGAGGCGCAGGCTGCCTGGAGAAGCCCTTTACGCCATCGCGTCTACTCGAAGCCGTCCAAGCACTGATCGGACGGGCCGAGCCGTGATGACGCTCGAGGGGTGAAGCGCAAATCGCCACGCTCGTGTCGCGCGTTCGACACGATCCAAGCGCGCGTGTGCTCGGGCTTGATCCAGTGCCTGGCTGGCAGTACTCAGATGCGCGATGCGCTCCATTGAGCCCAAGTTGTGTCTCGGAGTAATCGCGATCGCGATCCTGAGTTGCGGGGTCGATTCGCGTCGTCTTTCGAAGCAGAAAGCCACGCAGGCCGACGACACGCAGGCCGACGACGCGCAGGCCGAGTTGGCGCGGGACACTGACTCGCGGGATACTGACGCGCCACAGGATAACGGTGTTGAAACCTCCGAAAACGATGGCGTGGACGATGACTTCACGCCCGGCGATGACGAAGCCGAGAACAGCTCCAGCTCGCACGCCCCAGGGACCACGAATCCGATCCCGGCAACTGGCGGAGGCGACCCAAACCAATCGGACGCTGGCGCGTCTTGGGACAACACCAGCGACGGAGGTGAAGATCCGACGGCGCCCATCGAAGTCGATCCCTTCAAGGGCCGCACGGGCACCGAGTGCAAACAGGACGCCGAATGCCAAGCGGCCGATCAGGGTCAAGGCACCTGTCTCGCAGACTGGCCCAAGGGTTACTGCTCCACGACGTGCGACGAGTTCGTCGATTGCGCGGGCACCGACAGCACCGTTTGCCGCGAAGTCGACGGCAAGAAGCGCTGCTTGCTGGCGTGCTTCGCGGACTCGGATTGCAGGGACCACTACGTCTGCGATGCCGAGCTCTACGGCTGCGTCCCCAAATGACGCGAGGGCAGCACGAAAGGTGCCGCCCTCGCCGACCGTACTACGAACTCACATCGCGGAGGCTGGGTCGTACAAGGCGAGCAACTGGCCGCCCTCGACCAACTCACTGTCCGTCGCATAATGCGCTTGGACGTCGACCAAGAACCAACCGGCACCGAGCAAACTCGAAGCATCGATGATGCCCGACGCCTCTTCGTCCTGCGTCAGAAAACCCGTCGCGCCCGGAGTGAACAGCGATAGGTTGTGCTGCGCGATCATCGTCAGCGTGTCCGTCGCGATCGTGTAACGCCAGACCTTACCGATATGCGCTTGGTTGCCGACATCCTCCAGCAGGTAAACATGACCCTTGGTGTCGATCGTGATGTTGTCGAACATCTTCTGACCTTCGGTGCCATCGAGCAACATGTCGATGGTGCCGCCCGCGGTCAGATTGTTCAGATCGCTGAAGTGCAAACGCCACAAGCGACTCGGTGTCGTGAAGCTGGCGGTGGTCACGAAGTAGAAGTCGCTCGGGTGGCTCGGATCCCAAGCACCATCCTCGGGCCGGTTGAACTTCGTGACGTTGGCCGTGGTGGCTGCGGTCTCGAGGTTAGCGCCCGTTGAAGTCTCGACGTTACCGAGCGAAGCCATGCTGAAGGCGGTGCCTGCCGCGATACCCGTATCGGGCTCAGCCGTGGTGCTGGCAACGGCAACGCCGTACAGCGCGCCGTTCGTCAAACCCGCTTGTTGGATCGCGTTGCCGCTCGTACCCTTGGTCCCGACGTACAGGTAAACCTGACCCGGCGTGCTGTCGTCCAAACCGATGACGGCCGTCTTCAGACCGGTGGCGGGATTGGCAACGATGTTCTCCCAGGACTGCTTGCCCATGCGGGGGAACTCCCAGGTCGTGCCGTTGAGGCCATGGATCCATGCCTTGCCCTCGTTGCCGGTCTCTTCGCCGTTCATGTACAGCCGACCATTGAAACCCGAACCGCTCGCCGCGTCGTAGAACGCCGACAGTGGCGCGAGATCCGCGGAGCAGAAGCGCGAGAAGACATTGCCCGTGGCGGGCGTCAGGTACGCTGCGGTAGCGGGATCGAACTTCGAGACGGTTTGGATCAAGTCCTCCCCGTTGAGCACCGTCATGTCACTCTTGCGGATCTTCCAACGCGAAACGAACGCGCCGTTGGCACCATGAGCGCGCGTGACGCCACCGCTCGAGATCTCGTGGTTCATCAACAACGAGAACGTGCCGTCGCCGTTGTCGTAAGCGCCCAAGCCATCGGGAATGCCCACCATGCGATAGGGGGTTCCGTTGGGCTTGTTGTTGACCGTGTCACCAACCGTGAAGAGCGCCTTGGTGGTGATGCCGTTCTCGACCGGGACGAGGTAGGGCTGCGGCCCCGCTTCGAAGTCGACGCCGACACCGATGCGGCCGTTGCGGATCAAACTGAGCGTGATGCTGTTCACATCGACGGCATCGACGCGCACCGACACCGGCGACGCAGTGACGTAAGCAGGCACGGCGCCCGCGGGAACCGCGTTGCAAGCTTGTGAATAAGCTTCCGCCGAAATCGTCACGATGCCGAGCGGCAAGCGCGCCAAGGGGTAGGTCGCATTCGAGCCGGGAACGACGTCCACCAACTGAGTGACGGCGCGTGAACCGCTGACGCTCACCTTCAAACACGCAACATCCTGGGGAACCGAAGTCAGAGCGACCTCGAGCTCACCCGTTTCATCGGTACCTTCTTCGCCATCGGAACTCGTGCCTGCGTTCTCTGCGCTACACGCGCTGATCAACCCGGCGCCGCTCATCAGCGTCGCCAAAGCAATGAAACCCAAATTAATTTTTCGCATCGATAATCCTCCTGAGGACGGGGGCCTTATGACACGGCGCGCCGGGAGCCTTGGGTGATAGCTCGTCAACTCTTTGGTGACTCACGCGTGGCGTTCGTGCTGCCATTTCGAAGCAACGATCGTTGCCGACGCAAAACGCAAAACCCAAGTACGCCGAGTAGCGACGCGAGCCCGAACCTCGCAAGGCCCAGCGCGGGTGTGGCATTTACGACCGTCTCCAAGTCGATCGAAAAACACGAGCCAGACTCTGCACCACTTGGATCGTCTTGCTCCACTCCGATCAAGACTCGTTCGCCGTCGATCGCAATGGCCGCAGCGAAGTTGTCATCTGCTGCAGGGCTCGGAGCTTGCAGACGACTGCTCTGGCTCCAAGTCCCGTTGCGCGTAAACAAGTAAGCTGCGCCAGTGTCGGTGGCTGAAGCGTCATCGAGCAACGCCCCGATCAGAATGCGCTCTCGGCTGATTGCGACGGCCGCACCAAAGAAGTCGCCGTTGGCCGCGTCGCTCGCGACGAGCTTCTGCTGCAATGACCAACTGCCAGTTGCACTCGAGTAGTAGTACGCCGCACCGGCAGCCGCGCCGACAGCGTCGTTTTCCGGCGCTCCGACGATCAGGTCGCTGCCCGCCAGTGCGATTGCGTTGCCGAACAGATCGCCGTTCGCGCCATCGGTGGGTCGCAATTTCTGTGGGGCGCTCCAAATGGATCCAGAGGCGTTGAAGACGTAGACCGAGCCGCTCGCAACGGCGTTGTCATCGTCGTTGGGCGCACCGACCGCCAAACGCAAGCCGCTGAGCGACACGCTCGAGCCAAACAGATCGTCACTACGCGAGTCTGCAGGAAACAACTTGGTGCCCACGCTCCAAGTCGTTGCGCTGCGCTTGAAGACGTACGCGGCACC
>DATAHU010000031.1:0-2804 GCA_036263015.1 Polyangiaceae bacterium | reverse complement strand
CGTCACGATCGCAACCTGCTCGGCCGCGAGCAGCGCCCGCGTGTCGGCGTTGTTGCTGCGCAGCTCGAGCGGCACTGCACGCCCCGGGTGCACGGTGTACTCACTGCGAATCGAGCGCGCGGCGCCGATCACGCGCATCAGCAAGCCCATCTTCGCTTCGGCCTCCGCGTCCGGGCGCCCTGCCGTAGCCGTCGGATACTCGGCGAGCGCCACCGACGCCGGATGTCCGGGGGCGCGCGGCACGCGTTGCCACAGCTCCTCGGTCACGAACGGGATGTAAGGATGCAGTGCACGCAGTGAAGACTCGATGACGTGCGCGAGCACGAGCGCGGTCTCGCTCTTGGCAGCTTCGTCGGTGCCTTGGAACACGGGCTTGGAGAGCTCCAAGAACCAATCGCACAGTTCGTCCCAGAAGAAGTGATAGAGCGCGCTCGAACCGTCATCCAAACGGAAGGCGTCGATGCCGCGGGTGCTCGCTTCGACGGCTTCGGCGAAGCGCGACAAGATCCAGCGATTGGCGAGCAACGTCGCGGGCGGCGTTTGCCCCGTCACTTGGAGCTTCTCGATGCTGGGCAACGCGAAGCGCACCGCGTTGTAGACCTTGTTGCAGAAGTGACGATAGCCCTCGATGCGCTTCGGGCTCAAGGCGATGCGCTTGGCTTGCGGTGAGTAGCTGCACAAGGTGAAGCGCAAGGCGTCAGTGCCGTATTCCGGGAAGCCCTCACCGAACTGCGCGACCGACGGATACGCTTTCTTGAACTTGGTGAACGCCTCTTCGAAAGGCGCACCCGGCAACGCCTTGCTGACCACGGTTTGAAAGTCCGAGCCGTGAATCAAGTCGAGCGGGTCGATGGTGTTACCCTTGACCTTGCTCATCTTGTCACCGGTCTCGTCCACCACGAGGCCATGCAACAGCACGCGCTTGAACGGCGCTTTACCCATGAAGTGAACGCCGAACATCATCATGCGCGCGACCCAGAAGAACAGGATGTCGTAGCCCGTCTCCATGTCCGTCGAGGGATAGAAGCGCTGCAACGCCGGCGTTTGCTCCGGCCAGCCCAGCGTCGAGAACGGCCACAACGCGCTCGAGAACCAAGTATCGAGCACGTCCGGATCTTGTTGGATGCTCTCCGATCCGCACTTCTCACACTTCGTCAAATCGTTACGACTGACGCTGATGTGTGAACACTTCTGGCAATGCCAAGCAGGAATGCGATGGCCCCACCACAGCTGACGCGAGATGCACCAATCTTGGATGTTGTTGAGCCAATGGTCGTAAGTCTTGCGCCACTCTTCGGGCAAGATCACGGTCTCGCCGCTGGCCACTGCTGCGAGCGCTTTGTCCGCCAGCGGCTTGGTGTTCATGAACCACTGCGTCGAAATCATCGGTTCGACCACGACGCCACTGCGCTGTGACTTCGGGAGCTGCAGCTTGTGCGGTTTGACGCCACGCTCGAGCCCCTTTTCGGCGAGCGCTTTCTTGACGGCCTTGCGCGCGTCTTTGACGAGCAAGCCGGCAAAGTTGCCACCCTGTTCGTTGATCTTGCCGTCGAGAGTCAGCACGTTGATCTCCGGCAATCCATGGCGCTTGCCCGTGGCAAAGTCGTTGAAGTCGTGCGCTGGAGTCACCTTCACGGCGCCCGTGCCGAACGCCATGTCGACCAGGATGGAGTCCGTGATCACGGGGATCTCGCGCGCCACGAACGGGTGCTTGAGCTTCTTGCCGTGCAGCGACGTGTAGCGCGGATCGTCGGGGTGAACGGCGACGGCGGTATCACCCAGCATCGTCTCGGGACGCGTGGTGGCCACGACCAACTCGGTCGGACCCCCCGCCACCGGATTGATCACTTCATAGGCAAACTCGTAGAGTTCACCCATCGCCTCTTCGCTCTCGACTTCGAGATCGCTGAGCGCAGTTTGGCTGTCCCAATCCCAATTGATGAGCCGTGTATCGCGATAGATGAGTCCCTGCTCGTGCAAGCGCACGAAGGCCTCGCGCACGGCGCGCGACATATCGGGATCCATCGTAAACTTGAGACGCTCCCAATCGGCAGAGCAACCCAAAGTCTTGAGCTGCTCCAGGATGCGGCCACCGCTCTGCTCTTTCCAGCTCCAGATGCGCTCTTCGAACTTTTCGCGCCCCAAATCTTGGCGCGTGAGGCCCTCGCGTTTGAGCTGGCGCTCGACGACGGTTTGCGTGGCGATCCCCGCGTGATCCATACCGGGCTGCCACAGGGCGTTGTAACCCTGCATGCGCTTGTGACGAACCAACACGTCTTCGAGCGTGCCCATCAGCGCGTGGCCCATGTGCAGTGAACCCGTGACGTTGGGTGGCGGCATGGCGACGACGTACGGCGGGCGTGAATCGGACGCAGCAACGCTTGCCCGAAACACTCCCTGTTGGGTCCAATACTCGTACCAGCGCCGCTCCACGGTCTGTGGTTCGTACGCTTTGGCCATTTCGCCCGCGGGCAGCTCGCTCATGCGGCGCACTCTAATGCGCACGGCGCGCATTGCCGCTCAATTCTGCAGCGCGTTCCGTGGGGCGGACGGCCGTCGGCAAATCACTTGGCCAACGGCTTCCTTCACGAAACGCCTCAGCGCGAGGCGCGGCTGCGCACGCCGACTACTTGGTGAGCCGCGCGATCTCTTCTTTGATCAAAGCTTCAGCCAGCGCCGGGACGACTTCCCAAACCACCTGCTCGATGACGTCGCGGGAGAGCTTGAGGACGCCCTGAACTTGATCCGGTGTCAGACCGAGACCCGAGAGGCGTCCCTCGAGGCCATTGATCGAACCATTGACG
>DATAHU010000030.1:0-25798 GCA_036263015.1 Polyangiaceae bacterium | reverse complement strand
GGCATCATCGTTTGATCCTCATCACGCGTGACGTGGTGCAGCCGGTTGGCGTACCAGACTACCAGATCGGCGTTGTCGACGGATTGCCCGGTGAGCATCGTCGAAAGGTTGCTGGCAGGCGTCCCGCAGCCGAGGCCCGGGTCGAGGAAGGGCGCTGAGTTGTTCACGGCCAAGAGCTCGCAACCGTTGTACGCCGTCACCCACAGTTCGGCGTTCGCCCAAGGCTCACCCGCAGTCAGCATGCCGCGCCAGGTGCCCGCCAGATGAGGACGGATCTCGTAACCGATTGAACGCCCATCGGCGTTGTTGATCGCCTTGTCGTAAACGATCCAGCTGTTCTGATTGCCCGCAGTCCAGGATTGCGCCGATTCCGTCGTGATCGGCGTGTACACCGTCTTGCCGCAGGCGCCGCTGTTGGCACAGGAACCGGCCGCGACGAACGGCACGTAGCTGACGCGATTGACTGCGTCATTGGCGCCGCCGCCGATATCGAAGTCGAGCCGATAGTAGAAGTTGTGCATGTGGTTCAAGCCGAACGAGGGCGACGGATCCGACTGCAGATTCAAGCGCGAGCCGAAGTCGACGTCTGCTGGGGCATTGCTCGTGATCTGGAGCTGCCCCGTCAAGCCCACTTCCGGCTCGATCGTGCCATCATCGTGGAACGTCCACTTGTTGATGTACGTGTAGTTACCTAGTTGTGACGCCATGAAGATGATCATGCGTTGCTTGGTGCGGAACGAGCTGTTGAACTTCCAACCTGGTCCCCCATCCTCCGTCATGACGCAAATCCGGTTCCCGTCGAACAACGTACCGCCGGGGCACTCGGCTGCGCCCAAGGCGATCGCGTTGGCGCCCAGACCCGCGGTGCTGGTCGTCACATCGAAGAAGCGCACGATGTTGTTGTCGTACGGAACGTGGACCTCGGCAATCGAGGCGCGGAACAGCACGATGGTGGATGCCCCGCCAAAGGGTTGATAGTTGACTCCGCGCAACACGAGTCCTTCACACGGGCTGCGGTAGACGCCGACGTTCCACGCAGAACCGGCAGAGAACGACCGCGATGCAGTGGTGACAAAGGCGTCCGGACCGCCGCTGCACGCATACGAGGGCGCGGCCAATCCTACGAATGCAGTGGTCAACAACGAGGCAAATAGAAATATAAACCGTTTCATTCTCCATCCCTTCAGCATGGTTGGTGAGGAAGGGCCAATGACTCGCGAACGCGCCGCCACCATGACGGCACTGAGATGTTGCGCCGTCTTCCGAGACGCGCGCTGACACCAATTTGCGTCGTTGCGCCCGGCACGCCGGGCAACAATCAAGTTGGGCCTTCCTCCTAACCCTGCGGATCCGATACCTCGAAAGGCAGGTGGACTACAAGCGGGTTTTGCAACCTTGTTCATTTCCTGCGCCCATTTGGGAGACAATTCTGAGTCTTCTTGGAACTGGATCAAGGTCTCAGCTAGAGGTCAGGGGATTCACCAATGTGTCGCTGAAGATGAACGCCATGTGTGCGGATTGCTTTCGTCGCGGGGCGGTGCGGCGCGTTGAACGCGTTGCGTTATCGTTCGTCGCACCACGAGAGCGAGGGGGCGACAGCGCAGAGGTCGCTCGTCCTGCTGCTGCCTACGTTCACTACTCGTGGCGCTGAACGATGCCGAGCTCGGTCAGCTTCGGCAAATGCGTCACGCAGAACTGCTCGAGTTGGACGTTGACGACGCGCGCTAGATCCGCTTTTGCGTCCAGGGTTCGTCCGTGGTCCCAAATGCTCAACGGGGTTGCTTCGACGAACGCGCGTATCCATTCGGCACGCTCGCCGGGGCGTGCTTCGGTGAGCGCACGCAACAAGACCGCGTGGAGCATCGAGATGCTCACGCCCGCTCCCGCCAAAGACGAGGCAAGGACCAGCGGCTGATTGTGCGACAGCCGTTGCTTCAGGATAGCCCGATTGAATGCGGAGGGGATGTGGTAAGTCGCCCCCGTCAGATTGGGCGTTTCCGACGAAGCGTTCACCGGGATGACGTCATTGCCCAGCAACAGCTGCAGCACGGCCTGGCGTAGTGCGTCGATCCCGAACTGAGCCAACGACGGTGATCTCGCGAGCTCCCCCACGCTGGAAGCGCGCGAGGCGAGCCTCGCGATGACAGCATCGAACAGCGGCCCCGTGAATTGCAGTGAGCAGTTGGGAAACGTGACCTCTCGGCTGACCTCTGCGAACGGGACGATCGTGCCAAAGCTCGTGGTGTCGAGGAACGCCTGGCTCGTGTTCTCTGTGCTCGCTACCGCGCCCTTGACATAGACGTCGCGCCGGAAGAACTCGTTCGATGCGAACGCTCTGAAGTGTTCCCAGTCACGGCGGTTGGAGACGACGCCGGACGCTGCTCTGAGTGCAGGCGCGACCGCGAGGTCGCGGTAGTTGAGATGCAACGGAACCTGTCCGACGAAGCGCAGATCGCACTCGGCGGCTTCCCGGACGACGTCGGCGAAGTACATCGGGTGCCAATGGGCGTTGAAGAATTCGTGCGCTGCATACGGCGCTCCGAGTTCCAACATCGTTGCCAGAATCTTCTTCGCTGAGGGGTTAGAGACGAAGTACTCCGCATTCGCATCGCACAGAACCTTGGCAGCAGCCAGTGCGTGGCGAACCCGTGCGGCGCTTCCTCCCTCGACGTCTGCGGATGCGTCGAGCATGAACCTGCGCAGCGGTTCGACCGCTGCCCAACCGGGAAGCGCGTTGTAGCCGATGTACAGAAGCCCACCGGGCTTGAGCCACGCCGAGGCGCGCCTGAAGAGTGACTCTCTCTTTTCCGGAGCAATCCACGAGAGCAGGCCGTGCGCACAGATGTAGTCGAACTTTGGCAGCTCGTCGGCGCTCAGAGCTTCGAAGTCGCGCTCGAGAAAGCGGATGTTTTCGAGTGCGCCGCGGCTGACCAAGCTTCGTGCAGCGCCGACGTGTTCGGGGTTGATGTCGACACCGACGAAACGGGCGCGCGGGTAGGCTGCCGCGAGCGTAGCGATGGTGTCGCCGAGCCCCGAGCCGAGCTCACAGTAGT
Organism: Polyangiaceae bacterium; assembly: GCA_036263015.1. Classification (GTDB taxonomy): domain Bacteria; phylum Myxococcota_A; class Polyangia; order Polyangiales; family Polyangiaceae; genus SZUA-265. Next base: position 22,745 of record DATAHU010000030.1, on the reverse strand, counting down.
CGAAGTCGTCCCGCGCGGGTGGTGGGCAACCGGCGAGTGCGGCCGTCGCACGCAGCATCGCGGGATTGAGTTCGGAGCAGAACTGCCGTGGGTACGCGATATCGGTCAGATAGCGCTGGTCCGTTTGCTCGCTCGTCATTGTTACAGGACAACATGCCAGACCCCGGCCGGAAGTTGAACCTCTCGTGGTAGCGCGGACGAGCCGCGCCTCGACGTTTCGAGAGACCGAGCGCTGGTGGCGGCAGATCCCACGCCGAGGACGGCAATTCGGTTCGAAATGCTGCTAGCGTAGGCGTGGACTGGAATCGAAAGATGAAGAGCGCCGAAATACGGGGCGTTGCAGAGGCCCAGCGCGTCGCGCGTGAAGCGGTGCTCAGCGTCGCCGAGAGCGTGCGACCCGGGGACACCGAGCGCGCGGTCGTTGCGCGGATGGAGCGCGAGTTTGTTCGAGCCAAGGTTCGTCATTGGCTGCATACGCCTTATGCTTGGTGGGGCGAACGCTCGCGCTTCGACAACTTTCCGATCTGGGAAACCAGCGCTCTGCCAACCGAACGACGCCTACAACCCGGCGAGCCGTTCATCTTGGACGCTGCCCCGCTCGTCGCCGGGTTTCCCGCCGACTTCGCTTATTCTGGCTGCGCCAGTGGGGCCTCTGCGGATGATCCGGTGAGCGCGCGCCACGCACGAGCGTTGAGTCGACTGAGCGAGATCAAGCGCGAGCTCGTCGCTTGGACAGCCAGCGCCCTGAGTGGGGGTGAGCTGTGCGACCAAGTGGCAGCGGACATGGCGCAACACGGCTTCGACGCAATACATCCGCGCTATCCCGCGGCAGTCCTGGGCCACACGCTGAGCGGCTTTCCCAACCTTTTTTCGACGCTGCCGCGCTTGGGTTCTGGTTTTCAGCTGCCCTTGCTCCTGAGCTACGGCTTGGGTTTGATCGCCCATCAATTGCTTGGACGGCCGTATCCTTTTCTGAATGCCGGCACGCCGGGCGCGCCCGAGGGCTTGTACGCGATCGAACCCCATCTTGGGTTAGCGGGCTTCGGCGCAAAGTTCGAGTCGGTGCTGCTCGTCGCTGGCTCCGAAACGCGGTGGCTCGACCCAGAGTTGTTCGGTGAGGTGAGCCCGTGAATAGCTCTTCGCAAGTAAACACTCCACGCGCGCGCGTTCAGCGCAAGCGGGCACCTTTTTGGCGTGATTTCTCGATCCTCTGGCGCGGCGTGCTGGGTTTCTTGTTACAGTGTTGGCGCTCGCTTCCTTCCAACAAGTCAGACTCATGAATCGCAGCCCCGCTAGCAAGCTCCCGCCGGGAACGCCCTGGATCATGGGCATCGCCATCTTTGCCTTCGTGGCCATCGCCGCCTTTTGGCTCATCTGGTACGGGGTTGATCGCGATATCCTCGCCGCAGCACACACTGAAGTTTATTACGGCTTCGAAAACGCCTTTCCGATGGCCGACTCATTCATGGCGCTGTGTGCGGCGGCCGTCGTTTGGAGTCTCTGGCAGCGCCGCGCCGTCAGTTTCTTTTGGTGCATCGCGGGGGGCTCAATGAGCGTTTACTTGGGAGCGCTAGACGTGCTGTTCGATCTCGAGAACGGCATTTACGCGACGCGCGATAACCTGGGCGGCGTGATCACCGAGATCCTCATCAACCTGTTGACCTTGTTGCTCGGCGCGATCTTACTCGTCTGGGCTTGGAAACAGCGCAGAGCGTTGGCAGCGCTCGATGGCTTCTAGAGCACCGAACAGGTTGAAACCCGAGCAAAGACAACGGAGACCGAAGCGAGCCGCACGCGTGAGGCGCGAGCACCGCAGAACTGCTGAAGCAATTTGAGGAGCGGAGCAACGAGGCCGTGCGGCGCAGCGAGAGGATCTGCAGTATTTGCCGGGCTCTCGAGCTGTTCGGCGCTCTAGGCGCCACGTGTTCACTTGGTCAGCGTAGTACGCCCCGGGTGCTGCTACTGGCCGCCTGCCGTTGGGGATTGCAACAGGGGCTTGGGTCTACCAACGAAGCCCCGTCACACGTTCTGGGTCGGCACTGCAGGCCTATGGCCGAACGCCCAAGAAGTTCACGTCGCTGCCCCGTCAATCCGTGAGTGCAGCGTGCTGGACTGGGATGCCGTGCAGCGCCGAGCGCGGTGCGCGGGTGCACCCGCGAGAGAAATAAGCGCCCTCGCTGCAAGCCGACGAGGGCATGGCGGCTATCACGATCGGGCGGCGATCCGCGCGGCATTCACGTCCGCGGTGGCGCCTCTGTCGGCGCAGTCACGCTCCCATTCAGCGGGTCGTCATCCAGCGATCCCAACAGCGACAGTGATCCCTATGACCGAAAGAACAAGATTCCTCTCTGCCTCGTTCCTCTCTTTGGCGGCTGGCCTTTTCCTTGGAGCTTGCAACAGCTCCGACGACTCGACGGGAACCACCGGCGTCGGCGCGACCGCGGCAACCGATAGCACCGCAGGTGGCGGTCTGATGAGTGCACCAGTTCCTTCCAGCGGAGTCCCAGCGGGTGGCGGAACCGTGGTCGGTGCCGGTACGAATCCCCCAACGACGGGCGGAACCCCAACTACTGGAGTCACGACGGTCAGCCCCGGTGTGACGATGGTCAATCCAGGCCCAGGGATGACGACTGTGAGCCCGGTTGTGACGACGTCGACACCGAGCGGCACGACATCCAGCCCGGGTATGACGACGTCGACGCCGGGCGGCACGAGCTCGACGCCGGCCGGCGGCTTGGGCCCTGTGGGCGGCGCGGGCGGCATGTCCGGCGGTCCCAGTCCTGATAGCAGCGGCATGCCAGGCGGCATGTCGGGGAGCCCAGACGGGATGTCGAGCGGCCCGAGCGGTCCTGGCGGTCCAAGTCCGGACGCCGACGGCAACTGCATGCTGCCCGATTTGCCCGACTCGAGCGCTCTGACCTACCAGAACGACAAGCTTCCCGACCCGTTCACTTTCTACGACGGGACCAAGGTCACCACCAAGGCCCAGTGGACCTGCCGCGCCAAGGAGATCCGGGCGATGGCGGCGAAGTACATTTACGGTCCCGATCCCGGTAACCCTGATTCGGTCAGCGGCACCGTATCCGGGGGCACGGTCAACATCATGGCCACCGTCGGTTCCAAGACGGAGAGCTTCACCGCCAGCATCAGTGGTTCTGGTGATGTGATCGCGCTCGACTTGTCTTCTGGAATCCTTCCCAGTGGCGCCAAGAAGTTATCGTTCGGCACCGGCTTTGCCGACAAGATCAAGAGCCTCTATGGCCTCTCGGAGCTCAATCCCAACATCGCCAACGGTTGGATGATCGACCGCGTGATGGACGTGTTGGAGCAAAACCCTGATAGTGGACATGATCCCACCAAGATGGTGGTCTCGGGATGCTCGGGTTGCGGCAAGGGTGCCTTCCTAGCGGGCGTCTTCAGTCGCGTTCCGATGACCGTGATTGTGGAGTCCGGCGGTGGCGGCGCTGCCAATTTGCGTCAGGCAGAGTGGTTCAGGCACGGGGACGGCAAATCCACTTGGATGTGCGCCGATGACCTGCCGCAGAGCATCGACAACCTCGAAGACAACGGCATCTGTGGACCGTGGGTTACCAGTGCTGCCAAGTGGCTGCGCGACGCGCCCGCCAAGGTGAAGAACTTGCCCTTCGATCAGCACTTGATGTTGGCGAGTATCGCTCCCCGTTACCTGGTGCACTTCTCGAACAACAATGGCACCAACTCGTGGTGTCACTTGGGCGGCACTTGCGAGGCGCTCTCCTCCTGGGCAGCGAAGCCCGTGTGGAAGGCGCTCGGTGTTCCCGAACGCATGGGCTTCCACATGTACAGCTCCGGACACTGTGGCGCTTCGGGCGATCAGATCGCCTTGGCCGGCGAAATGTTCAAGCGCGCATTCCAAGGTGATACGTCTGCCAAGACGGACGTCATGGAAATCATGGACAACGGCGTGCAACAGCCGGTCGCCGACTGGCAAGACATGTGGGTCGACTGGGACATGGACACCGTCCTGCAGTGAGTTGCGCGCCTAGTGTCCAGGACGATACGTTCGGGACGAATGTGCTGCGCCACTAACAGGCTGCTGAAGGCTTTTCGGCAGCCTGTTGCCGTTCCATGGCTTCGCTTCTGGGAACAGCGTAGCGAATGGATTTCCCGTCGCCTGATTGCGAAGTAAACTCGGGTTCACGTGATGACCGGGAGCGATGACGATCGGGATGCCGAGCTCCTAGAGTGCGCACAAACGCTCCTGCAACGTCCGTCTGCCGCCATCGACGAAGCGTCTCTGTCCCACTTGAGGGACGCGATTGCGGCTCGGATTGCCGCCAGCTCGGCGTCAGCGAAGGTGCTCGGACCAGTGCTTGGGCGCTTGAACGCTTTGCAGCACAAGCCCACACCGAAGGCAGAGTCTCCCCAGTGGGTGACCGTGGGCGAAGGACGCTTGGCCATCGGGCATCGTCCGAAGTTGCGTTCCTTGCAGCAACTGCGGGAAGAGGGGTGCACGCACGTGCTCACGTTGTTGTCCGAGCGCGAGGGAGCTCAGACGATTGGCGCCGAAGCGAAACGCGTGGGGCTCGAGTGGGTGTGGTTTCCCTTGGCCAACGCAGACCTTCCGGCGCAGGCGCTCGACTTCGAGGCGCGGCGGGTGCTCAGGGACCTCAATCGCGCTTTGGACGCGGGTGCGGGGCTCTACATTCACTGCTCCGCTGGGATTCATCGCACTGGCATGGTCGCGTTCGCGCTCTTGCGAGCGCGCGGCGTGTCGCCGGACGAGGCTCAGGTCTTGCTGAAACAACTGCGGGCTCACACCGCTGAGGGCGTGGGTAGTGATCGCTTGCAATGGGCAGAACGCTTGCTGCCAAGTTGAATTCCGTTTCGCCGCGCTCGCTTCCCCAGTCCGAACCGACGTTGCTCGAGTAAGCCGCGATCCAGTTGATTGCACCATCAGCAGGACCGATACAAAGGGTAAAATCAGTAACAAATGAGCAGTATCGTGGGCCTTCAAATGGCGAGATTGAGTATGACTCAATTAGAAATGAGGGTCTATAAGCCGGTTAGACCAATAACCATGTGTGCAGCAACCCCCATTGAAAGCCCACACATCATTGATTCCAAAAGACTCGTGACCCATTCAAATGGTCAATCAGCTCATGAGTCGATGGATGTCGAGCCGACAAAGGCTGCATGAGCATTCGACTCGATCCATGCTGGACGAATGAAACGGCGGCCTGCAGTTGGGTTACTCGCCACCTCGGGTTTCGCGGCCCGCGAAGCCTTTGCTGAAACTGAAGCTGAACGGGCGGCACTGGCGGAGTCGGAGTTGCTCGATGTCAACTTGGACCTCGAGGCCGCTATCGCGACCGCGCTGAAGACCGAACAGCGCTTGCAGTCATTGCTGCCCGAGCTTCGCAAGTTGCCTATCGACCTCGAGCGTATCGAGCGCTTGGGGACGTACGCGCGGGCGGCGATGATGGCCCATACCCAGAGCCGAGTAGCGGTTCCACCACGCGCGGGGCTCGAGGAGCTGTATCGCGAAGCCATCGCACTGCGACAGAGTCTGCGTTCGGATCACGATAACCTGGTGCGGCAAGGGGTGATCGCCGCGCACACCGGGGGCGTGCGCTTCAGCATGGGACACCGCAACGTCGCTTACGGCTTGATGTCGCTGGTCGAAATTTACCGACGCTTGGCCTCTGCGATCGCGGGCAAGAGCGCTGTCGCAAACCCGGTGTTGGAACGCGCCGAGCGCGTCGCTGCCGAGCTGATTGAGCGAGCAGCCCACAAGGACGATCTGCGCAAGCGAAAGACCGCGGTGACGGAGGATCGCCGTAGGGCTTACACTTTGCTCTTTCGCGCTTACGAGGCCACGCGCCGCGCATTGTCGTATTTACGTTGGGAAATGGGTGACGCCGCGGCGATCGCGCCTGCGCTTCACGCCGCGCCGGGTGCCGGACGCAGGCGTCAAAGTGATTCGAACGGCGAGCGGTCCGAAGTCGTGACGCAACTGCCCGCAGCGGCCGAGACTTCCTCTAGGGTTGAGCGAGAGCCTTTGCCCCCCGGCCTGCATCCCGCGGTACTGTCCGAGCCGGCCGCCAGCGATGACTCGCAGGGGTCGGTAGCCCAGCCTCCCGGGACTACCGCAATGGGCTTCGCTCCCAGCAACCCGCGCATCGCCGCGCTGCGCGGCGTGGGTCCGAGTGAACCGCCCGAATCGCACGGTTATCCTTGAGCGCGCACCCGCCAGTCGGTTTCAGCCGTTCGTGGTGATCGGCCCCGAGCATCTCACTGTGAAGCCGAACCGACTGAGAGCAGATCTAGACGCGCTCTAACCCGCGAGACGTCAGCCGCGTCCGGCCTGCACGCGACGTTTGCGAGTATTGAGGGCTTGATTGCGATGTTCGAGTTGGCATTCAGCGCGTGCGGTGCGCTCGAGCTCGTCGCAATCGTCGTTCAGGCGCTGGAAGGCCGCGAACAAATGATCACGCAACAAGGCGATGCGCAACGGAATGTGCCGTGAGCTCGGCCAGAGTAGCCACAAGGCTCCGCCGTGGATCTTGTAGTCGGGCAGTACCGGCACCAGCTTGGGTCCGATCTTCGCTTGCAGATGCATCAGGGCGCGTCGCGTCGGCAGCAGCGCCAGTCCCATGCCCTCGACCACGGCGCGCGTCAGAAAGCCGATCTCGTTTGCAATCAAGGGACCCGTGATGCGCACGCTCTCCGCGCCGTTTGGTCCCTCCATCGTCCAGGTGCTGCCGAGGCCGTTCAAGCACAAGCAATCGTGCTCTGCCAAGTCGGCGAACTTCGAAGGCGTGCCCTTACGCTCCAAATACGCTTCGCTCGCGTAAATGCTGAGCGTGCTGTCACTGACCTTCTTGCCGACGAGCGACGTATCCTCGAGCCTGCCCGCGCGCAACGCCAAGTCGAAGCCCTCTTGAATCAAGTCCACGCGTCGGTTTTGTAGCTCGACGTCGACGCGGATCCCTGGGTGCTGCTGTTGAAAGCCGGCCAACGTCGAGATCAAGAAGCTATCGCCCAAATCGACGGGCACCGTCACCCGCACGACGCCCTGTGCCTCTTTGCCTGAGTCAGACACGCGCTCCGCCGCTTCTTCCAAAGCGCCGACGGCGGCTTTGGCGTCGTCGAAGAACAGTCTACCTGCCTCGGTAAGGCTCAACTTGCGCGTCGTGCGATGCAACAGGCGAGCTCCCAGTGACTCCTCTAGGTGAACAATCCCACGGCTCACTGACGAAACAGGCAGACCCAAAACCTTGGCGGCCTTGGTGAAGCTACCCGCTTCGACCACCCGAGTGAACAGCACGATTTGGTTCAGGTCAGCCGTCATTGTTGTTCCCCTGACAATAGTTCATTGAAGACAAATTGGCCAACGCCCGGAGCGAACGCACCGCGAAGCGGGACATCGGACCGGCGCCAAGCTGTTGGACAGGCTCAACCCGCGAGATGATCCGAGTGGAGGGCTGCCCGTCTGAGCCTACGAGGACGTGCTGGGACCTGAGCTGATGAGCAACGACCGATGCGGCCAGGTCCTGACGTGCAATTCGTGCACGACGCGTGACTGACGACGGTGGAGGTTATGCTGCTACCCGTCGCAGTCGATTGCGGGACACGACGAATGGGCGCGGCCTGCCCCAGGCGGGACGAGTCAGGGTGTTATCTTTTTAAATCTAATGAGTAGTTCAGGCTGTCGAGAGTGAACAGATGTGGCTGCCTTTAATGTGAAACATTGTGAATCAACGTGAAGCAACGTAAATCTCGCAACGAGAAGACGTTTCGCTGATCGAGACCCGATGATAGGTTGCCGTCGCCCAGCACTGGTAGGAGGAAAGGGAATATGAAGCAGGTCTCGAAATCGGTCATTTCCGTAGTTCTTGGATTCGTCGTTTTGGCGCTGACGTCTGCAGCGCACGCACAACAATTCGTGTCGAAGTTGCACGCCCCGGAATCGACCTTGTGGAAGTGGGCCGGAGCTTCGTTGGCGATAGACGGCAACACGTTCGTCACGGGTGCGCCAGAGTCGATTCGCAACGCGAATGCCGCCGAGTGCAATCGCATCGGTTATGGCGCCATCGCCGTCTACAAGAAGTCAGGCACTAGCTGGACCTATTCGCAGAAGTTCTGGCACGACACGACGCCCAATACCAACGAGGTCAAGTTCGGAAACTCCCTGTCCTTGCGCGGCAACGTGCTCGTAGCCTCGGCGGAACGCGAGGACTATGGCTCGGTCTTTCAAGCCGGAGCCTTTCTGGTGTTCACTCGTGCGAACGCGAATTCGAACTTCTCGAAGCTTGGCACGTACTACGCGCCAACGCCGACTGCCATGCAGCGTGTGGGTGAGGGGTCAGCCGTTGCCACCAACGGCGTGTACATCGCCGTTGGCGATAACCCTGCGGGCAAAGTCTACGTCTACCGTCTGCAAAATGGCGCGGTCAGCTACCTTTACTCGATCACCGTGACCTTCCGCCCCTCGAGCTTGTTCATTACCGACAGCAATGTGTTGGTTGGCGCTGCGCGGAACTCCACGTCCATGACGGCTCACTTGCTTTCGGGAGCCGTCGCCACTGCACTAGATACCAGCAGCCTGCTCAGAACCAATACGGTCGTCGAGGGACCGATGGCTGGTGACGGAAACACCGTGGCGGTCATGCTGCGTGATGACACTAGCGGGACTTACTCGACCCAAGTCGCCAACTTCGCCAATGGCAGTGTGAGTTGGGTCGATACTCGCCCGGTCGCAACCGGTCTGAGTTCGCCTGTGTCCGGTCCCTGGCCAGCACGCATCAGTTTGGAGGAAGGCCAAGGCTATTTCTTGAGTCTCGGCAGCCCGACGCCGGTGGTCTTGAGTTACAAGTTCACCTACAACGGTGGGTCCGGCCATGACTACAACTACGCAGGCTTGTTTCAGCCCGGGATCTATTCGCAGGTTGGAACGCTGACGAACCGAGCCACGCCGCTGGCCTTCAACGGAGTCGACTTGCTGGTTGGTGACCCGGACATGGACAACGGCGGTAGCCTTTGCGCCTCAACTGGCGGCGTCGATGTCTTCAGCGTAGGTTCGGTCGCGTCGAGCGGTCCGAGCAGTAGCACGAAGCTGAGTCCTTGGATCAACTCGAGCGGGCAGAACAACGGCGAAGTGACGGCGGTGTATTCGGGCTACGCTCTCGTCGGCCAATCGTTGTACGGCAACGAGCAAGGACTTACGGGCCAGATGACCCTGTATCGGCAAGTGGGAACGACATGGGAGCAGCTCGAGAAGTACCTCGACGGCAACGCTGCGGTCGGTGGAGCGGCGCCCAACTCGGCGTTTGGCGCGGCTGCTGCGCTCAATTGGCACTCGCTGCTGATCGGTGCACCGAGCGGTGGCAGCACCGGTACTGGCGTCGTTTACCTAGCGAGCGCCGTGAATGGTGCCTACGAACACGGCCCGTTGACGCGCACTTTGCCTGCGCCGAGCAGCTTGCACTCGGGGGACGGCTTTGGCGGCTCACTCGCGCTGGAGAACGAAACGGCGATCGTGGGCGCGAGTCAAGGCGGCCCCGCCGGCACGCACTACGGCGCGGCTTACATTTACACCTACAACTATGCGACGCAGACCTGGAGCTTGACCCAAGCGCTTCAACCGCCCGCAGCGGACCAGCAGGCGTGGCTGTCGTATGGCGCGAAAGTAGGGATTTCTGGTGACTACGTGGTCGTCGGCGCGCCGCTCTACGACGGCAATGGGCTCAGTGAAGCGGGCGTCGTCTACGTCTACAAGCGAACCAACGGCACCTGGAGCCTGTTGCAGCGTCTGCAAGCACCGTCGCCCACCAACTACGATGACTTTGGTCAGACCCTCGCGATCGCAAACGGCGGCAACTGGATAGCTGCCAGCGGTTGGAACTCTGGAGTTCGGTTGTTCCGCTCGAATGGCAGTTCGTTCGTGACTGACGGCAGCGTCTCGGTGGGCTCGCTGCAATACGCGCCGGTCGCGCTATCCAGCGTCGGCTTGCTCGTGGCGATCCCCAGCAGTTCGCAGGTGCGCCGCTACACTCGAGTCAGCAACAACAACTGGAGCCTCGGCGGTACGCTCACCGGCCCAAGTGGCCAATCCTTCGGCAGTTCGATCTCGCTGACGGACAGCAACGTTCTGATCGGCGCGCCGCTGAGCGCCGTCGGGCCCCTCGTCAACGGCGCGGGCTACGCCACGAGCTTCAGTAACGTTCGCTGAGCGTGAACGCCCAGGAGTGGCTGGCGTGGTGCTTGGAGCCCCATTGTTGTTCTGATGGCAATAGTTCATTGCCGTCCAGCGGGCTACCGCGCCAGCCGCGACATGACCAAGCTGTCCGTCACAGGAGACACGTCATGAAACTCAACGACAAGCTTTCGCTCGCATCCCGGCTCTTACTCGGCCTGATTTTCGCCGTTTTCGGGCTCAACGGCTTCTTGCACTTCATTCCGCAGCCGCCGCCAGCTCCCAACGCCGTAGCTTTCCTGACCGGGATGATGTCGACGGGTTACTTCTTCCCGCTGCTCAAGGGCACCGAGGTCGTTGCCGGTCTGTTGTTGCTCGCCAACGTCGCGACGCCCTTGGCGCTCGTGTTGCTTGCACCAATCGTCGTGAACATTTCGTTCTTCCACGCGTTCTTGGCGCCCGAAGGCCTGCCGTTGCCGCTCGTGATTGTGGCGCTGCTCGCGCATCAAGCGTGGAGCGAGCGCGCCCGTTTTGCTCCGCTGTTCTCGCGTTCGGCCAAGGCCAAGCCTGCGAGCGAATATCCGCCCGCGGCGAACGTCGTGCCCGCAGAGTGAAGCGAGCGATCAGACTTAGTGAGACTCGCATGCAACGGACCGCTCGGCGTTTGAGCGGTCCGTTTACTTTTTGCGCTCAAGGCAGCGGGATGACGCAGTCGTTGGTGCAGCTGTCGAAGTTTTCGGTGTTGCCGTCGTCGCAGGCTTCGCCCGGTTGCACCCAACCATCCCCGCAGCGCGCTTGCAGACATTCGTTCGTGCAATCGTCGAGGCTGGAGCTGTTGCCGTCATCGCACTGCTCTGGGGGCTGCAGCACTCCGTCCCCGCAGACTGCATCGCCACAGTCTCCACCATCGCAATCGGGCACGTAGCAAACGCCCCCATCAAACGTTCCGAAGTAACACTCGACGAAGCAGCCGGAGTCACAGCCGTCACCGCTCGCGGTGTTACCGTCATCACACTCTTCGGTGCCTTCGATGACGAAGTTGCCGCACTGCTGATAGACGCAGGAATTGCTGCAGCCGTCCAGATCGTCTCTGTTGCCGTCGTCGCACTCTTCGGTGCCGTCGACGTAGCCGTCGCCGCAGTAAGGCATTCGTGCGGGCGGCGTGGTGGGGACCAATGTCGGCAGGGTTGCCGTCTCCGTGGTTGCAGGCGTGATGACTGGAGTCGGCAGCGCCGCTGCAGGCGGCTCGGGCGGCAACGCGTCGGTGGGTTGAGTGGGTGCCGGCGGCGCTGGCGGGATCGCTGCCACTGGCGGCTTAGCGCCGCCCGAAGGTGTCAGCGTGTCGACCGTGTCGGGCTCCACCGTGTCGGGCTGCAAGGTGTCGGGGGTTGGTACCCCCGCGGACTTGCCGCTCGCTGCTTTACGGCCGTTGCGCGTCTTCTGCGACGACTTCGGCGTCAACATGTGATCGACTGAAGTCGGCGCGGGCGGATTGTCCGTTTCGGCCTGAGTCCGCGCACCGCAACCGATCACCCATAGGGCTGTTAGAACAGTGCCAAGCTTGCGTCGTGTCGAGACGTCCACGACGTGCTCATAGCACTGCGCAGCCCCGGCCCCAATCCTCACGCGCAGCAACGCGCTTCGGCTCATCAAATGACAAGTCGAAGCGGTGAAACAACCCGCGCGGACCCTGTCACTTCTTCGACTTGCTCTTGTTCTTCTTCGGTTTTTCCGCTTTGCCGGACTTCGGCACTTTGTCGGACTTCGGCGCTTTGTCCTTCTTCGGTTTTTCCGCCTTGGCTTTTTCTGCTTTCTCTTTCTTTGGCTTCTTCTTCGGTTTCGACAGCGACCAGATTCCGAGCATCGCGCCTGCTGGATCCGAGAACACGCCGATGGCGCCCATATCGCCGATGTCGTGGTACGGCAGGATCACTTTGCCCCCGTGCTTCTCGACCTTCTCGAGTGTTTTGTTGACGTCGTCGACCTCGACGTACGGCAACCACGTCACGGGCGCTTCGGGCATCGGCTTGGATTGCATGCCGCCGCCGGTTCCCTTGCCGACGTCGATCATCGTGTAGACGCCTTCGGGACCCATCGGCATGTCCTTCAGCTTCCAGTCGAAGAGCTTCTTGTAGAACTTCTTTGCGCCCTCTTGGTCGCTGGTGGTCAGTTCGATGTGTGCAAACGGATTGGCCATTCGATTTCTCTCCAGTTCGGCGCCGCGAGTTGCGCACGCCGTATGCGACGAAAGCACGAAGCGCTCGGCCCGGACCAATCCTCGACCAAGCTGGTGCAATTCGTCACGCAGCTGCCGGGGCCGGCGGCCGCGTTGGTTTCGGATTCGCCACGCGGCGATTTCCCGAGGGCTCTGTTCGCCCCTGGGTCTCCCTGATCATTTCCCTTGCGCAATACTTAACCCTGGTAAACAATCTGGACATGACGAGCGCGATGGTCGCCGAGGTGCATACCGCGATCGCCCATTTGCAGCGCTTGACGGACTTGTTTCAGAAGCGCCGCGAGCAGCTGGCGTTGGGCGTTGGCCTCACCGAGCACCAGTGGAGCGTGCTGGAAGAGATCGCGACCGAGCACTTCATGCCGAGCATGTTCGCCAAGCAGCGCGAGAGCTCTGCGGCGGCGGTCTCCAAGACGATTCGGCAATTGGTGAACAAGGAGCTCGTCGACGTTTCACTCGCTACGACCGACGCGCGCCAACGGCGTTATGAGCTCACGGCCAAAGGCCGTCGCGTAATGACGCGATTGCGAGCCGCGCGCCAAGACGCGATTGACCGCGTTTGGATGAAACAGGATCCCCAGCACTTAGCCACTTTCAATCGCTTGGCTGAACAGCTCGGTAACGAGCTCGAAGCCCTACTCGACTCTGCAACCTGAGTCCACGACCGGAGAAACAACATGGGAAAAACGCTGTACGACAAAGTGTTCGAGCTGCACACGGTCAAGAAATTGCCCTCTGGGCAGTACCAACTCTTCATGGGACTTCACCTGATCCATGAAGTGACCTCGCCGCAGGCCTTCAGCATGATCGAAGAGCGCGGGCTCAAGGTAGCCTTCCCGGAGCGCACCTTCGCTACCGTCGATCACATCGTGCCAACCAAGAGCCAGCTGCGGCCTTACGCCGATGATTTGGCCGAGCAAATGATGGTCGCGCTCGAGGGTAACGTGAAGCGGCACGGCATCCGTTACTTTGCGCCCGAGCGCGGTGAACAAGGCATCGTTCACGTCGTGGGCCCCGAACAAGGCCTGACTCAACCGGGCATGACGATCTGTTGTGGCGACTCGCACACGTCGACGCACGGCGCGTTCGGCGCGATCGCGTTCGGCATCGGCACTTCGCAAGTGCGCGACGTGCTGGCGACGCAGACGTTGGCCATGGCCAAGCTCAAGGTGCGCCGCATCGAAGTCAATGGCAAGCTGAAGCCCGGCGTGTACGCCAAAGACGTGGCGCTGTATTTGATCCAGAAGCTCGGCGTCAAGGGCGGTGTCGGCTTTGCTTACGAGTACGCCGGCGAAGTCTTCGATCGCTTCTCGATGGAGGAGCGCATGACCGTCTGCAACATGGCCATCGAAGGTGGCGCGCGTTGCGGATACGTCAATCCCGACCAAACGACTTACGAGTATCTGAAGGGCCGTCAGTTTTCGCCGGCTGGTGCAGCTTGGGATCGCGCGATCGCGTTCTGGGAGTCGATCAAGAGCGACAAGGACGCGACCTACGCCGAAGTCATCCGTTACGACGCCGCCGACATCGAACCGGTCGTGACCTGGGGCATCACTCCCGCGCAATCGATTGCCGTCGGTGACAAAATTCCGGGGCCCGATAGCTTCAGTGCCGACGAGCGCGATACCGTCGACGAAGCTTATCGCTACATGGACCTGACACCGGGACAACCGATCAAGGGTATGAAGGTCGACGTCGCTTTCATCGGCTCGTGCACCAACGGCCGCTTGAGCGACTTCGAGACCGTCGTGCGCTTGCTCGAAGGCAAGAACTTGAAGGTCAAGCCGGGTGTGCGCGCTCTGGTCGTTCCGGGTTCACAGCGCCTGCGGCAAGAGCTGATCGCCAAGGGTTACGACAAGGTGTTCACGGCAGCGGGTTTCGAGTTCCGTGAGGCGGGTTGCTCGATGTGCTTGGCGATGAATCCGGACAAACTGGTGGGCAAAGAAGTCTGCGCTTCTTCGTCGAATCGCAACTTCAAGGGTCGCCAAGGCTCTTCCACGGGGCGCACGTTGTTGATGAGCCCGGCGATGGTCGCAGCGGCCGCCATTCGTGGCGAGGTTGCCGACGCGCGCGAGGTGTTTGCCTGAGCCCCACGGGTCAGGCGATTTGAGCTTTTGCGAGTAAGGAAGGAACGACCATGAACGACTCGACACGCAAACTATTGAGCGGCGCGGCTTTGCCTTTACGCGGCAACGACATCGACACCGATCGCATCATCCCGGCGCGCTTCCTGCGCACCACGGTGTTCGAAGGTTTGGGCGCTCACGCTTTCGAAGACGATCGCGCTCAGCTGCAGCAAGCCGGCAAGATTCACCCCTTCGACGAGCCGCGTTTCGCGGGCGCGCGCGTGCTGCTCGTGAACAAGAACTTCGGCTGCGGCTCCTCGCGTGAGCACGCGCCGCAAGCGATCATGCGTTGGGGCAAAGGCATCACGCTGATCATCGGCGAGAGCTTCGCCGAGATCTTCTACGGCAACTGCATCGCCCTCGGCGTTCCCTGCCCAATCGTCGATGAAGCGACGATCGAGAAGCTGCTGCGGGCAGTAGAGGCCGATCCCAACGCCGTGGTCAGCGCCGATCTGTCGCGTAAAGTGATCAGTGTGGCCGGACAAGAGTTCGGCTTCGAAATGGGCGAGGGCGTGCGTCAGAGTTTCTTGGACGGCACGTGGGATTCCACGACCGAGCTCTTGGCGGGCTTGGAAGACGTCAAGAAGTGCGCGAAGGCGCTGCCTTACGTGCAGGGCTTCGCTGGCTGATGGGCAGTTGCACGGAGCAGTGCTCGAGCTTTCGAGAGCTGCTCCGTGCGACTAGAAGCGTCAGGAACGCGGGGCCGTCCGCGACTTTCGGTGAAGTTCAGCACTCACGCAGCCAAGTCAGCGCCTCGTCGAGGTTGCTGAAGAAGCGGGTGTTAACCCCGAGGCTCGCGTAGTTCTTGGCCAAGCGCGCGATGTTCAAAGCCCCGATCGCGCTCGCCGGTTTGACGATCGCCCAGTGTTTCCAACCTGCTGCCCGCGCGCGCGGAAACCAGACCGTCTTGGCCCAGTCCTCGTCGGCTTCTGAAAGCCGCGAATGCCCGCGGTTATCGGACAACCACTTGTTGGCGGTGCCGCCTTCGAGGATCTCTGCGCCGCGTGTCAGCACATCACGAAACGGCTTGCCCTCCAGCTCGCGTCGGATCTCGGTGTGGATGATGCCATTGTCGCGATGGACGTAGAGCCGCATGAATTCGTTTTCGATGATCAGCTCCGCACTGGATTCCGCTCCGCCCATGTATCGGAGGATAGCCCAACTTCGCCGCGGTTCACGGCGGCGCCGCCAAACGAGTCTGGTTCGCTGCGTGACAGCTGGAAACCCGCGGCGATCCGCAGACCATTTGCCTCACACGGGTGACCGAAGGTGCGATGCCTCGGGTCTGCGCTCACCTGGCGCGCGCCCGAAGGCGCAACGCTTGGCTCCGGCTCCGCGCACTGGGTAACCCGCGTCGAGACCGGGCTTGGGAGCAGGCTAGACCTGCTATGAGTTAACGACTGGCCTCGGGTTGTACTGCACTGGGCAGCGGCGCTGGACGCGCGGGCAGGCGGGCGAGCAGGTCGCGATGCACGACATGAGCGATCTCCTCGAACAGGTCCGGACGAAAGTGCCCGTCTGGCACGAAGGTGCGTGCATCCGTGGCTGGCGCAATCCGGTGCGAGCTCAAATGCGCGACACCGATTTCATCGAGGTACGGTCCGAACGCTCGCTCCAGAGAATCGCCGTAGCCGCGATCTTGAAACAAGATGACGTACGGGAGTTGGCCGCGCGCCTTGGCTGAATCCGCGAAATCCTTGAAGATGGCGCGCGCGACGTCGAGCAGACGGTCTGCGTTGCTGAAGCCCGACGGCCCGAAGTAACGGGCACTGACGTCGCGTGAATGCTTCTGCCCGTAACCGCGACGGATGAGCCGCAACAGCGCAGAGTGATCGGTCCAACTCGCGTCGAAGACGAGCGGGCTGTAACCCAGGTCGTACTGCCGCAACTGTTGGAGGAAGGCGTCCCAGCGTGCGTTGTCCTTGAGCGCCTGACGCATCTCGGAGAGAGACTGAATCGTCGGGGTGATCTTGATCAACTGCTCCCCTTCGAGAAGGTAGCGTGGGTACGTGCTCGGCATCACGCCCTCGAAACCGACCGTCATGTTGCTCATCGAGACGAGCCGCGCCAATGACGAAGCAAGCACGCCAATCAGCACGACGTCCGCTTGAATTTGGTCTTCCTCTTGTTGATAGAAGGCGTAGGACTGCGAGAGCGGCCCAGAGGGACCCGCGTGCACGCGCACGTCGAAACGGGGCTCGAACTTGGCGAGCGCCTCGATGACATTCGCCGTAAACGACTGGCCATAAGCCGCAACCAGATAGTGGTCAGGGAGCGTTGTTCGTGCGGGTTGCTTATCCGGCGTATCCGTGACGATCCAACCGGCTTGAGTGATCAGGGCACTGGTCTCGTCGGTCTCGCCTGTGATGTATCTGAGCTTGCCCTCGACGGACCGCCCATAGTCCAGAAATCGCGCGAGCGCTGTTCCCTGTTCGTGGGGATTCTTCGGCAGTGGCCAGCTCAGGCTTGCCGCCACGTCGATGGCAACCAGAAACAAGGCAGCCCAGAGCAGCGCATGGACCGCGGAGGTCTTGTCTGCGCGCGGCCCTAAATTCGCCTCGTCAGAACTGGAAGTAGATGAACTGTTGGGCTTCATTGGAGCTTCCGAGAATAAAAGCGAGCACGACCACAGCGAACAGTAGACCGCGTACGGGAGCTCTCAGGCGCAGATGGAAGAAGGGGGTCTCCGTTTGGAACTGCAGCACCTCGATCATTCCAAGGACCAGAAGCCCAAAAAGCGCACTGGCGGGTGGCATCTTCAAGTGCAGGCCCAGATCCGAAAAGTCACTCACCAGGACACGCGTGAATTCAACTACCCGTTTGAACGAACTCGCGCGGAAGAGCAGCCAGCCGTAACAGATGAACACGAAGAAGAACGCCATGCGCGGCAAGCGCGCCAAGAACGAGCCCGTGAATGGACGAGCTCCGGGCCCGACGATGGCTCTGTGCGCCACCAGCAGCAGCCCTTGGTAAGCTCCCCACAATACGAAGTTCCACGCGGCCCCGTGCCACAACCCACCGAGCACCATGGTCAGCATGAGATTGCGGTAGGTGCGCGCCTCGCTTCCGCGATTGCCTCCAAGTGGGATGTACAGATAGTCGCGAAGCCAACTCGAGAGGCTGATGTGCCAGCGGCGCCAGAACTCGCTGGGGTTGATCGAGAAGTAGGGGTGATCGAAGTTCTTCAGCAGCTCGATTCCGAAGAACAGGGACACGCCGCTCGCGATGTCGGAATACCCAGAAAAGTCGCCGTAAATTTGAAACGCGAAGACCGCAGTACCGACGGCGACGTCGGTGAATCCCACCGCGCCGCTAGAGTCGTACACACTGGCGACGGTGCCTGCGAGTCCGTCGGCGATCGCAACCTTCTTGACCAATCCCACCGCGATCAGAAATGCGCCCTTGGCGAAGTTGTCGAAGGTGACTTTGCGTTCACCCAAGATGCGCGGGAGCAAGTGCGAAGCGCGCTCGATGGGCCCCGCCACCAGCGGTGGAAAATAGGAGACGAACAGCGCAAAGTCGCGCAAGTGTTCCGCCGGCTTCATGCGGCCCCAGTACACGTCGAGCACGTAGCTCAAGGTCTGGAACGTGTAGAACGAAATGCCGATCGGCAGGATCAGGTTCAAGTGCAGAACCTGGGCACTGAAGCCGCAACGAGTCGCTAGAGCGTCGGCGCTATCGACGAAGAAGTTGTAATACTTGAAGACGCCAAGCATGCCGAGCTGGCCAAACAGGCTGCAGCGCAGGAAGAACAAACGCTTCTTCGGCTCCGGCATGCGCTCGAACACGGGATACAGGGCGTGGGCGAGGCCAACGATCAGCGCGGTCAGGCCCAGGACGGTCAGTCCGAAAGAGGTGGGCGTGGACAGCCTCACCCAGTCGATCTGCAGTGTTCCCCGATCGAGGCTGACAGCGCGCCAGTCGACAACCAGAAACACAGCGGCAAACGAGAGCACGTGCAGGCTCGGAGTGATCCTCTGCCGGCGCGTCATGCGGCCGTTGCCGATCATGAGTCCCGTGCAGAAGTCGAGCACCGTGGACACGCTCACCAAGTAAAGAAAACGAACGTCCCACGCGCCGTAGAAGACGTAGCCTGCGATCAGCAACAGCAGGTTCTGGAGCCTTGGCCCAATAGCGAAGTAAAGGCCGAGCACCACTGGTAGAAATACGAGAAACTCCAGTGAGTTGAATATCAAGTGCGGTCTCCGTCTGCAGCGCGACGTGGCTGCCACCGCGAACGTGGCGCGTGCAGAAAATACTCTCTGTTACGGGGAGGGGCGAGTGAATTCGTGGAGTCCGCTCCCCGCACCAGTTTGGCTGCACCAAAGCGGATGATTGGCGCGACCCATTCGAGGTCGCACTAGTGCCGCCAAAGTCGAATCATCGCTGCGACGTGGCCCCGTCCAGCGGCGTTGCCCGTTGCCGACAATGGCGCCGAACGACTTCGAGCTCCCGAGTGCCGTTACGGACGTAACGGAGCTGCTAGCGTTGGTAGCGGTTGAAGGTGAACTCCGCGCGAAACGCGACGCAGTGGCTGAGCCTTTGCCATCACCCTCACGCGGGCATCACGCGCCAGCGCACAACAAAATGCGCAGCGCAGTCGGTCTTCGAAGAAGCCCAACTGCGCAAGTTCCCAACCTCTGTCGGTGCCGCAATCTGCAGGGATATGCCCGCCTGCGGCGCTGTCTTCACTAGCCGTTGCTGATTAATACTGGTCGTCGTAATCGCGTCGACCACCACCACCACCGCCACGGCCGCCGCCACCACCACGGCCACCGCCACCGCGACCCCCGCCTCCGCCACGACCCCCGCCACCGCGACCCCCGCCGCCGCCACGACCCCCGCCGCCGCCGCCGCGCGGACCCCCGCCGCCCCCGCCGCCGCCGCCGCCGAAGCCGCCGCCACCACCACCGCCAAAGCCGCCGCCGCCGGCAGGACGTGGACGAGCTTGGCGTTCCTGGGCTTCATTCACGGCAATTCGGCGCCCGTCGAGCTCCGCACCGTTCATCTCGTTGATCGCGCGCTCTGCCGAATCATCTTGGATGAAAGTGACGAACCCAAAACCGCGAGAGCGTCCGGTCTGGGCATCAGTGATGACCACCGCGTCCTCGACTTCGCCGAAACGCTCGAAGGCGGAGCGAAGCGCCCATGCGTCTGTACCCCAGCTGAGGCTTCCGACGAACACTTTCTTTGCCACTTGTCTCTCTATCTTTCCAAATTAGGTCGGCGAAATGCCGACGAGCTCGGGTAAGCCAGGGGTGGGTCTGGGGTCAATCGGAATCGCACGCTGGCGCCACCCGCACTCGCGTAGCTGACCAGATTTGCAGCGGTTTTTCGCATTTGTTACCGGGTCTATGCTGCTGTCGTCTCCCTTCCCCACACAACGGAAACAGGGCGTATGGACGCGAACATCTTACGTCGCTGCATCGCGCAATTGGCTGTTCCCATTCGCCTGCGCTACCGTACAAACGACATGCGTCGTCACGAGTGTTCCGCGCGTCGCGCCCGCGACGCCACCCCCTTTGTCGGGAACATCTCGGTGGCTAAGGAGTCGGCATGAACCAAACCACCAAGCAGCCTCTTTCAGCGTCCCAAGCACAAGAATATGTCGAACACTTGATCAACCAGCTCGGCCTCGGTGCGCTACCGGAGGTAAAGGTCCAGTCCTCCCAGAGCGGCCGCTGGCGTATTCAATGGGAAGAATCGGAAGAGGAAGCAAAGCCCATGACCACCTCACAGTGGAAGCGCTGGCTCGAACGCCGCTTCGGCCCGGATCTGATGGAGCGGCTCGAGACCAGCGAAGGCTGAGTCCGAGCGCGTGAGTCTCGAGCGTTTGCTCGCAGCGCTGGCTCAGGGTTCTTCCAGAAACTGTCGGAACTCTGCGGCGCGCGCGTGGCCGTCGGCTTCACCCAGCTCGACGAGCTTGCGCGTGTACGCCGCCTCGAACATCAACATGGCCAGCGCGTCCGAGCCGTTAGCTTGGCGCGTGCCCCAACCTCTCGTCAGATAACGAAACGCGCTGGGCAGTTCATGCTCGTAGTCGCGCGCCATCTTGCCGAGATCCGCGCTGGGACGCACCACCAACAGTCGGATCGGGCGGAAGCCCTGTCGATCGTGGGGGGTGCCGTTGAGCAAGATCTGATTGATTCGATCGAGCCGCTTGGCGTCCTCGTCGAGCATGTCGAGGAAGATCGAGTTCATCAAGATGCCGAGGATCTGCGCCGGAGGGGGATATTGGTCGACGAGTTCCAGCTCCGGGCTCACGTCCGAGCGATTGCGGCGCGGCGAGATCGCCAAGATCCGATCGGCGCCCAAATGGATCGCGGGCGACAGCGGTGCCGTTTCGCGAATGCCGCCGTCTCCGTGCCAGCCATCGGGCAGCCGCACCGCGGGAAAGAACAAGGGGAGCGAACTCGATGCCAGCACGTGATCGAGCGTCAGCTGGCAGGGGCGTTGCTGGCGCACGCCGTGCACGCGCTCCATCGCTGAGCCGCCGACCCAGGTCACCGCATGGCCCGTGGCGTAGCTGGTCGTGGTGATCGCTAGTGCCTTCAGGCTACCATTTGCCAAGCGCCGCTCGAAACCCGGCAGGCGGTTGTCTCCCGCGGCGACCCCGAGCACACGCGCAAGCATTTCGCGCAACGGCGCAGAGTCGACCATGCCGGTGTGCGTGTGCTCGCGTTGCAGTGCGCCGCCCGAACCCAAACGAACGCCCCATTTGACGACGTTCGAGAGCAGTCTCGTGGGCTGCACCCGCACGACGTCCTCGGTGTGGAGGTTCGACCACAGTTCGCACAGGCCTTCGGTCGCGTCGACGAACCTACCCTCGTGATTGGCCAAGAAGGCGGTGTTGATCGCGCCGGCCGACACCCCCGCTAGGATTCGAATGCCGAGATCAGGGTAACAGTCGGCCAAAGCTCGGAGCACGCCGGCCTGATACGCGCCGCGCGCTCCACCGCCAGCCAATACCAGACCGATGTCTCGAGACGCATCCACGGGCACGATCCAGTCTGTGTAGCGTCGATTTGCTGCCTGGGCCAAGATACCGCTCCTATGACGCTCTCGCCGGTGCCCCGAATCCGTGAAACCAAGCTATCGACGCTGCTCGAGCGCTTGGAGGATTGCGAGACGCCCCTCGTGATCGAGCAAGCGATTCGGCATTGGCCCGCGGTGCAGAGCTGGAACGTCGCCACTCTGTCGGCAAAGCTCGGCAGTCTCGAAGTCGCCTACAAGTGTTCGCCGAACCACCAGCACCCGAACTTCCATCTGAGCTCGCTCGGGGAAATGTTTGCGCGCGAGCAGGGGCCCTTCGACGGCTTTCTGCGCCAGATCACGACGGGCGCAGACGCCGAGCGCGCCCGGCGCCTGTTCACGGGGGACGAGCAATTCGTGATTCGTCGCCGGCAGGGGCGTTCGGAGGTGAACGAGGCGCTAGTTCCGCTCCTGAGCGACGTACCGCTCTCTGAGTTGATGCCCGAGGACCGTTTCTACAGTGTCTGGGCGTGGTTCAGCGGCAAGGGGGTGCGCACTTGGCTGCACTACGACAACAACGCCTGTCACAACTTGAATGCGCAGTTGACGGGCGAAAAGCATTGCATGCTCTTTCATCCAGATGATCTGTCGGAGCTCGAACCTTTCTTGGTTGGGGGGTCGAACCCTGCGCACAACTGCAGTCGCATCGATGTGGAGAGCGTCGAGGGCGATCACCAACAGTGGCGTTCGCTACGCCGTTGGGAGACGACGCTTCGAGCCGGAGACTTACTCTTCATTCCGGCCTGGTGGTGGCATAGCTTCCTGCACTTGGGCGAACTCAACTGCAACGTGAACGTCTGGTGGAAGCCGCTCAGGGAGCGTTCATCTGCCACGTCGAAGCGGCAAGCGTTCATCGATGCCGTGGCGCGCACCGGGGAGAAATTCAAAGCGGATACCGCCGAAGCTGCGTTGCTGCAGAAGCTCGACCTCGAACTGGTTCGGCCGAGTGCGACCGCGGCGCGCGGGTACTGATTTGCTGCGCGATTGGCGTCAAAAGATCGTGCGTCGGATGCCGGCTAAGAAGACGGGCACCGTCGAGGTCACGGTGTTCTGACCCGAAACCGCGAGCTCTTGGTGATCGAAGCCCACGCCAACGCCCGGCACGAACCCGAATAGCTTGAACGTCTCGGCGTCGAGAAATAGTCTGCCCTTGGCGTCGATCTGTTGGGCGTGTTGG
>DATAHU010000029.1:0-36609 GCA_036263015.1 Polyangiaceae bacterium | reverse complement strand
GCTGAACTCGACGGCACGGGTGCCCTCGTGAGTCAGTTTGTGTACGGATCGAACCCCAATGTGCCGGACTATGTCGTCAAGAGCGGCGTCAAGTACCGCATCGCGGCAGACCAGCTCGGCTCAGTGCGCTTGGTTATCAATGTCTCCACGGGTGCAATCGCGCAAGTGATGCAGCACGACGCTTGGGGTAACGTCGTTCAAGATACTAGCGTCGGGTTTACGCCGTTTGGGTTTGCGGGTGGGTTGTACGACTCGGACACCGGGCTCGTGCGGTTCGGCGCGCGAGATTACAACCCCGTGGTGGGTCGGTGGACCGCGAAGGAGTCGGATCGTTTCGCGGAGGGACCCAGTTTGTACGCATACGCTGGGGCTGACCCGATCAATCTTTTGGACCCCACCGGGCACTACGCAGCGGTCGCCACAGGTGCCGAGGTTGGAGCGGAGGTGGGGGCTGCAGTTGGAGGACCCGCTGGCGCTGTCGTCGGTGCTGTCGTAGGCGCAGCAGTAGTAGCTATCGTTATTGCGATTGTCGTCGACCCGCCCAAACACACGTGCTTGGACGACGGCGACGATCCCGATCCACCGGATCCGCCGGACTGCGAAGCCTTGTATGCGACGGACAGTTCCACGTGCCGAGCTATCTCGCGCCTGCGGGGAGCGTACGCAGGGCAGCGCTGCTGGGCGTCGGCGGGCGAGCGCTACGGGGCTTGCATCGCAAGACGGCCTATTCCACCTTTGGACACATGGAACCAGTGACAAACTCAGAAAGCCCCGGTGGGCCCACAGCGCTCAGGATTGGGATCATATGCCGTCTTGAGCTGCATGGCACTATGGTCCGACTTGTACTTGAGGATGCTGACTCCTTGAGCGGTAGAAGGCTCGACTGGACCGCACGATCTCTGTTCACTTTCAATGACTACACTATCGAGGCTTTCAGTGCTCTCAGCTTCTCAGACCAAGAACTCGCTGCGATTGGCTCCAGCATCATCGCACGTCTGTGGGCACATCACGAAAAAGCCCTTGGCGAGCACATTCCGTCAGACAACGCCTAAGCATCGAATTGAATCCAATAGTGGTTGCGGGCTCGCATCGTCGGCGGCTTGCCTTCGGCAGCACGCAAACGACCAACCAAGCGCGGATTCGACCCAACACGGTAGGCGTGGCATCGCATACTTGTTCAGCACTCACCCGCACAACCCGCACACCCACCGCGCGCAACTTGCGATCTCGCGCGGCATCCAGATGCGTATGCTCGTTGTGCCAACCGCCATCAACCTCCACGGCGAGCTTGATTGACGAGGCGTGGAAGTCGACGATGAAGCCATGCAGCGGCACCAGGCGACGAAACTGCACGCCGAGCAAGCGCTTGCCGCGCAGGTACTGCCAGAGCAGCTCTTCCGAATCGGTGGGGTGATGCACCATGAAGCGAGCGCGGCTGCGAAGCAACGCGGTGCGGGCGACGGACGAACGGGCGGAACGCTTTCGATGGGACATAATGAAGGGCGAAGCTCGGCGAGGGGCCGGGCTCGCTCACCCAGGCGCAGGTTGCATGCCACGCAGGTTCCGACCGGCTACTCAACACCTGCTACCAAGATGCGTGGCAGGCAACGTGCGCCCTTCCAAGAGCCCGGCCCCTTGCTGGGCGAGCCCACAGTGCATCCCATCGCTCCAACCAGTGTTCGTTCACCCACCGCACTTCTCGCAAGCCGCTCACCTGTAGACAGCACGGCACGAAGACGGCAGAGCACCCTCCCCCGACCGCCCGCAGGGGCAGCGCCCCGAGGACGGGACGAGGCGGGAGGCGTTCGCCCGCAGGCGGCACGCCGAGGACGAACGGGTGGGGGCCCTAAAACAACAGCTCGACCTTCAGGTAGATTTCGCAGCTGAAGTTTGCGTACTCGTTTTCAGGGCCGTTTTGTTCGTTGAGGCGGAACAACATGAGGTTGGCTCCTGATTGCCAATCGGACCAAAAGCCATCGGTGATCGAGAAGTGTTCGTTGCGTGAACTGTCGGCGGCTGGCCCGGAACTGATGGTGCCGACGGCGTGACGCACGGATTGATTCACGATCTGTCGAGAGCTTGGGGTTACGTATTGCACCTGATCGACTTGCACCGAGCCTGCTGAGTAGAAGCCTGCGGTCGGTGCTTGCTGACTCATCCAAAGCTCAGCAGAAATTAGTTTCGAGACTTGATTCGCTGGCATGATGCCATTGGCGTCGAACACTGCGAACATCGCCTCGGTGCTCCAATGGCTGTCCTGGTGATACTCGCCCACTTGACCCGAGTTGAGTACGACACACACCGTCGGCCCGGAAGAGCCCGCCGCCAAACTGTAGCTGTCGGTGGTGAGCACCTGATTCGGATTGAGTCGCAGGTTCAGGTCGCGCAGGGTCGAAAAGCTGAAGCTCATCGCCGTCAGCGCGTTGCCAGCTGCGTCTTTGGCGCGTGAACCCACGCTAACGGTGTACTGCTTGGCCGCGCCGGAAGTGCTATCGACTTGTGCGTAGGCAAGCGGCTGCTTGGGTACGATTTGCAAGGTGGTATTCGAGTTGTTCCAACTCAAAGTGACGTCACTCGAGGAAAGACCGCTGACCGTCACTGCAGAAGCCACCGAGTCTTTGTCCATCGGCTCGCTGAACGTGATCTGCACGGTGGCATCGGCAGTGACGCCCTTGGCGTTGTTTGCCGGTTGAGTGCTGGCGACGGTCGGCGCAGTCTCGTCGACGCACTTGTCGTCCTGACAGCTCTCACCGCTGCGACATTCTTGGTCGCTACAGCAGCCACTGCTCGCCACGCAGCGATCGGTGCAGAGCTTCTGCCCATCCGCGCATTTGCACGAGTGATTCTGACAACTTAGCCCGTTGTCGCAGTCCGTATCGGCACAACACGCGTGTTTGTCGATACACTCGCTGCCGCATTTTTCGTGCGTGTCGTCGCAGCTGAAGTCGCAACGCTCGCCGTCGCACGTGGCTTTGCCGTAACTGGGAACAGGACAAGGTGAACACTGCGTCCCGCAAGCCAACACACTGTCTTTCGCAGCGCATGTTCCGCCGCAATCGTGGCTATTCTCGTCACACTGACCGTTGCACGCTGCCGTCTTCGCAATGCAAGAACCGGCGCAGACCTGTTCGTCCGAGTCGCAAATGGCTGTGCACTTCATACCGTCACAGCCCGCGCTACCCCCTTCGGGTGCCGGGCATGGCTCGCAGGCGCTACCGCAGGTCTCGGGGGCCTGATCGTCGGCACAAGTGTCAGCGCATTGGTGCGTGCCGTCGGGGCACTTGCACTCGCCTGCATCGCAGCTTCCTCCGCTTGGGCAGTCGTCGTCAGTGCAGCAAGCGTTCATGTCGATACACTGACCGTTGCAGTCCTTGCTGCCTTGATTGCACGAGCACTTGCCCTCGCTGCATGAACGCCCCGCGCCGCAGTCTGCAGTGGCGCAACATTCGGCTTGCTCGCACGATGGCTCACCCGATCCTGGTAGGGCCGAAGAAGTCGGATTTGGGGGAGCCGGCTGCATGGCGCCGGGCTGCGTGCCGCTCAAAGGGTCGGCGGCCGAGCCCACCGCCATTGGAGTCGGATTGTCCCCGCCGATCCCCATCTGCTGGGGCTCACTGCCCGTCGCGCTCGACGGGGGAAGGGCAGCCGTCTGTGAGAACGCAGAAGTGCTGGAGCCAGAGCTGTTCGGCACCGTGGTCTCAGCGCCCGCTCGAGAGGAATCGGACGTCATCGAAGCTGTGGGCACTGCGGGTGAACCATTGCCAAAGCCAGCACCGGGCGCCAAAGGGGACGGCGTGCCCGAAGTGATCGCGCTCGACGGAGCCGTACTCGACACGCCTTCTTCGGGTACCGAGCTTGCCCCTCCGAGTTCACCTGGAGAGGCAAAGTCCGCACGATCCGCCGAACACCCGACGACGAGTCCAACCGCAACGAGAAAACGCTGTTTCATACCCAACCCTGTAAGAAAGCCCGAGGCGGCTTCGTCACCCAGTATGTCAATCGGCTGGGACCGATCTTGTAAGCTGGTGCGGCCAGGGCTCGAGCCCTAGGACACTATTGCAGGACCGTTCACTATCGGGTCTAACGCGTGGGCCTTTTCCCTGCCCGCAACCGTAACTACACTCCGACACCCATCGTTTTTCCGAAGGAGCTCAGCACATGCCCCACGTCGTGGATTTCGTGACCGTATCGACCGCTGGATTGGAGTCGTCACCCGTCGCGACTGCTCTTGCCGGGCTGCGCGCGAACGAGGCGCGCTACTTCAAGAACAAGTACGATCACACGTTCAGCGTCGAGCCCGCTAGCAAAGCGAAGGACACGATCGCCTGGGTGCATCGCATCCTCAAAGAAGAACGCGATCTGGTGATCGAGTCGAAGCCGCTCGAAGCAACCTCTTTCCAAGTCGAGAACATCCGCATGGCTTACGTGTTCTATCAGAGCGGCCTATCGATCAACGTGATGTACACCATCGACGATGCCAAGAAGCGAGCTGTTGGCTTCAAACTCTCGGATGGTATGGAAGTGCCCGAAGAGCTCGCATCGCGTTTCAAATTCGCCAGACAGAAGTCGAAGTTGGCGGGCACGATCCGCGGGTCGTTCTTCGTGATCAAGGGCGAGTACTGAGCCGGTTGCTCCGGGTCCCGATACGCCGAGCAAGGCGCGCAGGGTAGGCCCGGCCCCACCCCCAAGGCTCATGAACTGAATTCGAAAGCAAGAAGCGGAGCGCGATAGCCGCGTGATGGCGCTACTCCTGCTTGACCGGACCTGACCGGCAGAGCAGGAGTAGTGACAATCGTGTTCAGCTCGACGTCCATAGGCTACAGCGAAGACATGCCGAAAAAGGCCGCCTCTGCCGCCGCGTTAGTGCAGCGGGATGCACGCTGGCAGTGCGTCAAATCCAGGGACGCGCGCGCAGACGGCAGCTTCTTCTACTCGGTGAAGACGACGGGCGTCTATTGTCGTCCGTCGTGCGGGGCGCGTTTGCCGCGACCAGAGAACGTGGCGTTTCACGCGACGAAAGAAGCTGCAGAGCGAGCGGGTTTTCGTCCGTGCAAGCGATGCAAACCCGACCAAGCGCCGCCGGCCGAGCGTGCCGCAGCGCAAGTGGCTGCCATGTGTCGTTTGATCGAAGAGAGCGAGAGCGTGCCCACGCTCGAAGCACTGTCGCGCCACGTGGGCTCGAGCTCGTTCCACGCACAACGGCTGTTCAAGGCGCACACCGGCGTCACGCCGCGCGCCTACGCGGTCGCCGAACGCAGCAAGCGTATGCGACGCCAACTGCGTGATGGCGCGAGCGTAACCCAAGCCATCTACGGCGCGGGCTACGGCTCTGCCGGGCGCTTTTACGAAGAAGTCGACGCACGGCTCGGCATGACGGCGTCGCAGTTCAAGACCGGAGGCGACGCGGTCCAAATCCGCTTTGCGCTTGGAGAGTGCTCGCTCGGCGCGATCCTCGTTGCGGCTACGGAGCGAGGCGTGTGCGCGATCGCGCTGGGGGACGAACCCGAAGCGCTGCTCAATGAGCTGCAAGAGCAGTTTCCACGCGCCGAGTTCGTGGGAGCCGATCCCGCGTTCGAAGCACTGGTCGCTCGAGTCGTGGGACTCATCGAACGACCCGCTGCAGCATCGCAGTTACCTCTCGACATCAGAGGCACAGCGTTCCAAGAGCAGGTGTGGCAAGCGCTGACGCAGATCCCGCACGGGACCACAATGAGTTATACCGAATTGGCCGCGGCGCTCGGCAAGCCAAACGCTGTGCGAGCCGTGGCCAGCGCTTGCGCCGCCAATCGGCTGGCGGTGGCCATTCCTTGCCACCGCGTCGTCCGCACTGACGGCAGTCTCGCAGGTTACCGCTGGGGCGTCGAACGCAAACGTGAGCTGCTCGAGCGCGAGCGCTCGCGGAACGAGTAGCACGCGCCGCGTCAGTAAGTGAGATGCAGCTGGCCCATTGCGATCAACTCGGGGCCGACGCCTTTCAATTGTTCGACCATGACTTGGGGCAGGAACTCGAACCAATGCGTCGCTTGCCAATTGGCTCCCAGCGCGTAGCGTGCCTTTGCGAGCTGACCGTTCTCGGAGATCCCGCGATAACCCAGCTCCGCAAACACGTCGAGCTCCGGCAAGACGAACCAGCCTGCGCGTTCGAAGTTCGCGATCGTCGTGAGTTTGCCGGAACCCTCGGTCGCACGTTGTTGCTGTACGGCGAGCTCTGCGAGCACGTAACCCGCGGACCACAGTCGCACGCTGCCAAAGAGACTGCCCGCACCTCGGTCACGCGCTTGGCTGTGAGCCCCGAGCACCGATACGCCAACGATGGCTCGCTCGTCCAAGGTCAACGTGCCACGCAGCACGCCACCGCGCTGTTGACGACGCGGGGCGTCTGCGATCAAGTCACCTGCAAACGCAGCAGCCGAGAACGAGAACGAAGACGTGACCGCGTCGACTTCCGCGCCGTAGTCCTGCCCCCACGGACCAAAGCCAAAGTCTTCTCGCACGTACTGCGTGTGGTCGGGACTTCGCACTCCGAACGGGAGCACCAACCTCCCCGTGCGCAGCGTCCAAGTCGGGTTGAGAGTGAAGCCCAACCAGTGCTCGCGAGAGAACGGCACCAGGCCACCCGTGCTGGGCGGACCTTTGCGGCCAGTCAGGGTCGCGTAAACCTTGGCCGGTCCATAAGCGGCCACACCCCCCAGCTCTTCGAGCATTGGCAAAAAGACCGCCGCGGAGGGTCCGCCGGGCTCGGTCATCACTAACGGCAACATTCGAACGTCTGCGCCGACATCGAACTGAAGTTGGGCGTGCGAATTGCGGTAACCCGTTGCGTCTGAATGCCCAGGCCAAGAATCAGTGTCGCCGCCGAACGTCGCTTCGCGCGACATTCGCCCCCAGGAGTTGGTCAGGCCGCCACCCGTTGGACTGTAGTGGCACTCGGAGCAATCGAGATCACCGCGCCCGATGTATTGAGGATAAGCGTGCGCGTTACCCGTGAGCAGAAGTAGAGCAACGGGCGCAAGCAAGCCGACCAGGCAACGGTAGACCCCTATCAACGATCGGCCGCGCATAGCGAGAGCACCAGAGGCCAACCGGCTCATTGCGGAAACTCCCCGTTGCAGTACCAACTGCGGAACAGTCGAAGATCGGCTTCGCTCCAATGAGTGCCTCCTTGTGGCATCGAGCCGGCAGCGATCTCGCCGTAGATGATGTCGGGTCGAGTCGTCAGAGCGTCGTACACCTCGCTCGGGACATCGAAGCGATAGCCATTGTTGGCGTCCGAATCGCCGTGGCAATCGGAGCTCGCGCAACCCTTGCCGCCCTTGTGCAAGAACAGCGCCTCGAGCTGCGAATAGTGCGTTTGGTCAGGCGCCAAGAGATCGTGGCAATCCAACGCGTCGTCGCCACTTCCGCAGCCCCACAGCAGGATCCCGAGCATCAGAGGGGTATGGAGTCTCATTGGCGGCATGATGGTCGTCCTTGCTGCCTTCCTGCTACAGCAAGACTCGTGCCGCTGGCGGGTCAACGTCGCGGCGGTCCGTCAGCGCAGCCCCTTTTCGTGCACGATGTTTCACCTCGTGCAGCGGCCGATGACACTCGTGTCGTCTGGGCGTGCAGTGCTCCACCCGCTACAAGCACGGGATGAACCCGGTGTTGCTGATCGACTCCGTGATCCGCCAAACGATGGTGTTGATCGCACAGCTTGCGACCAGCGGGGGAGCGCGCGCACCTCTGGCGCACCTCGCTCACCAGGTGTTCGTGGATCTGAGCTCGGAGCTGGAAGCTCAAGGGTTGAGCCGCAAAGTGACGGCCGACATGTTCGGGATCAGTCTCAGATCCTATCAACGCAAACTCAATCGCTTGAACGAGAGCAGCACGGACAAAGGTCGAACGCTTTGGGAAGCCGTGTTCAGCTACTTGAGCCAGAACGAAGTCGTCAGTCGCGGTGACGTCTTGCAGCGCTTCTGTCGTGACGACGGCGTCAGCGTGCGTGGCATCCTGCGCGACTTGGTCGACAGCGGCCTGGTCTTCGTCACCGGTACGGGTGATGACGCAGCCTACCGCGCGGTCCGCCAAGACGAAGTCACAGAGCAGCTCGCGCGCAGCAACGACGCGCTCGTCTGGGCAATCGTCTATCGTTCGGGCCCTCTGAGCTTTGCCGCGTTGCGGGATCTAACGCACTTGGATGACGCAGCTTTAATGGGGACTCTGGAGCGACTCGTCACTGCCGAGCGATTGCAATGCGATGGCGCGGGCGCAACGGCCAGTTACCGCGCGGCGCAGTTCATCGTCGAGCGCGGCGCTAGCCTCGGCTGGGAAGCAGCAGTGTACGATCACTTTCACGCCATGGTCGCGACGATTTGCGCGCGGCTCGATCCCGACACCGCGCGCGAGGCCCATCGCAAACACATCGGCGGTTCGACGTACAGTTTGGACATCGACGCTGAGCACCCACTGCGCGACCGGGTGCTCGGCACTTTGGAGCGGCTGCGCACCGAGTTGAGCGACTTGAGGAGCATGGTCAACGAGCACAATCGAGTTCACCCCTTGAAGCCCAACGGCGAGCGCGTGGTGATTTACACCGGACAGTGCGTGCAATTGCGTCCGGAAACGGAGCAAGCATGAACACAATCGAACGCTGCACACGGCTCACCCTATCGTGCTTGTGGATAAGCACGGCGGTGCTCGCGTGCGGAGCGCGCAGCAAGGATAC
The DNA here is from genome assembly GCA_036263015.1 of Polyangiaceae bacterium. Taxonomy (GTDB): domain Bacteria; phylum Myxococcota_A; class Polyangia; order Polyangiales; family Polyangiaceae; genus SZUA-265. The sequence goes on along the minus strand of DATAHU010000029.1, from coordinate 27,905 downwards.
GCCCCTGACAGCAAACGGCCCCACAGCGCCGCAGGTGAATGGTGGGCAGGACGTCATAGACAGCGAGTCGCACTTCTTGGCGCTGTGCGTCGGTGAGTGCGGGGACGGCTTACGCTGTGCGTGCGGCGTGTGCACGCAGGTATGCGACGAAACTCCGGATTGCAGTGCGCTCGGGCAGAGCGTCACCTGCGTCGAACCGACCCCCGGCAATCCGGGCTCGTGCGCGGGACAGGTCGTGCACAAAGTGTGCGACCAGCGCTGTGAAACGAGCGATGACTGCGAAGCGGGAGCCGTTTGCTCGGCGGGGGCGTGCCGACACGCCGCACCCGCAGGCGAGAACTGTGCTGCAAATCAGACTCCTGCATGCGACGCGACCCAAGAGTTGCAATCGAAACAGGACGAGAGCGGCTGCCTCGAGCTCAGCTGCGTGCCAAAGAGCGTGTGTCGCTTACCGTACTGGAAGAGCATCGCGGGGGATTGCGAAGACCTGACCAAGCAGATCTATTGGTACAACTCCGAGGCGGGGCGCTGTCAAGTCAAATACACAGGTGACGGTTGCGAGCCAACGCAGAATGCTTTCGAGAGTGACCAAGCGTGTTGGGACGCTTGCGGTCCAACGGACTATGGGGGCCGATGTTTCGACACTTGGCGAGCCGATTGGGACGCCGAAGAGTTCACCCCGAGCGCGTTGTTACCGGCGGAGCCGATCAGTCTGACGCATGAACAAGCGGACGCCCTTGTCGCAAGCGAATACAAAGCACAGCTCACCTATCCCGATCGCAGCCAGAGCGAGCTCACGCTTTCGTTCAGTAACGCCACGGCCTATTGGGTCACGCGCCGCGACAATCCGCTGAGGTTCGAAACCGGGCTGACGCGCAATGCAGGGGAAATCGAGTGTCCCAACGGCATCGTGGTGGAGGCCGATGCGCGTCTGACGACAGCGGATGGACGCTTGAACGAGACTTGGCCCGGGGTGCAAGTGGTGCTAGGACAACGCAGCGCGAGCTTGGGGCTAGCGCTCTGGGTCCCGGGCACGTGGCAGGAGGCCCAGAACTACGACGTGCGCGTCCACGGCACTTATCTCCCTGCAATCACCAGCGAGCAGTGCGTGCTCGGGACGTCACTGTCGCTGAGCTTGGTCGATGGCGCCATGAGTGGCTCGATTTCGCACATGCTGATCGATTTGCCATGCGCTCAAGTCATGCCCACGACTGGCATCAGCAACCCGACGAGTGATGGCGCAATGTTACCAGGCATGCCACCGCCCCCATCGGGCCCAGTTTGGAGTTCACTGGTCGTCGATCCCACCGCGCAATTCTGCGTGCTCGAATCGAGCAACACGAAGGGGCCCGACGAAGTTGCGTCGAGCGTCGGCCTCAGTGCCATCAGTGACGACGATCCAGCGACGCAACCCGTCGTCTTCCGCGACGTGCTCGGTGACTGCACGGCGCAAGGCGTGAAGCATTGCACGCCAGAGGGACTGATCACGCTCTGGGCGGCCGAGTGTCTCGCTCGCGCGTCGAGCTTCGAAGCGGGGATCGAAGCCTGGGACACAAACCTCGTGGTGCACGATGACTACGAGGACCCAGTGTGGATAGTGCACAGCGTGCTGCAACGCGACGGCGCGAGTTCGAGTGGCGAAGATCTGATAATCGACGCCGCGACGGGCGAGATCTTGACGACACTCGGGTGGCAGCAAGAGCCGTGAAGCGCGTGACACGCGCTGAAACTCACCGTCCCTGGGACGTCACGATTGCGCTGGGCGAAGCAATCCGTGGTCGAGCAGGTGGGCCAACTTCAAAACGCCAACGACCGTCAGACTATCTCGATGAAGCCCTTGCAAGACCTCGGCGTGCAGTTGGCTGAACGGCACGCGCCGCAGCGCGAGTTGTTCGGTGTGTTCGGGTTCGGGCGCGCCTTCGCGGTGTAAACCTCGCGCGACATAGATGTACGCCTGTTCGTCGGTCACGGAGTTCGAAGTGTCGAACTCGTGAATCAGCTCCCAGTCGCGCGCCACGAGCCCAACCTCTTCACGCAGTTCGCGTTGCGCGGCCTCGAGCAACGACTCCGAGTGCGCCGCCCCGCCTTCGGGGATCTCCCAACTGTAACGCTGCAGCGGATAGCGATACTGCCCCACAATCCACGTGTCCAAGTTGTCTTCGAGCGGAATCACCCCCACCGCGTAGTGTTTGAAGTGAACGACGCCGTAGATCCCGGGCTGCTGTCCCGGCGAGATCACGTCGTGATGCTCGACGCGTATCCAAGGGTTTTCATACGCTACCGAATTGTCGATCACTCGCCACGGACCGCGCTGCGACATGCCTGGCTTGTAGCAGCAAAGTGGCCGACTGACAGGGGCCAGCCGTACTCCATGGGTGCCTGCTGGCGTTCGCGGCGGCAAACCCCTGCAGCCCGGGACACGCTAAACCCCCAAGGTCGCCGCCCTGAAAAAGGGCGGCCCGTGATCAGACGCAGCCGCCCGTCTACCGGGGTATTCCAAGGGCCCTGGACGCAGACGTCGCATCGCGGCAGAATTGCGGTGTGTCAGAGTCAGAGCCGCGTCGCGTACCGAGTCCCATCGCGCCGCGCCTTTACGCCTTGAAGCAGCGCTTGGTGGACCGCTTCGGCGCTCGACTGCGCGAGTACACGCTCTTTGGCTCATGGGTTAACGGTTTGGCAACCGAAGACAGCGACATCGACGTGTTGGTGGTGATCGACGATCTCACGAGTAGCGAACGACGCGAAGTCTGGAACAGCGCATTCGACATCGATCTGGAAGACGAAGACGGGTTCTACCCGCTCTCGCCGCTCTGTTATGCCTCCGTGCAAGTGGCCGACATTCGTGCCCGTGAGCGTCGGCTCGTGCGCGACATCGATCGCGAAGGAATCGCAGTGTGACCAACGAAAATCGTCGTCGCAATCTGCAGATCGAGCTCGAACGAGGTGCCCAGGCGCTGGAGGCAGCGCGCTTGCTGCTGAAAGCGGGCATCTTCCCCGACGCAGCGAGTCGCGCCTATTACGCGACGTTGCACGCCGCGCGCGCGTTGCTGCTATCGGAAAACGAGGAACCTACGACGCATGGTGGAGTGCAACGCTTGATCGGTCGTGACTTCGTGCGCAGCGGGCGTATGCCGCCCGCCGTTGCCCGTGCCTTGTCGGCGTCCGAAAAGCTGCGCTTGGACGCGGACTACGCGTCGGAAATCGTGATTACACAGGAAGACGCCGCAGAAGCGCTGCGCGCAGCGGAAGAGTTTACGGCCGTGGCATTGACGCTGCTGCGCGAGGGCAATTGGCTGAGCCAATGAGCGTCCCCTTCGAAGCCCCCGGTAAGTAGACCCCTTCACTCGATCAAAAGCTCGCCCAGGCCGGGGTAAGCGCCGCTGGCTTGGTCGATCACGATGCGCAGGCTGCGCACGACGCGCGTCGGAAACTCGATGCGCAACGGGCTGAGGCCGTCGTCGGGTAGAGCCCCAAAGTATACGGTGTCGGAGCCGTCGGAGAACTCGAGGTGACCGCTCAGCACTTGCTCGGTGCAAGCGCGGTCATAGAGCGTGACGCTGCTCACTTCTTTGCCTAGGTAAACGTCGACCCAGAGCGGACCGCGGTTGGTGCTCGCCCACTCCCCCTCGTTGCAAGTGCCGAAGTCACCATCGACCAGCGCATCGCACCAGCCGCTGCCGAGGGACGAGCTGCAGATGATCCCCGTCGTCGAGTTGCGATCGTCGGGGTCGGTGATGTAGCGCCAGAAGTCGGCCAAGCGCCCCTCGGCGTCGCGCCCCGCTGCGCGCGGTAAGTGAGCGAACCAATAGCGTCGGAAGCCGAGCTCCGTGCAACCCCAGTCAGCACAGCTCAACGTCTCCGTAGCAACCAACGGATCGGGCGTTGGTGGATAGTCGAAGAAGGCATCGCAGTAGGCGGACACCGTGCGCGGATCGTCGAAGACGTTGAAGTCGGTGGCATTGGGCGCGAACACCGACGAGCCGCAACCTGCGGCAGTTGCGCCGTCACGGCCGTCATAGGCGTCATGCGTGAACACGTCCAAAGGCGTGACCGGCACGTCGGGGGAAATCGTGCCGAAGGTGGTTTGCAGACCGTTCTGGCTGCGCCATTGGAAATCACCGAGCAAGCGCTCCAAACCGAGTCCATAGGTCATCGGCACGATGTCGGCGGAGCGCCGGCAAGTGGGCACGAGTTCGAAGCGTGGGTAGAAGCCGAAGTTGGGTGCACCCACCAGCCACACTTCGTCGGCGTCGCCCGTGTCGATGGCTTCGCAGGCGTTGAGTGCCTGGGTTATCGTCAAATCGTCTGCTGGAACGCCGCCACACGCGGCGCCCGCCTCGCACTCGAAGTAAGTGTCCTGGGTGAATCGTGTGCCATCGACGCTGAGCGGAAACTCAGCGACGCGTACGCTGTTCACCTCGAAGTGCACGTGGCCGTTGGTGGCCATCTCGAGGTAACGCGCCAAGTGGCTCAATTCGAGTTCCGGCGGCTGCCCGCCGAGCACAGCTGAAAGGCACGCTACGCCGCCGTCCGCACTGACGATGTCCGGATCGAAGATGTACGCCTGCACCGAACGCACGACCGCTGCGGGCTCGCAGCCACTCTCCGAGGCCGTGAAGTCCTCGTGGGCGTTGCCGCTTTGCAGTTCGACGTCGGCACTAGCTGCACAAAACTCCATACCGTCGAGTGCGGGCACGAGCGAATAGGACCCAGTGCAGACCGGGCCGATGCGATAGTTGCCGTCTGCGTCACTCGTCGCTCGCGCCGTATCGGGACTACTCGCACTCGTCAGAGTCAGTTCGACGTTCGCGACGGGGATACCGCGCGCTGAACGCACACTGCCCTCGACGAAGCGTTGCGCGTCGCAAGTCGTAGCATCCGAGTCTGAAGTCGTCGCGGACGCATCAGGTATCGAACCCAAGCCCGAATCCGGATCAGCGGGCAGCGTCGGGGTCTCCGCTGGGGGCCCCGCGGTCGTAACTGCGGGCACGGCAGACGTCGAGGACTGCGGCGTTGATACCGGTGACGGCTGAGTCGTGGTGGAGGGCGTTGCGGTGAACGGAACTGTGGCGTCCGCGGCATCCCTCACGGGCGACACGTTTTGCGCGGGCGCCCTGGGTTCACCTGCGTCACTCATCAGTTCACCTGCAACATGACTGAGCTCTGTTGCGACGCGTCGAGACGCGTCACGCTCGGCCGCGACGCCAGCATCGGAACGCGACGAACGCGTAGTCGCCACGTTGCCCCCAAGGTCGATGGCGTCACAGCCGAGCACTAGCCAGGCGAAGAGCAGGCAGCACCGGGTCGCGATAGGCGAGTACCGCCTCATTTCGGTAACGTCCCTTCACCCGCCGAGTCCACCTGTGAACACGCGGGCGCAATGGGTAAGCGATCGGCTTTGGCTCCCGCTGCGAGCGCGGCTTTGCGCGCACTCAGAAACCCCGCGCAGTCACCGCGCCGCTGAAGCAACTCAGCCTCGAGCGACAGAAGATCCGCGCCGCGCTCCGCCCGAGCGCGCCCAGCGAGCGCTTGATCGATCGCGGCAAGAGCCGTGTCCACTTGACCCAGATGCGCGAGTATTTCGATGCGCGACAGGGCCGTCTCGACCTCGAGATTGCCGTGCGGGAAGCGCTTGCGCAAAGTGTTCAAGGTCCCGAGTGCGCGCCCTTCGTCGCCGAGCGCTCGCGCTTCGAGCCGCGCCTTTTCGTACAATGCGAATTCGGCCGAAAGCGTCGAGCCCTCGCTCAGGTGCTGGTAACAGGTGACTGCGCCGGCATAGTCGCCCGAGTGCGCAAGGCTGGCGCAACTCTCGAGAGCCCCCGACGCCGACCGTTCACCCGCACGCGGACTCGACACCGGTGCACGGGAAGACGCGACGGGCGCGGCGCGCGCGACGACCTCAGCGCTCAGACTCGGTGCGGTCACGAGCGCAGGCGGCGCACTCGAACTCGACGTCTCTGGGACTCTGGCCACGAGCGCTGGATCGGCGCTCACCTTCAACGCTGAACGTGACGGAGCGAACAACAAAACCACGACCAACGCCACCCCCGCTGCCGTCAGTGCGAACAACCAGCCGAGTCCCGGGGCGGCGTCGCGGTTCGCCAGACGGGTTTGCAATTTACGCCACGCGACGTCCTGGGGCGCGGAAGGTGCCTCGCGCAGGACTTCCCGCAGCAGTTCACCTGCAGCACTCGAGGTCTCGCTGAGTCGCTGCGGCTCGGTTTTGGGACGGCGGGACGTCATAGCGCGCCCTCCTCCACCGCTTGAACGAAGCGGGCGCGAGCGTCGTGCAAACGTCGGAACACGGTCGATTCGGGTCGGTCGATGATGCCCGCGATCTCTTGCCCGCTCAGCCCTTGTAGCTCGAACAGGACGAACACCGAGCGCTGCGCCTCCGTCAAACGCTCGAGTGCCCGAGCCAGCTGACGTGCTGCAAGTGACTCTTCGATCTGCACCTCATCAGTGCGTTCGGTGAATGGCGCCCAAACCGCCGCGAACAGAGCGGCGAAACGCGCCCGCTTGCGCAACGTGCGCGCGTGGCCCACGCAAATGCGATAGACCCAGGTACGCACGTCGGCTTCGCCGCGAAAGCGCGGCAGATAGCGATAGACGTCGAGGAAAACTTCTTGGCTCGCGTCTTCGAGCTGGTGCGCCGGCACGCCGAGCCGGCTCAGCACCTGGAGCGTCGTGGCGTAGTACTGCCGATGCAGCGCGCGCCAAGCCGCGGGCTCTCCGGCCACACAGCGCGCGACGAGCCGTTCCGGGGCGTCGTCCAGGGTCGAGACAGGATGCATCGTTACGTTTGGTGGTTCCGAGCGCATCAAACCTTCGGATGAAAAATACTGTTTTGCGCCTCACGCGATCGCGGCCGCGAGACTACCAGTCCAGAGCCATGCCGAAGGCGACTCCGAGCGAAAAGATCCGCGGTTCGAGTACCCGCTGACCGTCGAGCTCAAAGGCCGGAGCAGCGGTGGGGATCTGCAACAGGGCGTTCAATTCCACGAACGGCCCGATTCGGGACTGCAGCCGAGGCTCGAGGCGGATTGCAAGCAAGGCACCCGGCACGAGCCGCAATCCGCTCCGAGTGCGATCAAAGCCCACGCTCTGCGCCCATTCGAACGCCGCCGCTGCAGCGAGTTCCGCCCGCAGATCGAGCGCTGCGGTCTGAAGCAGAGTGCGACTCAGCCCGAGCGCAAAAGGCACGCGGCGCACTCGCGACGCGCCCTGCTCGTGGATCGTTTCGTGATCGCGAAGATCGAAGCCGAATCGCGCACAACCTTCGACGACTCCGAGGCGCCATGAAGCGCCCAACCAGGGCGCTAGCCAAGAGCTCGACCACCAAAGACCCGCCCGGACGTCGCCTCGCGGCGCGAAGGGCAGGGGCACAGGACGTGGCTCGCCCTCGGGACTCGCATTGTGTGCGGAAGGTTTCCGAGTCTCTTTCGCGTCAGTGCTCGCCGGGGCGGACGCTGGCGCCGCAGCTTCGGGAGTCGAGGGCGGCGGGGTCACTGGCAGCCGTTCAGCCGCCGCCGACGGCGTTTGGACCGCCCCCGAACTCGAAGGCGCCGCGTCGTTTTGGCTCGTCTGTTCTTCAGTTGCGGCTACAGCGGGGGCCGCAGAAACCGGGCGCATGAAGTAGCGCTCGAGCACCAGTGCGATGACCCGCGCCGTCGTGGCGCAATCACTGGCAATCAAGGGAAATTCCCGCGCGAGTTTGAGTTGGCCCTCAGGGTCCAACAGCTCCAGCGTGACGAAGTCGCCGCCGCTGCGATGGACTAGGCCGTAACGCGCGATCCAGGCCCCGTCGAGTTGGACGCTACCGAGGCGCGCCTCGACCGCTTGCCGAGTGAGGGCCAACGGCGGACACAGCGCATCGGGACTCGACGACTCCACCGTCAAACCGCCGCTCAAAGCGAACGCCAACGCCAGAGCCGGAAACACCTGCGCGAGCATAGGGCAGCCGATCAAAGTCACGCAGCATGGCGAACACCGAGGTCCGGCAGTGGCGCGAAACGGCCGCCCGTTTGTCGCGTGTTTTGCTCTGAACCGATCGCGGCCTACCGAAGGTTCACCTGCCAGCGACCCACTAACGCATCGACCCTGCCGACGGCGCCTCCTGCCGGGCAGCGGAGAGGAGTCGCAATGATGCAAGATTCAAAGCCAAGAGATTCAAGCCAAAGGCTACACGGATTGGTGCTGAGCGCAGGGGCGCTGGCGATGACGGCGGCCTGCTCTGACGCGGGAACATCAGGGGCGTTCATGGACGTTCCTGTCGACCAAGGCGATCAAGCGCTGTCGAGCGCGGCACTGCCGAGCGCAGTGCGCGTCTTCGGTCAACCCGATCTGAAGCAGACCAATTACAATCAAGTGGTCGCTTCGCGCGGCTTCTACGTCGCTGGCGTCCTGATCGACCGAGCCCCAGATGCGACGACCAACAGCCGCGTGTACCTGTTCGATTCGGGCAACAGTCGCATTCTCGGCTTCGATAGCATTGGTACCTGCAGTGGCGGTAGCAAGGCCGGTCAAGCGTGTACCGAGGACTCGTTCTGCGGCAGCGGCGGCAGCTGCGCGATCAGCAATACCAAGAACGCGAGTTTCGCCTTGGGTCAGCCCGGCACGAGCAATGCGGGTGCTTGCAACGGTGATAACACGCAAAGCGCAGCGCCGACAGCCTCGAGCTTGTGCCTCGTTCCCTATCCCAACCTGATAAGCCCGTTGGAAGGTCCATGCGGTGGTTCGATCGTGCGAGATTCCTCTCGCAACATCTACACGGTCGACACCTGGAACAACCGCGTCGTGAAATACAACAACCCTTTCGGCACGGGGTCGGACACGGTCGCGGATTGGCAATGGGGACAAACCAACATGACCTCGCGGCTGTGCAACCAAGGGCTCTCTGCGCCGACCGCGCAAACCCTGTGTACCGGCACCCCACAGTCGCCCTACCAGTTGTTCTTCACTTCCGCGATGGACGTGTCGCCGGATGGACAGCAAGTCTGGATCGCCGACCCGGGTAACCACCGTGTGCTCAAGGTGAAGCCCGGCACGGCGAACGCCCAGTTGGTGCTCGGCCAGAGCAACTTCACGAGCGCGGTAAACACCTGTGGCGCCGCTACCAGTTCGAGCATCTGCGACGCGACAGGCATCGCGTACGACTCCGCGAGCAACACGCTGTACGTGCTCGACAGCGAAGTGCTCGATCAAAGTGGTTCGGGCCGAATCCTCGTTTTCAAGAATCCAGGAACCAACGGCCAAGCCGCGACCCAGATCTGGAACATGCCGAGCGGCTCGGCGTTTCATTGGCCACGTGGCTTGACGCTGGAGCCTTCAACCGGCGCGTTGTGGGTAAACGACACCGCAAACAACCGCACGGTGCGGTTCGTCAACGGCAGCGTCACCAACGTGATCGGCGACAACGATCTGAGCCCGTACGACGGTGGCTGCCTGAATCAGAGCAACTCGGTCTGCGCCCCTCACGGCACAATCGGTATCGACCGCGACGGCAAATTCTTGGTCGGTGACCTGGATAGCCAGCGCGTGAAGAAGTTCCCCTCGGGCTCGAGCATTGGCGGCGCTGAGGTGCCGGCTTCTGGCGCGATGTTCGACGTGCCGGGACACGACAACTCCTACTACGCCAACCAAGTCAGCGCCTATGGCCTCGCTAACCCTGGCTACGTCGCGTTCGTGGGAACGCAAATGGTCGTCGCAGATCGCTTGCGTGTGTTGTTCTGGAACAACTACTCCAACACGACGAACTTTGCCGCCGGCAACGCCAACGGCGTGTTGGCCCAAACCGACTTCAACAGCCAAGACGGCAACGCCACCAACCACTGGAACAACTTTGGCTCCATCGCTTACGACGCGACTCGCAAGTTGATGTACACGACGACCGGCGACTGGGTCCAGATCTACAACGTAACGAGTGGGCTGACCGACAAGCAGTTGCCGGCGCAGGAGTTCTCGTCCGCCAATCTGACGAGCCCCTCTGGCACGGCTTTGAATTGCAATCAGGGCTGCAGCTTCACGCACTTGACGGTGGATGCGGCGAACGACATCGGTTGGCTCGTCGACAGCACGAACCAGCGCGTGCTGCGCATCACGTCGCTGTCGACCAGTTCGCGCAAGGTCGACTTGGTGCTCGGACAAGCCAACTTGGACGATCACACTTGCAACCGTGGACTCGGCGTTTGGAACGTCGCCGCGAACGGTTTCTGCGATCCGTCGCAAACGGCACTCGACGCTCAAGGCAACTTGTTCGTGGTCGACGGCACTTGGGAGTGCCGCGAGGGTAACTGCCGCATCGTCGAATACCAGAAGTCCGACTTGCCGGCGCCCAACGGCTCATTGCAAGCCCCGACGGCAAACCCGGTGCGCGTTTATGGTCAAAGCGATCTCGTGACCCGTTCATGCGATCCCAGCACTGGCCGGCTCTGCTCGCCGCGCTTCGTCACTTTCGATCCACGCGACGGCTCGATGGTCGCCACTGGTGACGCGTACTACAATCCGCTCGACAAGCGCATCGCGGTTTGGACGAACCCCACGAAGGCGGGAGTGAGCGCTCCGTTACCCTCGGGCTTCTACACGAGCTTGCGCATCAATCAGGCCGGCAACGTGGCAATCGACGCGGCGGGAAATATGGCCGTGCTCGATCACACGTGGAACCGCATCACGTTGTTCGCGACGCCGCAATGCAATCCGGCGACGGACGACTGCGCGAGTTCTTCCGGCTCGGGCCCCTGCAGCGGACTCTGCTCCAATCCGGTCAAGTTCACCTCGCAGTACTACTCGTCGGGCAACTTGGGCACCAGCGCCACTTGCCACGAGACCACGGCAGCGCTGACCGGCGGCAATTGCGGCAACATGTCGGCACGCGTGTTCAAGATCAACGGCACGACGATGAGCTGCAGCGGGGCAAACTTCGCGCAGCTCCCGGCAAAGCGTAACGGCGGCTATTGCATGCAAGCGACAGCCGGCACCCCGAGCTACGCCTACTTCACGACGTTCTGACCCCGACGGTACCGAGCTGACAGGGGGCCCGGCGCCACGCAGCCGGGCCCTTTTTCCTTTCAGCGCGACGAGCCGCGTCGCACTGATTCCCTTCGAAGCAATCAAGCCAGCCGTACTCCATGGGTGCCTGCTGGCGTTCGTGGCAGCACGCCTCCGCAGCCCAAGGGACGTTGCGCTGTGGAAAGTCGCGGCAGCATGCTATGTGCCTTCTACCGTGCGTTTGCAGTTACTCAGCGACCTGCACTTCGAGTTTCATCGCGACGCGGGGCAGAGCTTCGTCAGGTCGCTCGACGCCTCGCTCGCAGACGTAGTCGTACTCGCGGGCGACATCGCGGTCGCTGGCGGCATTGCCGATGCGCTCGCGCTCTTCAGTCGGCACTTCGAGCGCGCCCAGATCGTTTACGTTCATGGCAATCACGAATTCTACGGGAGCGATCGTGCCAGTGTGTTGGAACTGACGCAGAAAGCCGTAACCACATTACCCAATGTTCACTTTTTGGACTGCTCCCAGGTCGAGCTAGATGGCCAGCGCATCTTGGGCGCTCCGCTTTGGTTCCCACCCGATCCGCGTTGTGAGCTTTTCCGCGCCGCCATGAGTGACTACTCCCTGATCCGCGACTACGCGTCATGGGTACACCTCGAGAACGCACGCGCCGTCCATTTCCTTCAGAACGAGTTACGCCCAGGCGACATCGTCGTGACGCACCATTTGCCGGTACGCGCCTCGATCTCGGCTCAGTACGCCAGTAGCCCACTCAATGTGTACTTTCTCTCGGACGTCGAAGAGTTAATCCGCGAACGACACCCACGCGTGTGGCTGCACGGACACACGCACGATTCAGTGCGCGTTCGTGTCGGGGCAACCCAAGTCATTTGCAATCCGTTCGGCTACGCGCCCGCCGATCTGAACCGGGACTTCGACGAACGGCTCGTGCTCGACATCGATTGATGCACGCAATCGAAACGCGCGAGATATGACTCCGTAATCAGCAACCCGTTAGCAACATAGCCGTCTCAGGATGACTCGCTCAACGCCTCGAATCGTGATTGTGGGCGGCGGATTCGGCGGACTGAACGTCGTGCAAGCGCTTGCTAACAGTCCGTTGCAACTGACGCTGGTAGACCGCCGCAATCACCATTTGTTTCAGCCGCTGCTCTATCAGGTCGCGACCGCCGCCCTGAACCCGAGCGATATTGCCGTACCCATTCGCCGGATCTTACGCGCGCAAAAGAACGCCGAAGTGGTGTTAGGTGAGGCCAAATCCGTCGACTTCTCGGGCCATCGACTGCTCTTGGCCGAAGGCGAGCTGAAGTTCGATTACCTGGTGATCGCCACAGGTGCTCGCCACTCGTACTTCGGACACGACGAATGGAAGGCGTACGCCCCCGGGTTGAAGACCATCGCCGATGCGCTCGAGATCCGTCGGCGGGTGCTTTCGGCATTCGAGCGAGCCGAGCGTGAACCCGATCAGCGCAAGCGCGAAGCTTGGTTGACCTTCGTGATCGTGGGCGCTGGCCCTACAGGCGTCGAGTTAGCGGGGGCTTTGTCCGAGGTGGCACAGCACGCGTTGGCGCGTGATTTTCGCCACATCAATCCCGCGCAGGCACGGATCATCTTGCTCGAGGGCTCCGACCGAGTGCTACCGCCTTACGTTCCACAGCTTTCGGAGAAAGCTCGCGTTCAGCTCGCTGAGCTCGGTGTGGACGTGCGCACCGACAAGCGCGTTACGGGGATCGACGCAGAATGCGTGCGGATGGGCGACGAATGTATCCCGAGTCGCACCGTATTGTGGGCGGCAGGCGTCACGGGTTCCGGCTTTGGACGCTCGCTTGGGGTACCGCTCGACCGCGCAGGGCGCATCGTCGTCGAGAGCGACTTGACCATCGCCGGCCAGCCCAACGTCTTCGCCATCGGCGACGGCGCCTGCGTCATGCAAGACGGCAAGCCCGTGCCCGGAGTCGCTCCAGCCGCCATGCAAGAGGCGCGTCACACTGCAGGAAACATCTTGCGCGCAATTAACCATCAGCCGCTACTGCCGTTTCGCTATCGCGACAAGGGTTCACTCGCCACGATCGGTCGCTCCGCGGCGGTTGCCGATTTCGGAAAGTTGAAGCTCGCCGGGCCGCTGGCTTGGCTGGCTTGGCTCGCGATCCATCTCATGTTCCTGGTGGGCTTTCGCAACCGCATCTTCGTGTTCATCCAGTGGACCTGGTCGTTCCTCTCCTACGACCGCGGTGCGCGCCTGATCACTGGGCCGTTGAAACGCACGGCAGAGCCGCAGCGGGTCGAACGTCAGCCAGCCTGAAAGTGTCGCCCCAAGGTTACGTTCGCAAGACTGCTTTCAGACGCGGGACGCCAAACTCGACGAAAGCTCGAATCTTTGCGGTGCGGGCGCTCGCCGCCGAGTAAACGAGCTGGACCGGCACGGGCGCTGGCTCGAACGTCGTGAGCAGCCGCACCAGCGTTCCCTGCGCGAGCTGTTCCGCCACTTGGTAGGAAAGCACGGAGGTTATCCCGAGTCCGCCAAGCGCGGCGCGAATGGCAGCATCGACGACATTGACGCTCAACACTGGTCGAATACGCACGCGCCTGGGGCGTCCCCCAGCTCGTGCACCGAAGCTCCACGAATCCTGCGGCGCAAGCGCCGATGCGACGATACAGCGGTGTGAAGCGAGATCACTCGGACGCTTTGGGCGCCCGTGTTGCTGGAGGTAACTTGGACTCGCAACAACCACGTGGCGAACACTTCCGAGCGTGACGGCGACCAGCGAAGAGTCCGGCAGTTGACCCAAGCGGACCGCCAGATCCATGCCTTCTTCGAGCAAGTTGACGACGCGGTCGAGGAGCAGCAGCCGTGCCTGGACCTTGGGGAACTCGCCAAGAAACTCGCTCAGTACGGGTTGGACGTGCAACGCACCGAAAGCAACCGGTGCCGTGACGGAGAGCAAGCCTTGGGGTTCGGAAGCAACGGCGGTCGTCTGTCGTTCCGCTTGCTCTAGCTCGTTCAGGACCCTTCTAGCGACCTCGAGATAGCACTCACCCGCATCCGTCAGTCTGAGCGATCGCGTCGTCCTGACCAAGAGCGGAGTGCCTACACGCCCCTCGAGCGAATCGATGGCGCGCGTCAAGCTGGCCGCTGAACAGCGAAGAGCCTTGGCGGCAGCGGCTAGACTACCACGGTCCACGCTCAGGACGAATGCGCGCAGGGCGTCGAGACGATCCATGATTCTTGCAGTATCTGCAATAAAGACGTGCAATGGCAGAGCATTCTCTCAAGCGGCTCCCAGCTGCAGACTGTCCCCACTGGCAAACGAAGCCAGCCCACAACGCCCGTTTGAGCACAGTCATGGGAAACTTCTCGAAGCTTGCGTTCACGCCCAGCGTGAAAGCCGTTCAAGAGCGCATGGGCAGCCGTCGCGCGTACGCGCGCTTCGAACCCGGCCCCCTCGCTCCCGATTCGCTCGGCGAGACCGAGTCGGAATTTCTCGCCGAGCAAGATCACTTCTACATCGCGAGCGTCGGCTCGACGGGTTGGCCGTATGTCCAGCACCGCGGAGGAGCCAAGGGGTTCGTTCAGGTCTTGGATGAACACACCTTGGCGTTCGCCGACTTGCGCGGCAACCGCCAGTACATCTCACTCGGCAACATCGAGACGGACGAGCGCGTGGCCTTGATCTTCGTCGACTATCCGACGCGAACACGCTTGAAGATCTTGGCGCGCGCCAAAGTTCTCGGGCGGAACGAGGCAACGCCCCTGTTCGAGCGCATCGCCACCGATCCAAAGGTCGAGCATATAGTCCAGCTGCAGGTCGAAGCCATCGACTGGAATTGCCAGCAACACATCACGCCACGCTTCACCGAAGAACAGATCGCCGAGCTCGTCCGTCCCTTGCGCGCTGAGGTCGAGCGCCTCGAACACGAGAACGCTCGACTCCGGAGCGAAGTCGAGGGACGGCCCGCCCCTCCTCGAGCCGGTTCGCACTAATTCGACAGGCGTAAATCAAGTGGGTTCGCACTTGCCGGCGTTGCAAACGGCGGACGGCGTCTGCGCGGGCTCACAGGTTCGAGCAACGCAAGTCTCGATTGCGGGAGTCCTGGCGCACAAGCGCTCGATGAAGTCGCGGAAGTTGCCGTAAAGGCCTCGCTTGGAGACGATGACCGGCTCGAGGCACGCCCAATCGCAAGGGGCGATTAACTCGACACGGCAATCGGCATCCGTCTCGCACCCGTCCGCGAGCATAGGTCGGCTCTTGTCGATGCTTCGGCGCGCGGCGTAGACGCTCGCGTCGCAACCCGTTACCCCACTACAGCTGCCCACAACGCAACCGGGTGCTTGCGGGTCGGTCAAATCGCATTCTGCTTCGCCGGAGCCGCAACCTAGCGCGAGCGCGCTGCAAATGCCGCTCTCCACTTCGGCGAACGCCTGCTGGAAGTTGCTGCGTTCCGACTTCGCGACAAACACAGATGCCGTGCAGGGAAAGCAGCTCGATTCGAGCTCGAGCTCTACGCAGTCAGTGTCCTCGCTGCATTCACTTGCAGCGGCCACGACGTCGTTCAGCTCGCAAGAGGCCTCGTACCCCAAAGCATCACAAACATACGGTTTGACCTCCTGCTCATGTCGCATCACACACTCGTACGCGGGCTCTTGAACGTCCTTCAAGGTCACCCTTGCAGTCTCGTCGCCGCTCTCGACGTCGATGC
This sequence comes from Polyangiaceae bacterium, assembly GCA_036263015.1. Taxonomy (GTDB): domain Bacteria; phylum Myxococcota_A; class Polyangia; order Polyangiales; family Polyangiaceae; genus SZUA-265. The sequence goes on along the minus strand of DATAHU010000029.1, from coordinate 12,196 downwards.
TCACGCTGTCGCCCGCTTCGCCCGAAATCACCACGCTGAACGATCCATCTTTGGCCGCGGTCACTACCTCTCGCTGTTGCGTCCCCAGGTTCACGACCTGGACCCGCGCCTCACTGGGCACGGCGCCTTTGCCGCCCATGACCTGCACCCGATGGCCCACGTTGACACCGGTGATCGCGTCATCGTCGATCAAATCGCGCGCAGGGTCGGCCGTGCTCGTCCGACCCGTATCCGAACCAGAAGCGCGCGCGCCGCAGCCCGACATCGAGCTCAGGGCGATCGCACCCAGCAAAGGCAACCTTTGTAAACGCCATCGCCTCGAACGAGAGCCAGCCGTACTCCATAGGTACCTGCTGGCGTTCGCTGGTTCACGTCCCCGCAGCCCAAACATCGAGCAGAGCCTAGCACGCGCTGTGCCGCATGACACGGCCCCGGGCTTCGGCGCGGGCTCGCTCGCTCGGGTGCCCCGGACGAACCCACAGTTGCTGATCGGCCGAGGCCTGTGGCAGGGTCTAGCCTCGATTGCGAAGCCGACGACGATGGCCAGCACTAGCAACGTTCCCGACAACACCGCCGTTCGCGTCGCCCTGTGGCGCGCGCTGCATTCGTTAACCGATTCCCCGCCGCACGTGCTCGACGATCAGATTGGGCTGTCGCTGGTTTCGCCGAGTGAAGACTGGATGAAACGGCCCGACATGAGCGCCTTCACGCGCCCGTTCCGCGCGTCCATCGTGGCTCGCGCGCGCTTCGTCGAGGATTTACTCGAACAACAGCTAACCCAGGGCCTGAAGCAATACGTGATCCTGGGAGCAGGGCTCGACACGTTTGCTCAGCGCAAGCCGGAGCTCGCGGGGCAGCTGCAAGTGTTCGAAGTCGATGAACCCAAGACTCAGGCGTGGAAGCAACAACGCCTCACCGAATTGGGACTCACCGTCCCATCGTCCCTGCACTTCGTGCCCGTTGACTTCGAACGCGGAGAAACGTGGCGGGCGCGCTTAGCCGCTGCAGGATTCGATCAAACACAGCCGACGCTGGTCGCTTCGCTGGGGGTGAGCATGTATCTGACGCAGGCAGCCATTCGCTCGACGTTGCGCGAGGTTGCATTGCTCGCTCCGGGCTCAACGCTCGTGATGTCGTTCATGCTGCCGATCTCGTGCGCCGATCCCGAATTGCGACCGGGCATCGAGGCCGCCGAACGGGGTGCGCGCGCGAGCGGCACCCCCTGGCTGAGCTTCTTCACGCCAGACGAAATACTGCGGTTGGCTCGCGACGCGGGGTTTACGCGCGTGGAGCACGTTTCGGCGGACGCCCTCAGCGAGCGTTACTTCGCGGGCAGGACAGACGGGCTGCGCTTGCCGAGCAATTCAGAAGAATTGCTCGTCGCGCACCCCTGAGACTTCTCTCGGGGAACTGAGCCCGTCCACGCTCCGCTCGCTACTCGGTGGTGGCAGCGAGTCCGATGTCGCCCCGCATCAGCGTGAGTCGCGCGGCGTCGATCGTGACCTCGAGTACGCCGTCCTTGATCACCGCTTGAACGTCGGCTTCCGCAGCGGCAAGTCCTTCATCGACGCAGCCCCTCTCCGTAGAACTGACGGCTGAGAGCGTGAGCTCAGCGGCATCGCGTGTCCACATTCCGGAACCATTGTTGCAGCCGCTGAACACAGCGAAGGTGCCGTCGTCATTGAACGTCAACGTCGGGTTCATGCTCAAGTTGCGATTGCTCGCAGAGCCGCCACTGATGAACGTGTCGACCGTCCAAGTGCGCCCAGTCAGTGGGCGATCGGGGTTTGCCACCTCGCGGTCCAAGAACAACAATGTCGCAGCGCTGCTCTTCACCGTCAGCTGATCGCCGTCGCGCAGCAGCTCGGGCTTCGACGTGAAGAAGTCGGCAAGCCAGGTATCTTGGGTTTGTAGATCTGGCTGACAACCGATATCCGTCGTACCAAAACTCGCGATGCAGAGCTTCCCGTCGCAGAATGAATAGTCCCCGCCGAGGCTGTTGCATCCAGCGTGGACGCCGAACTCAGTGTCGCTGAACTGTATCTGCACCTGGGTTCCAGTCACCGGCGTGAAGCCCGTGGCGGAGTCGAGCAAGTATTGATGCCCCACGAGGCCGCTGAGGGACGTCGTCGGGTCCTCGCTTGGTCCGAGCACGAGGCTCTCGCTGTGTCCATCGGCCGTCACTTTGACGGTATATGAATCGGTCACATCGCCCGGCACGGTGACTTCGAACGAGCCGTCGGTCTTGGCTTTGGTCGACGCTTTATCGCCGCTGCTCTCGTTGCTGACCTCCACACTTGCGCCAGCCGGGCTGACGCCACCTGGCTCGGCAGAGACGATCACGCTCGACGCATCCTTCTTGGTCACGCGCAACGCCGTTTCTTCGATCGCCGGCGGGTTACCGGTGTCCGTGCTCAAATTCGAGCTGGATTGGGCGCCACACGCCGAGACGAAGGCCGCCTCGCCGAAGGCGATCGCTCCAAGCAATGCGAAGCGTGCGAGGCGTTGCAGAGAGCGTTGGTTGGTGGAGGTAGAACGCGATGTCGGGGTCATGTCGATTCTCGGGTTGTGCCCTCGGGGGCAGTGGGCGGGTCTTGTTCGGCAGCAGTTGCGTCCAAGCGACGCGTGAGCGGGAAAAGTTGAACGTTGAGTTGTGCGACGCGTTCCGGTCGTGGATCGGCGTCGCACAGCGCGACCAGTTCGGCGCGAAACTCGATCATGCGCCGCTGCACCTCTGCCAACGTGGCGTCGCTCGCGCTGAGCGTCAGTCCAGAGATGTAACGCTGATCGGCCGGGACGTGCTGCATCGCAAGTGACGCGCGCAGCATCATCTGATTGTGATAGTTGCGAATGTGCAGGCCAGTCGCCTGCGGACCCGTGCTGACTGCCCGGGTTGCTTGCAGCAAACGTCCGCTCTCGTCACGCTCCACCATGCCCAGCTGCTGCAGCACGTCGAGCGCATGTGCCGCTTCTTGAGGCGTGATCGGGGGCTCCATACAAGCCGCGATCCAGCTCGGATCTTCGCGAAAGCCGGGACAAGCGATCAGCTCTCGCACGGCGGACACGTACCAATTCGAGTGGTACTCCGCTTGCGCTACGTCGAGGCGCTGCGCGGCGCGGAAGCGCGCAAACTTGGAGAGCTGTTCGTGCAGGGCGTTGCGCTCCGCGTCGTCGTCCGCCTGATTGAAGGCGACCAGGATCCGAAAGTACTCGATGCCGTCGGAGTTGAGGCGGCACGCCTTGGCGAAGCGCTCCGCCATCTCCGACGACAAGTTGCGCTTGCCGTCGATCACGAGCTTCAGATAGTTGGGCGCGCCCAGTCCGGCGTCGCGGGAAAACGCCCGATAGGACAACCCGCTCGCTTTGCGATTCAGATAGTACGCCGCGAGGAACTGCCGATAGTCGCGATACTTGAACACGTCGATCGGCGCGCGTTGGCGTTTGGGGGCGCGGCGGGTCGTCACCCCAAACACTGTTCACTCCAGCGCCGCCGCGCGCCACGCCTCAGTTCAACAAACGTATTCTGTGGTCTTCGACAGAACCACCTCTACGCCATCCAAATGATTGCAATTACTAGCTAAAGTCGTGAATACGAAAACAATCTAGTTGGTGGCGGGCGCAAATGAGAATTCGGTGACCGAGAGCGTTCGCGGCTGGGGACGCGCTCGTTTGGGGCTTGAAATTCGTTACTCCACGACCGCAAAGCAATAGATTGCGCCATAGCCACCACCGGAGCCCACCGTGCCGTCGTTGTTGCCCATCGGCGGGTCGTTGGTCAGGTTACCCCCTGGCGCGCAGCCAGATTCGTTGGCGAAGCTCAACCAGTTTTGACTGCCGCCACCGAAACCACCGCCGGGCCCGGCAGAGCTGTCGTTGTAGAGCTGGCGTTCCCAGCTCAAGCCCACCGCCGGGCCCGTACCCGGCGTGGCGTCTGTGCTCGTCCAATCGTTGCACGTGCGGCCATCGCTCAACACCCCTTGTGGCGTCGATCCGGTGAGCACGTGGTGGTTGTCTTCTTTGACGTCGTCACAAGCGGGCGTCAGGTTTTCGCAGCCGTACTCGTTCGGCAAATTGTGGTTGACCGTGCCGTCCGCCGTCGTTGGGCGGTCAACGCCGATCAGACCGCTGGCGTCGTCGGCGATCTTGTTGCCGAGCACGTCGTACCAGGGCCCCGTGCCGATACGGTCCTTGGCGTCCACGTCCTTCGTGCTCAAGAAGGCGTGCCAAGTCTGAGCATTGCCGGGCGCGACGCACTCGGCGATCAGGGCGCAAATTTGATCCGCGCACTCTAGTCCCCCGAGGTTACCACCGAAACCCAGTGGGTTGTCACTGAGCGCGACCATCGCGACGCGGCTCGCGATGAAGAAGCTGAAGTTCGGATCTGCGTCCGAAGTATCGGCGCAATCCGTCAATTCACCTTTGATCACCGACGCGCACTGCGGCGCGTCGGGCACTCCCGTTGGAGCCGTTGGGCTCGTCGCGGTCTCGTCCGTCATGGACTCGGTCGCGCTCATTCCCGCGTCCCCGAGCTCGGCGGGCACGCTGGTGGGATCGGTATCGGGGCCCACGGGCTGTTGCGAGCTCGGATCATCCGAGCCGCCTCCACCGCTGCCCATCGAGGGATCGGGCCCCGGGTTTAGAGGCCCTGAGGTTGGCATCGACTGCGGCTGATTGGGCTTCGGAGTATCGGTCGTCGGCGTTGGCCCTGCTCCCGGACCAGACGAACCCGTGCCGCTGGTGGGGGGTACGGAGTTGCTAGGGCTGGAGGTGTTCGGTCCAGGTCCACCGGGGCTTGGGCCCATCATTTGGGGACTCGCCTGCGGATTGGGCATCGCACTTTGGCTGGCGCTGTCGGCCGGGCTTTCCGTCTCGTCCGTCTTGTCCGAGTTGCTCGATTCACTGCACGCCGAAGCGAGCACCCCGATCAGGGTGGATGCCAAAACTTTCAAAACCAGAGAAGTGTGTTGGTTGGAGTGCTTCATTGCGTGCTGAGTTGGAATCACAGGTTGTTCTGAAATCACGATCGGGCCGTCAGCGGCAAACGCGGTCTGCGGCACAAGTCGAGCCATCGGTGCAGTCGTCGGTCGTATTGCAAGACAAGATGCCCTCGATGCTCACGTCTTGTTGAACGATCGAATTGATGTGCAGCTCGACGATGCCCACGGCGGTCTGCGCCGAGCCGATGTTGGAGCGCGTGATGCGGATGTTCGGAAAACCAGAAACGCCCTGGTCCATCAAATCTTTGACCAACGAAGCGTCGATGCTGAGCTCACCGTCGTCTTGGGTTTCGCATTCGATGAGCCCACGCGTGCCGCCGTGGTGGCTGACGTCGATGCGGACCGAGATCTGCGTCTGCACGCTTCCGCTCTCGGGCTCCCAGGTCAACTCGATGGGCTTGTCCGCGGCCATCTCGGGTGGATCACTCGTCACGTCGATCGGCGAGATGCCCTCGCCTTTGATCTGGAACGCGGCCACATCGGCGCCGCTGGCCGCCACGCTGATTGGATCTCCCGGCGCAAAAGGAGGGTCGTCCCATTTCACATCCGCTGGCGTTTGGTAGTTCTTGACGATCGAACGCAACTTGACGGCGTCCGTCGTACCGCCGTGGCTCACGCCCGACACGAGCACGTCCCCCACGTTGATCGACGTGGGAACGGCGCGACAGGTATCGGTCTCCACGCACGCTTCCGTGTCGGCGCAAACCGGATCGCACGCCGGGATTCGGGGCACGCTGACTTGGCAATCACCGACGCTGCTCAGCTTGTCCCAAACCATGTTGGCAGCGTCTTCGCCGTTCTTGACCTTGCCCTGAACCCCAGTGCCTTCGGTCGACAGCTCGATAGCGAACGTGCCGACTACGACGTCTGGACCTTCAACGGGCTCGGCGGGACCGGGCGTCGGTGTGCCCTCGGCCGTGGGCGATCCGCTCGGCTCGGGTGTCGCGCTGGGTTGCGACTCGGTGGGCTGCGACTCGGTGGGCTGCGACTCGGTGGGTTTCGATGCCGGCGAGGGCTCGGTCGTATTGCCCCCCTTCGCTGTGTCCGTCGTATCGTCGACGTCGTCGGAACCGCCGCCCCCACACGCCGCAACGTAGACAGCGGCGACGGCGAAAACCCCACTCAGACGGAGCAAGCGAAGGGGTTTGGCATGGGGCGAAGTCGAACTCTGGCGACGACGAGTAACGATCATGCGACGACCTTCGCTTGGACTGTCACCGAAGGGAGTCAGAAATACGCCAGGTTTCGCTCCGTTGACGCCACTCGATTACGGCCACGAGGCATGATTCCTATTCGAGCGGCATAAATTTAGAACCCCTATGAAGGATCATGGGGGTCGAGACTCTGCGAACCGCGAAGAGGCTAATCCTGCGTGGTCCGGCGCGTCGCGGCTTCGCTCGGCAAGTCTCTGGATTAGGGATCCACGCCGGGCAAGACTCGACCCTGCCAACACTCCCAGGCGTTGCTCTCTTGTCGCTACTCGAGCGGCACGAACTTCAGATTCGAGGTCTTGCCCAAGCTGTTGTTGCCGTCGTGCACGACCAGAACGCCGCGCGGGAAGCCCGGGCCCAGGTTGCTCGTGGAGATCTCGAGGCCGTCCGTTTCGTTGACCGCGTCGATCTCGTCGGTTTCGCCCACCGTAAACCCGCGAAGGTAAGCGTTGGTTTGGCGGTCGTAAACTGCGAAGCGATCTTCAGCCTGAATCGAGACCACGATGTAACCCGTTGCGTTTGGTCCCTGCGCCAAACCCACGCCCTCGAGATCGGCCGCGACGTTACCGTCACCCACGGTTGCCACCGCCGTGCGCTCCTCGCCGCCGTCGGGCTCCGCCGAGTAGCGCCACAGCGCGACGTCTTCCTGACAGACGTACAAGCGCCCGAGCTCGTCGTCTGCCACGCAGCCCTCGCTGATGCTACCAACGTCGAACGCACGCACGAGCTTGGCGCTCAGCGTGCCATCACTGCCACTGAGTTCGTACTGTTCGAGCCGCGACTTGCCCGTCTCTTGCGTCACGAACGCATAAAACTTGCCGCTGATCGCGCTGTGATAGAGGCAAAATCCGTAGTTCGGATCGTTCGTCGTCGGGATCTCGCCGAGCGGCGCTGACAACCTCTGGTTCGGACCATCGAGCTGCCAGAACTCTAGGCTTTCGTCGCTACGATTGTTGGCGCCAACCAGCACGATTGAATCAGACCCAAGCGGGAAGTCCGTGCGCAAATCGACGTTGCCTATCATGCCGTCTTTTCGGAACTGCAACTGCTTACCCTGCATGTCGAAGACCGCGATACCGCCAGTCATGGTATCTTTGTCGTCGGCAATCACCACGCTGAGTTCTGGAGTGTCGGGGTTGGCGTAAATCGCTACGTCGTCTGCGATATCGGTGAGCACGCCGCTGGGGGTGAACGACTCGGTCGCGACGGTTGGCCGTGGGTCTTCTGGGATTTGCGGCAGCGACTCATCCGCCGTGAGGGAGCTATCGGTGTCTCGCACTGCATCCGAGTGGCATGCGAGCACGAACCAGCCACAGAGCGCGCTCAAGCAGAGCCCAGGAAACGCTGTGACGTGTCTCATCGCCTCCGATGCGTAGCGGAAGCGGGTCTGTCCCTCAACCATTGCTTGCGAATCTCCCAAGGCAACGCTGTGACGTGGGGGATCGACAAGGAATCTAGTCGATGGCTCTCGGGGAAGCGTCGCAGAAGTCCCCTCCCGCGAAGCATGGCACGTCCGAGCGCTGTGCTCGGGAAGCCACCCATGCATGTCATAGATTAACTCAGCGCTGCTTCGCACCGCGGCCCCGAGCGGAGCCGCCACGACGCGCTTGACGAGCACCGTGTACCGCCTCGAGGTCACCGAGCAACGCGTCCAAGAGATCGTCCATGTCGGCTTCTCGCGTGCGTCCGCGCGCGACGGGTCCTGCCAGAAACTGCGCGAGCGAAATCTGTCCGCTCGCGAAGCTCTGGACGAACGACAGCGTGTTCTCCGCCAGGTGCAACTCCGCTCGCGCGCGCTCCACGAACTCAGCGAGTAACTCCGCTTGGTGCGCGCGTGAACGCGGGCGCACGCCGGTCAGCTCTTCGAGTGGAGAGTCGCGGCGCAACGCGCGAACCTTGGTCGTCAATGCCCGCAGTTGAGCCGTAAGATCGAGGACCACGCGCTCTAGTCCAGTGAGCCGCGCGTCGCTCCATGCCACCTCCGAGTTCAACGTGGAGTTGGATCCGGAGAAGCTCTCTTCGATCTCCAACAGACGCGCTAGATCGCCGGCCTCGTAGGCGCGTGTGAGTTCCTTCATCAATTCGGTGCGCGTGCGCTTCTCGGCCTCGGACTGGACGCGGTCCGGATGGACCCGAGCCGCAACGCGACGGAAGGTGGTGCGCAACGCGTCGCCACTGGGAACGGCGTCATCGCTCTCAGCTTCCGTAGCCCAGGCGCCGCCATGACCGGCGCTCGGGTGTTGGGGCGCGTCATCGTCGTCGCCCCATTCGCGTCCACGCGCGCCTGGGCCCGACTCTTCATCGTCGTCGGTATCGTCTCTGGGACCGTCGCTGCGCGGGATCAGGCCCTCACGCTGCAGTGACGCGTAAACTTCCCGCACACTGCGACGGGCCGCGCGCGACAGCCGCGTCTCCAGGATCGCCTTGAACAGCTGCTGCAGCTGTTCACCGATCATCAGTTGGCGTCGCAGAATCGGCGGCAATTCCATTTGCAGCGCGTGCGAGAGCTCTTCACTGGCCTTGAGCAGGCGTGCACGCTCGCGATCTTTGGCGGCGATCTTGCGCAGCAACTGCTCGCGCTGACGCAGCAGCGCCGCCACTCGCAGATCGCTCGAACCGAGCGCTAGCTCGGTTCCGATCGGAGCCGGGGCGTCCACTTTGGCTTTGCCCCGAGCACGCGGCTTGCCGCCCTCCGCGGTCTTCCGGGCTTTCCCAAACGGGGTTTTCGCCTTTGCACTGGCGGAGCTCGGCGCACGACCCATGCGCCGCCTTAGGGCGATCTCGAATTTCACGCAATCGAGAAAAGCTCCGACGCGCACCAACGCAAAAGGGCCTGGCTTTCGCCAGACCCTTTTACTCAACCCCAACCGCGCCCTGTGTCCAATTGCTGGATACCCAGCAAAGCTAGCAGGACGCGATTGCTCTCTTCAGGTTTACATTCCCGGAGCTTAGACGGAACGGCGACGGCGCATGAACGCGAGACCGGCCAAACCGGCCAGGGCGATCAAGCTACCGTTTTGCGACTTGCTCTGCTCGCCGCCGACGACGGTGCAGTCGCAGCCGTCATCGCTCGAACCGCCGGAAACGCCACCGTCACCGGCATCGCCACCTGCGTCCGCGTACTCTTCTTCGTCGTCCGCGGTCGGCTCGGTGTTGTCATCCGAGGAGGTCGTGTCGTCCGCGGTGGGTCCGGTCGTGTCGTCCGAGGAGGACGTCGTGTCATCCGACGAGGTCGCGCCAGAGTCGGAAGTGGGCTCGGCGGTGCTGCCATCGGGCTCACCAGCGGGGCCGGAGCCTGAGTCTTCTTCGCCGCTCGTCGCGGGACCCGAATCGGGACCCTCTTCGGGGGTGGTCGCCGTTTCGGTGGGCTCGCCCGAGTCACCTTCCGGCGGGGGTAGAATCACGCCCGTATCGGGCAACTCGACCACGCCCGAGTCGGTCACCGTCGTGTCGGTGGTCGTCGTGCCACCACCGATGCCGCCACCGATGCCACCGCCAAGGGTGCCACCATCGGGACCTGCATCGCCTGCGTCGGCCTCGGTGCCACCACCGCCGCCAGCGTCCACCGCTGCATCGGCGGCAGCCGCATCGCCCGCGGCCGCGTCAGCAACAGCTGCGTCAGCAACTGCCGCATCGGCAACTGCCGCATCAGCGGCTGCTGCGTCGCCCGCATCACCAGCGTCGAGCGTAACCGCTTGACCCATCTGATTCGCGCGCTCGCTGGCAGAAGGCCCCATGCCTTCGGTGCCGCACGCGGAAATCACTAAGGCAACTGTACTGACAATACTCCAAGAATACCTAGTCATGTTTCCTCCAAGACGCCGGGATACCAGATTAAGGCGCCGGCAACCAAGTCTTAACTACGGGCACATGATGTCATCCGAAAGCCTCGATCGCACCCCGCTGCAGCGTAAGAACAGCGACGCTGCACTGCGTTTCAAATGTGTTCACGAGATGCCGACGTTGTTGCGCCAGAACATCGTCTGGAACTCGGGAAATGTGTGGGGTTACCGGTGCCCGGAGTAGGTCTTGGATCGATATGCCGCATTCTAATCAAGCAGCACCATCAAACCGGCGCGCTCTATAAGTTCACGCGGGGCCCGTGCTGGGCGTAACGCGACGAACCTGTACGGCCTCTGCGCGTCGTGCACTAGCCTGCAAGACACGAATCTCGAGCGGCCCGTAGCGCAAGACGTCGCCCACACGTGGCATGCGACCCACGTTTTCTGCGACGAAGCCGCCAATTGTGACAGCCTCCGAATCGACTTCGGCGTCGAGCGCTTCGAACACTTTGCGGGTCTCAGCCCAACCCCTGCAGAGCAAACTGCCGTCCGCGCGCTTGGTGATGAAGGGATTTACGCGATCGCTCTCGTCCTCGATTTCACCGACGATCTCTTCGAGCACGTCTTCGAGAGTGACCAAGCCTTGTGTTCCACCGTATTCGTCTACGACCAAGGCCAAGTGACGTCGCTCTTCGCGAAAAGTCTGGAGCAGGCGCTCGAGCGGCATCGAGGCCGGCACCACCAGCGGCTTGCTGACGAGCGAGTCCCAGTTGACCTCGTCGGGGTTTTCGTGAACCGCGAACAGCAAGTCTTTGGTCAGGATCACGCCGCTGATGTCGTGGGGGTCGCCTGTAGACGTGAAAGGGAAACGACTGTGGCCCGACTGACGCACGATCCGCAGGTTGTCTTCGATTGAGCGCTCAGCCGAGAGGTAACTCATGCCGCCTCGCGGCACCATCACGTCGCGGGCTTTGAGTTCACGCAGTGCGATGGCACCTTCGATCATCGTGGCCATGTTCTTGCGCACGACGCCCTCGCTGTGACCGAGCGACGCGAGCAAGCGAATCTCGTCGAGTGACGTCACCGGCGTTTGCTTGCCACCACTCAACAGGCGCGACAGCGTACGCGTGATCAAGAGAATCGGTTGCAGCACGAATACCAACGCGCGCACGACGTAGGCCACCGGCACCGCCAAGCGGTCAGCCAGCATCACGCCGAGCGTCTTGGGCACGAATTCACCCAAGAGCAACACCGCAGCGGTGAAGAAGATCGTGAATACCCAGAGCTTCGATTCGTCCCAGACCGCGACGAAGGTGGCGCCGACGATCGAAGCGCCGGCCGTGGCTGCGATCGTGTTCAAGACCAGGATCGCGGCGATGGGCACGTCGATCTCGCGCTTGAAGCGGCGCAGGATGAGCCCCGCTCGCGTCTTACCCAACGCCTCGATTTGGGCGTGGCGCACGCTCAAGAGCACGGCCTCGGACAACGCCGCGACGAACGACAGGAGCAACGCGAGCGCGACTGCGAGGCAGAATACGAGCATGAGCTAGGGGTCGCCCGTTTCTATTGGTCGGGAAGCTAACTTCCAAGACCAAATCAGGCCGAGCCCCCTAGCAGCGGGCTAGATTGGCTCGGCCCGATGCGTCAGCGGCGATCGCTCTCAGCCCGCAACCCGTTCGAGACGGCGTTGGTAAGTCCGGTGTCACGTTGAATCAGGGCGCCGGGGGCCTCGCGCTGACTCAGGGTCGCTGGAGCCGGCTCGCTGGCGGGGCTGGGAGTTTCTACACGCGGCGTCGTGCGCGGAACGGCCGCCACGGGGGGCGCCGCTTGAATCACGACCGGTGCGGGTCGCTGCATTACGCGTGCCGCACTGAAACCCGCGGCCCCGCCCAGGGCCAACGCCGTCACGGCAATGCCGAGCCGCGACGGCACCGAGAGACCAAGCGCGCGCAGCATCCGAATTCCGAGCGGCACGCCGGTCTCTGCCATGCCTTCGGTGGGAGTGCGTGGGGGTAACAGCAGATCCGTGGCGCGTCGACGCGGCGTGGTGCCGAGCTCGGCGGGGTCGGTCGCCAAGCGCCGCGCGATGTTGCTCAAACGCTCGGCGAGCATTTGAGCTGACGCAAGACGCTGATTGCGATCCTTGATCAGGCAATCTTCGATCACCCGCGAAAGCTCTTGATCCAAAGTCGGGATCAGCTCGCGG
>DATAHU010000028.1:0-13186 GCA_036263015.1 Polyangiaceae bacterium | reverse complement strand
GTACTTGCTCTCGACGCTCACGACAGCCTTGCTACCGATCACGCTGGTGACTGGGATCTTCGGCATGAATCTCACCGATCTGCCGTTCGCAAACAGTCGTCACGGGTTTGCGATCGTCGTGGTCTTGATGTCCTTGGGGGTTGCCGTAGCGATGCATCTGCTCAGACGGCGAAGATTGGAGTGAGGATGGGCGGCAAATGACTATCGGCGAACAAGCTCCTGCGTCCGAACTACCGGCAAGTCTGCGCGGAGTGCTTCGGCCGTCGCATCGGGTCGAGTTTCGTCGCGAAGATCTGCGAGAGGAAGCTCCACCCGAAGTCGCTCGCGTCAAGACCGACTTTTCGGCAACCGTGTTCAGCGGCGAGCCGCGGGCTTGGGTGCGCTATCTCGGCAGCCAGCCGGAGGCGCGCTACGAGTCTGGGATCGGTGTCTGGGTACATCGGCAGAGCGACGTGCAAGTGCTGGCATTCGAAGCCGCCAACGCCGACTCAGAGTGGTTGTCGGAGTTGTTGCGCCGGGGCGTTCGCACTTTGCGCCAGCGTATCCAGCACAAGCCCAACGTGGTCCAGGCGCTGAACGACCTCCTGTTCGGACCTGCATCGGGTCCAGACTCAACCCGGATCGTCGTGCGTCTCAGCCCCGGCCTGCCCGCACTCGGAACGCGCGAACTCGCCGATCCCGCCACGGGCGGAGCCGGCGACGTGCGGATCGTGCTTCAGTCGCAGTTTGTGCGGCAGGTTCACGGTGCAGCGCAAGCTTCTGAAGATCTGTCCAAGGATGAACAACTCGGGCTGTGCTGGTCGTTGATCTCGCGCTTCGTATCTCAGCTTGCGTTCCCCTCGGTGCCGCGCGATCGCTTCACGGCGAAGATCGACGTCTTCGCGAAGATGACCTTCGTGGCGCTCAACTTGCTGTACGACGGACGGCGCAGTGGTCGGCTCGAACCATCATCGATTGGAGCCGTCTACGAGACACTGGTCGCCGAAGCGAACGATCTGTCGACGCTGGACTTGTACGAGCGGCACCCGTATTTTCGCATGCTCGCGCGATTGTCGTTCATGTTGCGGGCGGCGCCTTACTCGGACTACGTGGCCGAAGCCAGGATCGCTGCGCGTGAATACCTGGACGCTAGCTATCTGCGTTTGAGCTTGGCCGGCGTGATGCCGGATGTCGCCGAGGCCATGTCGCCCATGGCGATCGCAATGAAGCGCAATGAGGTGAAGCGTCCCAAGCCCGAAGTGGGTCGCTTCGGGATCATCGACACCGGCGATCTGGACGCCTGGAAGACGGTGGACAAGCCCTTCAAACAGCTGGGGTTCTCGATCCTGCGTCAGCTCGGGGTGGGCGAGTTTGGTCGTGTCTACGAAGTGCTCAACCAAAACAATCCAACGTTTCCTGCGCGCGTCGCGCTCAAAGTCGATCGCATCATCGGCAAGCAACGCCAAGCCATCCTGGAGGCAGCCGAAGCCTTTCGCGTGGGCAGCGAGTTGGCGGGCGCTCCCCATCTCGTGCGCATGTACGACACGGGAAAACTCAAAGACGAGCGCTTCACCTACCATGTGTTGCAGCTGGTGGACGGTGATACTTTGGACAACCTGGTTGGAGTTGCTGGGAGTGAACACGCCAGCGTGACGCGGCCCCCGGTTGGCGGTTGGAGCGAGGCCGAAGCGCGGCTGATCTACGATCGAGCCGTCGCTTCACGTTCGCGCGGAGCGCAGCGTAAATCTGCGGCAAATCCCTTCCGCTCGGGACTTTCGCCGGCGATGTTGCTCGACTTGCTGACGAGCGTCCTGCTCGCGATCGAGGAGGTGCACGAGCTCGGTTACGCGATCAACGATCTCAAGAACGACAACTTGATGATGAGCAGGCGAGGACAAGTCAAAGGCATCGATCTCGACTCGTTCGGACCAGTGCGTGTGCCGTTGGACATGGCGACCGACTTCATGTTCCTGTCTGGTTCGATCCTACTGCTGCTGTTCAGCACGCCGTCGCGCTTTGGACCTCGCCGAGTGCGGGGCCGCGCACTCGAGTGGGAGGGCTTGGCCAACGACGAACGTTTGTTGCGCGAGCGCCTGTGCGAAAGCTGGCCATTTGGAGACGTCGAGGCGGCGAGTGAGGGGCGTGTCGGCAAGCAGCTGTTGACCGACGTCTTCGTCGACTTGGTGCGTCGCAGCCGCAAGCTCGACTACGCCAAGGATCCCAAGCTGTTCTCCAGCGACATCAACCGACTGATCGGGGTCAAACGCCGGCTCTTGGCCGAGGATCTGGTGATCGACTAGCTGCGAGGCGACGCGAACGTCACAGGTCGTCGTGCCCCGAACCCGCGCGGCGTGCGTCACCGTTCGATGGCGGAGGCGTGGCGCTGTCGCAAAATGCAGAAGTGCAAGCTTTGCGCACCCGCCCCGAACCGAGCGAAATGCGATTGTTGGCCAAAGCTCGGATGCGCGCCCTGCCCATAGGGGCTATATGCGTCAGGGCGAAGGAAAAGCGTGCAGATGGCACAACCCGTGAACTTGAGCGCCGCCGTGAAGACGCAGCGCGATGTTGCTGAGCTGAGTGAACTGCTCATTGCACTGTGTTCGATTCGGCGCGAGATGGTCGACTCGAACGTTTGCTGTGTGCCCCAGGTTCACGAGAACTACCGAGCCAGCGCTCTGAACCTGATCCACTACCTGGCTCTGCGTCGAAACGACGTGCGTCCCCTGCAGCGGCGCTTGGCGGCGCTCGGCTTGTCGTCCTTGGGGCGAGCGGAATCCCACGTCCTTGCAGCAGTAGACAGCGTGATCTCGATTCTACGTCGCCTGCTCGGCCAAGCTCACGAGTCGATCGATACCGAGGTTGACTTCGGTCGGGGGCAGGAGCTCTTGATGGAACACACCGACGCACTGCTCGGTCCGGTCGACCGCGAGCGTCGCGTGCGCATCATGGTCACGATGCCAAGCGAAGGGGCCGACAACTACGAGTTGGTGTTGCGTCTGCTCGAGCAGGGCATGGATTGTATGCGCATCAACTGTGCTCATGATGAACCCCGTGCATGGTTGCGCATGATCCGCAATCTGCGGCGCGCCGAGACTGCACTCGGCCGCTCGTGCCGCGTGGTGATGGATCTCGCCGGTCCCAAACTTCGCACGGGCGAGATCGAGCCGGGGCCAAGTGTGATTAAGGTCCGTCCCACGCGCGACGCGCTCGGACGCGTCGTATTGCCGGCGCGACTGTGGGCAACCGATGCCGAAGCACCATTGCCAGCACCGTCGGACGCCGACGCCTGCTTGCCAGTTGACGCCCATTGGTTGGCCCACGTGCGCGCTGGCGATCAGGTCGTATTCGTCGACGCTCGCGCTGCGAAGCGACGCATGCGCGTGATGGACGTCACTGCGGGCGGCTGTTGGTTGGAGCTCAGCAAGACCGCGTACATCGTGCCAGGCACCGTTCTGCGCGTGGAAAGTGAACGTTCACACGCCAAACGTCACACGCGTGTGGGCGAGTTGCCCCAGCTGCAGGGGGAGCTGTTGCTCAACCAGGGTGACCTCCTGCGAATCACGCGCGCCATGGCGCTCGGACGTCCTGCCACGTCGGACGTAAAAGGCCGCGTGCTGACGCCGGCAAGCATCGGCTGCACGTTGCCCGAGGTGTTCGACGATGTCGCCGTCGGCGAGCGAATCTTCTTCGACGACGGCAAGATCGGCGGCGTGGTGGAGGAGATAGAGCCCGAGTATCTGCTCGTTCGCGTTCTGCAAGCCCGCGCCAAGGGCGAAAAACTGCGTGCAGACAAGGGGATTAATCTGCCGGACAGCGCACTGCGCATTGCGGCGCTGACGGCGCTCGATCTGGAGCATTTGGCGTTCGCGGCGGAGCACGCCGACATCGTCGAAATGTCCTTCGCCAACTGCGCCCAGGACGTGGAATTGCTGCAACGCCACTTGGCAAAACTGACCGACACGGGGCCCGCGATTGTGCTCAAGATCGAGACTCGGCGCGGCTTCGAGAATTTGCCCGAGATGTTACTGACGGCCATGCGCAGCCCGCGCTGCGGCGTGATGATCGCGCGGGGTGACTTGGCCGTCGAATGCGGTTTCGAGCGGCTGGCAGAAGTGCAGGAAGAGATCTTGTGGGTGTGCGAGGCTGCTCATGTGCCGGTCATCTGGGCGACGCAAGTGCTCGAGTCTCTCGCCAAAGAAGGCTTGCCCTCTCGTGCCGAGATAACGGACGCGGCGATGGGTCATCGCGCCGAATGCGTGATGCTCAACAAGGGACCGCACGTGATCAGCGCGGTGCGCGCGCTGGCCGACATCCTGGGGCGCATGCAGTCGCACCAGGACAAGAAGAGCTCCATGTTGCGCGCACTTCAGCTCGCGCAGACGAAGAGCTCTCGTCCGCCAATCGAGCGGACCAACCCGGCTCGGGCAGTGACGGCGCCGCGACGTCGCCTCGAATCAGAGCACTGACGAAGCGTCGACGCCCGCGAGCTCCAGGCCGTTTGCGTGCAGTTCGGTATTCAAGGCTTGTAGCGCAGGCTGTCCGGCTCGAATCTGAGCCTCCGTCCGAGCTTGTTGCTCGGTGGAAAGCCGTGCAACGACGGTTCCGTCAGCGTCGCGCAGCGCGAGCTCACCGCTTGGCTCGCGCCGCACGTCGGCCAAGAGCTTACCCGCCTCGTCGTGCACCTGCAGCCAATCGTCGGATTGACGGCGAAAGTAAGCGACCGATTCGAGCTCGCTACCGCGGCGCACTTCGACCCGCACGGTGCTTGGGTCGTGCGTGGGTAAACGCGCGATCGTTCGCCCACCGGGTGCGCTCGCAACCGGGTTACTGCCCGTCCAGAACTCGAGCGAGTTGAGGACCAGCGTATCGGCCAAGACGAACAGGCCGTAAACCGGCAAGATCGAAAGCCCCAGGAATACGAGCCATTTGACCCATTTGCTACCGAAGTCGTTGTTCCAGCTCCACAGCGCACGGGTGGCAGCAAAGCTGCCGAAGCAGCCGCTCAGAAGCAGGCTGCTCGCGGCACCGAGAGCCAATCGACGTGATGGATCGTGTCGGAAAGAACTTTGTTTCACGCGCAGGTTCTCCTCATTTGGATGCGTGCACCAGGCACGGCCACCCGATCCCCGCTAACCCAACACGCACAGGTGAGGTCAGGTCTCGGTGCCGTCGGTCGGCACGGTATTTATGTCGATCAGCGTGTCCAACGCATCGATGGTGCGTTTCGTCTGCATCTCTTTCTGACGCAGTTTCTTCTGTTGTGATTCGAGCTGACGTTGCTCGTTCTCGACCTCGCGCAGGCGCTCTTTCAACATTTCGCGTTCTGCTTTGAGCGAATCGACATCGATGGACACGTGGAGTTCTCCTCTGGGACGATAACCTCACGGAAGCTGCTTCCGCGTAGGTTCGCCTTCATAGCTCCCCGCCCGCCAAAAAGCAGCCCGCCAAATCGCCCCGCCTCAAACGTGTTGGCTCGTCGCTCGTCACGCGGGCTGGCAGGAGCCGCCTACAGTGTGCGCGGAGGGCGCCGCGGCGCTCGGCTTCGAGCCGGTCGGGCCGGGGTGCCACGCGCGGCGCTTGCGCTGTGGGACACTCAGTCCGCGGCTACGATCCGGTTGCGGCCGTCTTGTTTTGCCTTGTAGAGGCGACCGTCTGCGCGCTGGATCAGGCTCTCTGGGTCATGGCGATTGCAGCAAGTGAGCGCCGCACAGCCGATTGAGACCGTGATGGCGAACGAGCGATCGCCAAAGCTCAAACGCTTGGCCTCCGCTGCACGCCGCAGGCGCTCCGCCAAAACCGCCGCGCCGCTGATGGGTACACCCCGTAGCAGCACCACGAACTCCTCGCCCCCGTAGCGCGCAAACACGTCTTCCTTGCGCAGTTGCTCGTTCAGCAACGCCGACAGGGACTTGAGCACGTGATCGCCGGCCAAGTGCCCCAAGGTGTCGTTGATGCGCTTGAAGAAATCCACGTCCAGGATCAGCAGCGACAACTCCGTGTTGTGGCGCTGGGCGAACGCGATCTCGGTCGCAAGTTGGCTCGAGAAGTAGTGGCGATTGTAAGCCTGGGTGAGGCCATCGCGCACGCTGGCTTCGTAAAGTTGCTTGAGGACGCGTTCCTCGTTCTCACCCGCGACCGTAAACCGGAAGCACACCCGGGGGCCAAGCTGAACGGTGTCGCCGTTGTGCAGCTGGCAGCGCGTGATGCGCGCCCCGTTGACGAACGTGCCGTTGCTCGAGTTCAAGTCCTCGACGACCGTGTGGCTGCCCGTGCGCACCAGGCGCGCGTGCTGACGGCTGAGGCCTTGATCGTCGATGCAGATGCGACTGTCCGGGTGCCGGCCGATGTAGGCTTGCTCGGCGTCGATCGACCAAACTTCACCAGCGTTCGCCGAGTCGAGACGCACGAGCAGTTCACGCTGACTCCCGCGGACCGCGGTCTCGACGGTTTGCGTGATCGTGCGACACAGGTCACGGCGATTCGGCCGCTCGCCGGTCGCGCTCGTGCGTTGGGGCGGAGCAGAAAGTCCGCCGTTCACCAGTTGACCTCCGGAAACGCCGGTCCCGGCTTTGCCAACAGGTAGCCTTGCAGCAAGTCACATCCAAGTCCCACGAGCGCATCCCTCTCTTCGCGCGTTTCCACGCCTTCACCCACCACCATCATGCCCATGTCTTTGCAGAGCATCGTCATCGACTGAATCAATTTCTGGCGCGTGCCACTCTTGTGCACGTTGCGCACGAGCGACATGTCGAGCTTCACGATCTCGGGCTCGAGCAGCGCGAAGCTCGTCAGCCCCGCGTAACCCGCGCCCAAATCATCGACCGCGATCTTGAAGCCGAGCTGGCGCAACTGCGCCACGCGGTCGCGCACGTCCTTGATCTTGTCGATCGATGAGCGCTCTGTGATCTCGAGCACGACGCGGTGCGCAATCTGAGTCAGAGGTGCTTCTTCGTCGACGAGTTGCGGGTCGAGCAAATCCGTCGTGTGCAGGTTCACGAACAAAAGCGCGTCAGAGTTCGTCCGCAGCATGCCCTGTGAGGCCTTCTCGCGAACTGTCCGTCCCAAGCGATCGAGCTGATCCAACTTCTCCGCGACCTCGATCACCGCACCTGGGTTCGGTAGCGTCTCCTCTGCGCTGCGCAAGAGCGCCTCGTAGCCGAACACCTTGCCGGTCGCGGCGTGCACGATCGGTTGGTAAGCGATCCAGAGCGTGGAAAGTGCACGCTCGAAGTTGCGCTCCATCGTGCGCAAATCGCGACCATCGAGCTGCCGGCTGAACAGCTCGGCGGCCTTGCGCTTCATCGTGGCCATGCGGCGCAGGCATGCCG
This sequence comes from Polyangiaceae bacterium, assembly GCA_036263015.1. Lineage (GTDB taxonomy): Bacteria > Myxococcota_A > Polyangia > Polyangiales > Polyangiaceae > SZUA-265. The sequence continues at coordinate 5,879 of DATAHU010000028.1, read as the reverse complement.
CCTTTTCCAACACCTCTTCGAGCGTGTGCAGATCTACTGGCTTGGTCAGGTAGTGGAACGCGCCGTATTCCAGGGCTTTGACGGCAGTACTGACGGCGGGCTCTCCGGTGATCAGCACGACCGGCACATCTGGATCGATGGAGTGCACCGAGCGGAGCAGCTGGATGCCGTCCCAGCCGGGCATCGAGATGTCGCTGAGCACGACGTCGAAGCTGTGTTCGCGGAACAAGCTGTGTGCCTCTGCCCCATCTGCGGCAGCGAAGACTTCGAAGCCTTTGGCGTGGAGCAAACGCAGAATGCTTCTGCGTAGCGCGGGTTCGTCATCCACCACGAGTACGCGACCCTTCGAGCGCACCTCGGGTACGGGACCTTGCTTGAGCCCGGCCAATTGACCGATGGTGGCCTCGTCGAGTTGCGCGTGAGACGTCGCGGTCTGCATGGACTCTTCGAACGGCACAGCGCGTCGAGTTCGGAGGAAATTCTTCTAGACGAATCGTGATCCGTCGGTGAACATCTCACCAGCACGTTCACATAACGGCTCTTTGGGGGGTTCCTTGCCGACTAGAAACAACAGAACGATCACATCGTCTCCGTCTCAACCAAAATTCGATTGGGGGGGTTACCATCTGACTTCCGGGGACATTTCGCGACTATTGAACGTCGATCTCAAGACGGTTCACAACTGGGTCGACCGCGGACAAGTGCGCGGCCGCCGTACAGAAGGGCGACATTTACGTTTTGCGCGACCGGAGGTCGTTCGCTTTTTGCGTCAAAAGGGCCATCCGGTCCCACGCTTTCTCGGCACTGCGCCGCCGCGCGCGATCGTCGATGCGCAAGGAGCGCGAGCCACGCCGTTGGTCCGCGCGCTCGGCAAGACCTGCGAGGTATCGCGTTGCGCGGGTCTGTTCGCTTGTTCGCTCACGATTGCTGCTGGGCATCACGAAATCGCGATCGTGGATCTCGACGCTCACGGATCTCCTTTGGTCAGTGAGTTCGTCGCCGCCATCCGCAGCTGGGATAGCGCAGAACAATTGTGTTTGATTGGGGTGTCTTCGAAACCCGCCTTGGTCCGTGAGTTCCTGCGTGCTGGCGGCAACGCAGTCGTCGACGGCGCGCATTTGAAAGACGTCGCGGGATTCGTGCGCTGGCTCGTCGGCGCCGAAAAGATCTGCCCAACCAGTGTGCGTTTCAGCAACGGCTGAGGGCAGAGGGTAGCGCCGAGAGCGGGCGCTGCTGGGGGTCAAGTTGTCGGCAGCAGCGGAGGAGGTTCGACTCCGCGCGCTGCCGACAGCGTGCCTCTCGGTCCGACGCGAAAGTAGCTGCGCTCCTCTTTTTGACGCGCTCTGAGCTCTTCGCGATCCAGGTAGCCCAATGGATCGCGAGGGGGCGCGTGCAACGGAGAGTAGCGCACGCGCAGCAGCCAGGTGCCGAGCTCGAGCGGCAGCTCTGCGGCAGTTTCCCAGACGACCTGAGGTCCCGCGTTCAACTGCTCGAGTACGACCTCAGGATGATTTCTGACGGGCAACCATTGCTCGTCGATGTAAACCCACCACGTTGTGCGCTCGGTGCCCCGCGCGACGATGCGTTCATGTGCGAGCAGGCGAACGATGGGTTTGTTCATGTTCGCTCGCGTTCTCGGCCCAGATCGATCAATGCGCGTAGCCGTCACCGGGGGGTGGCACTGCGCTGGGCTCGGCTTCGGTCGCCGGGTCTTTGGTCTCGGCACTCGTGCTCGGAGTGTTCGACTCGCTGGGCGCTGCGCTCGGTGCGCCATGACCACGCTCTAGAAAGGGCGGCGCGCCGGCATTGCATCCGCTTCCAAAGCCTTTGGCATCGATTGGGATGTCGACGTCACCCGTCACGGCATCACCGTCGCCGTCGTGGGTCGTCACGCTCACGACCAGCGTGCGTTCACCTGCGCGCGCGGGCGAGCAATAAGAGAGCAAGTAGTAGCGCTCGTAGTCACTTTCGATCTGGCGCGCGACTTCACTCAGCCCCACTTCCAAGTTTTCGAAGTATTTGACTTGGCTGTTACCCGCCGGGCCGAGCAGTTCGGGCAAGCGGGTATCCTTCTCGTCGCCCACGGTCACGGCGAACACTTGATACGGACTATCGGTGATGGCGTCGGCCATCGCGCCTTCGGCGGTGCGCCCCGCGAGGTCGGGCCCGCGCGCCACGATCACCAGCGTGCCGATCGAAATCGGCTTGCCCGTGTTGCCCAGCTCTTTGCCGAGTTCGGTCAGGGCATGCATCACCGCGCCGTTGAGGTTGCTCGACGAGTCTTTCTGAGTGAACGCCGTCAACCGACCGAGATCCTGCTTGGTGATCGTTTGGGGCTTGGAGCTCGCGCCCGAGCGCTGAAACTTGCCGAGCGCCGTCAAGTCGTCACTGCCATCGAAGCCCCAAACACTGACGCTGTGTTTGGCGCGCAAACGTTCCACGAACGCGGCCATTTGAGTCGCAAGCAGTGACAGTGCCCCGCTCTGATCGATCGGCCCACTGAGATCGACGAGCACGAGCACGTGATGTGCTGCAGCGAGATTGCGATCGAGCAGTTGCAAGCCCACTTGCTTGGAGTCGAGCACTTGCCCATCCTCGGCGACCTTGAACTGATCGATTTGCAAGTCTTCGACGGGCACACCCGACTTGCGCACCGACACGTAGGCCGCGACGTTGCTCGGCTTCTCCGTGTGCACGTTGACGGTCTCGACCTGCAAGCCCCCGAGCAGTTGGCAAGCGTTGGTCGCCAAGCAAAGCAATGCGAAGATGAAGAAACGCGCTCCAGTCATTCCCAGGTGACCTTTCCGCTGATGCCATTGACTAACATGTCGGTCATTTGATGGGACAGAGTCTGTGGTAACTCTGCCTCGTGAAATAGTCCGACCTCCGCAATTTCGACCGGGTTCTTCGGCGGTCTGAGCGGCAATGTGACCTTGGCTCGCACCACGACCGTGACGGCGTGGAAGCGAAAGTCCCTTTCCGGTCGCGAGTACACACCCAACAGTTCGGCCAACGAGATCACTTCCACGCCCGCCTCTTCGAGTAGCTCGCGGCGGATGCAACGCTCCAGGGTCTCTCCCCATTCGACGGTTCCACCGGGTAGCGCCCATTGCCCGGTGTCGCTGCGACGGATCAACACGTAGCGACCATCGGCGGCGCGAGCGATCGCGGTCACCCCAACCACTGGCCTGCGCAGAATGTGGCGTGCCGCTTCCTTGACGAAGTCGTAAAGCGCAAGCGGGACTCTCACGACTGACGGTCCAGCTTTGATGCGCGGGGGTTTTGGGGCATAAGCGCCTCGTGCCTTTTCCCCGGCAGCTTGGCAAGGTGCAGCACGCGCTTCGTGTTCCGGTCCGTCGTCTCCCTGGACTGTTGGGCGGCCCGTTCTATGCGAGGCTCGTCGTGGCCCTGGGGCTGGTGGCGGCCAGCGGGTGCGCCCGCGAGGAGCCGCCAGGCGGTACGGCTTCGCGCGGCGCGATCCAGGTGACTGCCGGCGCGGGTGCACGGTCGGACTCGGTGGCGCCCTCCGCTGGCGATTCGATCGCCAGCCTGCCAGCGCAAGCGAGCGATCCAAGGGCCCCCGAGCTCGGCACCATCGACGACAATTTGCCGTTCACTCCCGATGGCAAAAAGCTAGCGAGTATCGCCTGGCGCACTTGGATCTACACCGACACCGGTCCCCAGCGTACACGCTACGGGAATTTGCGCGCCGGAGCGATCGTCGATCGGCGCGACCCGCCGATCGTGAACTCGGGTTGTGAGGGCGGCTGGTATCGAATCAACCCACGGGGCTTCGTCTGTGTGGGTAAGGGGGCAACATTGGATCTGAACGATCCAGTGGTGGTGGCGAGCCAAAGTCGCCCGATTCGTGGGTCCGGGTTACCCTATCTGTACGCGCTGTCCGATCAGCGAGCTCCGCACTTGTATTTCAAGTTACCGACCGCGAGTCAAATGCGCGAGGTCGAAGGCGAATATCAAGGACGGGCGTTGCGTTGGCTCGACGCGCGCAACGCGCGCCACCAGATGCCGTTGCCGGGTTACCAGAGCGAACCGCCGGATTTTCTAGCCAGTGGCGCCCTGACCAAGCCTTACGGAACGAAGAGCGGTTTGCGCTATGCCGTCCACGCGGGGCAAGCGAGCTCGGATAGTGGTTTCGCCATCAGTCAGAGCTTCCCCTGGCAGGGTAGAGTATTCGGGTTAACAACGGAGCTCGACCTGATAGCGCTCGATCGCACGCATGTCGTCGAGCCCAGCGCCGTCAACGGCGTGGCCTTGATGGAAGACGAGGATCTGCCGGTCGCGATCGTGACCGATGCCTGGATTCCGAGTTACGAGCGCCTCGAGAGCGGAGCCCTGCAGAAGAGCGCGGGCTTTGCCAAGCGCACGCTGCTCAAGATTGCCGAGGAGAAGCAGAAGATCGGCGGTGTGGGTTATTGGCAAACACGCGAAGGGCTCCTAGTCCCTGCCGCCGGCGTAAGCGTGATCGAAAAGCGCTCTAGCTTTCCGAGCGTGGCTACCGGGACGCGCAAGTGGATCGACATCGCGCTCAAGGCTCAGACCTTGGTCGCCTATGTCGGCACGCGCGCGGTGTATGCCACGCTCGTCAGTAGTGGGGCCGGGGGTCTTGGCGATCCTGAAAAAGTGCCTGCTACCGTGCAAGGTACTTTCATGATCTATGCAAAGCACGTCACCGAGACGATGGACGGCGACGAGGACAAGGGGGACTCGTTCAACCTTCGCGATGTGCCTTTCGTGCAGTATTTTCACAAAGGATACGCGCTTCATGGGGCCTACTGGCACGATGACTTTGGTCGTTGGCGTAGCCATGGCTGCGTGAATCTGGCGCCCAAAGACGCTGCGTGGCTGTTCGACTGGACCGATCCGCCGGTTCCTGCGGAGTGGCACAGTGTGATCAACAAAGAGCGCGGCACAGTCGTTACCATTCACCCCTGATCGATCCGCCAGAGCAGCGTGCGCCGGGCGGCACAGACTGGTACGTCCCTGTGGTCAAATCCCGCTGAGAAGTCGGAAAAAGTGCGTCGATTTATTGCTGGGTGCAGGGCATTCGCGGCTCCGGCTACCATCAAGTTGGCGTTTTTCTCGGACAGGGCTTCCTGGCGAACATTGCACGCCGTATGAAATGTCGAAAATCTCGTGCTCCACGCGCTCTGATAACGGTTGGCGTGGCTTTTGCTTTGAATCAAGCTGATGCGTCCAGTGGCACAACCAGAGTCCTTCGGTAGTTGGGGCGCAGCTCGGCCGCTCGGCGCTCGTGGCGCGGCTCTTCGTGGCGCCCGCGTTTGCAGTGCGCTGGTCGTCGGAACTCTGATTTTCGGAGCTGCCGCCGCGCTGACTGCGTGTTCTTCGGGCACGCCGGTCGAATCCGCGCGGCTTACCACGCCAGGCGAAGGACCTGGTCCCACTGCTTCTACGCCCGACGAGCCCGTCGAGATGGGTTCAGGGGGCAACGCGGGCATGGGCGGCGCTGGCAATGCCGAAGAGCCCCCGGACCCGAAAGAACATTGGTCGTTCGTGCCGCGCGACACCGGTCCTGTCCCCTCGTTCGACGCGACCGAAGCGCCGCCCGCTGCATCGACGGCGGCCCCAGACGACACGGCAGCTCCCGCCGATGCGGGCATGCCCAGCGCGCCCGCAAGTGCAGCACCCGATGATTCGACGGCCCCGGTTACCACTGCGGCCCCCGTTTCGACTGCAGCCCCAGGCAACACCGGGGCCCTGGTACCCGACGGTGCGGCTTGGGTGCACAACGAAATCGACGCCTTCATCCTCGATCGCCTGCACACGCTTGGCCAGCACCCATCGCCCGTCGCGGAACCCGAAAAGTTGTTGCGTCGGGTTACCTTGGATTTGACGGGTCT
>DATAHU010000027.1:0-34279 GCA_036263015.1 Polyangiaceae bacterium | reverse complement strand
AGCGGCGAAGTCGTGCCGCCGCTGAGCGGCGCTGCGCCGAACGGTCCGCCCAAGGACGCCAGCGGTGCGGGGCCCAGGTCAACGGACATGCCTGCTTGCGCACCGGCTTCTGCCGCCGAAGCGAGCGCCGCCAAGTCGATCAAGCCGGAATCCTCCGTCGCCGCGGTGGCCATACGGCCGCCACTTGCAACGGGGGCAGGGCGCGGCTTGTTGTCAGCCGCTGTGAGCGAGCTCAGAGAGAACAAGACCGAAGATTCGTTGCGTGCACCAGTGGCCGCCACCGTCACTTGCTGTGCGGCTCCGCCCTGTTCACTTCCCGCCTTGTCGATGCCGCCGAACAAGTCGGCGCGGGCGTCAGCGCGCGTGGCCGCTCTGGAAGCTGCCGATTCTTTGGTGCCACCGAACGGACTCGATGGGGCGGTCGCGCCGGTCACGGGTTGGCTGAAGACCGGCGCGTTCGCGGCGGGCGCCGCCGCGGCGTGCAAGGCCTCGTTAATCTCTGGCACTTCACCGAGCGGAGCCCAGTCCGCCATGCCGTCTTGCCAGACGTAAGTGTCGGCGCTGACGGTGCCGCGGTTGTACGCGTCCACGAGCTCGGCGACGGACATCGGCCGTTGGTCGTTCTCACCGAGATCCACCGTGTACAGCGAGCCGCCCGGAACTTGCGAGCCTGCGGCGGGCAAGTGCGAAACGGCTGCGGCTTGCGGATGAACGCTCGAGCCGGAGGCCTGCACGGTGGGCGGACTCGTCTTGCCGTCGATGACAATCGTCGTGCCGCATTTGCGACACCGAATCTTGGCAAGGCGGTTCTGAACCTTGTCGTCAGCGATCGAGTATTTGGCTGCGCAGGAGGGGCAAGCGATCTTCACGATGGGACCTTTGTTCGCGCTGTGGGGCTGCTGATGCAGAGTGGCTTCGGATGCAAATGGCTGCTGATCAGTGAGGTGCTGCTGATCAGTGAGTGGGGTTGAGCTGATTCAGTGAAGGGAATCGAAGTCAGTTGAGAAGGTGAACCTGTTGGAGGTGAAACCGCGACCCCTCTTGGGGCAGAACGACCGCTCGGGCAATGACCTTTGCAGAAACCGCAGCTAGTGGAAGGTGGGGTAAATCCCAACGCACCCGTCGAGCTGGACCCGGAGACGCAAGAGTCGAACCGAAGTCGTTGAAACGGTTACCATAAGAGCGCGTTTCAGGTTGAGCAGATTCAGAGGATTCAGCCAATCTGGATCGCGCGGAGAATCGCTGAAAAGTATCAGTCAGACTGCCACGGAGCCCGCCGGCTTGGTCGCATCGAGCGCTCAAATTTGCAAACTACTGACTGGGCGGCGGGTTTGTTTCCAAATCAGAAATCGCTTGGTCATACCAGCGCTCGACTTGCCGCCGGAAGGGCCACATCCACCCATAGTCGGGTCCAATGAAACGGCCCACGATGTGCTCGCGCAGCGAGCGGGACCGGAGCGCCTCAGGGCCGCACAACTCCAGCGTTGCGCGTAGCGTTTCCTCGTAAGCCTCCCACTCGATGCGCGCTCGGCCGTAAGCGAGCCCCAGCGGGAAGATCGGCACCAGATAGATGAAGGCCATCCCGAGGCTGGTCCAGCGCCGCCTCTGCCTCAAATGCACTCGCTCGTGCCGGAGCAGGATGACCCGGTCGAGGTCTGGCATGTTCGACCACGACTGCGGGACGAACAGCGTATCGCCGATCACGGTGTGGTAGCGTGTCATGTAGACGCGTTGGCCGCCGAACGTGACCAGTTTGAGCGCGACGTCGATGCAAACCGAAAGCCAATTTCCGGCTTTGGGCACGATCCGGAACTTCGGAAACTCGGCGCGAATCTCGGCGATCAGCGCGTCCGCCAAGGGCGTGCGGGGAGCCAATCGAGTGGGGACGAGCTCGCCGGCTCGGCCCGCCTGGCTCACGCTTCTGCCCCGAGGCGTTGGCCGACGCTGAAGACTCTGCCGTTGATCAGATCGCGCGCGGGCAGGGCGCGTTTACCTTCGACCTGTGCTTCCAAGATGCGCAGCAGTCCGGAGCCCGTGGCGACCCACAGCTGATCACCATTCGCCACCACGACTTCACCGGGCTCGTGCGCGGTCCGAGCGCCGCTCGCCTCGGGTTGCTGCAGGGTCTTCAAGATGCGAAGGCGTTTTGTCTCGAGCGTCGTGACGGTGCCTGGACGCGGGGCTAGCCCGCGCACTTGGTTGTGCAACTCGACGCTGCTGCGCTTCCAGTCGAGCCGCGTGTGCTCGGGACCGATGGGGGGGGCCCAGCTCGCAAGCGCTTCGTCTTGAGGTTCCGCTTTTTGGCCGCCAAGTGCGTTCGTCAAATCCTCACGCACGACGGTTGCGGCGAGTTCTGCGAGCACGCTCGCCAGTTCACCTGCGTCCATCGTTTCCGAGATCGGGCAGGTCCGACGTGTGTAGACGGGACCCGTGTCGAGCCCCACGTCCATCTGCATCAACGAAATGCCGGTCTCTCGCTCACCCTTCATCAATGCCCATTGGATGGGCGCTGCGCCTCGATACTTCGGTAACAGCGACGCGTGTAGATTGAGGCAGCCTTTGGTCGGGGTGTCCAGCACGGCTTGGGGCAGAATGCGTCCGTAAGCAAGGACTACGGCGCATTCGACTTGCTTGCTCTCGAGCCAGCGTTGCAGTTCACCGTCCTTGACCTTCAGGGGTTGATGGACTTCGAGGCCCAAGCGCAGTGCTTCGGTCTTGACGGCGGGCTCACTCAACGAAAGACCTCTGCCTTTGGGACGATCGGGTTGACACACGACCCCTACGACTTCGCTCGTCGCGTGCAATGCGCGCAATGCGGGAAGGGCGATCTCTGGGGTTCCGAAGAAGACGCTGCGCACGCTGCTTGTATAGTTCGCTCGGGAGCACGCTGTCAGCGCTCGTGCGATGCAAAGTGTCGCCCAAGCTGCCACCCTCTGCGCGCGAGCGCCGTCAGTGGTGAGTCAATCGACTAGGCGACCGAGGCTGCGGCCCGAGAGACAATGGCTGCTGGCTATCACGAGAATTTGCGCTTAGCTTGCCAAACACACTTGATGTGGACTTACCTCGGTCCCATCGAGTGTCGGTTAGGAGATCTCAATGAGCGACAAGAAGAAACCCGCGCAAATGACCGCCGCGAGTCCGCCCAGCGAAGACGAGCTCAAGTTTGGTGACGAACTGCCGGTGCTGCCGATTCGCAATGCGGTGCTCTTTCCGGGAGCAGTCCAGCCCTTCGACGTCGGTCGGGAAAAATCCGTCGCGTTGGTCGAAGACGTGCACGAGCAGCCTTCGCCGGTGATCGCGATCTTCGCGCAGCGTGACCCCGCGACCGATGAGCCCGGGGTTGGCGATTTGTACCCCGTTGGCTGCGCCGCGCGAGTGCTCAAGGCGCTCAAGCACAGCTCGGGCAATTACTCGCTGATCTTGCAGGGGCTCACGCGCATCCGCTTGGTCGAGGGCATCACCGAGGCGCCGTACTTGAAGGCCAAGATCCAGCGCTTGGATTCACCCGCGCTCGAGGATGTCGAAGCCGAAGCGTTGGCGATGAGCTTGCGCGACGTGGCAAAGCAAGTGATCCAGCTGATGCCGGAGTTGCCGCGTGAAGCTGCATCGCTGATCGATTCGATCCAAGCGCCGGGCGCGCTCGCCGACTTGGTGGCCGCCAACCTCGACGCTGCGGTCGAAGACAAAGCGCAGCTGATCGAGACGATCGACGTCAAAGAGCGCATTCGCAAAGTGTTGCGCTTGCTCACGCGCCAGCTCGAGATCCTCAAGATGCGCGAGCGCATCAACTCCCAGATCAAAGAGGAGATGGGCAAGAACCAGCGCGAGTACGTGCTGCGTCAACAGCTCAAGGCGATCAAGGAAGAGCTCGGGGACGACGAGGGCGACCAGGGCGACCTGGATGGGCTCGAAGAGCGCATCGCCAAGGCCGATTTGCCATCCGAGGCGATGGACGTCGCAAAGAAACAGCTCAAGCGCCTGCGCGCGATGCAGGTCGGCAGCGCCGAATACACGGTCGTTCGCACTTACGTCGATTGGATCCTGGATTTGCCGTGGACCCACTCCACGGAAGACAACATGGACATCCTCGAAGTGCGCAAAGTGCTCGACGAGGATCACTATGGCCTGGAGAAGGTGAAGCGCCGCATCGTCGAGTATCTGGCCGTGCGCAAGTTGAAGAAGGACAAACGCGGTCCGATCTTGTGTTTGTTGGGTCCGCCCGGCGTGGGCAAGACGTCACTGGGCAAGAGCATCGCGCGCGCCCTGGGGCGCAAGTTCGTGCGCGTGTCCTTGGGCGGCGTTCACGACGAAGCCGCGATTCGCGGTCACCGCCGTACTTATGTCGGCGCGTTGCCGGGACAGATCATCCAGGGCATGAAGAAGGCCAGCACGGTCAACCCCGTGTTCATGATGGATGAGGTCGACAAGATCGGTCACGACTTCCGTGGCGATCCGAGCGCGGCACTGCTCGAAGTGCTGGATCCCGAGCAGAACAACACGTTCGCGGATCACTACCTCGAGATCCCGTACGACTTGTCGCGCGTGATGTTCGTCGCCACGGCCAACATCGCCGATCCGATCCCGCCGCCCTTGCGCGATCGCATGGAGATCCTCGACATCCCCGGTTACACGCGTCGCGAAAAGCTCGCGATCGCGCGCCAACACTTGATCCCGAAGCAGCTCGAAGAGCACGGTCTGTCGGAGCAGCAAGTGATCTTGACCGACGAATCGATCGAGGAAGTGATCGAGCACTACACGCGTGAAGCCGGTGTGCGTTCGCTCGAGCGGCAAATCGCGAGCGTGATTCGCGGTGTTGCGGTCAAGGTCGCCGAGGGCGATCTCACGCAGCGCACGATCAAGACCGAGGACGATCTGCGCGAGTACTTGGGCCCGATCAAGTACACGAGCGAAGTCGCAGAGCGCACCGAGGAAACCGGTGTGGCTACTGGCTTGGCTTGGACCTCGGCGGGCGGCGAGATCTTGTTCATCGAGGCCACCCGCATGTTCGGCAGCGGCAAACTGCAGCTCACCGGACAACTCGGCGAAGTGATGAAGGAGAGCGCGCAAGCGGCCCTCAGCTACGTGCGCACGAACTCCGAGAAATACGGGATCCCGAAGGACTTCTTGGACAAGAGCGACGTGCACATCCACATCCCCGCGGGCGCCATGCCCAAGGACGGCCCCAGCGCGGGCATCACGATGTTCACGGCGCTCGTCTCATTGCTCACGGGCATTCGCGTGCGCCACGACGTTGCCATGACGGGTGAGATCTCGCTGCGTGGCCGGGTGCTTCCGATCGGCGGCTTCAAGGAGAAGACGCTGGCGGCGCACCGCGCAGGCATCCGCCGGATCATCTTCCCCGAACGCAACCGCGCCGATCTCGAGGAGATTCCGAAAGAGATCCGCGACGAACTCGAGTTCGTGCCGACGACGCACTTGGAAGAGGTGCTCAAGGCGGCCTTGGAGCGCGAGCCGCAGCCGGGTCAGGATTACCTCGACCAGGTGGCTGCGCGAGAGGCCGCCCGCACGCAGAGCAATTGAATCGCTAGTAAATGAGCAGGGGGCGGTGCTGAGCAAGTCTCGGCGATCCGCCCGCATTTGACAGTCGTCGGCTCCCCTTGGCATGGTGCGCGGCCGGTGTCCGTACTCGAGAGGTACCGGCACCAAACAGTCGAGGCATCGTGAACCAGAAGCGAGACGAGATCAGAGTTGCTCTGTTGGGTTGCGGCACGGTTGGCGGCGGCGTCATCCAATTGCTGATCAACAATCGAGAACATTTGCAGCGCCGGATTGGCGCGAAGCTCAGCATTGCCCACGTTCTAGTGCGCGATCCGAGCCGCGTGCGGGTCGCCGAGTGCGATCCGGCGTGGCTCACGACCGACGAGTCGCGGGTGCTGGGGGATCCGAGCGTCGACTTGGTCGTGGAAGTGATGGGCGGAGAGCAGCCGGCCAAGCGCTACATCGAGCGCGCGATCGCGAGCGGTAAGAGCGTGGTTTCGGCGAACAAGATGATGCTGGCGCGCCACGGTTCGGAGCTGCTCGGCAAAGCCGCCGAACAGGGCGTCGATCTCGCGTTCGAGGCCTCGGTCGGCGGCGGGATCCCCGTGATCCGCACGCTGCGCGACGCGCTCACGAGCGACCGCGTCAAGAGCGTGCACGCGATCCTCAACGGAACCTGCAATTACATTCTGACGCGCATGCGCGATGAAGGTTTACCCTTCGCTCAGATCTTGGCGGACGCGCAACGGCTCGGATACGCCGAAGCCGAGCCGAGCTTGGACGTCGACGGTCACGATGCGGCGCAGAAGCTCGTAGTTTTGGCGATGTTGGCCTTCGGAGCCGCGGTCGACGACAAGCGCGTGCACGTCGAGGGCATTCGCTCGATCGACGAGGTCGACTTCCGCTTTGCTCAGCGCTTCGGCTTTTCGTTGAAGCACTTGGCGATCGGTTACGACCGCGGCGAGGCGCTCGAGTTGCGCGTGCATCCGGCGCTGGTGCCGAACTCGTCGCCGCTAGCGGGGGTCAACGGCGTGCTCAATGGCGTGTTCTTGCATGGCCACGCGCTCGGACCGTGTTTGCTCGTGGGACGCGGCGCGGGCGACATGCCCACGGCCGTGAGCGTGGTCGCCGACGTCGTGGACGCGGCGCGTGCGCGCGTCGAGGGCGCGGGCGGGTTGTCGACGCGCGCGATCAAGACGCGTGAACGGCCGCTCGTCGCACAGTCCGAAGTCGAGTGCCGTTATTATCTGCGCTTCGACGTCGCCGACGAACCTGGCGTGCTCGCCACGATCGCAGGGGCGCTCGGTAAACAACGCATCAGCGTCGAGCACATGGTTCAAGAGGGCCGGGCCACGCAATCCAGCAGCGCCGTCAGCGTGTTGATGATCACGCACACTTGCCAAGAGGGCGCGGTCGAACGCGCACTATCCGAAGTTGCGGGCGCTGGGTTCATGAAGTCCGCGCCGCGCCTGATCCGGATCGAGGATATGTGAGCGGCTCTGCACCCGGAGAGCAGGGCAATGCGCGCGCGATCGGCGTGTTCGATTCGGGGCTCGGCGGCCTGACGGTCGTGCACGAGCTGCGGCGCTGTTTGCCGCGCGAATCGATCGTTTACCTAGGAGATACAGCACGCGTGCCGTACGGGACGCGCTCGGCCGCGACCGTGGTGCGCTATGCGCGGGGTTGCGCGCGCTTGCTCGTGCAGCGCAACATCAAAGCTTTGGTCATCGCTTGCAATACGGCCAGCGCGGTCGCGCTCGACATTCTGCAAGCCGAGCTCGACTTGCCGGTGATAGGCGTCGTGGGCCCCGGCGCCCGCGCCGCAGTCACGGCTGCGGATCAGGCCGAACGCGAACAGGGCCGCCCGGTGCGCATCGGCGTGATGGGCACTCTGAGCACGATTCGCTCGGGCGCGTACGCGCGTGAAGTGGCGCGCTTGTCATCGCGGCACGAGGTTCACAGCCAAGCCGCGCCGTTGCTCGTGCCACTGGTCGAAGAAGGTTGGCTCGAGGGCGACGTGCCGCGCTTGGCCATCGAGCGCTACTTGTCGACGTTGTTGAAACCCGACGTCGGCGTGCTGGTGCTCGGCTGCACGCACTATCCGTTGTTGAAATCGATGATCGCCGAGGTCGCTCTGCGTTTACTCGGGCGTCCGATTCGCGTCGTCGACAGCGCCGAAGCCACCGCCAGCGCAGTGCACGAATTGCTCGAGCAGCGCGCTTGGCATACGCCCAATCCCGAAGCCGCTCTACAATTGTTGGTCACCGATCTGCCGGACAGTTTTCAGGCCTCGGCCACGCGCTTTTTGGGTGACGTGGTCGGTTCGGCTCAAGCCGTAGACATCATGCCCGCTGACGGCTGAGCGCCCCGCGACGCAAGACGCTGGGAGTAGCCGGAGCGCGACGCATAGCGCTCGACCCAACCCTGAGCGACGCGCGGAATATCCTCGAGCTTGGCTCGTCAGCTCGGTTCGGCGTCGGGTCGCGCGCAGGCGTACAGGATCGCCATGCGCACTGCGACGCCGGCTTCGACTTGGTCGAGGATCACGCTTTGGGGGCCGTCGGCGACTTCATCGGCGATCTCGACGCCGCGGTTCATGGGCCCCGGGTGCATCACGATCGCGTCGGGCTTGGCCAGCGCGAGTCGAGCGCTGGTCAACGAGAAGTAGCGCGAGTACTCGCGTAAACCTGGGAAGTAAATGCCGCTCAGGCGCTCGGTCTGAATGCGCAGCATCATCACGACGTCAGCGCCTTCGATTGCGGGTTCCACGCGTTCGTAACACGGGCAGCCGAGCGCCGTCAGATCCTCGGGCAACAGCGTCCGCGGCCCCGCCAAGTGCACTTCTGCGCCGAGCAAGGACAACAAGAGGGCGTTCGAACGCGCCACGCGACTGTGCGTGATGTCGCCGCAGATCGCGACTTTGAGCCCGGCCAAGCGCTTTTTGTGACGGCGAATGGTGAACGCATCGAGCAGCGCTTGGGTCGGGTGTTCGTGCGTTCCGTCGCCGGCGTTGATCACGACCGCGCGGGTGTGGCGCGCGACGTAATCGGCCGCGCCCGACGAGCTGTGGCGCACGATCAGGATGTCAGGGTGCATGGCGTCGAGCGTCAGAATCGTGTCCTTGAGACTCTCGCCCTTCTTCACGCTCGATGCGGAGCCGGTGATGTTGATCACGTCGGCGCTCAGCCGCTTACCCGCGAGTTCGAACGAGGTGCGCGTGCGCGTCGAGTTCTCGAAGAACAGATTGAGCACGGTCTTGCCGCGCAGGGTCGGGGCCTTGCGCACGGGTCGCAAACTGAGTTCGAAGAAGGCGTCCGCGGAATCGATCAACTCGACGGCCTCGTCCCGCGTGAGATCGTTGATCGAAGTGAGTCGTTGCAGCAGCGTCATGGGGCGGGTGGGGGAATGCTCGGCGCGCTCTTCGGTTGCACGAGGGCGGTGATCGAGCCCGCTTGTTGGACCACGTCGACCCGTTCGTCTAGCGAAACGTCGTCACATTTGCAGACCCGGTAGTCTGGCTGGATGGGCAGCTGAGCTCCGGCCCGATCGACCAGCACGAACAACTCGATCTTGGCCGGGCGCCCATGGTCGAACAGGGCGTCGAAGGCGGCACGGATGGTGCGCCGCGTGAACAACACGTCGTCCACCAGGATCACGCACTTGCCGTCGATCGACCCCGGCATCTGACTCGGACCGATGCGCGGGTTCGGCAGTGCCGTGGCCGCGTCGTCACGGTAGAGCGTGATGTCGACGCTCCCGACGCCCACTCGCTTGCCACTTTGGGTGAACAGAGCCTCGGCCAGCCGCGCAGCGAGCGGCACCCCGCCGCGGCGGATCCCGATCAGCACGAGCTCATCGGGGTTCGGGTGACGCGCGAGGACTTCCCGCGCCACGTTGGCAATTCCCAGCGTAACTTGCTCTGCATCGAGGATCAGCCGCATCGTGAAGGCTCCACCCGTGATCGGAAGTGGGAAGGGTTGGCGGTTCGATTCGAGGACATCGTGCTCTTCAGTTCAGCCATTGTCCGTCGGGGCCGCGTCCGCCCTTCTTGCGCGGACCGCGCGTGTCGCTTTTGCCGCCTTCGATCACCTCGAGAGAGACTTTGCCCGTCTTGGCGCGCGCGCGCCGCTCACGCTGCGTTTCGCGTTCGAGCTGGGCCAGCTTCAACTTCAAGAACAACCGTCGCATGGGGGAAGGCGTGCCGCCTCCGAACAACCAACCCGCGAGCATGCCGCCGAACGGCGAGATCAAGCCCTCGGGCGCGTCCGAAGCGGCGATCACCCGCAGCACACTCAGCCCAACCACGAACCAGACCAAGCCCGCGGCGCTGATCGGCACTAGGAACATCAGCCGCACCTGCTGCTCCCGGAAGTTCAACGCCCAGGCGATCGCGATCGCTTCGAGCACCGGCGAGAAGCCGAACCAATATTCAGGAATCAACTTGGCGCTGAGCGTGGCGGGCAACAGCAATCCGACCACGAGCTGCACGCAATAGGCGACCACGGCCGACAGCGCGACGAAGCGCAACAAGCGCGCCGCGCCCCAGCGCTGCTCGAGCGACGGGGTCAGAAAGTACAGGCCGATCAAAGTGAACAGCAGGCTGCCGACGCTGTCCTTCGGATACTGCAGCAGAGGGGCCGTCAGCAAACGCCAGAGCTGACCATGCAGGATCGCTTCCGCGTTGCCGGTGAACAGCAGGAACAGCTCTAGCGACGCGTTGGCCCAGTTGACGGCGATGGCGAACATCAGCCAGGTCGCGAACAAGACCAGCATGATGCCCAGCAGGGCTTTGCCGGGCTTGGGCAACGCGAACTCGGGACGAGCGGGATCCCAATTCGACATCCGCGTTCGTCCTACCCGCCCAGCCCGCAAATGACACGCGGCTTGGCAGAGCGCGCCGCGCGTCGTCCGGATTGGCTGCTGCGCGCGGAAAGCTGAGTAGGGCGATTCTCGCGGCGCATGCGGTTCAGCGTTTGCTCTAAATCACGATGCCCGCTTGCGCAACCGATCCGGCGGTTCGGTTTTCGAGGCAGCGCCGTTCCGCCCGGGGTCAGTGCGCAGGAGCGAGGGCGCAGCCCCGAAGCGTCACCGTGCGCCCGTCGACCGGTTGCTGTGGACCCCAGTAAGCATCTTCGAATCCGCCATCTTTACCGGCCATTGGGATCCCCGGCGTGAATTCGACGAGTCCTCCGTCGCCGGCTGCGACGTCGACCTCGCCCTTGCTGCAGCTGCCGACCCAAGCGCCTGCAGCGCGTAAGGTTTGGGCCAATTCCGAGGGCTTAGCCTTCGAGTCGACCGGGACGTCGCTCGCTGGCTCGGCGAAACCGATGACCTCGGCCGCGTAAAAGGCCTCGTACGGGACGTCGCTATCGATGCGAACTTCGAAACGCACGGCCTGACGACACGACGTCGGTGGCGAAACGACCACGGGATCGTAGGTGGTCGGCTTGCTCTGGAACATGTGAGCGCGCTCGAGCACCACGGCGTAACTCCGAAGACCGTCGCCCGCGTCTGCCTGATCCTCACACGGAACCGCGACCGTCAGCTCGCTCGGGTCGATCCGCAGGTACGTCGGGCTGACGAAGCTCGAACCCGTGCCGGTGCTCCCACAGCCGACGAGCGCAGCACTCGAGAGCCACGCCGCGCCCGAGAGCAACGCAGGGCCCATTAGCGACCTTGCGTGGACGACGCGACGCTGGCGACTGATCGTGAACATGGCGCCCCGCTCTTAGCGGCTTTCCCCTGGGAGAACCACCCGAAAAGCGGCCGACGGCTGCGCGAAAGTCGTCAACCGTCGGCCCTGCTGCGCCGACACTTTTGCATGTCGACAACGACGCAGCTGCTCGAGCCGAGGCGCTTTCCGTGGGGGGTCCGCGATCTGCCGAAGCTCCCCGATCGTCTTTACGCGGTGGGGTGCCTGCCACCACCGCCCTGGGTGGCGGTCGTCGGCACGCGCGCGCCCACGCGCGAAGCCGAAGAGTGGGCTGGGCAGCTGGCGTTCGAGCTCGGAACGCGGGGCGTGGTGGTGGCGTCGGGGGGCGCCGTCGGAATCGATGCCGCGGCGCACCGGGGCGCGCTCGCCGCCAATGCGCGCACCGTCGTGGTAGCGCCTGCAGGTTACGCAGTGGCGTACCCCGCGGTGCACCGCGAGTTGTTCGACGCGATCGTCGACAGCGGGGGTGCTTACTTGTCGCGCGTCGACGCGCAAGGCGAAGCGCGCCGGCATTCGTTCTTCTTGCGCAATCAATTGCTCGTCGCCTGCGCTCAGGCAGTCGTGTTGGTGCAGGCGCCGTTCAAGAGCGGGGCGCGCAATGCGGCGCTCTGGGCGCGCCGTTTGAGTCGTCCTCTGTTGGTGGTGCCGCAAGCGCCGTGGAGCGTGGAGGGTCAAGGCAATCTGCTCGAGTTGCGCCTAGGGGCCGCGATCGTCTCGGATTGGCGGGACGTGATGGACACCTTGACCCGATGCGGTTGGCCCGAGCTCGGTCCGGTGCTCGGCGTGGGACCTCGTGAGCTGGCTCGCGGCGAGGCCGGCCGCGACGACGGCCTCGCCGCGAGCGCGCCCTTGCAGGGCGAGCTGTGGGCGGCGTCGCCAACGATTGCCGAGCACGACGACGCACAGGGCGTCCCTGCCAGCGCCGCGCTGCGGGTGGCGGATGCGTTGCGGGCCGGCGCGCGTCACCCCGACGAGATTCAACGTCTCACCGGCTTGGACGTGCCGGAGATCCGCGTTCACTTGACGGAGCTCCTGCTGACTCGGGACGAGCGCGCGATGCAACCGGACGCCAGCTCCGCAGCGCGCCCACCCGCTCAGCGTCGCCGTTCGCGATCGAGACGCGACTGACGCAGTTGCACGAGGTTGCGCAGCGTTCCGCTCCTGGCGCTGTCGTTCTCGGCCGTGGCGAGGGGCTCGCTCGGCAGAGTCGCGGAGCGCGCTCGGGGGTTGGGGAGGCGCACCCTCGGGTCCGTGAACACCACGGCTGCTGCGGCGCTTTCGTCGGCAGTGCGCTCCACACGCCCCCCCAAGCGTTGGCCGGCGACCGCGATCACGAACAGTACGCCCGCAAGCCAACACAGAGGCAGATCGAGATCCGTCCTCGAGCGGGTTGCAGGTAAACGGTCTTCGAAGAGCCCGGCGAGGGTATCGCGCATTTGCCCGCGCGTGAGCTCTGCGATTTGTGTGAGCAAGACGCGATCGGCGCCCGCTGGGTTGAACTCATCCAGGGGCGTGACGTCGATGCCGCTGGCCGCGAGTAACACGCCGTCGCTCTGATCGTGAACCGAGACCAAATACGGACCTGCGCGCTCGATCGGCAAACTGGCCTCGTAACGACCGCGAGCGCGGGGCCGCAGCGTCAGCTCGTCGCTTTGTCCGGTAGGGCTCAAAATCCGAGCGGCCAGCACGCGGTGCATGTCCAGCGCCCCCTGGTCGTCGAGCGCGTCGGCGCTGATCGCGAGCTCGCCTTGCTTGAGCCGCAGTTCGAGGTGCAACTGCGCGTCGTCTTGGTTGCGCGCGAGACTGCGGCCCAACTGCGCGAAGAGTTGAGTCGCGCCGGCCCATTGCGCCCAGGGTTTGCCCCAAGCCCGTGCATAGTCGCTGGTGAACACGCCCGCGCGGCCGAGCCCAGCACTCCAAACGGCGAGCAGCGGATCCGGCGTCCGAGCCCGGAGCAGGACTTGGGCTCGCGGTTTGGCGAGCGTCGAGACATAACCCAACAGGGCCGGGCTGGAAGCGAAGTCGATGCCCCGTAAAGCATCCCCGCCAGTCTCCGCCACGGCCTTGAACTCGGTCAGATTGATCGCCGCGCGGGAAACCGTGAGCGTTTCCTCGGAGAAGATCTCGGGCAGCTGCCACGGATCTTCGACGATGTAGAAGCGCCCCGCGCCGGCTTGGCTCAAGCTCTCGAGCTTCGACAGATCTTGTCCCGAGCCCAACGCGACCACGCTGGTGGTGATGCCGTGCGTTTGAGCGTTTTGTACCAGCGTCAGCGCGCGCTCGTCGTGCTCGACGTCGTTGCCGTCGGCGAACAACAGCGTGTGGCGAATCGCTGAAGGCTCCCCCGCGAGCGCCGCGTAGGCCGCTCCCAAGGCGGGATCGATCGCGATGCCGCCGCCACCCGGACCGCCCTTGCGCAGCAACGTTTCCCAGTCCTGGGCGGATCTCGGGTCGCCCAAATTCAGGGTCCAGCGCGGCGTCACGTCCACGTGCAAGACGCCCAAACGATCTCCCGGGTCGAGCAGCTTCGCCGAGCGAATTGCTGCTTCGTTGGCCAGCGCGAGTTTGGTTTGCGCCCCCACCCGCGCCGCCATCGAGCCCGACGCATCGATCGCGATCACCAGTGACACCTGTCCCCGCTGCCGAGCTTGTTCGAGATCGAACGCGACCGGACTAACGGCATCGAGCGGCGAGCGAGCGTAGCCGCCAGGACCGAGCGTCGTAGGTGAACCCAAGAGCAACAAGCCGGTGCCCGAGTCGCGCACCAAGGAGGCGATGGCCTGCAGGGCGCCCGGCGCAAATGCCCACACCGGTTCGTCTTCGATCACGATCAGGTCGTAGGCGCTGAGCTCGGCCAGCGTCTGCGGCACAGCGCTGGCGCTCTGCGACGTCACCTGTGCCCCAGCGGCGGTAAGCGCCGCCGCAACGGGTGAACGGAACGCGCCGTGGTCGATCACCAACGCCAAGGTGCGGCCGCGCACGCGCACGAACGTGCCGCCACGGTCGTCGTCGGTGAGCAGGTTCAAGGCGGGGTCCTTGCTCGACAGCTGGACTTCGAAGTGATGTAGCCCTGGGCTGTCTGCGATCTGGCGCACGCTGAAGACCGACTGACCCGAGTCTGCTCGCAGCGTGCGCTTGTGAACGAGCCGTCCGTCGACCGAGAGCAAGAGCTCCAGTTCGGCGCTGGCTGGGGCGTCGATCACGAATTTGAGATCGAAGGTCTCGCCCTCGGCGACGCTCGACGGCGCGGTCACGGTCAGCAGTCTGACGTTGGGCAGCGGCTCTTGCTCCAAAGCCAAAACGTCGACCGGCACGTGGACGGCGTGGGCGCGCGCGGCGGCGGCGAGCGCGTTGCCGCGCGTTGCTGCCCCGTCGGTGAGCAACACGACCTTGCCCGGCGCGTCGCTCGTCAGCTCCGCGACGGCCTTGTCGATGGCGCGTTCCAGATCGCTGTTGTCCACCCCGAGATCCGTGTCCCAACTCAACACGGCGTTGGGCTGCGGTGTCGGGGCCGTGTTCAAACGCGCGTTGGCAGCGAACACCACCGTGCCCAAACGATCCCCGGGTCGCATCGACGTCAGCGCGGCTTGCAATTCTCGCCGAATGCGCTCGTGCGAGTCGTGCACGAGTTGCATGCTACGGCTCTGGTCGACGGCCACGACGAGCGTCATGCGCGTGTCCAAGTGGGTTACCTCGAAGCCTGCGATCAACAGACCCAGGGCTTGGATCGATCCCAGCCAGGCCCCGTCGCGCCACCAGCCGCGACCGTGAAACTGCCCTGGGGTCAAATCGCCGGGAGCGGCAACGCCTGGCTTGGCATTGCTGGTGCCAAAGTAACCCCAGCGCCAGAGCAGCACCGCACCGAGCAGACTAGGGATCCAGCACAGGCCGGGGCGGGTGAACCCGATACCGAGGGCCCCGATGATGGGTGCAGCGTTCGGAAAGATCAGATTCAGGTCGACCAACAAGCAAGGCCACGAGCAAGCTGCCAGCAACGCCAAACCCAACCAGCGCGTTTGGGCGCTGCGCCACGCGCGCCAGCTCAGGGCCAGCAGAAGCGCGCTCGCGGTCAGCGCGATCACCCAGTGTGCTCGCGCTGAGCCGAGCTGCAGCGGGCTCAGCGGATCGCTCATGCGCTGCCTCGCTGCGAGGGGAAGGCCCGGCTCGCGCGCCACGCGACCAGCGCGACGCAGAGCAAGCTTGCCGCGGCCAACCAGCTGTTCAGGTTTTGCTGCTGGGGCTGCGCCTCGCGCGCACTGCGATTTGCGCTCACCAGCAGCAGCGAATCGCGCTGGACCGGATTGCTTTCGACTTCGTCGAGTAGACTTGCCGCGGCAAGTGAACTGCCCGGTAGCTGGCCTTGCCAGGACAAATGATAGAAGCCCGCGAGCAGAACCGGGGGCAACAGAGCCCGCCCGTGATGGGCATCGAACTCGACGCGGCTGCCGTCGGGTGCGATCATTTGCACGCTCACCACGTCGCTCGGCACTTGCAGAGTCAAGGTCTGCCCGGTGCGGATGGTGCGCGACTGCGGACCCAGGGGTCCGCGCGCCATCTCGACCAGGTTGCGCACGAAGACGACGAACGACGGATCGAGCGGCCAGTTGCTGTCAGCGATGTCGAATCCCAGCAAGGTGCCTTCGCGATCGATGAGCCGAGCTCTGGCCACCAGCGCATTGTTGTGGGACCACGCGAGCGCGTCGCTTGCTTGCACGGGCTCGAGCCTGCGCGCGGTTGCAAATTGGATCTCGTCCAGTTGGGCAAAGCGAAAGCGCAGATCCTGCTCGTCCCAGTGCGTGAGCCGCACATGCGATAGCTGAGCCCCGACTTCGACGTTCAGGCAACGCCCTTCGGGGGGGTTGATCACGACGAAGCTCGCCTCGGGCGCGTCGTGGGGGCAGAGATCCACGTAGATCACGAGGGAACTCTGGTCGCTTGGTTCGGAGCCTCCGTCGCGAGTCTGCAGTTGCAGTTCGACCTCGGGATCGGCGCGCAGCGCGCGGATCAGCCACGGACTGGGCCGTTCACCAATCACGGCGACGTGCAGCTTGGCGTGTTCGGGGATCACCGCGTACGCCCGGTCGTCGAGTGCCAGTGAATCATTGGGGGCGATTTCGGCCCAGACCCCGCTGCCTTGATCGCCTTCCGCGGCGCGAAAATTCAGGCTAGCCGTGCGTTCTTCGCCTGGGCTGAGCCACAGCTCACTGCTCGCCAGCGGTTCGGACACGTTGCGCTGGTGCAACGTCAATTGAACCTGCCGTGGTTGCAGTCCAAAGTGCTTGAGTGTGACCAGCGCGCGGACGTCGAAGCCTTCGGCGGGTTGGGTGCTGCCCGAGCGGACGAGCTCGACACTCTGCACTTCGAACTGAACGATGGCCGTGTTCGGTTGAGAGCTGCCGAAACGCAGCACGTGTTCGTTGGCTGCGTTGGACGACGCTTCCTGCCCGGACGAGACGCCGTCGGTGAACACCAGCAACTCGTTGGGCCGCTGCGAGCGCTCGCCTTGATCGCGAGCGAGATCCAACGCATCGCTCAGTGCGCCCTCCACGTCGACGGGGAGCGAGCTCGCGAGGCTACGGGCGAGCTGTTCTCGATCATTGGTGAAACCCAAGCTGAGCTTGGCGACACTGCCGGCCGTGATCAGCGCGATCTCGGTGTCCGCGGGCGCGCGGGCCGCCCAATCGAGCGCGGCGCGCTTGGCCAGATCCATGCGTGTCTGGCCATCGGGTTCACGCGTTTGCATGGAAGCGCTGATGTCGAGCACGAACACGGCTCGCGGCGCCAAACTCGGGAGTTTCAGATTGGGTTGGGCAGCGCCAAGGCCGAGCAGAAACAACGCGGCGAGTTGCGGCCACAGCTGCTCGGGCCAGCGCTTTCGTCGCACGATCTGGCTCGTCGGATTGCCGCTCAGCTTGCGCCACAGGCTGAGCGAAGCCGTCACTTGGGTTCGACGCTGACTACGCCACAAGTGAACGAGGATCAGTGGCAGCGCGAGGCACCACAACCACAAGCCGCCAGGCTCGACCAACGACCATTGGCCTGAGCCAAGCCCACTCACGGCGGCGCCTCGCCCGGGGTTGCTCGTAGCTCTGTATAAGTCTGCTCTCGATCGCGCCGCAACTCGGCCAAGACTCGGGCGATCGCCTCGGGCGCGCTGCACACCGTGCGGTGGTTGGTGCTGGCGATGCGTTCGCGCAGCGACGGCTCGGAGCTCGGCAGCCAACTGCGCGGGTCGAGCGTCGTCAGATCCAGGTTGCTGAGATCGATGAACTGCGTCCCGTTGGCCTCACCGCGCCGCACGCGTTCGAGCGCGCTGACCCGCACGAACTGCAACGTCGGATCAGGCGTGCGGCGCAGATAGGGGATCAGCCGCTCCGGAGATTCCAACGACAAGGGGCCGTCGGGATGAAACGCGGCCAAGACGAACTCCGTGCTGGCCAGAGGTTTGCGCGCGGCGTCGGCTGCCAGACAGCGCGAAGCGAAGCGTTCGAAGGCTTCGCGCTCGATCTCTAGCCGCGGAAACAGCACCAGGCCGATCTCGAGTTCGGGCAGTTTCAGCCATTCGTCGATGATCCCGAGCACCGAGTCGCTACATGCGTCGAGATCCAAACACACGACCTCGCGCACCGTCCCATCCAGTCGCGCGCGCTTCGCCCATGGGCACAGATCGAAAGCTTCGACGACCTCGAGTTGATAGCGGCGATACAAGCGCAAAGCTTGCTGGTTCCAGTTGTCTTTGGTGTGTTGATCCATGACGTCTAGCCGTGGGCTGCAGCCGTGTGCGCTACGAACTGGCGCAAGCCGGGTAGGGGATCGGCTCCCGCCACGAAGCGCTGATAAGCGTGTCCGAGTTGCTTGCTGCGAGCATCCAGCTCGTTGAACCACTTTTGAATTTCGGCCCGGTAGGCAGCGAGCGTCCGTGCGTCGACATCGACGTCCAATTGCTCGTTCGTCTCGACCGCCTGCAGTGTGAGATCGCCCTCGAAGCTCGGCTCGAGCTCCCGCGGCTCCAGGATTTGGAAGAACGCGAGCGACAAACGCCCTTTTGCGGCGCTGAACGTGCTCGGCCAAAGTGCGCCCGTATCGAGCAGATCGCTCGCCACGATCAGGCACGCCTCGGAACTGGCGCGCTCGGCGACGTGCAAGATCCATTCGGATAGGGCTGTCTTGCCTTCGGCCCGCGTCGCCATCAGTGCCGTGAACAGAGGCAGCAGTTCGACGCGACTAGAGGCTTGTCCCAAGCGTCTGACTCCAGCCTCCGTGCCCAACCAGAGTTGCACTCGGGCGCCGACACTCGTGCCGAGATAGGCGAGCATGGCGCTCAACCCGCGGGCGCATTCGAGTTTGCTGGGCTCGCCGAGCGCGAGTGAACCCGAGCCATCGAGCAAGATGTGCAGCTCCGGAGCGCGTTCGGAGTGGAAGCGCTTGACGACCGGGCGCAGGGTCTTGGCGTAGCCCTTCCAGTCGATGCTGCGTCGGTCGTCGCCCAAGACGTAAGGGCGTCGATCGAGGAACTCCGAGGAAGCGCCCGCCACGCGGGCCACGGCGCGTGCCCAGGCGGTACTGCCCGGGCCGTGACGTAAACGTCGCGCCAGCACCCGCAGCTCTGCCTCGGCGTGAGGCGGGATGAGATTCATGCGCCGCCCTCTTTGTTGCTCGCTCGTGGTTTACGCACGGCCAGCCACCAGAACAAGGCTCCCGCCAGCGCGTGCAACGCGTCGCCACAGAGCGGTAAAAGCAGGGTCCAGTCGCCGAACTCGAGCCCGCCTTGTGCGGCGATTTCTGCCAGCTGAAATGCCGCGACGGGAGCGTAGGCCGGTGACGCCGCCACCACCGCGAACAATGCGAAGACGCGCGAGCCGAGCCCGCTCACCACGACGCCCCAGGGCAGTACCCAAGCGACCAGCGCGGCCGCGCAGAGCAGTTTCTTGGCGCGCCTTGGGTTTACGCCCCAGCGCCAGAGCAGCGCCAAGAACCCCGTCTGGAACAACAGAAATGCGGCGCCAGCAAGCGCAACAACCGCGATCGCGAGCAGCGACGGGTACACCGAATCCCCGAGCCGTATGCGGTTTTGCCAAGCTTGGACGCCGCCAAGCACGAACAAGACGCTGGCCACCGAATAACCAAACCCGAGCACCCAACCCAACAGACCCCGCGTCGAGGGGCCCGTCAGACGCCCTCGTTGACCAGCCCGGGACGGGCTGTCCACGAAAGACAGCAACAGGAACCAGGCCAACGCCAAACTCACGCCGATGCCGCCAGCGAAGGCCATCCACTGTTGATCTCTTGCCGCGATCCAATAACTGGCGAGCAGCGCGAGGCCGATGCAGCACACAGCGCAGGCGTAAGCCCAGCGCTGCAAACCGCGCTCCGGGCGACCGCGCGCGGGATCGATCCCCCGAATCGTCAGCTCGAGGTAGAGCCAAGTCAGCAGCAGACTGCCGAGCAACGGGATCACCAGGATCGACACGGCGCTGGGCCAGTCGAGAGCCGCGCGCGTGAGCACGACCGGCAACCAGATCGGCAGCGCGGACGTCACCTCCGGCCACAGCTGGTGAGCGACTTGCGCGCCGCCCAAACCTGCCACCGCCAAGAAGCCCGAGGCCAGCAGGACGGCCCAGCCGAGGGCAAGCGGCAGGGCGTGCTTGGGGTGAATGACGCTCGCGCCCAGAAACATCCCCAGAGCAACACTGGGCGCAGCGCAAATCGCGACGCCGAGCCAAGCCAGCGCCGCTTCTGCCAGAGTGGTCCCGCCGCAGACGAACGGAACTGCGCCGAGCGGCAGAAACAGCGCCAGCCAAAGCCCGAGCCGGCAGTAAGCGGCGCGGTATTTGGACCAGGCGATGCTGCGTGCGCCGAGCGGCGCCAGCAAAATGATATCGAGCGCCGCCGACTCGCGATCGCGCGAGATCGCCAACGCCCCCCACACGGCACCGCCGCAGATGGCGAAGAAAACCGCGTTCGAGTACAGAACCTGGAACAGGACCGAGCCGAGGTCCGCAGGGTCCACGCTCGAGTTGAGCAAGCCCGACGCGGCGGTCAGGGCCAAGGTCGTGACGATCACGGCGACGGCCATGATCGAGCTCAGATAGCGGCCGCGGGCAACCTGTAGCAACTCCAAGCGCCACAGGCTGTGCACGCGCCTGGGCGCGAGGCCCGCCACGTTGCCGGCACCGGGCTCGCTCGCCGTCATGCGTTCCCCTTGTCGTCGCGTTCGCTACTGACGGCCGCTTGCGGCAGGTTCACGTTCTCGAGCCCTTTGACGTCGATGCCCGCTCCGATTAGCCGGCGCAGCAAGTCCGGCATGAACGCGTCGTCGCCGTTGTGATGGATGACGTGGCTGCCATCCGCGAGCGTCTCCACGTCCAGGACCTGCGGCTGCCGGCGCAACAGCTCCACCAGGATGGGCGTCGGTTGCTCGGTCCACAACTTCAGTCGCTTACCGGCGCTCGGTGCGACGCTGGGCCCGGAGCGCGGAAACAAGCTGAGCTGTTGGGTGGCCCCGGTCTTGTGCGACCCCGTCACGCGACCGCGATCCAGATTCAGCCGTTGGCTGCACAAGGACGCGACCTCCGACCAGCGCGCCGCGGCGATCACGACCGTCTTTCCGAGGCCGCTCAGGTCGCGCAAGATCTCGTGCAGTTCCGTCTCGGACGACTTGCGCTCAGGGTCGCTCGGGTCGCTGTCTGGTTGATCGATGAGCAATAGCTCCGGATCGGCGAGTAGGGCACGCGCCAGGTGAACACGCCGGCGTTCGAGCTCGCTCAAGCGCCCCAGAGCCGTTTGCGCGCGGGCCGTGAGTCCGACCAGTTCGAGCCCCAAACGCACGGCCTCGGCCTCGGGATTGGCGTAGGTCTCGGCGAAGAACTCCAGGTATTCGCTGACGGACAACGTCGCATGGCCCGCAGTCTGAGTCGGCACGTAACCGATTTTGCGCCGCACGGGCAGCGCTTGCTCGCGCAGATCGTGCTCCAGGACCCGCACCGTGCCCCGTGCGGGCAAGCTCAGCGCCGCCAAGGTGCGCAGCAAGGGGGTCTTGCCACAGGCCTTGCCGCCGATCAGCCCGAGGGTCTCGCCCGCCGGCAACTCGAACGACACGTCGAAAAGCACTTGTTGGTCGCGGGTGAACTGGCAGAGCCCTTGCACGATCAGCGCGCTGCTCGTCATGGTTGCCCTCCGAAACCAATCACTCGCAAGAGCACACGGTCCTGCTCGAGCTCGAAGCCACTGTCGCTCAGTTGGCCTTCGCCGCCGACGACTTGCGCGAGCAGGGCGGGCACCGCCTCTGGCCACCAATCGACCTCGGTGGGCCGCAGCTCGGCCAATGCCTCCCAGCCGAGCGCAGCGCCGGGCGCGACGTCGTCGACCTGCGCTTCGAAATGCGGCATGCCGAGCGCACTGCTGCCCACGACCGAGCGCTCCAAATTGAAGTTCACGTGCTGCCCGTCGCTCACGAGCACGTTGGCGCCATCCACGATGCGCTCGAAGTAACGCCAGTGCCCCGAGCCGTCGTGCACCACGACCGCCGCCAAATCGCGTCCGCTCTGATTCTTGACGCCGACGCCGTCAGCCGAGTCGATGAACGAGACCCCGCGCCCGAGTTCGGCAAAACCTTCTTCGCGCACGACGAGAGTTTGCCAGGGTTTTGCCGTCAAGTGCGAGATCCGCGTCGACGCTTGATCGACTTGGACGCGACCCGTGACGCCCGCTGACGAGTTGACGATCGCCATGACGGCATCAGGTGAACTCTGAATGATGCTCAAATGCGCAAGACTGGAAGCGTGAAAAGCTCGGAAACGAGTCGCCTGGACTCGGGTCATGCCAGCGGCGCCGTCGAGCAGCGTCAAATGCGATGCGCGCCGACCGACGCTGCGCAGACTCCAAGCGCCGCTGAAGGTGAGCACGCTCATCGCCAGCGACAGCAGAACCCAACGACCGAGGGCGCCCAAGGCGTTGGCTTGACGTCGAGCGCGTGCAAAGTTCCAAGGCCCGATCACGAGCGCGTACAGCACGAGCAAGCTGGCCACGACGAACAAGCTGCGATGCTGCGAGTGATTGCCGCGCAGGTACTGTTGGACGCTGTAGCTGCGCGAGTCCTGCGGATCCTGTTCGGCGTGCGGTAGCGCGCTCAGCCGCGAGTGGTCCCAAGCGTGACCGAGCAGCGTGAGCAACGTCAATTCGGTCCAGCTCTGCGTCAGCCAGGGCAGTTGATTGGGGTCGAAGCCGAGCACGTGGATCTCACCCTTGCCGTAGCTGGCCACGGCGCCCCACGGTGCGGTGTGCAGGTTACCCCCTCCGAAGTTGCGCAGCTGGGCGCGTTGTTCGGGCTCGAGATCGACCGTTTCCAGGTTGGAAGCGCGCGTACTTGGCGCTTTGACGCCGTTGTCGACTCGCACGGCGATCGGATCGAGTTGCAGCTCGCCGATCGGGATTGGGTTGGCAGGGCCCCCGAGCAGCCGTTGCAGGCGCGGCTCTTGCAAATCGTGATCGCGGCTCGGCACGAGCGCCAATACCCCACCGCTGAGGATCCAATCGGCCAGGGCCAGGTAACGCTCTGCGGGCAATTCCAAGAGCGCGCTCGAGTCCAGCAAGAGCAGATTGACCGCCGAATAACCCGCCGCGCGAGTCGGCAGGATCAGCCGTCCGCTGGTGCGATCCTTTTGTGCGCGTTCCGTGTGAACGAGCTGTTGCTTGGGATCACCCAAGGCGAGCAGCAAGCCGAAGTCGGGAGTCGGGTGCTCGAACAGCCACTCCGGTGGCCGTTTGCCGTTCAAGCGCCGCGCGATCGTACCCATGCGCGTCGCATCGACGAGCAGCGGCGCGGCCACTTCCAGCGCGTAGCCCTCGGCGCGTCCGAGCAGCGCGCCGTTCGCATCCAAAGCCACGACGCTCAGCACTCCGCCGAGCGCACCGTGCGTCCAGAGCTCGAGCGAGAGTTGCTGACCGGGCCCGAGCGTGAGCTCCGATTCGCTGAGCACGGTTTGGCGGCTGGGGTCGACTCGCGCGCCGGTGGGAGCGCTGCCCGCAATCAAGTAGAGGTGCGCCGTTTCGGCTTCGGCGGTTCGATTGGCGGCCTGCACCAACAGCGCGTTCCAGCCGGAGCTCGATGGTGCACTGGGGCCGAACAGCGGGGCCACCTCGAGCTCCAGCGGCAGCGACGGCTGCGTGGGGATCGCCCGTGCGCTACCTAGGCCGCCAAAGGTCAACGCCAGCACTAGTGCCAGCGAGTAAACGCAGCGTTCCAACGCGAGGGCATTGATCATGAGACGGCGTGCTCTACCGCCCACGCTCCGCGAAACTCGATTCCAAGAGGCGGGGGCTCACGCGATCGAGCAGCTCTTCGAGCATCAGATCTGGCGTAACCCCCAACGCCTGGCCTTCGAAGTTCACGAGCAACCGGTGCCTGAGCGCCGCAGGCAAGACGGCGCGCACGTCATCGAAGGCAGCTTGTAAACGACCTGCGGCCAACGCGCGCGCTTTGGCGGCGCTGATCACGGCCATTCCGGCGCGTACGGAAACCCCCAGCCGTGAGTGCTTTTTCACACTCGGGGTTGCCAGCTCCGAGTCGGGTCGAGTTGCGGTGCACAACAACGCCGCGTAGCGCACGACTGCGCGCGGGACGACGATCTGCTGACACCAGGCCTGCAGGCGAGCCAATTGCTGCTTATCCATCAACGGCTCCAACGCCGGACGCGCCAGCGTGCTGGTGGCCATCAGAATCGCCTCGAACTGCTCGAGCTCGGGCGCCATGACCAGGATCTTGAGCAAGAAGCGGTCGAGCTGCGCCTCTGGCAGCGGGTACGTGCCTTCCATCTCGATTGGGTTCTGTGTGCCGAGCACGATGAACGGGCCCGGCATTGGGTAGCGTTGGCCGCCGATGGTGACCGCGGCGTCTTGCATCACTTCCAGCAGCGCGCTCTGAGTCTTGGGCGAGGCGCGGTTGATCTCGTCGGCGAGCACCACGTGCGCGAAAATCGGACCCTTGTGCAGCGCGAACTTGCCGCTCGAGCTACCGCGGTCGTCCAGCAGAAGCACCTCCGAACCCGTGATGTCGCTCGGCATCAGGTCGGGAGTGAATTGAATGCGCGAAAAATCGAGACCGACCAAGCGCGCGAGACTTTGGACGAGCAAAGTCTTGCCCAGACCGGGGGCACCTTCGAGCAACGCGTGACCCCCGGCCAGCAGCGCCCAAATCACTTGTTCGACGACCGCCTCTTGCCCCAACAACTCGAGGCCAAGCGCTTTGCGCAGCCTTTCGATTTCATCGGTCACTTGCGGCAGCGCGGCCTCCACGTCCGACCCTGCCTCCACATCCGAAACCGCCGAAGAGCCCACGCCTCGACTCTAGTTTATCGCGCCTGCTACGTCGCGTAGCTTCGATGCACGGACAACATTTGTTCGGGTCGAGCGCCGCGCCGTGGTGGGAGGTTGTGTCACTCGGCCGCGAAGTAACGACTCAACTGCTCTTGGTACTCACGGGGAATGGCTGGACGCTCGACGCCTTGAATCTCGTTGGCCGCCGCCGCAGCGCTGAAGCGACCGGGCAATGGCCGCGTCCCGAGCGGACTCTCGGTGAAGCTCTCGCCACTCGAACCGCGGAAGATCCCCGCGTTCAAGTTGGCTTGCGCCAGCGCCTGTAAACCTTTGGCTTCCGAGGCGGGCGTGCTGCCGGCGTGGCTGCCGTTGTTGCCAGGTGAACGCGGCGCGGCGGCAGAGGAGGGGCCTGGGCTAGGCTGCGAGCGCGTGCGCGCACTCGTGTCGGCGTCGCGTAGCGGTAACGAATTACCGCCCAGGGCGCGCTGCAAACGTGAGATCGCACGGCTGGTATCCCACATCGCCTGGTGTCGCTCGGCGCTGGGCGATGGTTCGCCATAGCGCTGTAGGGCCTGCGTCAGCTCCTGGGAGACTTCGGGGCTCGAGGTTCGACTGAGCGCTTCGAGTTCGGCATTGCTCGGCGGTGCGTAGTCTTGTTCGTCCCCGAGCAACGCGCGATTCAGACGCGCCGCCAGGCCTCGCAACTTGCGCCGATCCTCGTCGACGACCGTGTTGGCGGGCTCGGCATTGCGCGAGCCGGACATCGGCCGCGCCTCGCTTGGGCGCGCGGCGCTGGGCGCCGGGGGTGCCGCTTCCGAGCCGAGCTGAGTGATCAACTCTCTGATGCGTTCGGCCAGTTGAGCCCGCGTCTCGAACAGCGTCTCTTCTTCGCCCAAGATGCGCGACACGGAGCCCGCGCGCGATTGGCGCGCTTTGGCCTGGGCCTCGCTCAGCACTTGGCGCGCTTTGGCTCGTGCACTGCGCTCCTCGGCGCTCGACAAGCGTCGCATTTCATCGTCGAAGGCCTTCAGATCACCGCGTTCGAGCGCACGCGCTGCGCGTTCGGTCAAAGGCTCGTAACTGAGCGCGGCCACCGCCGCGTGCAGCGACTCAGCGTCATCGGTGAACGGCTTCAGTTCGGCACTCAGGGTGTCTTGCAGGCGATTGAGCTCGCTTTGGAGACTCGCCTCTGGCAGTCCGAGCGACAATTCGCTCTGCAATGCCGTGATGCGCGCGACCAAGTCGCGCAGGTGTTGTCGCTCGGGTTCACCCAGGCTGGCCAAGTTGATCCGGCCGAGCGGCGCTGCGAGATCCTCGAGGTGCTGCCAGCGCACCGTCTTGGCGCCCGCCAAGGGCATCGGCAAGGGCACGCTCGCGACCGGGATCAACGCCAGCGTGACGGCCGACGCGACGAGCAGCGGAATCGACCAATGACGCTTGCGCCAGACACGCGGCAGGTGCGCCGCTTGGGCCTGGTCGAGCAGCCGCAACGCGCGCGCTCGCAGCGCGCCGGAGAAAGCGGACTCGGTGGGCGCTTCCCAAGCAGCGCTCAGCACTTCGAGCGTGCCAAGTCGCCGATCGAACTTCAGCAAGTGCTCGCTCAGCCTCGGGCCGCGCATCCATGCGACGAGCGCGCTGGTCGCGCTGCCCAGAGCGATCAACGCGAGCGCAAGGGCGCGGGGCGCGCTCGCGGCTGCGGCGAGCCACGAGCCCGCTTCGAAAAGCGTTGCGATCAGCGCGCTGAAAGCTGCGCCACTGAGCGCCGCGGACAGCGTTTGGCGTACACGTGCCTTCGTGCACTCTTGGGTGATTCGGCGCTCGAAGCTCGAGCTGTCGGAGGCCGGGGGAGCAACAGCTCTTGGCCCGTCGAGTTCGGACTGCTCGTGGGACGCAGCGTTGGGGCCCCTGGTCACCGAACGAGCGTAGCTTGGGCGGGGGGCGCGTCAAGCACGGCGGACTTGGGGGACACTTGCCAGTGGTCAAACCCGGGGGCCCACCACTATACCTGGCCACGGACGCGTCTCATGAAAGAACTTCCGCGTAAGGTGTCTGCGCCGCTCGTGCGCGCAATGAAAGGTCGCGGCGAGAAGATCGTCGCCGTCACGGCGTACGACGCCACTTTCGCGCGCTTGCTGGACGAGGGGGGTGCCGACGTGCTGTTGGTCGGTGATTCGCTCGGTATGGTGGTTCAGGGTTTACAGCACACGCTGCCCGTCACGCTCGAGGAGATGGTCTACCACACGCGGATGGTGGCGCGGGGCACGCAGCGTGCGCACGTGGTCGCCGATCTGCCGTTTCTCAGCTATCAAGTGTCGAGCGAGCAAGCCTTGCAGTCTTCCGGGGCGCTGATCAAAGACGGCGGCGCCGAAGCCGTGAAGCTCGAGGGGGGAGTGCGCAGCGCCGAAGCGGTGCGGCGCGTCGTCGAAGCCGGCATTCCGGTCATGGGTCACATCGGCCTGACCCCGCAATCGGTCCACGCGATGGGGGGCTTCCGGATTCAAGGGCGTGGCGACGAAGCGCGTAAGCGCTTGCTCGACGACGCCAAAGCGCTCGAGCAAGCGGGGGCATACTCGATCGTGGTCGAGGGCGTGCCGGCAGAGCTCGGCAAAGAGATCACGGCCCTGCTCGAAATCCCGACGATTGGCATCGGTGCGGGCAAGGACTGCGACGGCCAAGTGCTGGTTTGCTACGACATGCTCGGCCTATTGCGCGGTAAATCACCGAAGTTCGTCAAACGCTTCGCCGAACTCGGCGATCAAGTCGTGGTCGCTACGACGCGCTACGCCGAGTCGGTGCGGGCCGGCACGTTCCCCGCGGCAGAGCACGAGTTCGCCACCACGACAGCGGCCGAGCCCAGTCGTCCGCGCAAGGCCTGAGCATGCAAGTCGTATCCGATCCTCGGCAATTCACGGACGCCTGCGCGGCATTGCGCTCGAGCGGCGGCTTCGGCTTCGTGCCCACGATGGGCGCGCTGCACGAAGGCCATTTGCAGTTGCTGCGCCACGCGCGTGAACTCACTGGCCGAAGCGTGGCCAGCATCTTCGTAAACCCGACGCAATTTGGCCCGAACGAAGACTTGGCGAAGTACCCGCGCGATCTGGAGCGCGACGTCGCAGCCTGTGAAAGCGTAGGCGTCGATTTGGTGTTCACTCCGACTGCTGCGACCATGTATCCAGCAGGTGAACAGACGCGAGTGCTGCCGGGAGAGCTCGCCAAAGGGTTGTGCGGGGCGTCGCGCCCGGGCCACTTTGCCGGCGTTTGCACCGTGCTTGCGAAGTTCTTTCATTTGACGGGACCGTGCACGGCGATCTTCGGGCGCAAGGACTACCAACAGTTTCGCGTGGTCGAGCGCATGGCGCGCGATCTGTTCTTTCCGATCCACGTCGTCGGTTACCCGATCGTGCGTGAAGCCGATGGGCTGGCGATGAGTTCGCGTAACCGCTACTTGAGCGAATCGGAGCGCGCTCGCGCCCTGACGATCTCGCAGTCCTTGAAGATCGCGCAGGCCAGTTACGCGGCAGGTGAACGCAGCGCGCAGCTGCTCGTGAATACGGCGTGTAGTGCATTGACGACCCAGGGGCTCGAGATCGACTACGTACAACTCGTGGATCCGAACGAGTTGATTCCAGTATCGGGGATTTTGGCCGGGCCTGCGTTGCTCGCGATCGCCGTCTTTTCGGGGCGCACCCGTCTGATCGACAACGCCGTGCTCGGCGAACCTGCTGCCTGGGTCGATCGAGGCGGGCGCGGAGAAGCGACGTCGTGAGTGCCCGCACTGTTGGCCGCTTGATCGTGCTCGAAGGCATCGACGGCAGCGGCACCACGACGCAGCTGGCACGTTTGGGACAAACGCTGTCGGCGCGCAACTTGGCCTGCGTTTGCACGCGCGAGCCGACCCCAGGTCCCGTGGGTCGTTTGATCCGCAGCGCGCTGAGCCACGAACTCGAGAGCGACGGAGTGCCCGTGGCGCTCGACTTTCGCAGCATGGCGCTGTTGTTCGCGGCCGATCGCGCCGATCACAACGAACGCGTGATTCGCCCGGCCTTGAGCGCGGGCAAACTCGTGCTCAGTGATCGCTACACGCTGTCCAGCTTGCTCTATCAATCGCTGACCGCACCGTCCGGGGTCGACTGTTTGCAGTGGCTCGTGGCGATCAACTCCAGCGCCGAAGTGCCGGATCTGGTGATCGTGCTCGACGTCGATGCGGATGTGGCCGCCGAGCGTCGCGCGCGGCGGGGGGGTGCGCCAGAGCTGTTCGAGCAAGATCTGCTGCAACGGCGGTTGGCGGAGGGTTATCGCAACGCCTCGAGCGTCCTGCAGGGTCAACGCGTGGTGGTGCTCGACGGCAATCGATCTCCCGAACTTGTCGAGCGAGAGATTCAGGAGCAGGTGGACCGCTTGTTGAACGAGCGCTGAGTGACGAGCGCGCGGCCAGCCGGCAAACTCGGAGAAATAAAGAGGACGATTTGGTTTTTCTTCTTGATGACTTGGCGTCCGAGTGTGCTACGAAGCCGCCCTGCCTTTTCAAGCGGCGGTAGTTAAGTCGGTTATAACGCCGGCCTGTCACGCCGGAGGCCGCGGGTTCGAGTCCCGTCCGCCGCGCAAGTAACCCCCGGGTAACCCCCGGGGGTTCTTGTTTTTCTGCTGCGAAGTGGGATGTCGGCGCTACGAGACGCGGACTAGGGCGACCCGAGCCTGCTGCAGGCGCTTCCGCTGCTCGAGGAGCGTAGGGAAGGGCCGCGCGGGTGAATCGACAATGCGCCCGCTCCGCGGAGGGCGCAGACTCGCACGACAGCCTGTTTAGGGAAGCAAGCCAGCTAGGGAAGCAGCAGCGTCTCTTCGCCCCAGCTGACGCCCTCGTCGTCTGTCAGCGACGCCCGGTCTTCGCGCGAATCACTGTCGCATTGCGGCGAATCCGAGTGGGAGTTGGCTTCTGTTTCATTGGCGCCAGAGCCCTGGCGGCTAGTCGTTTGCGAGGTGCGAGGGAGGGCCATGGGAACGATGTAGACGGAGTGTACGGCCGCTCGCAGGTGCGAACAAGCCCATCGCACTTTTGATCAGCGTCGTTTCGGTGGAACGCACCCCGCGCGAACAAAGCGAAACGCTGCGCTCGGTCTAGGTCGAACGGCCTAGGCCCGCGGTTTCCCTCGCGCCTGCACCGATCTGCGTGATTTTCGTCAGGTGGGCGGGTGGTCGGCTGCTACCTTGGCTTGCCGATGGATCTCGGTTGGACCCAGGCCTTGCCCTTCGGGCTTCTGATGTTCGCGGGAAGCGCGATCGCGGCGCGGCGCCGCAAGCTGCGACAATCGCGGGCAGGGCGGAACTATCCGCTGCTGGCTGGGAAACTCGGGCTAGAGCTCGAGCCTGCGCGCTACCCAGGTTGGGTGGGGCGCCTCAGGGGGCGCTTTCAAGGGTTCGACGTGTTGGTCGAACCCGATGAACGCCCTCGAATCGTCGTCCGCTTCGCTGCCGCTTCGCTGCTCGATCTGCGCACCTATGAACACTGGAAGCGTGTGCCCGAGGGTTACCAGGTGCTCTCACTGGGCAAGCGCCGTCTCGATCAGCGCTTCATCAATCGCTTTGGCCGAACACAGCTGGCGCCCGACGCGGCGAATATCGACGCGCTCACGACCGCGCTGGAAGCGATCCTCGATAGCACCGAAGGTCTGCGACAGTTGACGATAGACGCCGATCGCATCGAGTGCTTGCTCGACTACGGCAATCCGCCGGTGATTCCAGCGCCCGAAGTCGAACGCTTGTTGCCGCTACTGAGCGCGCTGGCCGAGCGCGTGACGGAGCTGTCGAGCGAGAGCGCCGTCTCGCCGAGCGAAACAACCTAGTGTCCTGAACGCAAAGTCGTTCGAGGCCGCGCCTGTTTCATTCGTCCCGAACTTCTCGTTCGCGACACTAGCCCAGCGCGTTCAAGGCCCAGTCGGGCCACTCGCGAGCTTGCCGCTCTTGAGCTTCATGCCACCGAAAGGTGCCACCACGTGCATCGATTCGCGCGTGGTCGCGTACCGAGCTTTCATGCGCTCGAACTCTTTCGGTTCTTTCTTGGACAAGTCGTGCTCTTCGCCCGGATCCGTCTTCAAATTGAAGAGCGACATCACTCCGTCCCGCACCAACAGCTTGTAGTCGCCGAGGATGATCGCGCAGCGCTCGCCGTTGTCGTGATCTTCCGGCAAGTCGAGCACGATCGGCTCGCGATTGTCCGGCTTGGCCCCAGTCAGCTCCGGCACCAACGATTTGCCCACGAATGAATCGGGGATCTGCTCCACGCCCAACAGCTCGAGGATGGTCGGCGCCAAATCGAGGGTGGAGCGACGCTCTTGGATTTGGCGTGCGGCGGCACCAGGTAAGTGAACGATCAGCGGCACGCGCGTCAGCACTTCCCACAGCTCGAAGGCATGCTTGTACATGCCGTGCTCACCGAACGCTTCGCCGTGGTCGGCGCTGATGATCACCGCCGTCTTGTCCCACCACGCTTGCTTGGACGCGTATTGCAGCAAGCGCTCGATCTGCAAATCAGTGAAGTAGACTTCGTTGTCGTAACGGTCACGCGCTTTCTTGCCGAAGTTGGGGGCTTCGTCGTGCGTCACGTACTGGTCGTGCGGGTCCATGTAGTGGAGCCACATGAAGAACGGTCCCGAGCTGTTCTGCTTGTCGGACAGCATCTCGATGGCCATGTCGGTCATCTTGTCGCCCGTCACGTTCTTGTCGGTGGTGTTGTCGAAGCCGATGCCCGGCACCACCCGCCAAACGTCGAAGCCTTGATCCAAGGCCTTGCCGCGATCGAAATAGCCGTGACCGTGGCCACCCATGGTTCTTACACCATGCTTCTGCAGCACTTCACTGAAGAACAAGTTGGAATCCGCGAAGCTCGCGAAGAACCAGCCGGAGCGGTAGATGGCGGAAGGATAACGTCCGACGAGCATCGCCGAGACGCTCTTGGCCGTGTAGCTCGAGGGGGAATAGGCGTTGGTGTAGACCGTGCTCTCTTTGGCCAGGCGCGTCAGGTTCGGCGCGATCTCGCGCGGATACCCCACCCACGGCATGTCGGCTCGCAAACTGTCGATGGTGAGCAGCAAGACGTGACTCACTTCGGGCCGCGCCGCGTTGGAACTTGCCCCGTTGGAACTTGCCGCGCGGGGTGCCTTGTCATCGCTTGCGCCGAGGGCGCTTTGAGCCAGGATGGCCGTGCTCGCCGAAGGCGTCGCCTTGGATTGCCCCGAGGCTACGGCAGTCGCGGGATCGGCGGCGCTGGCAGGCCCGGTGCCTGCGCTTTGCGTGGGCGGGGACGACGCGGATTGACAGCCGAACGAGAGCGCGAAAATTGCGAGACTGGTAGCGAGACGCATGAACGAAGCCGGGACGAACGGGTGAGTCCGGCACAGTAGACGTGAGCCGGGCGAACTGGCAATGAAAGCACGCGATTGTTGGGCCAGAGCTGGCCCGCCATGCCAAGGGATCCCAATGTGCCCCCAGTCTCAGCGCCGTCTGAAAACCAGAGGGATCTCCTATCCCGCTGTGTCTTCGGCAAGGCAGCGGCTCGGCCGAACTGCCGCATGGATTGCTTGTTGGATGCTCAGTGGCTGCAATGCTGCACCCGCGGCCAAGGATTCGCCCAAGGAGCTTCCTTCGCTGTCGAAGGTGAGCAGCGTAGAAGCGGAGCCCACCGCGATCGAACCCGAGCAATCGCTACCGCTGGTCTCACTCGACGGCACGACGCATCCCTACGCGGTGACGTTGCTCGATGGCGGCGAGCAACGCGTCTATAGCCGTTCGCTTCGCGCTTGGATTCAACGCTCGCCGAGCAACGATTCCGAACAACTCGGATACTTGCGCGCTGGCGGCTCCGCGCCCGTCAGCGGTCCCCCCGTGGCGGGTTCCGGTTGTGCCGAGGGTTGGGTACCCATCCGACCGCGGGGCTTCGTGTGTCTCGGCAAGCGCGCCACGCTCGACGTCTCGGATCCGATCGTGCAAATGTCGATTGAACACCCCCCGGAGTTCGGTCGCAAGTTACCGTATATTTACGGCACTGTTCGCAACCCCGGGCCCGAATACGCGAGGCTGCCGAGTCACGAGCAGACGTTGGCGATCGAACACGATCTGGAAGAACGGATCCCGCGTTGGCTCGAGGCCGGCGGCGAAGTGGGGGCGAGCTATGGCCAAGAGGTCTGGCTAGCACCGGGCGAACCCCTCTTCGATCCCAAGCGCGATTGGACGGAGCGAGCGACCCGCGGCGTGCCGGAGTGGCTGGCACAGGGTCAGGGCTTGAGCGGACTCGAGGGGCGGATACGCGATGCCGATCAGATCGATTTGGGGACGATGCGCGTCAAGACCGGGTACTCGCTGCTCGAGACGTTCGTCTGGCAGGGACGGCGCTTCGGTCTGACGCCCGAGGCAGAATTGGTGCCGACCGACCGTTTACGGCCGATCAAGGGCTCCGATTTTCACGGGGTCCAAGTGGGCAAGGACGTCCGCTTACCGTTCGCTTTCGTGCGGGCCTTGGATGCCCGTTTCCGAGATGGAGAACCAGCGCCGTACCGCGCGGCGTTGGCCCTGACGGGTAAACAGCAGTTCTTCGACGGAACGTTGCACTACGAGACCAGCGATGGGCGTTGGATTTCGGACCGCGTAGCCTCACGCTTGGATCCCGCGAAGAAGCTTCCGGGCTGGGCCGTCAAAGGCGAGAAGTGGATCGACGTCAATCTGACGAAGCAAACTCTGATGCTGTATCAGGGCGTGGATCCCGTTTACGCGACATTGATCTCGAGTGGCGAAGCGGGTCTCGAAGACTCCGAGACCACGACCGCCACCAAGCGCGGGATCTTCCGGATCCACACCAAGCACGTCTCCACGACCATGAGCTCGCGCGAAATCGGCGAGGAGTTCGAGCTGCGCGATGTGCCCTACGTGATGTATTTCGACAAAGGCGGCTATGCCCTGCACGGCGCTTATTGGCACGACCGCTTTGGGGTGCCCAAGAGCCATGGCTGCATCAACTTGGCGCCCGAAGACGCGCGGCGCATCTTTCACTGGACCGAACCCGTGTTGCCGACCGGTTGGCACGGCGTTTTGTCGGCATTGACCGGCACGGTCGTCTTCGTTCATCCATGACCCGTACCGATTTTCGGGTTCCGCTGGTGGACCTGACGGCTTTTCATCGAGAACTACGCACGCGCGCCATCGAGCGCTTCAGCGAGGTCTACGATTCGGGCCGTTTCGTGCTCGGTCCGGAGCTGCGCGCGTTCGAGAGCGAAGCGGCAGCCCAATTGGATTTGGGGCACGGCGTGGGCGTGTCCAACGGGACCGACGCGCTGGTCTGTGCCTTGGCGGCACTTGGGATCGGCCGAGGTAAGCGCATCGTCACGACCCCATTCACGTTCGTGGCCACGGCCTCGGCGTGCCTGCGCACGGGAGCCGAGTTGCAGTTCGTCGATCTGGATCCGGCTGATCTCAACTTGTCGCCTCACTGTTTTGCCCAGTTGGATGTGTCAAAGGTGAACGCTGTAGTGCCCGTGCACTTGTTTGGACACCCCGCGGACGTGTCCAAACTGCGCGAGCTGGCGCCCGACTGTGCGATCGTGGAGGATGCGGCTCAAGCGTTCGGTGCGCGTCGCTGTGGGGTCGGGTTGGGACAGCACAGCGATGCCGTGACCTTCAGCTTCTTTCCCGGCAAGCCGCTTGGCGGACTGGGAGATGGCGGCTTGATTGGGACCCGCGACGCGGTGCTGGCCGAACGCTGTCGGG
>DATAHU010000026.1:0-4786 GCA_036263015.1 Polyangiaceae bacterium | reverse complement strand
TGGCTCCCGTTGACTTGAAGCACGACGGCCGCGGAGGCCAACGCAAAGGCGAATTCAGCGCGATCTCGAACCTTGACGTAAGCCGAACGCCTCGGAGCTGGGACGCGAGGGATCAGTACCGCCGTGATGATTTCTCCGCGTTCGAGATTGTGTTCCTGCGCCGGAGTGTTACCCGGCAACAGCCACAGCTCCGCCAGCGCAAGCTTGCGTTCGCCTCGAGGGCCATGGGTTTGCACGTGCGCGTCCAACGCCAGCAAGGCCACGGCCATGTCCGATGGATGTGTGGCAATGCAGTGTTCACTCGTGCCCAAGATCGCGTGCATGCGCGAGTGACCTTCGATTGCGGCGCAGCCAGTGCCGGGCTCACGTTTGTTGCACGCGGCTACTGTAGGGTCGCGGAAGTAGGCGCAGCGAGTTCGCTGCAACAAGTTACCGCCGACGGTCGCCATGTTCCGAATTTGGGGAGAAGCACCGCTCAACAGCGCTTGACTCAGTACGGGCAGTTCTCGAGCCACAGCGTCGTCATCTGCGAGGTCACTGTTCTTGACCAAGGCCCCGATCACCAAGCACTCGTTCGTCCACTTCATCTCGCTGGAAAGGCTGGTGTTTAGGTCGATCACCAATCCCGGCCTCTCGACGCCCAAGCGCATCAGATCCACGAGCAGCGTGCCGCCAGCGATGAAGCGACTATCGGGTGCAGAGCCCGCTCGCACGGCGTCGCTCGTGCTTTTGGGCGCGAGGTACTCGAAATTTCTCACCCCGTCGCTCCCAGTTTGGCAACGGATTCGATGGCCTCGACGATGTTTGCGTAAGCCCCGCAGCGGCAGATGTTGCCGCTCATGAATTGCCGGATCTCCGCGCGGTTACCCAGTCGCCGTTCTTTGAGCAATCCTTCCGCGCTCATGATCTGACCGGGGGTGCAGTAGCCGCACTGCAAGGCGTCGTAATGCACGAATGCGGCCTGTAGCGGGTGCAATTGGTCCCCTGCAGCCAGCCCCTCGATGGTCGTCACGCGCTTCTTGCCGAGAGTTACCGCCAACGTCAGACAAGCATTGATGCGACGCCCGTCTACCAGCACCGTGCAGGCTCCGCACTGTCCGTGATCGCAGCCTTTCTTGGTGCCAGTGAGCCCCATCTGTTCACGCAAAGCGTCCAGTAGCGTGACGCGCGGTTCCAATTCGAGTGGGTAGACCCGACCGTTGACGTCGAGTTGCACCGGCAGCCGTGCGGCACCGTGAACCTGATCCGGCGAGTGTGCCGGTTTTGGTGCGCAAGCGGATGAAAGCGTCGCCAAAGCACTCGCCAAGCTCAAGACGATGACTTCGCGCCGTGAAAGTCGTCCGACATCGTGTGAGGGCGCTTGCTGCCGGCTTGGCGTCACGCAGCCAGCGCTGGCGAGCTCTGGTTGCTCAGCGAGATTCGCGGCCAAGGTCTGACTGACCGCGGCGCTCAGCGCTTCCAACAGGATTTCCGGCACTTGGCCGTTCACTTGTCGCGAAATGCCGAAGCGGAGCCGGCCGCGGTCATCGAATACACTGAGGTCGAGCTGTTTTGCGCTGTCGGCGTCGCTGCGATCGCCCGCCAATCGCAACAGATTGCGAGTCCAGGCGTCTCGCGAATCGAGTTCGAGTGTGCAAGGCGCGTCGTCGGCGTTGAGTACGTACGAATGATCACCCGAAACGACAATCATGACGGCGCCGAGCCCTCGCAGCTGGCAACGAATGCCGTCCAGGATCTGCTGGCGCGGGCTGCCCCACGCGTTGGCGACGGCGAGCACCACCGGCCTGCCCTCGAACTTGCCCACCAGCTTGGATGGACTGTCGATCACCGCAGTCCCGCACGACGTCTCCCGATGGGCAGCGAAGCTCATGGCGGATCATGCCCGTGCAATATCCGTGCAAATGGCCCAAGCACCGCGACCAAAAGGGTGCTGCCGGCGTCGTCCTGGCGCGCGCTGGGTGGAAGTCGAGCGCAGCGACGTCACGCTGAGGCGGAACGGTTAGGGCGTAGCTGACCACAGGCGGTAACGCCGAACGCAATCTGTAGCCAAAGGCGGTTAACTGCCAACGGGGCTCAGACACCCGTGGTCAGACAGCGCCCGTCGTCAGAGAACCTCTCGGGGTTGCTCCTATCCCCCCAAGGCATGTGCCTTGCAGAGATTGTAGGCCTTCGGGAGCGGGCACCGCCCGAGGCACTTACGAGGAGTACGTCATGAACTCAGAAAGAAGACCTCTGGCGGTTGTTACCGGAGCGTCTACGGGCATTGGTTTCGAGTTGGCAAAATGCTGTCGCGACAGCGGATACGACTTGGTGATCGCAGCGGATGAAGCGGAGATCTTCGTTGCTGAGCGCAAGCTCCACAGTCTCGATGGTCCGACGGTCCAGGGTGTCGAAGCAGATCTTGCGAGTGAAGCCGGCGTAGAGAAACTCTACGGCGCGATAGCAGGTCGGCCAGTGGCGGCGCTGCTTGCCAATGCAGGTCGAGGTCTTGGCCATGCTTTCCTGGACCAAGACTTCGCGGAAGTGCGCCGGGTGATCGACACCAACGTAACTGGCACGTTGGCGTTGATTCATCGAGTCGGTCGTGACATGCGCCAGCGTGGTGACGGCCGAATTTTGATCACTGGCTCGATCGCCGGCATGATGCCGGGTACTTATCAGGCCGTTTACAACGGGACCAAAGCGCTGCTCGATTCGTTCAGCTTTGCCTTGCGCGCGGAACTGAAGGACTCCGGCGTGAGCGTGACGTGTCTGATGCCCGGCGCAACCGAGACCGAGTTCTTCGAGCGCGCAGATCTGATGGACACGCGGCTTGGCGCGGGCAAAAAGCAACCCGCGGACGAGGTGGCGCGAGCGGGCTTCGAAGCGATGCTGCGCGGCGACGCAGACGTGGTGACGGGTTGGAGCAACAAACTCAGGGCCGCCATTTCCAACCTGATCCCGGACACGGCG
The DNA here is from genome assembly GCA_036263015.1 of Polyangiaceae bacterium. GTDB lineage: Bacteria > Myxococcota_A > Polyangia > Polyangiales > Polyangiaceae > SZUA-265. The sequence continues at coordinate 1,834 of DATAHU010000026.1, read as the reverse complement.
TTGGCCGAGTTGCATCGGCGTCGCGCAAAGCCGGGTTCTGCCCATCGATGAGAGTTGGGAACTCTGCTCAGAAGCTGCCCGAGAGCGTTGCGCGGCTGAAGCCCAGATCGACTCGCAACGAGCCGAAGATGTCGCTTTGCGGCCGCGGCGCATAGCGATCGGGATCGTCACCCCAGATTAACAAGCCTGCGCCAACTGCAGCCAGTGCGGCGCCCACGCCCACCCCAACCCAGCCGTACAGGTCTCGATCTTCGGCGGTCGCCTTGCGATCCTTCAACAGGGCCAACTTGCGAACGCAAGTCGAGTCGGAGCATGTGCCGTTGGGGCTAGCTTGGATCTGCTTGACGAAATCGTCGAAGTTGTTCGTAGCAGTGTCCTTCTTGCCGGCGTTCCACGCCAGAAAGCCCACACCGCCGGCAACGAAGGCTGCGCCCGCGCCCACGCCTACCCAACCCCAAGTGCGTTGACTCAACGCGTGGCCTTGGTAGTCGTTCAAGAATTCGGAGGTCGGCATCAACTCGACCCGCGTCGTGGTCGTACCGGGGCCGACCACGACGTCCCGCGCGTAGTCGATGAAACCGGCGCTGTGGACTTGCAAGTGATGACGTCCGAGGGGGAGCTCCAAGTGTTGACGTCCGATCGGCAAAGGTTTGCCGTTGACGCTCACCAAGCTGTTCGGCTCACTGATTTGCAGATCCAGTACGCCGTGTACTCTATCCAGTGCCGCCACGTCGGGTTGCATTTCGAACTCCAGGTGGCCCTCACCACCGGGATCCAAGACGATGTTCGCCTTCTGTTCGCGATAGCCATCGCGGCGCAGGACGACTTGGTGTGTGCCCGGGGAGAACGCCAGTGAAGCCGGGAAGGGAGTACGACCGACGACCTCGGTATCGACCGCCACTTCGACGTCCGGGACGTCGGTGGTGACGACCAAGTGCGCGAGCGTCGTCTGCAGGGGTTGCAAGTTGAAGTTCACCTCTTGCGCCGCCTCTGGGGGTACCACGACGCGCATACGCCGTGGAATGTAACCGCTCGCGACGGTAGAGACGATGTGATCACCTGCCGCGATCGGTAAATCTTCGACCGCGTTTTGACCGATGTCGACGCCGTCGAGCTGGATCAATGCCCCTTCGACGTTTGCTCGAATCCGAAGGCGTCCGATTCGGGCCTTTTGCTCATCGTAAACCTGCCGCAGGTGTTCACGGCTGGTCGAATCGAGCGCGCTGATGCCCGACTGCTGCAATTCCTCGACGCTGCGTACACACTCGACGGGTTCGCCGAGTTGGGCGTAGACCAACGCCACGTTGTACAAGACGACGGGATGCCGCGTGACCTCGAGCGCACCCTGGAACTCGCGTAGAGCTCCGGCGTAGTCACCCGCATCGTACAGTTCGAGTCCGCGATCGAAGCGTTGGCGAGCCGCTTGGCGGGCGCGCGCCGAGAGCGGCGCTTGCGGCGCCGCGGCTTTGGCGTTGTTGGCGTTCGTGGCCGCGGGGCTTGCGCTCGGCGCGGGGCTCGGGCTTTGTGCAGAGGCCGGGGTCTGTTCCGCAGGCACAGTCGCGCTGCTAGCCGCAGGCGTATTGGCCAGTGCCGTTGCGTCCGCGGGCGGGGGTGCTGTCTCAGGGTTTACCCCACTGGGCGGCGCAGCGGGTGCCGCGGCCGCGGTTGAAGGCCCGGCTTTGGGGGTGGCCGTAGGGGCGGCCGGTTGCGCCGCCAGTGACGGGCAAGCACTCAACACGATCACACCGACAGCGGTGCGCAGATTCTTGGTGTTAACCCTGGAGCCGTATTTCATCATCGAGTCGTCCTCACGTTACAAACAACCAACGCTTTG
>DATAHU010000025.1:0-5245 GCA_036263015.1 Polyangiaceae bacterium | reverse complement strand
ACGCCGCGCTGAGTGTGGGCGCTCTATGCGCCAATTGGAGTTTCGGATGAAAAGCCCGTTGAGTTTGGTCAAGGAGCGCTTCGGCGACAAAGAGAAGCTAGTTGCAGCCGTCACGGCGCTGAGCAAGAGCGACCTGTGGATTGATCGCCTCAACGAGAGCAAAGGCCTCGACCACGTGTCGAACTTGAAACTGCTCAAGCTGCACGAGACCTTGACCCAGGCGACCAAGACGTTTGGCTCGCGCGCCAAGCTGATCGACGCGATCCTCGACCTCGAGGGCCGCAAGAAGGACGCCGGCCTGCGCGCGCGTCTCGAAGGCCACCCGCTGCCCCGCTTGCTCGACGCCCACAAGGCCGCTGCTCGCCGCGCAAAGACGGCGAAGGCCGCTGCTCCGAAGGCCGAGAAGGCCAAGGCGCCCAAGCTCGTCCGCAGCAAGAAGGCTCAAGCCAAGGCCAAGGCTGCCAAGGCTCCGGCCAAGAAGGCCAAGTAAGCGTCCCGAGCTCGGCCCGCGATTGAGTCGCGGGCTTGTTCCTTAGCCCGCGATTTAGGTCGCGGGCTTACTGCTTGCTCCCGCGATCAAGTCGCGGCTTGTTGGTTGGCCCGCGCTAGGTCGCGGGCTTTGTCTCTTTCAACATCTCCTGCGTCAGGAGCGTTGAGCGTGCGTAGCTTTTGTCGATGTCGTCGAGCAGGCGCGTCTCGAGCATTCCGCCGACGACCATGATTTTGGCCTCGACGACCGTTGTGTAGGAGCGCCGGCAGCGTCCGTCGGGCAACGGCACGACGCGCATGTCGCCGGTGATCTTGAGGCGGTCGGCGAGTGAACTCGGGATCACGTTGATCACGTAGCGGGACTGAGAGCGAAAGTATTCGCCCTCTTCGACGTAGCCAGTCCCGTTCTTGAGCAATGTCTTGATGGGGCCGGGCAAATCACCGACCCTTGGCGTCGCTTTGACCCGGCGCCGAAATCCGTCCGCGGTCTCGACTTGCTCCAACACTTCCCACTGCTCGAACTTGAGCCGCTCGAGAAACAGCTTGCGATTGAATTCCTCGGAAAAGAAAGCGCGCGCCCAAAAGGTCTCGGGATCGCAGTCGAAGTCGTGGGCCCCAGTGCGCGTTGCCATTTCGAAACGCGGAGCTAGCGGCCCGCGTGCGCGAGGTCAAGTTACCGGGGTACCGCGGGCTCACGGGGTGCGGCCATGAACCCCAAGTCGAGGCCCGAGCCGAGCGCCCCTCGAGGCCCGGCTTCCCACGCTCGAACTTGGCTGCGACAGACGTGGTGGATCGCGCGCAAGGACGCCCGCATCGAACTTCGCACCGGTGAAATACTGACGACGGGCGGCTTCTTCTCGATCTTGGTCACCGTCATCTCGTCGCTGGCCTACTACGCGGGGCCGACCACCAAAGACCAAGTGGCGGCAGGGGCGATCTGGATCTCCACGGCGTTCGCGTCGGTGCTCGCGCTCAGTCGCACTTGGCAGCGCGAACGCGAAGAGGGCGCGCTCGACGGCCTGCTCGTTGCGCCGGTTTTTCCGAGCGCGGTCTACGCGGGCAAAGCGCTCGGCGTCTTGGCTTTCCTGTTCGTGATCGAAGCCATCGTGGTGCCCACCTGCCTGCTCTTCTTTTCACTGGATCTGGCCAGCGTGGGCTTCCCCCTGCTCGTGATCTGCGCCTTTGCCACGCCCGGAATCGCGGCCTCGGGCAGCTTGTTTGGCGTGATGACGGTGCGCACACGCGCGCGGGATCTGGTGTTGTCGATCGTCTTGTTCCCGTTGCTCGCTCCCACGTTGCTGGCAGCGGTGGTGGCCACGCGCGAGTTGTTCGGCGGAACCCCGCTCTCGGAGCTGGGCGACTATCTGACCATCATGGGCCTGTTCGACCTGGTGTTTACCGTCGGTGGACTAAGCCTTTTCGGCACGGTGGCAGAGCAATAGTGTCAGTGCACCACCGAAGGCCACGACGGGAAACGCGCCCTCCGGCTCGCGCGATCGTTGCGCGAACCAGTGGCGGCCCAGGCGCGCGTGAGTTAGCGTCGTTGCGTGCGTGTTGCCTTGCTTGGACCCGTTGGTGATCACGTAGACGCGCTGGAGCCGGTCGCGGCGTTCTGCATCGGCCCGATGGCAGTGGATGCCTTGTATTACCTCGGGGACGATAACCCGTTCGTGCTGTTGCCCAAGGTACCGGATGACGTGTACAGCGAGCGCGCCTTTTGGGGCCAATCCGAACGCTTGATGAGCGCGACGCCGCAAGAGCTCGAGTCGTTCGTGCGCGAATGGCGACGCGAGCACGCGTGCGACGGGATCGAGCGCCTGGACCAGACTCTGGTCAAACGCGTGCGTTCACCTCGCGGACACAATTGGGTGCTGTGCTACAGCAGTCGCAATTTGAGCCCTTCCGATCAGTCCGAGGGCCACGTGTTGGTCTACGGCAACAGCCCCGAGTGGATCCTGCAACGTTCAGGCGAGCAGATCTTGGTGGCACCAGGTCCGTTCGAGAGCGCGGGCGTGATGGTGCTCGACGATACGGACAGTCTCATGGTCGACGTTTTCGATCGCCGTTGCGAACCGGTGGTGCACCGCAGACTCGACTTTGCGCCGAGCATGTTGCCTCCGCCCATGACGACGTCGCCGTGAGAGTTGCGATCTTCGGCGGGAGCTTCAATCCGCCGCACACCGCTCACGTCCTCGCCGCGAGGTACGCGCTCGAGGCGGGCTTCGACAAGGTTCTGGCGGTGGTGGTGCACACTCACGCCTTCGCGAAACAACTCGCGAGCTTCGAACATCGGGTGCGCATGTGCGAGCTCGCGTTCGTGGGCTTGGAGCGGGTGGAAGTGTCGCGCATCGAACAGAGCTTGCCCGCGCCCAACTACACCTTGACCACTGTGCAAGCGATTGCCGCAGCGCACCCCGACTGGCAGTTGCGGCTCTTGGTCGGCTCGGACGTGCTCAAAGACGTCCACGCGTGGCACGCCTTCGACGAAGTGGTGAAGCGCGCTCCGTTATTGGTTTTGGGGCGCGCGGACGACGGGGGCGTCACGGAGGTGGCGTATCACGGCATCGTGCAGGCCGAGCTGCCGCGCGTGTCATCGAGCGAAGTGCGACGCGCGCTCGCCCTGGTCTCGAACGGCAGCGCGACGAGCGGGGAGCGCGAGTGGCTCGCGCTGCATGTACCAAAAGGGGTGCTCGACTACGCGCTCGAGCATCATCTGTACGACGACGGCTGAGCCGTGAACCCCACGCTGCGCGTCTGAGTTGGTCGTGCAGCCTGGTTTCCGTCTTCGCTCGTTTGCAAAATTGTCCGGTAATTTGCTTGGAAACACTGCGTACACGCGCTTTGTTGGCGCGGCGTGTTTCGCGCTCGGCTGTGCCTCGGGCACGACGGAGCGCGGTGAACTACCGGGCGCAACCCAAGCGCCGACCCTTTCCGAAACGAACGCCGAATGGACGGACATCACGGGTTGGCGTTGCCGCGACACCAAGGTGGTGACGGCGCCGTCGAGCGACGCGGACGCAGCGAGCAGCAGCGCCGCGCCCGCTGCAACCGGTGACACGCCGAGCACGACCGACGCCGGTGCGGAGGCGCCCTTGGCCTCCACGGACCCGAGCGGCGCCGTCAACGGCGCGCCCGCACCAAAACCGACGGCGAAGTTCGTGGGCAACATCGCGGGCGGCTCTGGGCCGCGCGCTGATTTCGGCTGCTTTTGGGACCAAGTGACGCCCGAAAATGCCGGCAAGTGGGGCTCCGTCGAAGAGGTTCGCGATCAGATGAATTGGGCGGCGCTCGATCGCGCTCACGACTATGCGTTGCTGCACGACGTGGTCTTCAAGCAACACACGTTCGTCTGGGGCAAGCAACAACCAACTTGGCTCGATGCGCTACCGGCAGAAGAGCAACGCGCCGAAGTCGAAGAGTGGATCCGCTCGTTCTGCGAGCGTTATCCCGACACCGCGCTGATCGACGTCGTCAACGAACCCCCGCCCCACACCCTGCCGAGCTACGCCGAGGCCCTGGGCGGAGCTGGCGCCAGCGGCTACGACTGGATCGTTCAAGCCTTCAAGTGGGCGGATCAGTACTGCCCCAACGCAACCTTGATCTTGAACGACTACAACAACCTCGAATACCAAGGGGACAACACCCACTTCGTGGACGTGGTGAAGGCGATCCGCGACGCGGGCGCGCCGCTCGACGCGCTCGGCGCCCAAGCCCACGACATCTACAAGTTGCCGCTAGCGACGGTGCAGGCAAATCTCGACGCACTCGCCGCCACGGGTTACCCGATCTACATTACGGAATACGATCTCGATCTGCTCGACGATGCAACGCAAGCCAAGGTCTTGAAGGAACAATTCACGATGCTCTGGAACGATCCACGCGTCGCAGGGATCACGTTTTGGGGGTACATCAGCGGCACGACTTGGCGGACCAACACCGGCATGATCAGCCCCGCGGGAGCGCCAAGGCCGAGTCTCACGTGGTTGATGGATTTCCTCCAGCAAGCCGCAAAATGACACGCTGGCAAGGGGCTTGGCTGTCCCGAGTGCAGAGGTCGTGCTAGCAAGGGGCTTCGACCATGAAGTGCGTTGCCCCGAGTATTCTTGCGCTATTTGTCTTCGCTTGTTCGAGTGACAAAGCCGATTCACCCACCAACGTGAACGGCAGCGTGAGCGCGGGCGGGCCCTCGGCAGTCGGCCCCACTGCGACCGCCCCCGCGACGAACAGTCAAGGCACCACGCCGCCCAGCCTGCCCGAGCAAACGACGCCAGCTGTGGGTTCACTTGGTGCACACCCCACGACGCCTGCGCCCTTGCCGAGTTCAAGTACGAGCGCAGGGGCCTCGACGACGCCTCCCGTCCAAGCTGAACCCCCTCCCCCGAACGCGGGCGGCATGGGCAACACCCCTTCCGTCCCAGCGCCGACGATGGCTAACCCGGTACCAGCACCCAACCCGACGCTCAGCGCGAGCGCGCCGAGCCCAGAGCCCTCAACGCCGACTCCCGCGCCCGAGGGCAGCGGCGGCGGCGCGAGCGACCCCGTGGGCACGGGCGGCATGCCCGATCCGGGCACGGCTCCGGCACCCGGCGGGGACACCTGCGCCAGCGCCACGATCTGCGACGACTTCGAAAGCGGTCTGAACAGCACGTGGCAGATCCAGAAAGACTCGAGCCCTGCACCCGAGGTGGACACGACCAAGGGTGCCAACGGCAGCGCTTCGTCGCTGAAGATCGTGGGCACGTCGCAGCAGTCGTTC
>DATAHU010000024.1:0-20524 GCA_036263015.1 Polyangiaceae bacterium | reverse complement strand
GCGGCATCTGGTTGCCCACGATGCCCGTGGCCGCGGCCAACTTGACCCACAAGTAGCTGTTTGCAGGATCGCCGGGGGTAATGAACGGCATGTCGGGTACTTGCGTAGACTTGGCTAGCAGTCTTTCGTACAGCCCTTCGGAAAGGACGTCGAAGCCGCTCTGCGGTTTCTCACCGCCGTGGCAACCGCCACAATTGCTTTCCATCAGCGGTTTCACACGGCCGAGCCACGTGGCACCGTTGCCGAGCAGGTTCAGGCTCTCGGGATCGTTCATGGCCCAAGGGCAGTTCTTGTAGTCGATGGTCGAGTCCAAGTCGTAGACGGCGCCGCTCTGTGTCGGCAGGCCTTGGACGAAGCAATACAACCCGAGCATGTCCGCAATCGAGAGCGGCTGATTCGCCAGCGGCATGCGCGTGCCTGGGATCTTGACGCCTTTGAGGTCACCGCGCAGCCGTCCGATCAGGTAGCTCTGCTCCGGTGCGCCGGCGCGCAACAGGCTGTACGTGGTCGCATCGCGAGCTCCGTACGTCCCGTTCTGATTGATGTCACCTTGGGTGATGCCCTTGGCGAGCAATTCCGTCACGCGGTCCACTTGGTACTCGTTGACTTCACCAACCAGGTGCGTGCCGTTTTCGATCAAGTACCAGGCGGTCTGGAAGCGCTCGAACGTAACGTCGGAGAGCTGATTGTTCTCGACGAAGCCGCGGATGAAGCGGGCATCGTCCCAGGTGCGATTTTGGCCGTCGCCCATGTTGATCGGGTCATGCAACTGAATGTGCAGACCCGGTGAATCGACGCTGGGCATCTTGTTGTCGCCGTAGTCGATGTCGCCCGTGATGTAGCTCACGTAGCCGATCTCGACCTCGTGCGAGCCTGCGATCGCCAAGCGATCGCCCGGTTGCTCACAGCCGTCGAAGACGTTCTTCGGATCCCCGGGCTGCACGTTGCACGGCGCGTTGACCGCCTCGAGCAAGTGCGCCGGCGTGTGCAGATCCGGATACTCCTTCTGATTGTGGCAAACGCCCTGGGTCGGGCCACAGGTGCGTACGATCACGTTGCGATGCAGATCGAGACCAGTGCGATGTTTGCTCTGCGCCTCGAGCACGAACTCGTTCGTGCCCGTGTAGGGCTCTGCCTCTGTGACCGGCATGAGCTCGGGGCGATTCGGCTTGTACTCGATCGTCCCTGATGGGCCGTATTCGGTCGCGTTGGGTGAACAGGCGAAGCCCCCCGCGAGCGCTCCACCGACACTCAGTAGCAGTAGCTTCGTAGGTAGCGCTGCTCGCATCAAAACACTCCGGTGATGGGCGCGTCATCCGGAAAGAACTCGGAGTGATCCGCGCACAGCAAGTCCATGAACGTCTTCATCACGGAGCGGTACGAAAACACCATACCATCGTCCTTCAGATCGTTCTTGCCCGTCACGCCGAACTGCTTGCCGCCCAAGCCAGTGCTCGTCACGAGGCCACCCATGAACGGCATCGACATCCAGCGCGTCGCCAAATCACCACCGTGATCGCTTCCGCCGGCAGAGTTGAAGCCACTCTCACCGCGCGCGGTGCGGCCAAACTCGCTGCCCAGCACGACCAAGGTGTGGTCCCAATACTTGCCGCCATTGGGGTGGTCCATCTTCTTGAGCGCGACGTGCAGCCCGCTGATGACGCGATTGATTTCCATCATCGCCTTCGGCAAGTTGTCGTCTTCCCGCGAATGCATGTCGTAACCGCCCTGATCGAGCGTGACCGCGGGTGAGCCGTAGTGGAATAGGCGTAGCGCCAGGTGCGCCTGGCGTCCCGCACCGCTGTCGCCAAACAACTGCGCGAGCTCTTGATTGCTTATGCCATCGACTTTTTCGGTCGAGTTGTTGCGGGTCTTGAGCAAATCGCTCGCGAAGATCTCCGAGAACTTCTGGGTCGATTCGCGCGTTCCCACGTAAGCGTCGATCAAGGCGCGGTTCGAAACGATCTGGCGCGCAGCCATGCTCTTGTCCGCGTCGGTGGCCATGTTCTTGGCCCAGTCGGGAAGCGGCTTGCTCGAGAACACGAAGTTGTCGAAGCCGTCACCCGAGATCACCGGCGGCCGGTAAGCGGCATAGGGACCGGCGCCGCGTGCCATGCCCGAGTTGCCGAAGACGAAGGGCGGCAACACCACTTTACCTTCCGCGGTTGCGGCTTCGATCTTGGCGCGCACCCCGTAGTTGATCATCGTGAAGATGCCGTTCTCGCCCGCGACGTAGCCCGTGTTGAAGCGCTCGAGGCCGGTGCCGTGATTACCGTCGGCGTTACCCGCGGTGGGTTCATGGTCAACGGTACCGAGCACCATCATCTCGTCGGTGAAGTCGGTCACCTTCTTCATACCGAGGGCTTTGAGCGCCTCGCCGTCGGTGCCTTCGAGCCAATCGGCGCCTTCGAGCAAAGTGCTGGCGCCCCACTCGGTGCCCTTGGCGACGTTGCGCGACGGGCCGAACGGGTTGAACTCCTGCGCCACATCACCGTTGAAGGCGGTGTTGAAGCGGAAGCCGCCGCCCAAGTGGATGTAGAGGATGTGATCTACTCCGCCGCGGCCGGTGCATTGCTGGGCGTAGACGGGGTTCGGGATCCAGATCATCGGGCCCGCAGCTGCGGCAGCCACGCCGCCCTGGAGCAACCGACGCCGAGAGAACTTCTGCGAAAGGGGTTTCCGTGAGTTCGTCATTGCTGGTTCGTTCCTTTAGTAGAAGAGCATCTCCGAGCTACTGAGCAGCGCGAAGCACACGGGTCTTGCGAAGTCTTCGGCACTACAGCGACCTGCGGCGCATTCGGCACCGTTCGTTTGGGCCGACGTCAACTCGTCCGCGGTGGGTGCGCGGCCATAGAACTGTTTCATTTGATGGGTGTAAATCTGGCTGATCAAGTCGGTCGAGAGCACTTCCTTGGCGCTCACGCCTTTGGGCAGCAAGCGATCGCTCGAGGCGCGCTTGTCGGTGTCACCCTCGAACGCGGGATCGCACAGGCGCGTCGCGTAGTTGAGCTGATTGGCGGTGGTGAGCACGCTCACGATCTTGAAACGGCCGCCCTGGGAGTTGTCGGGACAACCGCCCAAGTTGCGCACCAAGTCCTTGTACGCATCATCGACGTCGCCGTCCTTGTTGACGGTCCACTCCGAGTCCTCGACCAAGGCGTGCGCGGCCGGGCTGTCCGACTGCAAGAAGTCACCCGGGCGATTCAAGCGTAAGTCGCACTTCGATAACTTGTGGCCTGTCATGCCGTCCATCGAATCGACCCAACCCTCGGCGTCGATTTGTTTGACCGGGCCATACGTGTAACGCAGCTTGGCGTCTTGCCCCGTGAACGCGCTCTGGCGGTAGACGAAACTCGTCAAGACTGCGTAGTGCACGGCGCGAATGTCGCCGTCGTACTTCATCGCATAGTGCACGAGTTCCTCACCCACACGCGGAACCGAAGTGGCAAGCCGATAGCCCAAGTACTGCTCGAGCACGACGTTGACGGCGTTCTCCCAGAACGGGAACTGTTGCGACATCAGACGGCCAGGGGCCTGCAACTTCTCCCACTCGTTGGCGGTGAGCAACCCTGCCCACATCAAGCGTGAGTTCTTGTCGCGATCATCGGGCTTGGAGCGCGCGTCGGGCTTCAAGATCAACTGCTCGTAGCCAAAGGTCACGCTCGTGCATTCGCCGCTGGTCGCCTTGTCGACGTTGCCGTCTTGATCCACGCAGTTGTAGCGGATGTAGGCGTCGGGCAAACGCATGCCGAGCTGCGGGTGATCGTAGTAGTTGTTGTCCCAAAGCGTGTACAAGCGACCGACGTCGGCGCGTTCTTCGCCGAACGGGGGGCGTCCGAGCAGGGTCCAGAACAGGGCCTCCGCGCGGTCACCGGCGGTGGCGTTGCGGCGCGTGAGCACCGGGTGAGCGCTGATCAAGGTTCCGAACTCGTCGTACGGGATGCGGCCTTGGTAGGCCGCAGCGACGATCTGGTCCATGTCGTAGATGCGCTCCACGCTGACGGACTCGGTGTCGTACTTGAGGCGGTCCGCCCAAGCGCGGCGATTGAGACGCACGAACTCCGGCGAGTCGATGCGTTCCTTGACCACGTCGCCCCAGGGTTTGCTGGTGCAACCATCGAGCTCGGAACTGGTTGGGAAACGACCCACCGTGTCGACCCACAAGCGCCGGCATGCTTCCTCTGCGACGATCGGGGTACCCGTGCCGCCAGCCCCCCAGAGATCCGAACACATCCCCTTGTTGACGGGATTCTCGAAGGCGTAGCTGTCGCAAGCTTTGCGGCAGTTGTCGTCACAGATTATCGGTAGCTCGGGGTTCCAAGCGCTGCCGTCAGCGGCTGCGGCGACGTTCGGCAACGTGTCGTTGCCCCCTTTGAACTTGCCATCGGTAACCCGCTCCGATCCCGACGGCAACATCGATGCAGGCCCGCGCGCGGGCTCTTCGGAGTTGAATAGGTTTTCATCTGTCCCGCATGCGGTGAAGAACACCATCATGCAGGACGAAATGACGCCCGCCTTGCCCAATACGGTTGTTTTCGTCTCCATAACCCGCTGGCAGTGTAGCTCAACACCTGAGTTGCCGTGAAGAGCGGCCCTCTTCGCAAACGCTTTTGTGGTCCCAGGTGGGCCGGGTGGGAGATGGCGGCAGAAGCTCGCCTGACTGTTGAGGATTTTGCTCTTCTGAAGTTGTCTCCCCGATCCTCGGCAGCTAGGGTTCCCGGCGGAGCGAGTGACATCAACGAGTTAGCTTTCGCGAACAGGCGGATCCGACACGCGGATGATCGCGAGTGAGGATGAGATGGACCGAGCAAGTTTACCTTTTCTAGTGAGTTTCAACGTAGCGGTTTCTGTCGGGCTAGTGTGCCAGTTGGGGGCTGCGGCACCGAAAGGAGGGGAGGGTAAGCCGGCGATCGTCTCGATGAATGCCGACTCCAGCACGGGATCGGGCAGTTCTTCCGGGACCTCTAGCGAACCCAAGGACTCCCCGAAACCCGCGTTTCACTCGCCTTTGCGCTCGGTCTTGGGCATCGGACCCGCTTTCTACTGGGAAGACACGGACCGCGTGCAGGACCGCTTCGTCAATGGTCAAAGGGACCAACAGTCGGATCGTGAAGCCGGTGTCAGCAACGGCATCCTCGCGCTCGAGGCATGGTACCTGACGCCCTGGTGGTTGAAGCAACTGCGCGTAGGCCCGGGCCTCGGATGGTACAACGACTACACGTTGAAGCCCAAAGGCGACAACAACAACAACGGTGACAATTATCACGTCGGGCAGATGTTCGAGCTCTATGCGCAAGCGGAGTACGTGCTGATCGACATGCTCTCCAAAATGGACGTGCTCTTGGGACTCCGAGCCGGAGCGATCGTGGTCTTTCCCGGCAACGACGTTCAAGACGAAATCAATCGCTACAAGGCCGAAGAGTACGACGTTTGGGATTCACCGCGTCCGGGGGCCTTCATCGGACCGCACTTTGGCGTCGAATGGCCGCTCAATGACAAACTCAGCGTGCGCTCGGACCTCGGCATCCAATTTGCCAAGATCTGGATGTTCAATGCACAAGCCGAGGCGGGAGGGAGCTTGATCGAGGTCAAGAACTCCTTGATCACCTCGCGCACTCAGCTGCTCTTGGGGCTGCAATTCGGTCTCTGAACCGCCGCTGGAGTCCCCAACATGGCGCAGATCGACAAATTCATCGAGGCAATGCATGGGCGCAGCGCCCAGGGATTGATGATTGCAGCTGATGCCGAGCCCTCGGTTACCCGCGGCACGCAGCGTTTGGTGCTCAGCACAAAGAAGCCGACCGCAGAGCAGGTGCGACGCTTGGTGCTGGAGATCGCTCCCCCGGAAGCGCGCAGCACCTTGGTCAGCGCTGGCGGCGTGAGCTTCGAATTGACGGTCGCCAATACGCCCAAGGTGCTGGTCGTGGTCTCCGACTGGCGAGGTGCGACGGCGGTGCTCGTGAGACCTGCGTCGAGTGCCACGGGCGACTCAGCCCCCGTCGCCCGTTCTGCAGCGCCTCCAGCGCGCATCTCCGAAAGACCCGTGGAACTCGAAAGCACGATGATCGAGATTGTCGAGCAGCCCCAAGTCTCCGACGACAAGCACAAGATCGACGAGCTGTTTCGGACGTTGGTGAACACCGGGTCTTCCGATCTTCACTTGAGCTCGGAAGAGATTCCGATGATCCGCAAAGACGGAGAGATGAGGCGACTCGACTATGCGCGTCAGAGCTCGGAGAGCCTGCTCGAACTGCTCGCGCCGATCATTCCTCCGATCAATCGCGCCGAGTTCGACAAGGATGGCGACACTGACTTCGCGTACGAGATCAAAGGACTCGCGCGTTTTCGCGCTAACTTGTTCCGCGATCGCAAAGGGGTGGGCGCGGTCTTTCGTACGATCCCCGCCGAGATTCTGACGGTGGAACAGCTGGGGCTGTCAAAAGCGATCTGCGATCTGTGCAAGCTGAGCAAGGGGCTGGTCTTGGTCACTGGGCCCACGGGCAGCGGTAAATCGACGACGCTTTGCGCGCTCGTCGATCTGATCAACCGCACCCGTTCCGATCACATCATCACGATCGAAGACCCGATCGAGTTCGTGCACCCGAACAAGAAGTGCCTGGTCAATCAACGGGAAGTGCGGATTCACACACAGAGCTTCAAGCGCGCGCTGCGCGCCGCTTTGCGCGAAGATCCGGACATCGTGCTGGTCGGAGAAATGCGCGACTTGGAGACGATTGCGATCGCGATCGAGACCGCCGAGACGGGGCACTTGGTGTTCGGCACGCTCCACACCAGCACGGCCTACTCGACGATCGACCGCATCATCGACCAGTTTCCGCCCGATCAACAGGAACAGATCCGCGTGATGTTGAGCGAATCGTTGAAGGGTGTGATCAGTCAAACCTTGTGCAAGAAGATCGGCGGCGGACGTGTAGCCGCGCTCGAGGTGTTGCTCTCGAACCCCGCCATCGCGAACCTGATCCGCGAAGGTAAGACGTTTCAGATCCCCTCGATCATGCAAACCAATCGCGGTGCCGGCATGGTTTTGTTGAACGAGGCATTGCTCGACCTGGTGCAGAAGGAAAAAATCACCACCGAAGAAGCGTTGCTCAAGGCAATCGACAAGCCAGGCATGAAGGCGATGCTCAAGAACGCCAACATTCCCTTCGACGCGTGAGTGTGCTAGGCGCTGGGCTCGCCCATGGCCCAAGCGAAGACAATGCAGAGCCCGGCGGCGCCGAGCGCACCGCCCGAGTCGTCCACCCCAGTCGTTCTCGTCACAGGCGCCGGAGGCGCTCTGGGTCGAAGCTTGACGGCTGATCTCGAGGGTAGAGGTTACCGCGTCGTGGCTGCGATTCGCGAGGGCGAGACGCCACCGTCGTCGAACGTGTCTCAGGTGTTGAGCTTGCCGCTCGACTTGACGAACCTCGAGTCGATGCGGGCTGGCGTTCAACGCGTCGCGGAGCGTTGGGGTCGCGTCAGTGGGGCAGTGCTGTGTGCTGGAGGCTGGGAAGGCGGCAAAGCGGTCATCGACACCGGCTCGGAAACATGGCAGCGCATGTTTCAGTCGAACTTCGAGACCGCGCGCGTTTGCACGACCGTGCTAGCCGCACACATGAAAGAGCGCGGCGGCGGTTCAATCGTGGCCATCGGTTCACGCGCCGCAGAGCGGCCGTGGGAGAGCGCCAGCGCGGCGGCCTATGCTGCGAGCAAAGCCGCCGTCGTGAGCCTGATCAAAACCACGGCACAGGAGATGCTGGGGACAGGAGTGCGGCTCAATGCGGTGCTGCCAAGCACCTTGGACACCCCTGCCAATCGAGCAGCCATGCCGCAAGCGAACTTCTCGCGTTGGGTCGCGCTGACGGAGCTCAACCAAGTGATCGCGTTCCTGCTCAGCCAAGCTTCGTCGGCAGTGACGGGTGCGGCGCTTCCGGTCTACGGGCGGCTCTAGTATCGCCGAAGTTGCGTCAGACACTGGGTCGCTACGACTACTTGTCGACCGTTAACTCGTACCGAACGGTATAGGCAGGCGCGAGCCAACAGAAGCGCCGTTCATAGCGATCCAACGCCGCGTAGTCGCGGTTGATCCAGTCTTGCAGAAACGGTGTCGTGAGTCGTTCGAGCAAGCTGCGAGGCATCAGCTCGATCGAAACGCGATCCACGATGAAGCGAATGTCTGGTTCGTAACGCGGCGCCGGCGAACCTTTGTGCCCACCGGGCGCAGCGAAATAGTTCATCGTGTGCAGGCCGAAGAAGCGCACGTGGGTGGGATCAGAGTAGAAGTGCGGGCACGAGAAATGCGGCACGGTGATGTCCATGCGGCCGCCCTTTTGCAGCAAGCGCTGGCACTCGCGCATCAAACTCGTCAGATCGCGCACGTGCTCGAAGAAGTGCGACGAATAGATCATTTCCACGCACGCATCGGGTAGCGGTAGCCCGCGCTCCAAGTCGCACACCACGCTGACCCCCGGTGCGTCGCGAATGTCGACGCCGTAAAAGCCGTCGCGTTCACCCGCGCCGCCCCCACTGCCCAGGTTCAGCTTGATCGGGCGCCCTTGGGCGATATCCCTCGTCAGTTGGGGATCTTTGACCTGCATCACCACTTGCCGGTGTTGGGCATCGACGCCCAAGGTTCCTGTGGCGGAAGCGAGGGCCCCTTTTGCAGCAACTCGACGCTGATCTGATCGGGAGACCGCACGAAGGCCATGTGGCCGTCGCGGGGCGGACGCAGAATGGTTACTCCCTTTTCCATCAGCCGTTGGCACGTCGCGTAGATGTCTTCCACTTGATACGCGACATGACCGAAGTTGCGCCCACCGGTATACACCTCGGGATCCCAGTTGTACGTCAATTCGATTTGGGCCTGCTCATCACCCGGCGCAGCCAAGAAGACGAGCGTGAAGCGTCCCTTTTCGTTTTCGGTGCGCTTGACCTCACGCAACCCCAAAGCGCCGCAATAAAACCCGAGCGACGCTTCCAAATCAGTGACGCGGACCATCGTGTGCAGGTACTTCATCGGTTCCCAGTCGCTTTCTGAATCGAATCGTGTTTGGTCGTCATCGGATCCGCTGTCAAGAGCCCTGCTCAAAACCAGCAGCGGTTGGGGTGGGAGCTTGCTAGATTGGCGTCATGAGCACGCTGATGCAATACCGTCGCTTTGGCCGCACCGAGTTGGCCATGCCCGTCTTCAGTTGCGGCAGCATGCGCTATCAGTTCCGTTGGCAAGACTTGCCCGAGCGGGACATCCCCAAGGCCAACCAAGAAAATCTGGAGCGCACGGTCGCCCGCGCGTTGGAGCTCGGCATCAACCACATCGAGACAGCGCGGGGCTACGGCAGCAGCGAACGCCAATTGGGGCGCGCGCTGCAGGCACTGAATCGTGACGGCTTGATCGTGCAGACCAAGATCGAGCCGAACGCTGATCCGAAATTGTTCGAACAAGAGTTTCACGATTCGCTCGCAAGGCTGCGGCTCGATCACGTCGATCTGTTGGCAATTCACGGCATCAACAATCAACAGCGAGTGGATTGGACGCTGCGGGATGGCGGTTGCTTTGCAGTCGCCCAGCGCCTCAGAGAGCAAGGCAAGGCGCGCTTCGTCGGTTTTTCGACGCATGCCCCGCTCGAGCAGATCCTGCAATGCGTTCGTTTCGGGGAGCCGAGAACCGGGCTGGGGTTCGACTATGTGAACCTGCACTTTTACTACGTGATGCAGCGCAACTGGGCGGCGATAGCCGAGGCGCGGGCGCGCGACATGGGCGTCTTCATCATTTCGCCGACCGACAAAGGGGGCCGCCTTTACGCCCCGCCAGAGAAACTCGTGCGCCTGTGTGCACCGCTCTCACCGATCGTCTTCAATGATCTTTTCTGCCTTTCGCATCCCGAGATCGCCACGCTCAGCATCGGCGCCGCCAGACCCTCCGATTTCGACGAGCACATGAAGACGTTGGCCCTGCTCGAGCGTGCTCGCGAAGAGTGTGAGCCGATCGATCAGCGTTTGCGCGAAGCGATGCGCCTAGCGACGGGTTACGCCGACCCCGAGCATTTCCTACCGGGGATGCCCGAGTTCGACAGACTTCCGAAGCGCTACAACCTCGCGACGATTCTCTGGCTTTTGAACTTGGCCGAGGGCTGGGATCTCGTCGAGTTCGGACGTTGGCGCTTTGGAATGCTCGACAATGCCGATCATTGGTTCGCCGGCAATCGGCCCCGAAGCTTGTCGGAGATCGATGATGCTGCGTTACTCGACGCGCTCGGCGGCTATCCCGAGAAAGAGGCGATAGTAAAGCGCTTGCGGCGCGCCGTCGAGTTGTTGAGCGGGCAGGACAGCCGACGTCTCAGTCAGGGCGGTTGAACAGCTACTGCCGCGGCAGGTAGTCGCACTCGACGCGTCCGAGCTCCGCCTTGGGGCCAAGCTCGATGCGAAAGCCGTGTGTGCCCCAGGGCGCGGTACCCGTTATCCGTACCGGGTGAACATCCGGCGAGGAGTCCGTGCCGGGTTCGAATCGAGAGAGCGTGAGCTTCAGCTGGCCCTTGGCCTCGGTGCTCTCGAGTCGTGGGGTCGCAGCGTCTCCGCGCAAGAAGGCATCGACCCGAATCTCGCGGATCTCGCCGGCCACGTGATATTCGAGGATCGAACCGGCGCCCGCCGCGCGATCGCGGTCCATCTTCGTATCCGAGGGAGAGCTCGAGACAAACTTCAGAGGCCCCTCGTGTCGGCTCATGAAGCGCGCGTCGACGAGCTCGTCCACGAAGCGCAAGGTTTGGCTCGAAACGGGGCCGAGCACGTTCGATGGTTCCGAATCGCCGCTGCCGTTGTGGGCCACGACGCGATAGTAGTAACTCTGCCCGGGTACGATGCTCGTATCGTTGTACAGTGGGCGATAACCGCGTTCCGCGTCGCTGACGCCGATCGCCAAAATCTGCCAAGGCCCCGAACTGCTCTGAGCTCGCTCAACCGAGTAGGTTTCCGCCCCCGCCGCGCCTTGCCAACTGATGGCAACAGGTAAACTAGGTAACATGATCGGCGGGTGCGGCTTGGCTTGGCCTGGAGCGGCAACACCCGCCAAGCGCGTGGCCTCTGCCGCCAACAGCTTCATGATCGCACGTTCCTCGTATCCATCACCCGAAGCGAAGCCTGGCCAATGATATGCTTCGAAGCCCGGTTTCTCGGCGTGGAAGTAAAACCCTCCATCACGGTTGCGAAAGCGCAAGCTCCAAATCAACGCCCCTTGCAACCCGCGCGCGAACGCATCCGTCAAGACCGGTGCCAATTCGTTCGCCGGCATGAAGCCAAACTCGCCCACGAAGTAGGGCTTCTTGCCGGCGATTTGCTCGAGATTGGCGCGGATGTCGCGTTGCATCGCGGCGGCGCCATCGTAGTGGTGCGTACTCAACACATCGATCAGCTCGCTGTCCAAAGCCTCGGGACGGATCGTAGCGCTGTGATAACCGTCGATCACTGGGTGCTTCGGGTCTTGCTGTTTCAGGTAATGAGCGACCGTCTCGACCCACGACCAAGGCGACTGCAACTCGTTTCCCGTTTCCCACGCCAGGATTGTCGGATCGTCGGCATAGCGAACGCCATTGAGAGTGTTTACTCGGTGGACTACGTATTCGACGGTGCGCTCGAAGTCGGCAATCAGCTCGGGATCGGACCAGAACGCGTTGGGTGACTTGCTTCGGAACGCGGCGTATTCGGCCACGCCGCCCCACCAGCGCCAATTGTCGACGAAAGGGATGATCACTTTCACGCCGTATTCGCGGCACAACGCGAGCACCAAATCGAGCGCCTCGAATGCCCTGGAATCGAATTGTCCTGGCCCGGTCACGTGCCTGATCACTCGGGGCCCATCCGTCGGTTTGCGCACGGACAGCGCGTAGATGCGCACGACGCCGCCCCCCATTTGCCGCACGGCCTCGAGCGCATCGCGAATTTCGAACTCGTTCGGCAAGCGATAACGTTCAGCTGCTTCGAAGCGAAAGTCGTCCTCGATGTAGTGCAGGTTGGGGATGTTGACCGAGACGAAGCGTGGCAGCGGTCCCAGGCTAACATCGCCCGCGTCCATCGTTAGCGTCTGGTCCGGCTTCCGTGCTGTGGATGCTGGGCTTGGCGGCTGTACGCCCTGGGCGGTGGGGTAATGTGTCCCGCTGCAGCCGAGCATTGCCCCATATAGCCCCAGCGCTACAAGTCGCAGATTCCGCATGGCCATGGGCGTGAGGGCCCGACTGTCAGTTCGCATCGCCAACGCCCTCGTCAATGGAGCCTCGGCGTCCGAGATTGCAACCAAATTCCGCGAATGTGGGTGCCAGGCGATCAGTGTTTTGGCTTTTGTCTTGGCCCAAGCTCCGTCGATTCCCTAGAGTCGTTGCCCATGGCAACGTCGTCACATTCCTTTTGCAGGTTCTTCACCAGCGCCTCCATCTTCGCAGCGGCCATTGGGCTCGGTGTTCCCGCTGCCGCTCAGACGGCCACCGGTACAACCGGCACTGACTCGTTCGGAAGTAGCAGTAGCGGCCAAGGCAGCTCTACTTCGACGGACACTACGGTAACGACGACCACTACAACCAGCTCGAGCAGCACGATGGCGGAACCGACTCCGCCCGTGTTCGACTCCCCGAGCAATCAATGTGTGCCTGCTTGCGGGTCTGGTTCGGAGTGCATCAACGGACGTTGCGAACTGATCTGCCATCCACCGTGCGCCTCTTCAGAGGTGTGCACCGCGAGCGGTCAGTGCGAACGGCTCGGCAAGCTCTCTGATTCTTTCGCTGAGACGGATCGTTTGCGTCAGGAGAAAAAACGCGAAGTCGGGCTGGTCGGGATCCGAGGGATAGCGGGCTTGGCGCTCGCTGGCGGTATGTCGATTGAGGCGTTCAAGGAGAAAGATGGCAGTGGCCTCGATGGCCCCGTCAAATCTGCCGCCTTTTACGGCGCGCTGAAGTTGGGAATGACGATCGAGTTGGTCGAGCTCTCCGCCGAATGGGCACCATCGAGCAACTTCCCCGTCGTCGGCAACTCCGATTCCCGATTCAAGGACGGCTCGAAGACGTCTTACAACAACGACGCGACGAGCAGCTTGTTGTTCAACATTGGTGTTCATCTACCGCTGTCAGAGAGACTCAACTGGCCGATCCGCGCGGGCGCTGGCTTCATCCAGATGAAAGACAGCACGGACTTCATGGCGCGGCTTGACGTGTTCGGAATTTCCGTCAAAACCAAATACGTCTTGTTGGATGTCTCGCTCCCCAGCCTCCGTTACACGTCGGATTTTGACCAGTATCACCGCTTCACGGGGTTGGTCGGGATTACTGCGTCGTACATCACGCCTTGATCCTGCGTTGACATCCGTCGGATTGCTGCGTGAACGAATACTCGTCGGATGCCTGCTGGGCCTGCTCGCCAGCTGCGGTACCGATGAGCCCGTGGTGCCTTGGCCCGCGCCCAATACGGCGACCATCCCCACGGGCACGAGCAGTGCAGCTTTTGCGCAACAGGATTCGAGCACCGATGTGAACCTCAAGGGAGCCGCTCCGCCGAGCTCGGATGCGGCTCCCTGTACCAACGACGCGACGCTGGGCGCGCCGGAGACCTGTGACGGTATCGACAACGACTGCGATGGCGAAGTCGACGAGGGGGTGCTCGTCACGTACTACGCGGATCTCGATGACGATGGCGTGGGGACGGCGACAGATACGACTAGCGCCTGCGATACGCCGCTCGGCTACGTCGCGCTGAACGGCGATTGCGACGACACCGATCCCGACAATTCTGCGTCCTGCAACTCATGTCGCGATAGTGACGGTGATGGCGCGTACACCGGGTGTGACCGCTACGTCTCGCGCATTGGACCGGACTGCGATGACTTCGATGCTGACGTCCAGAACTCCTGCAACTCTTGCGTTGATGCCGATCGAGACGGTTCCTTCGTGGGTTGCGAGCGTTTCGACGCGCACCCCGGCCCCGATTGCGACGACAATGACCCAGACAATCAATCCGCCTGCGGCAGCTGTGTCGATCGTGACTTGGACGGCGCGTTCACTCACTGCGACTCGTACTTGACCCGCTTGGGGCCGGATTGCGACGACGCAGATCCAGACAACCAGCGCTCCTGCGACCACTGCACCGACACGGATGGCGATGGTGCTTTTGCCGCGTGCGACCGTTATACGAACCATGCGGGACCGGACTGCGACGACGCGGACGTCGATCTGCAGACGGCGTGTACGCGTTGTGTGGACCGCGACGCGGATGGGGTCTTCGTCGGCTGTGATCGCTATCAAGTGCGCAGCGGGCCCGATTGCAACGATTTGGAGCCTGCCGAGACCCGCGAGTGCCGCAGTTGTACCGATGCAGATGGCGACGGTTATTACGCACTGTGTGACGGGTTTACGGGCGCGCTGATCGGAGACTGCGACGACAACGACAGTGACAACTATTCGAGTTGCGACACCTGCCTAGACCAAGATGGCGACGGAGCGTTCTTCGGCTGCGATCGCTACGTCGAGCGCGCAGGCCCCGATTGCAGCGAAGACGATACCGACAATCGGCAGTCGTGCGCGCGCTGTCGCGACGAAGATGGTGACGGCTATTACGCCGGTTGCGATCGCTATACCGAGCGCAATGGCCCCGATTGCGACGACGACGATTCGACCTATCAGGTTGGATGCGGCGATCCACCGCCGACGGGTAACGATTGCGCGGACGACGGGGTTGCCCCGCGTTGCGTCGCTGGCAACCAGAGCGCAATCTCCGCGTTGCTCGTAGATCTCTTCAAGGAACGCGTGGAAGGGGAGTTGTTGGCTGGCGACGAGGATTGGTTCAGCGTCGAATTGCCTGCAGGCTGCGCACTCGAGCTGAGCCTTTCGGCATTCAGTCACGCGCCTGCGGCACAGCTGTCCCTCGAGCTACAGGACGCGGATGGCAAGCGTTTGGACGGCGGTCAGGGGCCGCAAATCAATCTCAGCCACCGCGCCAGCACGGACACCGAAACGCTTCGGATCCATGTGTTGGAGTCCAATGCGCGCTTCGTAAAGTACGATCTCGCGCTCGGCTCGGACTGTGCGCAACCAGGGTTGTACGTCGCGTTCTTCGGAGATCAGTCGTTGTCACAGGATGCGGCCAACGTGCTGTCTCTGATCAAGACCGAAGACGTCGATGCAGTCGTGCACTTGGGAGACATCGACTACACCGATGATCCCACGAGCTGGGACGAATTGGTGCGCGCGAATCTCGGAGACGAGGTGCCGTATCTGACCGTCGTGGGCAATCACGACGTGCCAATGTGGTATCCCGCCTCTGAGGGTAGCCCGAGCTACCAAGCCATCGCTACGCGGAAGCAAGCGGCGATCTCGGGTTTGCGTTGCAGCGGTGAAGTCGGGGTTCAAGCCAAGTGCACTTTCCGCGGCCTGGTCCTGGTCGAATCCGGGATCGGCACGTTGCCTGAAGTTCCCGACGATCCGAACCGTTTGGCGGCGCTCGATCGTTCGCTCACCGACGAAACCGCAATCTGGAAGATCTGCGCATGGCACAAGAACCAACGAGATCTCCAGCTCGGAAGCAAGACCGACGAAGTGGGGTGGGGAGCATACGAAATCTGTCGCCAGCACGGCGCGTTGATCATGACAGGTCATGAGCACAGTTATGCGCGCTCGCGCACCCTGACCGATTTTTCGGATGGCAGCGCCGCTCGCGCGTTCGGGGCATCGGGCGCCATGGATGCCGTCGAAGTTGGGGAAGGCAAGACCGTCGTAACGGTTGCGGGATTGGGCGGACATTCGATCCGCCTTTTCGAAGAGGAGATTCACGGTACGGATGTGCCGTCGTGGTGGGCCACCGTGTACACCTCGAACCGTTATGTTGACAACGGCGTCCCGGTGTCGGATTTCAAGGCCACGTACGGCGCGCTGTTCGTGCACTTCGGCGTGGACGGCGATCCGACGCTCGCGCGCGCTGCCTTCAAGACGACCGACGGGGCAGTGGTCGACGAGTTCACGATTCGCCGCACGGAGTGAACGAGTGAACCCCGAGCTTTCATTCGCTCGAGGGCTTTCGAAGACAGCGCGACGCGCGGTTGGGTCGCTTCCAATCCTGCCCGCCAAAGCCAAGAAGCAGCTCTTGCGACGCGGAGACGATTGTCCTGGGGCGGTATTCGTCTTGGCAGGCAATCTGCGCGTCTACTATTTGACGCGCGGGGGTCGCGAAGCGACTTTGTATCGAGTCGAGCCACCAGACGGTTGCGTGCTGGCGCTGACCGCAACATTTCGCAGTGAGCCCTATCCAGCGTGGGTTCAGGCGGGGCCGAACGGGGCGCGCTATGTGGTGATGCCTCGCGAGCTGTTCCGTTCCTTGTTCGAAAGCGAGCCTGCGTTTCGAGAGTACGTGTTCGGCGCGTTGTCCGCACGAGTCTTCGAATTGATGACGAGTCTGGAGGAGACCGCCTCGCTCGAAGTCGAGGTGCGCATCGCGCGCTATTTGCTTCGTCACGCAGGCCATGCAGGTGTGACGCGGCAGAGTCAGGCCGCGATTGCCAATGAGGTGGGGAGCGTGCGCGAGGTGGTGTTTCGCTGTTTGCGGGAGTGGGTCAAGCGCGGCTGGGTACACAATGGTCGAGGCTTCGTTCAGATCTTGGACCGCTCGGCGCTGTGGCGCCTCGCGTTCGAAAAAGAGCCGACTCAGTGACTCAGGTTCCAGTCGTCAGTCGCTCGCGCAGCGTATCTTCGACGCATGCAAACAAAACGCGCTCTGCTCGTCGGCGCCGGTGGTGTTAGCGGGGCCGTCGTTGCTCGTGAACTGTCGGCGCGCGGCTGGGGGGTGGTTGCCGTTGGGCGCGACGAGACCCGACTGCGAGCAGAGCTCGGATCGTTTGCTCAGGTTTACCTCAAGGCCGACGTGACCCAGCCACGCAGCCTCGAGTCTGTCGCCGAACATGGGCCCTACGCTGCGTTCATCTACAACGTTGGGCTGCTGAAGCTTGGTGGCTTCGAAGAGACGTCGCTCGAAGACTTCGAAGCGAGTTGGCGTACCCACGCGCTAGGTGCGTTCGCTTGTTGCCAGCTCGTGGTGCCCCAGATGCTCGAGCAAGGGGCGGGTAGTCTGATTTTCGTCGGCGCGACGGGCTCGGTGCGCGGTGGCGCTCGTTCGCACGCGTTCGCTTCCTCCAAACACGCTCTGCGCGGTTTCGCCCACGGTCTTGCCAAGGAGTTCGGCCCCAAGGGGCTTCACGTGGCTCACGTAGTGGTTGACGGCAAAGTCTGGGGCGATCGCAGCTTGGAGCGCTTCCCGGGCCTGGAACGGTCGGGCTGCATCGAACCCGAGGCTCTAGCGCTGCAGATCCTGCAGCTCATCGAGCAACCGCGTTCGGCTTGGACTTTCGAACTCGATGTGCGCCCTTGGAGTGAACGCTGGGCGTGAGCTCGGAGGCGACGAGCGGGTGTCGAGGTTTCGAGACCCGCTCCAAGAAACGCCAGCTCTCAATTGCCGCAAGGTGCCTTGGGCGTAACGCGTCCAAAGTCCTTCGCTAGAACGATCGTGCCGTCGTCCATGTCGAGCTGATCGCGAACCGCAGTTTGCTTCGTACCCATCGGGTTGAGCGAATCGACACTCAACGCGTACACGCCGAGCTGATAAACGTTTTCGCACGCACCCGAACCAAACCAAGTCATACCGGCCAGCGCTGCTTGACTCGCTCCTGTGGGAATGCTGTCGGGCCCGACCGAGGTCACGTCAGGGGGAATGTTCCAAAGTGCGTAGTGCGCGAGGCCGTTGGTTTCGTCTTGGTAGACGACAGCATAGCTCTTGGTGCCTTCTGGTCCTGCGGTCCAGCTGATGGTGGGCATGATGTTCATGCCGCCGATCATCGTTGCGCGATTCTCCACTGGGATGTTGTCGCACGTGTCCTTGGCGTCCTTGTTGCAGTCTTCACCCGCGTGCCAATCGGGAGCCGTGAGCTTGAATTCGCCAGTCGCAGGCATCTCGCCAGCGCCGCCAGTCGTGCCATCGGCGCCGCCAACACTTCCGGAGTCGCTCCCCCCACCGCCCATCGTGCCAGTCGGGCCGGAGGTGGCGGGCGTGCTGGGAGTGCCGCCACTGCCGTTGCTACTGGGCATGGCAGCGGGGCCACCGCCTCCTCCCCCCGCAGTCATGTCGGGCAGGCCGGCACCACCGCCCCCCCCGCCGCTGTTCGTCGCGGGCCCGGGAGTGATCGTCGGTTTCACCGTCGGCATCGGGGTGTCGTTGGTGCCCACGTCCGGGCCGCCCGTATTTGGGGGTGGTACCGCGGGCTTCATCGTCGACGACGCAGGACTGGTTGGCTCGGGATTGCTCATCGGCTGAGTTCCACTCGAATTGCTGGCAGGCGTCGTTTGCATGGGCGAGGTCGACTCGGCTGCCATCGTGTTTTCGCCGGTCGAATCGTTGGATGTACCGCACGCCGCAAATGTACCGAGCGGCAGCAAGATCCCCAACACAGCGATCGCGGATGGGTGCAATAGGTTACCGGCGCGACGCGAGAAATCGGCACGACGTGAAGGGGGGCGAAGCAAGGAGAGACGACGGTTCGACAAGTTGAGCTCCAATCGGATGCGTTAAGTGCCCGATGTTAGATCCTTCCGGTCCGCTCTTGAAGCTCTGCGGCTAGTGGATCCCAACATCCGAGCCGATCGAGTGCGCCATTTGCGATCGCAGGATGTGAGAGCTGACCCACGACTTTCGTCGCTCGGGAAAATTCGGGAGGGGGCAGAGGGACACAGTGAAAAACTCAATCGTTGCACCAGCAATTCCTAGCCCACTGAGGGGCAGATCTTGGATCTTGCTGGAGGGGCATCATCCACCAAGGATTGTTGCATGCGGCATGTGAATCGGGGTGGCCACGCGCGCTCGGGTGGCCCGTGAGGTGAGCGGCCTTGCTTGGGCGTTCGTTCGGGCTGATGGCGCTGCGCCCGATAGGGGCGCGCTTGGCTGCGGTGGACTAGCCGTGGGAGCTGAAGCCGTGTCAAAGGTAAACAGCCGGCGACTCTTGCGGGGTCTGCGCGTCCTTTGGAAGCAGCCGCATCGCTGTTCCGGGCCGCTCTGTGGGGAATCGGCCCGGGGCTTGCGACTATTGCGGGGCTTGGGTTTTGCTGCGCGAGGCGTTGCTCTGGCCGAGCAGGTTTGCAGGCAACAGGGCATTGAGTCCATCCGCACCCACCACGACCCGCACCTCTTGGATGCGCTCCGCGATATCACGCAATGCGTCCAGTTCCTTCAAGCGCAGCAAGATCGGCTGCTCTGCCATCAGCTTGGCGGTGTTGGCGAGCGAACGCGTTGCTGCGACCTCTTCGCGGCGAAAGATCACGTTGGCCGCGGCTTCCTTTTCGGCCTCGATCACGCGATTGAGCAACGCCTTCATCTCGCCGGGCAGGATCACGTCCTTGAGGCCGATCGACGCCAGGCGCAAGCCGACGTCGCCGAGTCGCCCCGAGACGGTGCTTTCGAGGTAGTTGCTGAGCTCGCTGCGTCCTTCGAGCAGGTGGTCCAGCGTCACGACGCTCACGTAGTCGCGCAGCGCCAGTTGTGCCGCTTGATATACGCTCGCCTCGATGTTCGACAGTTGCTCCCACACGCGCCGTTCATCTGCCACGGCGTATTCGACGCTCACCGTGAGCCGCAGCGTGACCTTGTCTTTCGTCATCAGCTCTTGACCCGCCAGCGTCAGATTGCGACGCCGCATGTCGATCAGGTGAACTTGAGTGCGCAGTTCGGAGGTTTGCCAGAAGCGAAATTGGCCCGGCTGCAAGCTAGCTTGATAGCGCCCGTTTTGGAGCAAGAGACCCCGCTCGTTGAGGGACACCGTGACTTCGAGAAGATCACCGGCTGCAATGATGCGGAGCTCCTCCGCGCTGAGCGAGGGCACTGCCTCGTTCACGTCGAACCGCCGCAAGCGCGTGCCCTCGTCGACCGTCCAATAGCGGTGAACGCCGGGACGGAGGTAGCGAACGGGGAGATCGTCCCGATACAGGATCGCTCGCTCGTGCGCTGTGAGGCGCACTTCTTCGAACCACTCGCTTGGCATCACTGCCCGCACTTCGGGGCCCGCTGTGAACAGGAGCTCGTCGGTACAGAAGCGTAGCTCCGCGATGTTCCAGCCCCACAGCGTATGCCGACCTGGGCTCAGGGCAAGCGTGGGCAACCCGCGTTGCAATACGACCAACCGTTCATTGAGGTTTACTTGTAGCGTCTTCATTGTTGTGTTCCTGTATCGGGTTAACTTTGGCTGGGCGGTGCGGTGGACTGCCCAAATAGATCAGTTCGCGATCGGAGACGTGAAACCCTCGGCACCGGCGTGAGCACCGCTGACGGTGACCGCACATCGACGCGATGCCGCGACGGCTCCCGCGCGGGACCCGGTCGCGGACAGTGAACTGTTGGCGAAGGGTTGCGTGCGAGGCAGGGCGTGGCTTCGCGTTTCTGCGATCGGCTTGGCCAACTCGTGCTGGCACCAGCCAACACGAGACGGCCTATGTCCGAAACGAAAGTGCCGAGGGGTTCT